>NZ_PHLZ01000001.1:0-152816 GCF_002832345.1 Helicobacter pylori
TTAGTTTTCAAAGATCGTTTGCTTTTAATCAGCTATCCTTGTAAGGTATCAAGCGGCTTTTTAAAGCCCTTGCTGAAACAAGGAAATGAAAGTATAGTCATAGAAAGCTTAAGGTTTGCTTAAATTAGGGAATGTTTGGGAAAATATTTTGATTTTTTAGAGTGCTTAAAAATTGCACGATCTTTTCTTTAGGGATAATCACTAAACTTTCGTGGTTTTCTAAAGTGCTGCTAGCCATTCCCATAAACTCCCCCACTTCGCTAAAATAAGGCCTCCCTCCCCACAACACGCTCCCCTTTTTAAAAGAACTATCAAGCGAAAGAAACTTTTTAGATTTTAAAAGTTCAGCCACAGAAATACCCGTTATCTGTATAGAAAAAGAATTCCCCTCATTTAACGCTGGGTAGTAGAGATCGGAATTGGGTGTTTTTTGATTGGTATAAGGATTTGAATGAAAAGTTTGAGCGTATTTTGTGTAAATCCTTGCATGATAATAGCTCTCTTCTCTTTTATGGCAATAATCGTCTCTAAAATCGGCGGTTTTTAAAAGCGAAAGCCCTTGATTCCTATCCATCGCTTCAAGGCGCAAGCTGGCTATACAAATCAGCTCTTTAGCGCTGCTGTCTTGCATTTTGGCTAAAATCGTTTTAGGGTATAAGCCGTTAGAATAAAGCGTTTCAGAAGAAGCGATATAACGCCCGTTTTCTAGCAAAGTCGCATAGCCTTCTTTATAAGTCCCATCGCTAAAATACACTTTCAATAACGCAACAGAATAAACCCATGCAGGGAGCGTTGGATCAAGGGGCGGATCGTCTCTGACGATTTGAATGTTATTAGCGTTTATCATGCATGAAAATAAAACGATACAACAACCAACCGCTAATCTTTTATGCCAAAACGCCATTATCAAACTTACCGCTTAAATTTCAAAGGTATCCTACAGTACTATCGGCTAAAATACCATTTGTTTTAATTTGTTGCTATAATAGAGCATTTGAATGACAAAAGCTTATCGCAAAGGTTTATGATGGATCCAATTAAAACTTATGAAATTAAAGAAGAAGAGCTTGCAAAAACCGCTTACGCCACAATCAAAACCAATAAAGGCAATATCGCTCTAGAGCTTTTTTACAAAGACGCGCCCCAAGCGGTCAGTAACTTTGTAACTTTGGCTAAAGAGGGTTTTTATAATGGGCTTAACTTCCATCGTGTGATCGCCGGCTTTGTGGCTCAAGGAGGCTGCCCTTATGGCACAGGCACAGGCGGGCCAGGACACCGCATTAAATGCGAAGTGGCCCATAACCCCAACAAGCACAAAAGAGGCTCTATTTCTATGGCGCATGCTGGGAGAGACACAGGGGGGAGTCAATTTTTCTTGTGTTTTGTGGATTTGCCCCATTTAGATGGCGAACACACCGTGTTTGGCAAGATCACTAGTGCAGAAGGTCTTAATGTCTTGGATAAAATCAAGCAAGGCGATATAATAGAAAGCGTTGTGTTTAGCCCTTCTCTATAAGGAACAAGAGATTAGACATGCTCATACTCAGCCGCAAAGTTAATGAAGGGATTGTCATTGATGATAACATCCACATTAAAGTCATTTCCATAGATAGAGGGAGTGTGCGTTTAGGGTTTGAAGCCCCTGAAAGCACCCTTATTTTGCGCGCTGAACTCAAAGAGGCCATTGTGAGCGAAAACCAAAAAGCTTCTGCGTGCGTAGATGAAAGCGTGTTAGAAAACATCAAAAAGGTCATTAAGCCTTGATGCATGTTTTTGAAGTTTATCCTAAAGTCAATATTTTTTTAAAGATCCTTCACAAAGAAGGGGCTTATCATAAGCTCATTTCTCGCATGTGTTTAGTCAAAGATAAGCTAAAGGATATTATTAGCGTCAAAAGTGCGCTTTCCTTTTCGCTAAAAGGGGATTTTGACTGCCCTTTAGAAGAAAACTCGCTCTTTAAAGCCCTCCAAATTTTAAAAAATTTTTTAAAATCAAAAAATTTCTCTCATTCTGTCATCAAATCCCTAGACACCCTAGCGATTGAAGTGGAAAAAAACATCCCCACTCAAGCCGGGTTAGGCGGTGGGAGTGCTGATGCTGGGGGGCTGTTGTATCATTTAAATCAAATATTTGACTGGCGTTTGAGTTTAGAAGAGCTCTATAGCATGGGATCTTTAGTGGGTGCAGACACCAATTTTTTCATCTCGCAATACAAAAGCGCTAACGCTACTTCTTATGGCGAAGTCATTGAAAATTTTGAAGAAGAGCCTTTAGAAAATCGCCTAGAAATCTATGCTCCAACTCATGTTTTTTGCAGCACTAAAGCCGTTTATCAAGCTTATAAACCTGAAACTTGTTTTTCTCAAGCTAAAGAATGGCTTAAAAAGCCGAGTTTGGAATGCCTAAAAACTTGCGACAGAAGCGAATTAAACGATCTTTTAAAGCCGGCTTTACTCACTAACCAAGCCTTAAGAGATATAGAAAGCGAATTAGGCAAGGAGTGGTTTTTTAGCGGGAGCGGGAGTGCGTTTTTTAGGCTAAAAAATACTCAAAAGGGAGCGAATGAAACTCATTGCCAGCAATAAAAAAGCCTATTTTGACTATGAAATTTTGGAAACTTTAGAAGCGGGATTAGCGCTTTTAGGTTCTGAAGTGAAGGCTTTGAGGCAAACTAGGGTGAATTTAAAAGATAATTTTGTTAAAATAATCAAAGGAGAAGCTTTTTTATTTGGTGTTCATATATCATATTTAGATACAATCCATGCGTATTACAAGCCCAATGAAAGGCGAGAGCGTAAGTTGCTTTTACACAAAAAGCAATTATTGAAATGGCAAATGGAAGCGTCTAAAGAACGCTTGAGTATCGTAGGATTGAAATTGTATTTTAACCAAAAAAATAGAGCTAAAATCCAAATTGCTTTAGTGAAAGGAAAAAGATTGCACGACAAAAGACAAAGTCTCAAAGAAAAAGCACTCAATAAAGAAATTCTTGCTGATTTAAAACACCACTTTAAAGGATAATAATGAAAGAAATGGTAGATTATGGGATCATAGGGTTTTTGATCTTCTTATCCGTCATCGTTATAGCGATCGCAATAGAAAGGTTGTGGTTTTTTGCCACTCTTCGTGTAGATGACTACACAGACAGGCGTAAATTAGAATTAGCCTTACACAAACGACTGACTTTAGTGGCCACGATTGGCTCAAACGCCCCTTATATCGGTCTTTTAGGAACGGTTATGGGGATCATGCTCACCTTTATGGATTTAGGCTCAGCTTCTGGCATTGACACTAAAGCAATCATGACTAATTTAGCCCTTGCTTTAAAAGCGACTGGCATGGGGTTATTGGTAGCGATCCCTGCGATTGTGATTTATAACTTGCTCGTGAGAAAAAGCGAGATTTTAGTCACTAAATGGGATATTTTCCACCACCCGGTTGACACGCAATCCCATGAGATTTATAACAAAGCTAAGGATTAAGCGGTGAAAAAAGTAGAATCCATGAATGTGGTGCCTTTCATTGACATCATGCTTGTGTTACTAGTGATCGTGCTTACAACAGCGTCTTTTGTGCAAACTTCAAAGCTCCCTATTAGCATTCCCCAAGTGGATAAAGACAGCACTGATTCTAAAGATGTGTTGGACAAAAAACAAGTTACAATCTCCATTTCTAATAAAGGCTCTTTCTATTTAGACGATAAAGAAATCAGCTTTGAAAATTTAAAGCACAAGGTTTCCACTTTGGCTAAAGACACCCCTATTGTCTTGCAAGGCGACAAGAAAAGCAATTTGGATAACTTTATCAAAGTCGTGGATTTATTGCAAACGAACAATCTGAAACAGCTTTACATTCTTGTTGAAGATAAAAAGAATCAAAAAAATTAGTTTTAGTCAATTTTTAGCATTCTTTAGCTAAAATCTGTGTTTATGTTTAATTTTTATCAAGGGAGTTTTAAATGAAACGCACTTACCAACCACACAACACACCAAGAAAGCGAACCCATGGCTTTCTTGTGAGAATGAAAACCAAAAACGGGCGCAAGGTGATTAATGCCAGACGAGCTAAGGGCAGAAAAAAGCTTTCCATCTAAACCCTATGACTCTTTAAAAAACAAGAGTGAGTTTGATAGGGTTTATCAAAAGGGGTTTAAAAAGCATAACCCTTTTTTTTCGCTCTTTGTTTTGGATTTGTCAAAAGAGCCACCAAAAGGAAAAGAGAGTTTTAAAGATCCGCTCTTTTGTAGGCTTAAAGACAAAAAAACGCTTTATTTATTAGGCTTGAGCGTGTCCAAAAAAGTCGGCAACGCCGTGAAACGAAACCTTATCAAACGCCGTTTGCGATCACTGGTTGCAAGGCATGCCGCTCTTTGTCAAGGGCTTGCTTTGGTGTTTGTGCCTAGAAGCGATTGTTGCCATTTGGATTTTTGGGCTTTAGAAAAACATTTTTTAGAAATGCTAACTTCCATTAAAAACTATATGAATAAAGCCTTAAAAGACTTGAAAAAAGGAATAACTCATACCTATGCGAAACAATAAAACGCCTTTTTTGAGCGCGATTTTTACGGCATCAATTAGGGGTTACCAACGCTTTTTTTCGGCTTTCACCTTTTCAAGCTGTCGGTTTTACCCCACTTGCTCCAACTACGCTCTGTGGTTGCTTTATTTTGAAAACCCTTTGAGCGCTATGGGTAAAATCGCTATAAGGATACTCTCATGCAACCCTTTTTGCTCTGGGGGCATTGCTTACCCTACTACTCGCTTGAAACGCCCAAGCCTGATCCAATCTCATAAAGATTTTAACCGCAATTTTAAAACCATTACTTTTTGGCTCGTTCCTACTACAAAAAGCTACGCAACTTACTACATCATTAAGGTTTAATCACAATGGATAGAAACAACAATAATAATCTCCGCTTGATTTTAGCGATCGCTCTGTCTTTCTTGTTTATCGCTCTTTATAGCTATTTTTTCCAAAAACCAAACAAAACAACAACCCAAACCACAAAGCAAGAAACAACCAACAACCATACAGCAACAAGTCCTAACGCGCCCAACGCCCAACATTTTAGCGTTGCTCAAACCATCCCACAAGAGAGTTTGTTAAGCACGATTTCTTTTGAGCATGCCAGGATTGAAATTGACTTTTTAGGGCGCATCAAACAGGTTTATCTCAAGGATAAAAAGTATCTAACCCCTAAACAAAAGGGCTTTTTAGAGCATGTGGGCCATCTTTTTAGCTCCAAAGAAAACGCGCAACCCCCCCTAAAAGAGCTCCCCCTTTTAGCAGCCGATAAACTCAAGCCTTTAGAAGTGCGTTTTTTAGACCCCACGCTCAATAACAAAGCGTTCAACACCCCTTATAGCGCTTCAAAAACCACTCTTGGGCCTAATGAACAGCTTGTTTTAACTCAAGATTTAGGCGCTCTTACCATCACTAAAACCCTGACTTTTTATGATGATTTGCATTATGATTTAAAAATCGCCTTCAAATCGCCCAACAACATTATCCCTAGCTACGTGATCACTAATGGTTACAGGCCGGTGGCTGATTTGGACAGCTACACCTTTTCAGGCGTGCTTTTAGAAAATAACGACAAAAAAATTGAAAAAATTGAAGATAAAGACGCTAAAGAAATCAAACGCTTTTCTAACACCCTCTTTTTATCCAGCGTGGATAGGTATTTCACCACCTTGCTTTTCACTAAAGATCCTCAAGGTTTTGAAGCCTTAATTGATTCAGAAATCGGCACTAAAAACCCCTTAGGCTTCATTTCCCTTAAAAATGAAGCAAATTTGCATGGCTATATTGGCCCTAAAGATTACCGCTCTTTGAAAGCGATTTCACCCATGCTTACGGATGTGATAGAGTATGGCTTAATCACTTTCTTTGCTAAAGGCGTGTTTGTTTTACTGGATTATTTGTATCAATTCGTGGGCAATTGGGGTTGGGCTATCATTTTTTTAACGATTATCGTGCGCCTAATCCTCTACCCCTTAAGCTATAAGGGCATGGTGAGCATGCAAAAGCTCAAAGAATTAGCCCCTAAAATGAAAGAGCTCCAAGAAAAATACAAGGGCGAACCCCAAAAGTTGCAAGCCCACATGATGCAGCTTTACAAAAAACATGGGGCTAACCCGCTAGGGGGTTGTCTGCCCTTAATCTTACAAATCCCGGTGTTTTTTGCGATTTATAGAGTGCTTTATAACGCTGTGGAATTGAAAAGCTCAGAGTGGATCTTATGGATTCATGATTTATCCATCATGGATCCGTATTTTATTTTACCGCTTCTTATGGGAGCGTCTATGTATTGGCACCAAAGCGTTACACCAAACACCATGACCGATCCCATGCAAGCGAAGATTTTTAAACTCTTACCCCTATTATTCACAATCTTTTTAATCACTTTCCCTGCAGGGTTAGTCTTGTATTGGACCACGAACAACATCCTTTCGGTGTTGCAACAACTCATCATCAATAAAGTCTTAGAGAACAAAAAACGCATGCATGCGCAAAACAAAAAGGAACATTGATGCAAAATCCTATTGAAATCAAAGCCAAAACCTTAGAAGAAGCCCTTATCCAGGCTTCTATCGCCTTGAATTGCCCCATTATTAATTTGCAATACGAAGTCATTCAAACGCCCTCTAAAGGTTTTTTAAACATCGGTAAAAAAGAAGCCATCATTTTAGTGGGCGTTAAAGAAACTAAAGAAAATAGCCTTAAAGAAACCAGCGCTAAAGAAAATCATCAAAACCATCAAAACAATATAGAAGAAAAAAAACAAAACTTAGAAACAGAAACACCGCAAGAAGAAATCATTACCCCTAAACCCCCTAAAAAAAACCTTAAAGAAGAATCTCACAATGAAGACAAACTCCATGAGATTAAGCAAGAATTGAAAGACTTATTCTCTCATTTGCCTTATAAAATCAATAAAGTGGAGGTGAGTCTTTATGAGCCGGGGGTTTTATTGATTGATATTGATGGCGAAGATTCCGCTCTTTTAATTGGTGAGAAAGGCTATCGTTACAAAGCCCTTTCTTACTTGCTTTTTAACTGGATCCATCCTACTTATGGCTATAGTATCCGCTTAGAAATTTCCACCTTTTTACAAAACCAAGAAAAGGTTATGGAAGCGCAGCTCCAAAGCACGATCATGACCGTGCATGAAGTGGGTAAAGGGCAGATGAAAGCCCCTGATGGCGTTTTAACCTATATCGCTTTAAAGAAATTACGAAAAGCGTTCCCTAACAAATATGTCTCTATCAAAACCAATTTAAACGATGAAAAATACATCGTCATCAACGACTTTAACAATGAATGACACCATCGCCGCTATCGCTACCCCTTCAGGCAAGGGAGCGATTAGCATCATTAAAATCAGCGGCTATAATGCTTTAAACATCCTCAAACAACTCACCCAAAAACAAGACTTCACCCCCAGATACGCTTATGTGTGCGATATTTTTTCTGATGGTGTTTTATTAGACAAAGCGTTAGTCATTTATTTCAAAGCCCCTTATAGTTTCACTGGTGAAGATGTGTGCGAAATCCAATGCCATGGAAGCCCCCTTTTAGCACAACATATCTTACAAGCTTGTTTGAATTTAGGGGCTAGGCTTGCTAAAGCGGGGGAATTTAGTAAAAAAGCCTTTTTAAACCATAAAATGGATTTGAGCGAGATTGAAGCGAGCGTTCAACTCATCCTTTGCGAAGATGAAAGCGTTTTAAACGCTCTAGCCAGGCAGCTTAAGGGCGAGTTAAAAATTTTTATTGAAGAGGCTAGAGATAATCTTTTAAAGCTTTTGGCTAGCTCAGAAGTTTTAATTGATTATAGCGAAGAAGACATCCCTAGCGATTTTTTAGATGGAGTGTCTCAAAATTTAGAAAAACAAATCGCCTCTTTTAAAGACTTATTGGATTTTTCTAACACGCAAAAACAAAGGAATAAAGGGCATGCCTTAAGCATTGTTGGCAAACCCAATGCTGGCAAAAGCTCTCTATTAAACGCCATGCTTTTAGAAGAAAGGGCTTTAGTGAGCGATATTAAAGGCACAACAAGGGACACCATAGAAGAAGTCATTGAACTAAAAGGGCATAAGGTGCGCTTGATTGATACGGCTGGTATTAGAGAGAGCACGGATAAAATAGAGCGTTTAGGGATTGAAAAAAGCCTTAAAAGTTTAGAAAATTGCGACATTATTTTAGGCGTGTTTGATCTTTCTAAACCCCTAGAAAAAGAAGATTTTAATCTCATTGACACCCTTAATCGCGCTAAAAAGCCTTGCATTGTTGTCTTGAATAAAAACGATCTAACCCCTAAACTAGAGCTTGAAATTTTAAAATCTTATCTTAAAATCCCTTATTCTATCCTAGAAACTAACACCCTAAATTCCAAGGCTTGTTTGAAAGATTTGAGCCAAAAAATCAGTGAGTTTTTCCCCAAACTAGACACTCAAAACAAGCTCTTACTCACTTCCCTAGCCCAAACAACCGCCCTAGAAAACACCATTATTGAATTGCAAAACGCTAAAAGCCATTTAGACACTTTGGAGCTTTTTTCTTATCATATTTTAAGCGCGATAGAAAACTTGAACTTGCTCACCCGCCCTTATGAAACCAGCCAAATGCTTGATAGCATGTTCAGTGAATTTTGCTTAGGCAAATGAAATCGCTTAAAGCATGGATTAAAAACCCCCTTTTAGTGCTACTTTTTAAGACTTTTTACCCATTAGTGCCGTTTAATACCCATATTTACAAAAAACCATACTGCCATTTTTCAAAAAGGGGTAAAATGAGCTAGTTTAAAATATATACATACTATCAACTGCTTTTGAGTAAAAATGTTAAAAAAGACCATTAAGGAGATTTCATGCTAAAACTCGCTAGCAAAACGATTTGTTTGTCCCTAATCGGATCGTTCACCGCTTTAGAAGCCTACCCAAAACACCAAAAAGACGGCTTTTTTGTAGAAGCTGGGTTTGAAACTGGGCTATTACAAGGCACACAAACCCAAGAACAAACCATAGCCACCACTCAAGAAAAACCTAAACCCAAACCCAAACCAAAGCCCAAACCCATTACCCCTCAAAGCACCTATGGGAAATACTACATCTCCCAAAGCACCATTTTAAAGAATGCGACTGAGTTATTTGCAGAGGACAATATCACCAACTTAACCTTTTATTCTTTAACCCCTGTGTATGTAACCGCTTATAACCAAGAAAGTGCTGAAGAAGATGGCTATGGCGATAGCAGCTTGATTATGATACAAAACTTCTTGCCTTACAATTTAAACAACATTGAGCTGAGTTATACAGACAATCAAGGCAATGTAGTCAGTTTGGGCGTGATAGAGACTATCCCTAAACAATCTCAAATCATTCTGCCCGCAAGCTTGTTTAACGATCCGCAACTTAACGCTGATGGCTTCCAACAACTCCAAACTGCCACCACAAAATTTTCTGATTCCAGCACGCAGAATCTGTTTGACAAGCTCAGTAGGGTTACGACCAATCTTCAAATGACTTATATCAATTACAACCAATTTTCTAGCGGTAACGGCAGTGGCTCTAAACCCCCATGCCCTCCATACGAAAATCAAGAAAATTGTACGGCTAAAGTGCCGCCTTTCACCTCTCAAGACGCCAAGAATTTGACCAATTTAATGCTGAACATGATGGCGGTGTTTGATTCTAAATCTTGGGAAGATGCCGTTAAAAACGCCCCCTTTCAGTTTAGCGACAACAACCTGTCAAAGCCATGTTATTCTAATTATTCTACATGCGTGAATCCTTACAACGATGGGCTTGTTGATCCTAAATTGATCGCTAAAAACGCTGGAGATGAATACAATATAGAAAACGGGCAAACAGGCTCAGTGATATTAACGCCGCAAGATGTTATCTATAGCTATAGAGTTACGAATAATCTTTATGTGAATCTCTTGCCCCCAAGAGGAGGGGATTTAGGGCTAGGGTCTCAATATGGCGGCCCCAATGGCCCAGGCGATGATGGCACCAATTTTGGCGCTTTAGGGATATTGTCTCCTTTCTTAGACCCTGAAATACTATTTGGCAAAGAATTGAATAAAGTCGCCATCATGCAATTAAGAGACATTATCCATGAATACGGGCACACTTTGGGCTATACGCATAACGGGAACATGACTTATCAAAGGGTGCGCATGTGTGAAGAAAACAATGGACCAGAAGAGCGCTGTAAGGGCGGGAAGATAGAGCAATTGAATGGACAAGAAGTGCAAGTGTTTGACAACGGGCACGAAGTGCGAGATACCGATGGCTCTTTCTATGATGTGTGTTCTCGTTTTAAAGACACGCCCTATACAGCGGGCAATTATCCTAACTCCATTTATACTGATTGCTCTCAAGTCCCCGCCGGGCTTATAGGCGTTACCAGTGCGGTTTGGCAACAACTCATTGATCAAAACGCCCTACCGGTGGATTACACTAATTTGAGCAGCCAAACCAACTATTTAAACGCTAGTTTGAACACGCAAGATTTTGCGACCACTATGCTTAGTGCGATCAGTCAAAGCCTTTCATCTTCTAAATCTAGCGCCACTACCTATCGCACTTCAAAAACCTCACGGCCCTTTGGGAGCCCCCTATTAGGCGTTAATCTTAAAATGGGCTATCAAAAATATTTTAACGATTATCTAGGGTTGTCTTCTTATGGTATTATCAAATACAACTACGCTCAAGCCAATAACGAAAAAATCCAACAATTAAGCTATGGCGTGGGAATGGATGTGTTGTTTGATTTTATCACCAATTACACTAACGAAAAGAACCCTAAAAACAATCTAACCAAAAAAGTGTTCACTTCCTCTCTTGGGGTGTTTGGAGGGTTAAGGGGCTTATACAACAGCTATTATTTGTTGAACCAATACAAAGGGAGCGGTAATTTAAATGTAACCGGTGGGTTGAATTACCGCTACAAGCATTCTAAATATTCTGTAGGCATTAGCGTTCCTTTAGTCCAGTTGAAATCTAGGGTCGTTTCTAGCGATGGCGCAACCACCAATTCTATCACCCTGAATGAAGGGGGCAGCCATTTTAAAGTGTTTTTTAATTACGGGTGGATTTTTTAGGGGTTAAAAATTGGCTTTAACTCTCTATTGGCTCCTAAGAATTAAGAGCGAATTGCCAAATTTCACTAGCATTCTTAGGTTTAAAGTTTTCAGTCGTATTAGGATTATCAATATCTAATAAATCTTGTTTTAGTTCATTATTAGGAGTATATTTATTAGCTAAATTCTCCTCTTTCTTAGCTTGAGAATATTGCTTTTAATCTTTCTCATTTGTGTTTTAATTTCTAAAACTTTACTTTGATACTTAGCTAATTGTTTTTCTAATTTGCCAATCTCCTTATAAAATTTAACCCCTACTTCTACATCTTTTAACATCTTATCTCCTTAACTCAATCAATCATAATCACCCCATTATATCTAAATTAACCAAATCCATGCTAAAATAAAAATAATGGGGAAATCATATATTTTATAATACAAAATTACAAAATAGCTTACAATGGGGAAATCCCCCTTGACCCCCTAAAAATCAAATGAGAGAACAAGTGAATATAAACAAACAAATTATTAAAAGTCTCAGGCTATCTAAAGAACAATGGCAAACTATCCAAACTCAAATGTAAGAAAAAAATTTAAACTTCTCTCAATTGGTTTTAAACTCTCTTTTACACCAAAACTCACAAACTCCAACAAAATCTAAAAAACAAAAAGCGATTGCTAATAAAGAACTAGTTATTGAATTAGCTAAGTGGGGAAACAATTTAAACCAAATCGCTAAATGTCTCAACACTAATAAAGGAGCGTTGTAATCATTTGAAAGCGCGCTAGCGATCAGATGACCCATGCTAGCTTTTTCTGCAATGTAAAGATTAGGCATTGTCGTTTGCTTCCAAAATGATCACAAAAGTGTCTAATGGAATGTGTTTTTTTGCCAAGCTATCTCTTAGAGCCATATGAGAAACTGCTCACGCCTGAAGCTAGGAAACTTTTGGAACAACAGGCTCTAGATTGTTTGACAAACACCAAAACTGAAGCCGACAGAAAAGAATGTGTCAAAAACCTCCCCAAAAACTTGAGAAAAGAGATTTTAGATAAAAACAGCTTAGAAGCCTATAAAACGCCCCAAAAGTCAAGGACAAACCCGCTTATAAAGGAAACCCCTAAGCTTTTAAACTCAGGGGAACGCTCTTAGAAAAATCAGCGTTTCACAGAAACGATCACTTTAAGCCCTAAAAAAGCAAACTCAAAGTATAATGTTTTCCAAGAGCGTTTGCCATTTTTGTGTTTCATGGCATGCTCCTTTTGACATAGGATTTGCCCCATAATGCAACTATGGGGCGTGATAAGATTCTACAACAAACCCCTTTAAAATCTCATCTAATCAAACACAAGGCGTTTTTAAAACATCAAAGAATGAGCGTTATTAAGCGGTATTGTTTAAAACTAATGCTTCAAACAATCTTCAAACAAATACTGATGCTCGCTAGGTAAAGCGTCAAATAAGGCTTTGGCTAAATCTTGCATTTCTTTTAAGGCTTTATTACTGCTTCTTAAAGTCAATAAATTTTGCAAACTCCTAGCGTTAATGCTATACGCTAAATGCGTTTTATAGCTCTCCGGCATGGCGTATTTGGCTAAATCGTTTTTAATGTTATGCTCGCTCAATAAAACCCTGAGATTTTCCAAAGCTAAAACGCTCATTGCATTCACTTTTTCATTATCCACAAAAACTAAAAACTCTTTGGCTCTTTCTAAATTCGTTTCATTAAGGGGTAAAAAGCTCTCCACTTCTTTCAATTCCCTCAAAGTGTAACGGCTTGACTTCACGCTCAAGCTCGCTATTCGATGCCGGCTCAATTCTTGCAACGCCCCCCTGCTCAAACCCTTGATTTCAAAATTGTAATAAAGATGCTCTAAAGTGGAAGAATGCCTAAAAATATTCCCCACCCTATGGATCAATTCCTTATCTTTACAGCCTCCATCATCGCTGTATTCAAAACTCTGCCAGCAAGTGCGGATCGCTTGGCTCGCAATGTCTAAAGGGGTGTAGTGCTTACAAATCACTTCCATTATCCTACTCCTAATATCGCTTTTTATTCCACGGTAACGCTTTTAGCCAAGTTTCTTGGGTGATCCACATCGTGGTTCAAACGCATAGCGATTTCTAAGGCTAAAAGCTGCATCGCTAAATTCATGCGGAAAAATTCTTCCATGTAGCTTTCGCTCTCTTCTAATTGGATAAAATCATCAGCAATTTCTAAAATTTCAGAGCTTAACACGCAAATCGTAGAATCCCTAGCGCTCAATTCTTCAATATTGCTTTTGGTTTTATCAAATAATAAGTGCTTAGACAATAAAGCAATGGTAAAAAGATTGGAATCCACCAACGCAATAGGCCCATGCTTCATTTCCGCGCTCGCATACCCCTCAGCATGCAAGTAGCTGATTTCTTTAAGTTTCAACGCCCCTTCTAAAGCGAGCGGGTAAAACACATCACGCCCGATATAAAAAAAGCCATGCCCATGCAAGTAGCGTTTGGATAAACGCTTGATCTTTTCATGCAATTTAGGCTCTACTTTCATCGCCTTCACGCTATTGAGCATGTTCTTAGCCTGGATTCTTTCTTCTTCTTTAGAAATTGTCCCTAGCTGTTTGCCTAGATACACGCTCAAAAGCCATAAAAGCATCACTTGCGAAGAAAACGCCTTAGTGGATGCCACGCTCCTTTCCACCCCCGCTCTAATCAAAAGCACATGATCACTAATGCGGCTCATCATGCTAAAGGGAGCGTTACACAAACTAATGGTTTTAAGCCCTTGGGCTTTGGCTAATTTTAGTGCCTCCAAAGTGTCAGCGGTTTCCCCGCTTTGAGAAATCGCTATAAAAAGCTCGTTAGGGTTGCTTTTAAAATTAGCGTAGCGGTATTCGCTCGCTAAAATGGCCCTCGCTCTTATTTTGGTCAATCTTTCAAACAAATACACGCTCGCCAAACTCGCATGGTAACTGCTCCCGCAAGAACACAGCGTGATTTCGCTCACATTTTCTAAAAATTCAGGATCGATCTCGCAATACACATTCAAGGCTTCCAAGCGCCCCTCTAAACACTCTAGCAAACTGCTGTGCTGCTCATAAATCTCTTTTTCTAAATAATTCCTAAAATTGCCTTTAGAATAATCCTTGTTTTCAAAAGCGTAATCTTTCATGTTTTCAATGTGTTTTAAATCTTTAAAATTTTCTAAAGAAATCTGCCCCACGCTGTTTTCTTCTAAAATGACAAATTGATCCACCTTAGGGGCTAACACGCTCAAACTGGACGCAAAAAACACCCCCTCTTTGCCCTTACCCACAACTAAAGGCGAAGAAGACTTAGCGTAAAACAAGCTCTCTTTAGCCCTTTTATGGAGCATTAAAATCGCATAACTCCCTTTTAAAAGGCTGATGCTTTTTTCAAAGGCTTTCAATAAATCGCCCTCGCTTTTAAGCGTTTCTTCTAATAAATGCGCAATAACTTCCGTGTCCGTTTGGCTTAAAAACGCATGCCCTTTGTTTTCTAATTCTTTTTTCAAGCTCGCGTAATTTTCAATGATGCCATTATGCACTAAGGCTAAATTTTCTGTAAAATGCGGGTGGGCGTTCGCGCTACTTGGCTTGCCATGCGTTGCCCATCTGGTGTGAGCGATACTCACGCCAAAATCCAAAAACTCTTTATTTGTAAGCTCTGATTTAAGGTTTTCTAATTTCCCTTGAGTTTTAAACACTTCCAAACGATTGCCGCTCAATACGGCTAAACCCGCGCTGTCATAACCTCTGTATTCCAATTCCTTTAAGCCCTCTAAAAGAATGGATTTTTTCTCGCTATCCCCTATATAACCTACAATCCCACACATTTAAAACACCAATAACCCTTTTTTGATTTTATTTAAAGCGTTGATAAGCTCCTTCAATCGCTCCACTTCTTCGCTTAATTGCGTAAAAAACGCTTCATTCACGCTCTTTGGCATGTCCATGCTCCCTCTTTTAATTTCAATAAAATCCCCCAAACTCAAATTCGCTAATTTTAAAAGCATTTCAATTTCATTTTGCGAATCTTCAATCTCCGCTAAAATCTTGCGTATTTTTTCAAACATGTGATCGCCTTTAATTTAGAATGCTCCATGATAGCTAAACTATTAAATTATTAAACTATCAATGATGTTTTCTAAAATCTGTTTGACTTTGGCGTGGTTTTCTTTAAATTCCTTATGCGCGTTAAGCCCTACATGATTACTCACGCAAAAAATCCCTTTAGCCTTCAAAGAAAACGCCTTAGCCACGCTTAAAACGCTAAAAAACTCCATGTTTTCTAACAAAACGCCCTTTTGAGCCATTTTTTTAGCAAACATTTCACTCGTGTGGATATAGTTACTGCTATTGACGCACACCCTTTCAAAAAGAGCTTCCTCTTCAGTTTCTATTTGAATGAAATTATCCAAAGGCGTGTAGCTGTTTAAATGGCTAAAACTCTCTTCAATTTGATAGCCGCAAACGCTTTCAAACACGCTTAAAAGCTCCATTTCTGGGCTATAACTCCCCGCGCTCCCTATAAAAATAAGGCTTTCTGTATCAGGGTTTTTTAGGCATATTCTCGTTAAATTAATCGCGCTTCCTATCAAGCCCACACCAATAGGCACCGCCCCTTTTAAAGTCTCATTCCTTCCAGCACAAAGCAGCATGAAAATCCTTTTTTCGCATCCATTAGCTTATTATAAAGCAAGCATTATAGACAAACCCTTAAAAGAAACACCTTAATTTTAAGGCTTCATTCACATTTCATTCACATGTTATTCCTTTTTCATTCACCACTTATTCACGCTATAATAACGCCATGGATACCAACAACAATATTGAGAAAGAAATCTTGGCGCTAGTCAAACAAAATCCTAAAGTTAGTCTCATAGAATATGAAAATTACTTTAGCCAACTCAAATACAACCCTAACGCGAGCAAGAGCGATATTGCCTTTTTTTATGCCCCCAACCAAGTCTTATGCACCACGATTACGGCTAAATACGGCGCGTTGCTTAAAGAAATTTTAAGCCAGAATAAAGTCGGCATGCATTTAGCCCATAGCGTGGACGTGCGTATTGAAGTAGCGCCTAAAATCCAAATTAACGCCCAAGCTAATATCAATTACAAAGCCATAAAAACGAGCGTCAAAGACTCTTACACTTTTGAAAATTTCGTCGTAGGCTCATGCAACAACACCGTTTATGAAATCGCTAAAAAAGTCGCCCAAAGCGATACCCCCCCTTATAACCCGGTGCTTTTTTATGGCGGCACAGGGTTAGGCAAAACGCACATTTTAAACGCTATCGGCAACCATGCCCTAGAAAAGCATAAAAAAGTCGTGTTAGTCACTTCAGAAGATTTTTTGACAGACTTTTTAAAGCATTTAGACAACAAAACCATGGATTCTTTTAAAGCAAAATACCGCCATTGCGACTTTTTCTTGTTAGATGACGCTCAATTTTTGCAAGGAAAACCCAAACTAGAAGAAGAATTTTTCCACACTTTTAACGAATTGCACGCCAACAGCAAACAAATCGTATTGATTTCAGACCGATCGCCTAAAAACATCGCTGGCTTAGAAGATCGCTTAAAATCGCGCTTTGAATGGGGGATAACCGCTAAAGTCATGCCCCCTGATCTAGAAACCAAACTTTCCATTGTCAAACAAAAATGCCAACTCAATCAAATCACTTTACCTGAAGAGGTGATGGAATACATCGCCCAACACATCAGCGATAACATCCGCCAAATGGAAGGCGCGATCATTAAAATCAGCGTGAACGCGAACTTAATGAACGCTCCCATTGATTTGAACCTCGCTAAAACCGTTTTAGAAGATTTGCAAAAAGATCATGCTGAAGGCTCAAGCTTGGAAAATATCTTACTCGCTGTCGCGCAAAGCTTGAATCTCAAATCCAGCGAAATCAAAGTTTCTTCGCGCCAAAAAAATGTCGCTTTGGCGAGAAAATTAGTCGTGTATTTCGCCAGGCTTTATACCCCTAACCCCACGCTCTCGCTCGCTCAATTTTTGGATTTAAAGGATCATTCAAGCATTTCTAAAATGTATTCTGGCGTTAAAAAAATGCTTGAAGAAGAAAAAAGCCCTTTTATCTCAAGCCTTAGAGAAGAAATCAAAAACCGCTTGAACGAATTGAACGACAAAAAAACCGCTTTCAAATTGAGTGAATAAAAAAAGGCTTATCAAAAAGCGTTTCATTCACTTTTTTTCAAATCCCACAACCCCCCTAAAAACGCGCATCCCTGAAACTTTTTAATTTTTCATTCCATCCATTCACGCCCCTACTACTGTTACTAATTATTATTAATTAAAGTGTTACCTATCTATAACCTATTTATGACTTTTAATAAACCTTTTTTTAAGCTATAATCCAAAAATCTAAAATAAAAAGGAATAAGCATGAAAAAATCCCTTTGTCTATCTTTCTTTCTGACTTTCTCTAACCCTCTTCAAGCCCTTGTGATCGAGCTTTTAGAAGAGATCAAAACTTCGCCGCATAAAGGCACTTTTAAAGCTAAAGTCCTTGATTCTAAAGAACCCAAACAGGTTTTAGGCATTTATAATATCTCCCCACACAAAAAACTCACGCTCACTATCACCCACATATCCACTGCAATCGTCTATCAACCCCTTGATGAAAAACTTTCTTTAGAAACGACCTTAAACCCTAACCGCCCTACTATCCCTAGAAACACCCAAATTGTTTTTTCTTCAAAAGAATTGAAAGAAGTGCACGCGCACCAAATGCCTTCTTTAAACGCACCCATGCAAAAACCACAAAATAAACCCAGTTCATCGCAACAACCTCCTCAAAACTTTTCTTACCCAGAGCCCAAACTAGGATCTAAAAACTCTAAAAACAGCCTTTTACAGCCTTTAATAACTCCTAGCAAAACAAACCCCACTAACGAAACTCAAACGCCAACAAACGACACCAAACCCCCTTTAAAGCATTCTTCAGAAGATCAAGAAAACAACCTATTCATAACGCCACCCACTGAAAAAACGCTCCCTAGTAACAACACCCCTAACGCTGATGCGAGTGAAAACAATGAAAATAACGAAAATAGGGACAATGTGGAAAAACAAGCGATTAGAGATCCTAATATTAAAGAATTTGCATGCGGGAAGTGGGTTTATGATGATGAAAATTTACAAGCCTATCGCCCAAGCATTTTAAAACGCGTTGATGAAGACAAACAGACTGCGACAGATATTACCCCTTGCGATTACAGCACCGCTGAAAATAAAAGCGGTAAAATCATTACCCCTTATACTAAAATCTCTGTTCATAAAACAGAGCCTTTAGAAGAGCCGCAAACTTTTGAAGCTAAAAATAATTTCGCCATTCTCCAAGCCAGAAGCTCTACAGAAAAGTGTAAAAGGGCTAGAGCAAGAAAAGACGGCACAACTAGGCAATGCTATCTGATAGAAGAGCCTTTAAAACAAGCATGGGAGAGCGAGTATGAAATCACCACACAATTAGTGAAAGCCATTTATGAACGCCCCAAACAAGACGATCAAGTAAAGCCGACTTTTTATGAAACCAGCGAATTGGCTTATTCTTCCACACGAAAAAGCGAAATAACGCGCAATGAATTGAATTTGAATGAAAAATTCATGGAATTTGTGGAAGTGTATGAGGGGCATTATTTAAACGATATAGTCAAAGAGAGCAGTGAATATAAAGAATGGGTTAAAAACCATGTGCGCTTTAAAGAAGGGGTGTGCATGGCCTTAGAAATAGAAGAGCAACCACGAGCCAAAAGCACGCCTTTGAGTATTGAAAACTCTCGCGTTGTGTGTGTCAAAAGGGGGAATTATTTATTCAATGAAGTTTAAAATGGTGGCTTGAGGCGGAATCGAACCACCGACACGAAGATTTTCAGTCTTCTGCTCTACCGACTGAGCTATCAAGCCAAGCAAAAAACAATTATTACATAAAAAAGGTAAAACAAAGCTTAATTTTTAAAAAAATGACTAAAAAGATATAATTCACTCAAAATCAAACAAGGATTAAAATGAAATTGATTTCATGGAATGTGAACGGGTTAAGGGCCTGCATGACTAAGGGCTTTATGGATTTTTTTAATAGCGTTGATGCGGATGTTTTTTGCATTCAAGAATCTAAAATGCAGCAAGAACAAAACACTTTTGAATTTAAAGGGTATTTTGATTTTTGGAATTGCGCGATTAAAAAGGGCTATTCTGGGGTGGTAACTTTCACTAAAAAAGAGCCTTTAAGCGTGAGCTATGGCATTAATATGGAAGAGCATGACAAAGAAGGACGCGTAATAACTTGCGAATTTGAGTCGTTTTACTTGGTGAATGTTTATACCCCTAATTCCCAACAAGCCCTATCCAGGCTTAGTTACCGCATGAGTTGGGAAATGGAATTTAAGAAATTTTTAAAAGCTTTAGAGTTGAAAAAACCGGTCATTGTGTGCGGGGATTTGAATGTGGCCCACAATGAAATTGATTTAGAAAACCCCAAAACCAACCGAAAAAATGCGGGCTTTAGCGATGAAGAGAGAGGAAAATTCAACGAGCTTTTGAACGCCGGTTTTATTGACACTTTCCGTTATTTTTACCCCAACAAAGAAAAGGCTTACACCTGGTGGAGTTACATGCAACAAGCAAGGGATAAAGACATTGGTTGGCGCATTGATTATTTTCTATGCTCTAATCCTTTAAAAACGCGCTTAAAAGACGCTTTAATCTATAAAGATATTTTAGGGAGCGATCATTGCCCAGTAGGGTTGGAATTAGTTTAAAGGTAGAAAGTGTGCGAAATAAAAATAGCAAATGTTCTTACAAAGGGGGAGTCGTATTCAAAGGCAAAGGGCCATTTAACCCCTACTTCAATACTAGCGTCATGGTGGAATAGCACGGTTTGGAATTTAAACCCCACTAAACCCAACATCCTAAAATTGGAAGTTTTGAGCGAAAACCCTTGAATGCTGCGCCAATCGTCAATGATGAAATTCGCGCTGTGCTTGGAAATTGTCCATGTGTTTTCGGCAACTTGCATGCCGTAAAAAAGGGAAAGAACATACAAGGGGTTTTTATTGTATTCCACAATCAAATCCCCCCCAAAGCCATAAGTGAACATGTTCGCTTGAGCGCCCGTTCTTTTATTGAGTATGACATTCCCGTAATCCATAAAAAAGTAATAGCGAGAATAAAACCAATAATTAGTGGGGTTAATCTCCCAGCCTAAAGAAAAGCTCGCCCCCTCAATCGTGCGTTTAAGATCGTTGTATTTTTTCATGATCATTTTCCCTACCTGATATTGAGAAGCCACATAAAAACGGCTTTTGGCTTGCGCAAGGGTGGGGCTTAAAAAATAAACGCTTAAAAATAAAGGGATTACTTTTTTAAACAAATCCTTTGAAAAAAATTTCACACTTTAATACTTCCTGTTGAGTGGGGAACTGAGATTGTCTTGGTGGTTAGTGGCTCGTTGTAAAACGTTATTCGTTCTTTTTTGCGAAGGATCAGCGTTTTCTTCATTATTGATTTCATCAATTTTGTTTTCGTTATTGATCAGATCATTCACTTCTTTGGTGACTTTTTCATCTTCTTCTTCATGCTCAATCTTTTTTATATCCTTATTAGGTTGATTGATTTGATTGTTTTGAGTGGTTTTAGTGTTGTTTTGGTGCGATTGGGACGATTTTTTAGGCTCGTCTTTGCATGCGCTCAACAGGCTTAAAACAAAAGAGATAGCGATAAAATGAGTGATTTTAGATTTCATCAATTAAATTTCCTTAAATCAATGTATAATTTGACTATCTTATCATAAAAATGATTAAGGATTGGCTAGGGTAAGAACAAATTGCAAGAAACAAATGACTTATTAAAAACATTGAACGTGAAATCGCTTTTAGAAGCCTTGCTTGTTTATACGCCCAAAGGCTATAAAGATTTAAATTTATTAGAGCGTTTTGAAACGGGCTTGAGTGGCGTTTTAGAAGTGGGTATTTTAGAGAAAAGAAACTACGCCAAAGTTTTAAAGATTTTCGCCTATTCCAAACGATTTTACAAAAATTTAGAGCTTGTTTTTTTCAATTACAGCACGTTCCATTATAGCCAGTTCAAAACCGGCGAGAGTTTGTTCATTTATGGTAAATTAGAGCAAAGCTCTTTTAATCAAGCTTATATCATTAACACGCCTAAAATCCTTACCGAATTTGGCAAGATTTCTTTAATTTTTAAAAAAGTTAAAAATCATAAAAAAATACAAGAAAATTTACAAAAACTTATTTCATTAGAAAATTTAAAAAAGGAAGGCGTTAAAGAAAATATCGCGCGTTTATTGTTAGAAATCTTTTTCCCCACGCCGCATTTTGTCAAGGATTTTGAAACGAATAAAAATTTTCCTTCACAACATTTAAATGCATTAAAATACATTGAAATGCTTTTTTATATGAAAAATTTAGAGCACAAAAAATTGCAATTTGGCGCTAAAATCGCATGCCCTAATAATAGCGAACGCTTGAAAGCGTTTATTACTTCTTTACCTTTTAAACTCACCAACGACCAACAAAACGCCATTAAAGAAATCCAAAGCGATCTCACCAGTCCTATAGCGTGCAAGCGTTTGATTGTGGGCGATGTGGGGTGCGGGAAAACGATGGTGATTTTAGCGAGCATGGTATTAGCCTACCCTAATAAAACCCTTTTAATGGCGCCCACTTCCATTCTCGCTAAACAGCTTTATAACGAAGCCTTAAAATTTTTACCCCCTTATTTTGAAGTGGAATTGCTGCTTGGCGGGAGCCACAAGAAGCGATCCAATCATTTGTTTGAAACAATCACGCATGTGGTTATCGGCACGCAAGCGTTGTTGTTTGATAAGCGCGATTTGAATGAATTCGCACTAGTGATCACTGATGAGCAGCATAGATTTGGCACCAAGCAGCGCTACCAATTAGAAAAAATGGCAAGCAGTAAGGGTAATAAACCCCATTCTTTGCAATTTTCCGCTACCCCCATTCCTCGCACGCTCGCCCTAGCCAAAAGCGCGTTTGTGAAAACGACCATGATCAGAGAAATCCCTTACCCTAAAGAGATTGAAACTTTAGTCTTGCATAAAAGAGATTTTAAAATAGTGATGGAGAAAATCAGCGAAGAAATCGCTAAAAACCATCAAGTCATTGTCGTTTATCCGCTGGTGAATGAAAGCGAAAAAATCCCGTATTTATCGCTCAGTGAGGGGGCGAGTTTTTGGCAAAAACGCTTTAAAAAGGTTTATACCACTTCAGGGCAAGATAAAAATAAAGAAGAAGTGATTGAAGAATTTAGAGAGTCCGGGAGCATTCTTTTAGCGACTACGCTCATTGAGGTGGGCATTTCTTTACCACGATTGAGCGTTATGGTGATTTTAGCGCCCGAAAGGTTAGGCTTAGCGACTTTACACCAGTTAAGGGGGCGCGTGTCTCGTAACGGCTTGAAAGGCTATTGTTTTTTATGCACGATCCAAGAAGAAAATGAACGATTAGAAAAATTTGCTGATGAATTAGACGGCTTTAAAATCGCTGAATTGGATTTAGAATACAGAAAAAGCGGGGATTTACTCCAAGGGGGGGAGCAGAGCGGGAATAGTTTTGAATACATTGACTTAGCCAAAGATGAAAACATTATCGCTGAAGTGAAACAGGATTTTTTAAAAAACCGCTAGCGTTTCACATGAAACATTTGAAAATTAAGGCGGAATTGGGTAATTTAAATCATTTAAAAAAAGGATAGCCATGCAAAATAAAGAAATGGATCAAGAAAAAAGCGTTAATGAAAAAAATGTAGAGGTTTTTAATCGTTATTTTCCCGGTTGCTTGAGTATAGAAAATGACAATCAACTCACGCTAGACACAAAAAAATTAAAAGCGTTACTAGGGGATTTTAGCGAGATAAAAGAAGAGGGCTATGGGTTGGATTTTGTAGGTAAGAAAATCGCCTTAAATCAAGCTTTTAAGAAAAACAATAAGATTTTAAAGCCCTTAAATAAATCCACTAGCAAGCACATTCTCATCAAGGGCGATAATTTAGACGCTCTCAAAATCTTAAAACAAAGCTATAGTGAAAAAATCAAAATGATTTACATTGACCCCCCTTACAACACCAAAAACGATAATTTTATTTATGGCGATGATTTCTCGCAATCCAATGAAGAAATTTTAAAACAATTGGATTATTCTAAAGAAAAATTGGATTATATCAAGAATCTTTTTGGGTCAAAATGCCATAGCGGGTGGCTTAGTTTCATGTATCCTAGATTGCTGCTCGCTAGAGATTTGCTCAAACAAGACGGCGTGATTTTCATCAGCATTGACGATAACGAATGCGCCCAACTCAAACTTTTATGCGATGAAATTTTTGGGGAGGGGAATTTTGTGGCTCAATTTATATGGCATTCTAAAAATAAGCCAAGTGGCAACACAACAGAAGATAAAACGATTGATACAAGAACAGAATATATTTTCTGCTATCAAAGATATAATTTTAAAGCAAATAAACATGAAAATACAAAAGAAGAATTGGAAGAAAAGGGTTATATTTTAAAAGATGAATATTTTGAAACAAGAGGGCATTATAAGCTTACTCCTTTAATGCACTCATGTTCTGCAAGTAGTTTTCAATATATTGAGAGCTTGGATTATGAAATACAAGCGCCTGATGGCACATGGTTTAAAAACCATCAAAATATTAAAAAAGAGAAATCATACCGCTATACTTGGAGTAAGAAATTATTTGATTTTGGTAATCAAAATGGGTTTATTGAATTTCAAAAAACGAGTGATGGTTTTTGGTGTGCATATAGAAAAATGTATGAATTATGCGCAATTGATAATAAAAAACTACAGATTATCTATCGTAAAAGTGGGAATGCGTATTCTAATTTAATTACTAATCTTTATAGCGATATAGGAGCGAATGAAGTAAGAAATATTTTTAATGGAGAAAAAATTTTTTCATACCCTAAACCTCTAAAACTCATTAACCGACTGATTGAATTATCCACAAACGAAGGCGACATCATCTTAGACTTTTTCGCCGGGAGCGGGACAACCGCGCATGCCGTGTTAGAGAGTAATAAGAGCGATTATCAAAAATTAAGTGAGGGGGGGGGTTATTTAATGGCTTGAGTGCCGAATTTAAAGAAAGGCAGTTCATTCTCGTCCAGTTAGATGAAAAAATCGATCCCAAGGAAAACAAAAGCGCTTATGATTTTTGTTTGAACGCCTTAAAATCCGCCTCCCCAAGCATTTTTGACATCACCGAAGAAAGGATTAAAAGAGCGGGGGCTAAAATCAAAGAAGCTTGCCCTCATTTAGATGTGGGGTTTAGAGCGTTTGAAATCATTGATGATGAAACGCATGCTAACGATAAAAATCTGGGTGGAGCCACTCAAAAGGATTTGTTCGCTTATTCTAACCCAAAAAAAGGGGAAACTCAAACGATTTTAATCAAGCTTTTATGCTGTGAGGGTTTAGAGCTCACCACCCCTATAACTTGCTTGATTGAAAACGCCTTGTATCTGGCTGAAAATACGGCTTTCATTGTGGGGGATATAGAAATGAGCGAAGTTTTAGAAAACTTGAAAGATAAAGGGGTGGAAAAAATCAGCATGTATATGCCCGCTATCAGTAATGATAGGCTGTGTTTGGAATTGGGCAGTAATTTGTTGGATTTGAAATTAGAGAGCGGCGATTTAAAGATTAGGGGGTAGAGATGAAAATCAAATTCAAACGATTGGATTATCAGGAGCAATGCCGGGACCAAATTTTAGGGGTGTTTAAGGGGATTTATTTCATGGAGCAAGAAAATGACGCTCAAAGGATTGCTAACCCTGTTTTTGAAATAGGGGCATTCAAAGATCTTTTATTAGAAAATATTGAGAATTTGCGATCGAAACAAAAAATAACCCAGGGAAGTGTGGGGATTGAGAAGTCGTTAAACTGCGATATTTTAATGGAAACAGGCACCGGGAAGACCTTTTGCTTTTTGGAATGCGTTTATGCCTTGCACCAAAACTACCATTTGTCAAAATTCATCGTTTTAGTGCCAAGCAACGCCATTAAATTAGGGGTTTTAAAGAGTGTTGAAATCACCAGAGAATTTTTTAAAAGCGAGTATTCTAACACGCATTTAGAAAGCTATGAAGATGCAGAAAGATTCATTCTAGCGAGCAACCATAAATGCTGTGTGTTGGTGATGACTTTTTCTGCCTTTAATAAAGAGAAAAACACTATCAACAAATCATGCCTAGAAAACACGAATCTATTCAATGGTGCAAAAAGTTACATGCGAGCTTTAGCGAGTATGCGCCCCATCGTAATCTTAGACGAACCGCACCGATTTTTAGGCGATAAAACAAAAAAATATTTGGAACAATTAAACGCTTTAATCACGCTCAGGTTTGGGGCGACTTTTAAAGATGATTATAATAATCTGATTTATACGCTAGACAGCAAAAAAGCGTTTGATTGCGCCCTAGTGAAAAGCATCAGCGTGGCGTCTGTGGGGGAGAGTCAAGAGTGTTTTTTAGAGCTTAAAGAGATTAAAAAAATACAAAACGAATATGAAGCTATGATTAACTACACGGATTTAGAAAATAAAACTCAAAGCGTCAAAGTCAAAAAGCACGATAATTTAGGCGCGCTAACTCAAATCAGCGCTTTAGAAGATTACATTGTAGAAAAAATCACTAAAACTGAGATTCGTTTTCTCAATGGCTTTAATTTGTTACTGGATCAAAAAGAGCCTTTTTCTCATCTTTTAGAGGGAGAACAAGAAGTGATGCTGAAAGAAGCGATAAAAAGCCATTTTGAAAGAGAAGAAGGGCTTTTTAAAAATGGGATTAAAGCCTTGTGCATGGTGTTTATTAGCGGGGTAAATAGCTATTTAAGCGAGAATGAAAAGCCGGCCAAATTAGCCCTTTTATTTGAAAAACTCTACCAACAAAAGCTTGAAGAAGTCTTAAAAAAGCCTTTAGATGAAAATTATAGAGCGTATTTAGAACGCACCAAAGACGCTATTTTAAAAGTGCATGGAGGGTATTTTGCTAAAAGCAAGAAAGAGAGCGATGAAGCCCAAGTGATCGCGCTCATTTTAAAAGAAAAAGAAAAATTGCTGAGTTTTGATTCCGATCTCAGGTTTATTTTTTCGCAATGGGCGTTGCAAGAGGGGTGGGATAACCCTAACGTGATGACGATTTGCAAATTAGCCCCTAGCCATTCCAATATCACTAAATTGCAACAAATCGGTAGGGGGTTAAGGCTCGCTGTGAATGATAAGGGCGAACGCATCACTAAAGAGCATGCTGATTTTGATTTTGTCAATGAATTGGTGGTGATCGTGCCGCAAGTGGAGGGGGATTTTGTGGGAGCGATCCAGCAAGAGATAAGCGAACATAGCTTGATTAAACAAACATTCAGTGCAGAAGAGTTAGAAAAAAGCGGCGTTGTTAAAAAAGGGTATTATGGGGTTTTATTGGAAACATTAGAGGGTTTGGGTTTTGGAGAAAAAACAGATGATGAAAACTTTAAACTCACTCTCAATCAAAACGAATTTTTAAAAAAAGAGCCAGAACTAGAAAATTTAAAAAATGAAAAATACTTGGATTTTGAAAAATTAAAAGATTTTTTAAAAGATCGCTTGATTGGTAATTCTAGAGTGAGGGACAAAAACGAGCGAAAAACTGAAAAAATCAAAATCAATAAAGAAAATTTTAAAAAATTTGAAACCTTATGGGAAAGTTTGAATCATCAAGCCCGGATCGCTTACGCCATTGATAGCGAGAGTTTGATTGATGAGATTGTCAAAAAGATCGATTCTTCTTTTAATGTCAGTTCAAAAATCGTTTCGGTTACGACTCATAAAAAAATAGAAACGATGGGAAATAACGCCACAACAGAGATTTTTGAGCGAGAAAGCGCATGTGTGTGGAGCTTGCATGAATTTATCAGCGCCTTGTCTAATAAGGTGAAATTGAGTTTTAAAAGCGTGGCTAAAGTGTTGGAAAACATTGATGAAAACAAGTTTAATGAAATTAAAAAAAACGAACAAGAGGGCTTAAAGCGCTTAGAAGAGCTGTTTTTGGAAATCATTTATCAAAATATTAAAGATAAAATCTCCTATCAAATGCGCGAAACGACGATTAAAAACAGAAAAAACGATGCGTTTTATGATGAAAAAGGAGAAATTAGAGAATTTTTAGACGGGAGTTTGGATGGGGATAAATATGAGATTAAAAATTCAAGCGTGCGAGAAAGATGCCTGTATGAAAATTTCATGCAAGTGCATAGCGAGATTGAAAAAGACACGATTGAAGAATCTAACGACACTAAAATCATTGTTTTTGGCAAGCTCCCTAGGGTTAAAATCCCAGTAGGGTTAAATCAAACTTATAGCCCTGATTTTGGGTATGTGGTTGAAAACAACGATAAAAAAGTGTTGTTAGTGGTGGAAACTAAGGGGGTTGAACATGAAAGCGAATTGCGCGAAGAAGAGCGGCGGAAAATTTCAACCGCTAAGAAATTTTTTGAAGCTTTAAAAAAGCAAGGCGTGAATATTGAATACGAAACCAAAATGAACAAAGATCAATTAAGCATGTTGATCAATGAAGTTTTAAATCGTAAAGATTAGAGTTACTTTAATGTTTCACATGGAACAATTTCAAAGAAAAGCGTTTTATTTAAAATTCATGGTGCTTTTGTTATAATCGTTTTCATCCCATTTCAAAGGCGTTTTATGATTCGTTTCACTCCCATTCCACTTAAAGATTTTATTAAACCATACAACCCCCAAGAACCCAAAAAGGAAACTATAGAAAATTTTGAAAAAGAAATAAACAGCTTATTAGAAAACGCGCCAAGACGAAATGATGAAGAATTTCAAAAAAATGAAATCAATAAGTTTTTAAAAAATGCCTATGGCTATGACTGCAATACTAATGAAAAAGTGGATAGCGCGATCTATGTGGGTGAAAAACCTTGGGTGCTTATTGAAGTCAAATCCCTAAGTAACAAGACAGAATTCCCTAAAGACAGAGAAAACCCACTCAGTAAAGCCTTTTGTCAAATGGTTTTGTATTTTTTAAAAGAGACAGAAGAAAACAACTCCCTAAAACACGCCATTATTTGCAACGCGCATGAATTTTTTCTCTTTGATTGTAGGGATTTGCTTTTGTTGTTTCAAAAAGATAAACGCATCAATAAATTCTATGAAAGTTGGGCTAAAAACGAAGGCACAGACCCTTCAAAACCAAAATTTTACAAAGATTTAGAACAATATTTGAAAACAGATTTTAAGGGCGAACTTCGCTACACTCACTTTAATTTGAACGATGATTCTAAAGAACTTCCTTTGATTTATCAAGTTTTAAGCCAAGAAGTCCTTTTAAAACAAAGGAAAACCCTTGACGCCAACACGCTTAACAAAGATTTTTATGAAGAATTGCTCTACATTTTAGGGTTAGAAGAGCAAAATGACAAAGGGAAAATTTTAATCAAGCCCAGCCGCACCAAAAACTCCCTAAGCGATGCTTTAAAAGGTTCATACAATAATTTAGACGATGAAGAAGTCATGGCGTTGCTCATCGCTTGGAATAACCGCATCTTGTTTTTACGGCTTTTAGAAAGCCTTTTATTTTCTTTCAAGCATTTTAAAAATTCTTTCTTAACCATAGAAAACTTTAAAACTTTCAACGCCCTAAACGATCTCTTTTTTGAAGTCCTAGCCAAGAAAAACAGCGAGCGTTTACCAGAAATTAAAGAAGACAAGATTTTACAAAAAATCCCTTATTTGAATTCCAGTTTGTTTGATAAAACGCCTTTAGAATTAAAGGGGTATGAAATCAAGCTTTTAGACAATAAAAAGCTAGAAATCTATAAAAATTCCGTTCTCAAAAAAGATGAAGATTATCAAAAACAAAAAGATTTAAAACCTTTGCCCTTGCTAGAATACCTTTTTGAATTTTTGCGCCTTTATGATTTCACCACCACCCCTAAAGACATTAAAGATAATCAAAATAACAGCGAAAGCTGTTTGATTAACCCTAGCGTTTTAGGGCTTGTTTTTGAAAAACTCAACGGCTATAAAGAGGGGAGCTTCTATACCCCAAGCTTCATCACAAGCTACATGTGTAAAGAGAGCATCACGACAATCGTGTTGGATAAATTCAATCAAACTTACATGATAGAGTGCGATAATTTAAAAGAATTAAAAAATTACCTCAAAAATAGCTATAAAGAGGATAAACGCAAAGAATACTTGCAACTCCTTCTCACTTTACGCATTTGCGATCCGGCGGTGGGGAGCGGGCATTTTTTAGTCTCTGCACTCAATGAAATGGTGTGGGTTGCTCACAAGCTAGGGCTTATTGCTTCCTTGTATCGCCACGAGCTTAGATTAGAAAACGATGAAATCATCATTCACACGCCAAAAAATGAAGTTTTTAAATACACCATACCACATAGCGAAAACGACCCCCACCACCAAATCCAAAAAGAACTTTTTGAGCTTAAAAAAGACATCATTGAAAACTGCCTTTTTGGCGTGGATATTAACCCCAATTCTTGCGAAATCACCAAGCTCAGGCTATGGATAGAGCTTTTAAAATACAGCTATTATATTTTTGAAAAGGGCAAGAACACTAATGCGCTTGAAACCCTCCCCAACATTGACATTAACATTAAGTGCGCTAACAGCTTGATCTCACGCTTTAATTTGAATGATGATCTCAAAAAGATCCCCAATATCAAGCAAAAAATCCAAGAATACAAAGATCTAGTCGCCCAATACAAAGACCCAAACTCTCTCTATCCCTTAAATAAGCAAGATCTTATCAACAAAATCCAAGACTTAAAAAACACTTTTTCCCTCACGCTCAAAGACCCTAAAACCAAAGCAGAGCTTGAAAAGGCTATTGAAAAACACATCAAAAAATACAATGATTTTGCCCTAGACGATAAGAGTTTGCTAGATGGGTTGAATTACTTTATCCCAAACCTTTTTGGCACGCCCAAACTAAGCCCCAAAGAAGAGGAAGAGGCTTTTGCTTCTTATGGGCGTATTAGAGCTTTAAGGAAAAAGCTTGATGATACCTTGAGTGGTAGAGAGTATCACAATGCGTTTGAATGGCGCTTTGAATTCCCTGAAGTGTTGGACGATGAGGGGGATTTTTTAGGCTTTGATTGCATCATTGGCAACCCGCCTTATATCCGCCAAGAACACATCAAAGACATAAAGCCTTTATTAGAAAAGCAATACCAAGATTTCTATAACAGCACCGCTGACATTTACACCTACTTTTTTGCCTTAGCTTACCACCTTTTAAAAGAAAAGGGGTTTAACGCTTTCATCACTTCTAACAAATACGCGCGCGCCAAATACGGCGCTAAATTGAGGGAATGGCTGCTTCAAAAAACCACCCTTGTCAGCTACATGGAACTAAACGCTTTAAAAGTCTTTGAGAGTGCTGCAGTGGATACCAGTATCATGAATTTCATCAAACAAACGCCCCCTAAAGAGAGCGTTTTTGAATATTACGAACCCACCCCAAACGATAAAGACGATTTGAAAAGCACCCCCTCCTTTTTGATGAAACAAAACGCGCTTTCAACAGAAAGCTTTATTTTTGCCAACGCCACGCTTTTAGATTTGAGGGACAAAATAGAGAGTGTTGGCACCCCGCTTAAAGACTGGGATATTCAAATCTATCGTGGCATTTTAACCGGTTGCAACGAAGCCTTTATTATTCCCACTGAAAAAAGAGACGCCATTTTGAACGCTTGCAAGACGCAAGAAGAAAGAAAGCGCACAGAGAGGCTTATTAAGCCTATTTTAAGAGGGAAAGACATTAAAAGGTATTCTTATGAGTGGGCGGATTTGTGGGTGATCAACACCCATAACGGCTACACTTCTAATCTCAAATCCAAAATCCCTCCCATTGATATAGAAAAAACCCCTGTGCTCAAAGCGCATTTAAACGCTCATTTAGATACTATTGCAACACGATGCGATCAAGGAGACACCCCCTATCACTTAAGGAATTGCGCGTATTTAGAGGATTTTGAAAAAGAGAAAATTGTGTATGGCGAGATCGTGCAAGAGCCACGATTTTATTTAGATAATGGAGAATGCGAATTAGGGTATTTTTATGCAGAAGCCACGAGCTTCATTCTCACAGGAGAACATTTGCACTATCTTTTAGGAATGTTGCATTCTAAATTGATCACTTTTGCTTTCAAAACTTTCTATGCTGGCGGAGGACTAGGCGAGAGTGGCTATCGCTATAAAAAGGCTTTTATAGAACGACTACCCATTCCCCAAATCACCAAATCAAACAAGCCTACAGCCGATAAAATCACCGCTTTAGTGGAGCAAATCCTACAATTAAAAGAAAACGACCCTAAAGCCAACACCCAAAGATTAGAAAAAGAAATTGACGCTTTAGTCTATCAGCTCTACCACTTCACCGATGAAGAAATTAAGATCATTGAAGACGGGCAGTGAAAAGCTGATTTTCCACTTAAGGATAACCCCCTAATTTAGGGGGCAACTCTTTTTAAGAATTAGCGTTTGATCACTAGATCAAACTTTAAACCCAAAAAACTGATTTTTAGGTATAATTCTTTCCAAGAGTGTTTACTACGATGATTTTTCATAGTAAGCTCCTAAAAGTGGATTTTACCCCCTAATCTCTAGCAAAAAAACTAGGGGGTGAGCGTTATTTTATCCTAGCCTTACAAAAACGATTTTTATAAAAGCTGCAAACCACTCATTTAAAGTCGCATCGAAAAACTTCACAAGAAATAAAAAGCACTTTACCTTAAAGGAAACCCCTTAAATAGGGGAAACCTTTGGCTTAATGGGTTTTTTTAACAACGATTTTAACCCTATACTTAAAAAAGGGTATTTTTAAGTATAATACAACCAAAGGTTTTTTTACCATGTTTTTTGGACATAGTAATCCTTTGAAGGTAATTTACCCCCTAATCTCTAGCGAAAAACTAGGGGGTGAGCGTTATTTTACCCTAATCTTACAAAAACGATTTCTATAAAAGCTGCAAACCACTAATTTAAAATCGTATTGAAAAACTTTTCTTCCAAATTTTTGAAATTCCATTAAATATTTGTTCAATACCGCAAATTTTTAACTTAAAGCCTGTTTTTAGAGCTTAAGTTATTGGCCTTACTTTTTTCTTGAAAAATATCTTTATAAATAAAGAGATTAAAATCATTGAAAAAGGAATGGTTAGAAAGTTAACAATATTTAGTTAAAATTAGCAAAAACTAACTAGGGGGTATTAATGGTTAATGCTTTGGAACTAGCAAAATATATTCTTAAGCATTCAAACAAAGAATTGAGCAACTTAGAATTGCAAAAAACTTTGTATTTCACAGAGCTTGACTATATTAAAGAGTTTGACAAACACCTAGTTTCTGATGATTTTGAAGCTTGGAAATACGGACCTGTTGCAAGAGAGGTGTATTATAAATATCGTAATTATGGTGCCAATTCTATTAACAAACCCAAAGAGGAAACGCTCTCACAAAATCTTAGAAAAGATGAACTTGAAACCATCAATCGCTCCATAGAAAAATGCAGCAAAAAATCCTATTGGGATTTAGTGAAAGAGAGTCATAAAGAAGATGGCGCTTGGCATAAAAGCTTCAAAGAAGATAGAAAAGAAATCATTAGTAAAGATTTGATCAGACAAGAAGCCAAACAAACAAATGGAAACTAAAGAAGAAGATAAAGATAAAAAGCTAGAAGAAATTATTGTATCGCTGTGTGAAAAGGGGGATTTGTTTAGCCAAACAGATCAAATCATCAAAGATCTCAAAGAAATCTATCAAGGAGAATACAGGCATAAATACTCAAAAATTACAACTATTATTTTAAATTCTACAAGGGATAAAGAGCAAGCCTTTATGACACTCGCACAAAATATAAGGACACTCAAAGAGATTCAAGATAATAAAGAAGTTGAAAGCATTAGCCAAAACTAGAAAAGCTTTATGATCGCATGAATTTAGAGTGTATCAAACTGCAAGATTTTGATGAGAAAATGAGTAGAGTTAAAGATATTTCTATCAAGTTAGAAGATCTAAATAAAAACTATAAAAAATTAAGCGAAGAATTGAATAAGCAACAAACGCAATACATAACCATTTTAGGTATTTTTGCTTCTATTGTTTTAACATTTGTTGGGGGATTGGCGTTTTCCACTTCTGTTTTATCAAATATTGACAAAGCGAACGCCTATCGCTTGGTTTTTGTTATGGCTTTTATAGCTTTATTTTTTGGGAATATTTTGTATCTGCTTTTTTCTTTTTTATCAAAAATATCCTTATCAAAAGAGGAAAAAGATAAACAAGAAAATTTTTGCAAAAAACCTATTTTTTGGTTTAATTTAATAGTTACAATTCTACTTGTGATTGGTTTTTGTGGAGAATTGCATATAATACAGAGATTAGTTTCTAAATATCTTTAAATTCAACCCAACCCATTTTTTGCGTCCATTCCAATAAAATTTGATGCAAATTTTTCTTAATTGAGTGTTTTTTTGCAATTTTGAAAATCTCAACACTCATTGAAAAACCTAAATTATTTCTTTCAAATTTAGCCTTAAGAAATCCAATCACGCGTTTATTGAACACCGCAAGCCTTTTAACTTAAATTCCTTTTGATTAAAGACTCAATAAGTTTCACAGAAATCATTTTAATTCTTAAACAAAGACTCTAAAGCTTCTACCCCTACTTTTTGCGTTTCTTTTTCGCTTTCATTTTCTGCGTTTTCTTTGACGCTAGGAATGGTTTCAAACTCTATGTGATAGCCTGTAAGCATGGACGCTAAGCACACATTCACCCCGCCTTTACCGATAGCCTTAGATTTTTCAATGTCTAACAAGCGCACTTTAGCCTTTTGCAAATGGTTATTGGCAATGAAACGCTCTTGAATGGATTCTTTTTCTTCAGCACTCAATTCTTCTATGGGGATTTTTTTAACCTCAACGCTTAAAATTTTGGCTGGAGCGAGCGCTAAAGTGATATAAATTTCAGGCACATTAGAATACTCTATGCAATCAATGTTTTCTTTATTCAATTCGTTACTGATCGCATTAATGCGCACGCCCTTAACCCCCATAGCCGCGCCTATGGGGTCAATCCTGGCGTTATGGGAAAAAAAGCTCACTTTCGCTCTGTTGCCTGGGATTCGCGCGCAATGGATGATTTCAATTTCTTTATCTTTAATTTCAGGGACTTCCAATTCCAACAAAGCTTCAAGCATTTTAGGGGTGGTGCGGCTCAGCTCTAAGAGTAAGCCTTTTTTCGTGCGTTTGACTTGCGTTAAAACCGCTTTAATGCTATCGCCCACTTTAAAACTCTCGCCCTTGATGCGATGGCGCATGGAAAGAACGCCCTGAAATTGCTGCTCGATCTCAATAAAAGTGTTTTGGTTGCTATCCACTAAAATCACTTGCCCCATTAAAACGCTGTTGAGACGCTTTTGAAACGCTTCAAAGTGGCTGTCTTCTAACGCCTTTTCTAACTGGTATTGCAAATCTTTAAAAAGGCGGTTGATCGCTCCTTGCTTCATGCTCTCCAAACTCAAGCTGTAAGACAATTCGTCCTTAATCTTAACGCTTGGATCCATTTCTTTGGCTTTAGACAGGCTGATGTATTTAGAAGGATCGTTAATCAACCTTTCATCATCGTCTTCTAAAACTTCCACCAACTGGATAAGCTGGAGCTGCTTGTTTTCTTCAACCACCAAGTAGCGCGCTAGGGGGTCCAATTCGTTTTGTGCCATTTTTAACAAACAGCCTTGAATCACTTTTGAAATCATCTCTTTAGGCAAATTTTTTTCATACGCAATGCATTCTATAAGATCGCTGATTTTTTCCATTCTTAAGTTCCTTTAAATTGATGTTCTGTCGTTTTCTATCATTCTCTATTGTGGGGGATATGGTGCGTTTAAAAGAAATTTTATTATAGCGAATTTTCAAGCTTTATTAAGAATTTCTTCTAAAACCAGAGCGATTTTTTCAAAATCTTTTTCATTCAGGCTAAAGACTTCAAAACACACAAATTCGCATGAAATTCTTGTAATAACGCCTTTTTGAAAAAGCCTTAAATAAAGTTTCTCACCATTTAAAGCGCGGGTGTTTTTGGGCTGGATTTTCACGCAAAAGGATTCTAATTCCCTACCAAACAAATTCCCTATTTTAGAAAAGCTAGAGGCTATGCTCACATTCAATTCTAAAGGCTTTAAAAGGGCGTAGAGTTTGAGGGCTTTTTGCAATAAGGCGTCTTTAGTTTGGTTTAGTAACGCATGGATTGTGATTTCTTCTTGATGATTGACCCATGCGTTTAGGCTGTGAAAAAGCAAGGTGAGCGTGATTTTATCCGCTCTCAAGGCTCTATAAAGGGGGTGGTTTTTTAACATTTCAACCCATTCTTTTTTCCCCATAATAATGCCGGCTTGTGCGCTGTTAAAGGATTTATCCGCACTAAAGCTTAAAAGCGATGGTTTTAGAGCTAAAATTTCTTCTAAAGCCGTTCTGTTTAACAAATCCACATCCCCTAAATTGTAATAATCTATCAAACCATGCTCTTTGGCTAGGGCTTGCAAATCTTTAAAGGGCGTGTCTTTTTTGAAAGCGGGGTTGTGGGTTTTAAAGAGCATTTTGCTGTTTTCATTCAAGGCCAAGCGGTAATCCCTTAAATAAGCGCGACTGGTATTCCCCACTAAATGCAGCCTAGCCCCACTACTCAATAAAATATCTTTAAGGTTAAAATTCCCCCCCACTAATTCGCCATAAGAAACAACGATTTCTTTTTCTTGCGCTAAAGCGTTAGCGATGAGGAATATCGCGCTGGTGTTGTTATTGACAATTAAAATTTCTTCAGCGTTAAAACACGCCTTAAAAAGCTGTTTTAAAGGGGTTAAGCGGTTCTTTTTTTTAGCGGTGTTGAGATCGCATTCTAAATCAATGGGTTGGGTTAAAACTTCTTTTAAATAAGGTTCAATTTTTTCATAAAATTGCGGGCTAAAAAACGATCGCCCATGATTTTCATCAAAAACGCTCGCGCTCGCATTGATGATTTTTTGATAAGGGCTTTTCAAAAGATCCAGGGTTATTTCAAGCGTTTCTTTAGCCATAGTGAAGCGCGTTTGATTCCTTTTTTGAGTTAAAATAAAGCGTTATCTTAAACTAAACTCGCTAAATTTTTAATAAAACTACTTTTTTAAAATCCTTAGGAGCATCTTAATGAGTTTATTGAGTGAGCGGAACTTTTTCCATAGAGTTTGGCGGTTTCTATAGGGCTTTTTCATGTTTGTTTCCATGTTCAAAATTCAAAAAGAAATCCTAAGATTTCTTTCATTTTAGAACTGATAGGATACCTCAAAACGCGCGTTAAATCCAGGAGCCGGGAGCGCCATGCGCTTGCCTTTGGGGATCATATCGCTCGCTGGAGCGTCCGCGCTCGCTTGAAACACAGAAGTTTGATCCACATATTGCTTGTTTAAGATATTGTTAAACACGGCTGAAATCCTTAAACCCTGCCATTTTTTAGAAGGCGGAGTCCAATTGATAAAGACATTATGCACGCCATACCCAGGTTTATGGATTTTGATCAAGCCGTATTGCGGGTAGTAGATAGAATAGCCCTCATAATACATGTTAGTTACAAAGCGTGAGAGCCAGGTTAAAGTAAGCCCCCATCTGCGAACATCATAATCGGCTTTTAAGATAAACACATTCCCAGTCGTTGCAGCTAGAGCGTAAGTGTCCGCTAATAAATGCCCCCTAGCCGTTGGCCAAGAGCGAGCCACTGAGAAAGTCCCTAAGAAATTCTTATACCTCACATTCCCTGAAACTTCATAACCATAAATATTAATGGTTTCGGGCAAATTCCCTGACATGTTTTTTGCGGTCGCGTTACCTCCGCCATTTTTAGAAGTGTCTTGCCCGTAGCTGTTGATGAAGTTATTGATGACTTGATAGAACGCTGCCCCGCGCACATTGAAATACTTGCTGTTGAAATCCACATTGAATTCCACATTTTGACCGATTGATGGGCGTAAATTCCTTTGATAAATCACCGTAGGATCGCGCATCAAAACGCCATCGCCAGGCAAAGCCCCCTTAGTTACATACGCATAACTCACTTTCAAGCCAATGCTTTCAATGGGGTTATAAAGCACGGTTGCAGAAGGCGAGAAACCAGAAGTTACATGCGTGCGGCCGTTTTTGTCCAGCAAGGTGTAAATATCATAACGAGTTCCCGCACCCACGATCACATTGCTTAAAATATTGTAGTTCGCTTGCATAAACCCTCCGATGATATTCCCGATCGCATGCGAATTTTGGGGCATGTTACGATAGAGCGGGTTAGGGGTGTTGAGATTTTGAGGGTATTGAGAGCTTTGATCGGTGTAGTAATGGCGGTAAGGCAAGCCCGGCCCATTAGGGTCGTTAGGATCAATATTGTTTTTATAATAGCCGTTTTTGCCTTTATCCAATCCAGAGAAAACGCTCAGGTTTTGATAAATCATGCCGTATTCAAACACATTCCCATAATCTTCGCTAATGGGGTGGGTTACTTTAAAATTAACGCCCGAGTTGATTAAGAAAATCCTTCTGGCTAAAGTCCCCTCAGCGTCCGCATTCCCTAAAGTCCAATCGTTTGCGCTAGGGTTTTGAGCGTTAGGGGGGGTCATGTCATAATCAGGATTTTTAGGGACAAGCCCATGATAGACATTCGCGCTTGCAGAAAGCATAGTAGCGTTAAGCTGCCCATACCCTGCTTGCGCCCCTCCACTAGAATCGCTATCCCCTTGCCAATTAATAGAGTTAGGTACGCCATAGCCTATTTGATACCCTCCATTATAAGGCCTGATAGCCCCTTGCGTGCATTGGCTGATATTATCCGGGTTATTACACCACTCTCTCACCTCAGGGATATAATCCGGGTTAGCCGGCTCGTTAGAATTGTAAGCGAAAGGATTCACCACAGGGTTATAATTGCCCCCCCTTACCCCTAAAAAGGCGGTGGATTCAACGCGCGGTTGGTTAAAATTAGGGCCGCCTTCATGCTTGTATTTCAGACTCAAATTGTGGTTGAAGTTAATGGTATGGGCTAATTCTTTCCCAAAGTCAATCACAAAGGGGGCTGGCTGGCTTCCTGGGTCGTTGGCTTTGGAGAGAGCTGAAGTGGTGTTAGGCCGTAAAAGCCTTGTAGAATTGTCTCGTGTGAGGTTGTAGCTCACGCTAATGCTATCGGTTTCGTTGATATAGCCATTAATTTTAGCTAAAACGCTATTGACTTCGCTCGGAGTCCCTACGCTCATATCGCTATTACTTGGATCTTGTAAATCGTAGTTAGGGTGGAAGACATTCCTAAAAGCGTTGTTCCCGTCTCTATAGTAAAAAATATTTTGATGGTTGTAATAAGCGAGTATGTCCCAATTCTTCCCACGATAGGCCGCCGTAGCGTTCATGCGATACCCAAAGTTGGTATAAAAGGCCGCTTCCGCTTTAGCCCCATAAGTTTGATTCTTTCTTAAGAAGTCGTTAGCGTCAATCGTGGTGAAAGACAATTTACCCGCCACCGCGCCAGGGCCTGCTGAAGCGTTCGCCGCTCCCTTAATCACTTCCACTTCTTTAATCATGTTAGGATCGATCACGGTGTTAGCGTCATGGTGGAAAATGTTACCATTTTGGGCGACGCCATCTATGGTTACCCTTAAAAGACGGCTCTCAATCCCCCTAACATAGATCTTTTGCGCCATCAAGCCCCCACTAGCCACATTCACATCCGCTCGAGTCCTAAAAATATCACGGACTTGGTTGCTTTGGCGTTGTTGGAGTTCTTTTCTGTCAATATACATTTTATTGTTGTATTCAAAAGTCCTTTCACCCTTAGTGGTTACCTTACCCAAAGTGTGGGTATTTTCTTGAGCTTGCAAACTGCTAGCGACAATACAAGAGACAAACACGATACGAAATTGATTTCTAAGCATTTCTTTTAGCCTTTTTATTTACTTTTTTCTAAAAATTTAGTCAAGCTTTGAACCTAAGGTTATTATTACATTATTCTATTTAATAATACCTTAAATTTGTTTTAGGATTAAGAAAATACCAAGAAAAATGTGATTAAAAAAAGTTTTAGCATTTTACTGAGCGGCTGATTACTGAGCGGCCGAATCGATCACTATGCGTGAAGAAGCGCTACTGATCTCTCTTAAAAAAGTTTGAGAAGACACATTGATTTCAGCGTTCTGGCGGAAAATATCGCTTGGTTGGTTGCTCTGGCGTTCTTCTAAATCATGGCGTTTGATGATAATGGTATTCCCCCATTGAAAAGGCCTGTAAGCGCGCTTTTTTTTAATGATAAAATGAGGTTCCAAATTTAAAAATTGCGCGTAACTGGGGAAATATAGCGACTCTAGTAAAGGGTTTATGGGGTGCGCTTTTAAAACCATAAGGAGGAAAAAGAGGCTAAAGATTGGTTTCATAGTAAATTTTCACGCTCGCCCCCACTTGAGAATGGGGAGAAATTTCTAACTTGCTGATTTTCAAATAAAGCTCAGAGATTTCACTATAGCGCGTTTTTAAAACATGGCTTAAATCTTTCAAGGCGTCTTCAATGAGTAAGTATTGTTTTTCTCGCATGGTGTTTTGAATGATTTCTTGGATTTCCATGTAGTCTAAATAAGCCTTATTGGGTAATTCCGTGTAGAAAAGATCCAAATTTACGCTTATTTTTTGGGGTTTTAAGCGTTCAAATTCTAAAATCCCCAAAATCGTTTCAAACACCAAGTTATGGACATGAACGCCTTGTTTAGTTTTCATAAGACTTTCTTTTCCTTGCCGGCTAATAAATTAAAAATATTGCCCGCATGCTTGATAAGGGTAAAAATAAAAATAAGCACCATCGGCGTTTGCGTGCCGACTTCTTTAAGGATATTGACGCTATCTGGGATATGCATATAAGGCACAAAAAAGATAAGAACAGTCGCTGTGCCTACCCCTAAAATGCTAGCGAGTGAAGAGATTTTAAGCACCTTACCCACAAAAAACCACACCACTAAACCGATCAGGCTTTCAATAGGGATGAGCAACACCACAGAACCCATGATTGTAGAAACGCCCTTACCTCCATTGAAATTCAAAAAAGGCGAATAACAATGCCCTAAAATGCTAGCGATAGCGACCATCCATTGCAAACTATAATCCAACCCAAACAATTTGCTCAAAAACACCGCAAACATGCCTTTGAATAGATCCAAGATTAAGACTAATAAGGCCATTTGTTTAGCGTTACTCACGCTCTTACTTTGTAAAGCGCGTAAGACATTCGTCGCGCCAATGCCCCCCGATCCGATCTTAGTAATATCCATGCCGTAAAAGATTTTCATTAACGCATAGCCAAAAGGAATCCCCCCAATCAAATAACCCAAAAGGGTGAAAATCACATTGATATTGGTTAGGAAATTTAAAACGCTTTCCATAAATACCCTTTCAAATAAAATAGCGATCATTATAACATGTTGCTTTTTAAGTGAAAGCGTTAAGTTGTTAGGGTATAGTGGCTTAAAAATTTTAGGATATTGAGAATGCTTGAATCTTCTAGCCATTTTTTAAAATCGTTTCGCTTGAAGCGTTATATAGGGTTTTTATTGATTTCTTTAGCGCTACTAGTCACGCCCTTTGTTCGCATTGATGGGGCGCATTTGTTTTTGATCTCCTTTGAGCATAAGCAACTGCATTTTTTAGGCAAGATCTTTAGCGCTGAAGAATTGCAAGTCATGCCTTTTATGGTTATTTTGCTTTTTATAGGGATTTTTTTCATCACCACTAGCCTTGGGCGTGTGTGGTGCGGTTGGGCTTGCCCACAAACCTTTTTAAGGGTGCTTTATAGAGATGTGATTGAAACTAAGATTTTCAAACTCCATAAAAAGATCAGCAACAAACAAGAAAGCCCTAAAAACACCCCAAGCTATAAGATGCGTAAAGCGTTGAGCGTTTTATTGTTCGCTCCTGTTGTGGCGGGGCTAATGATGTTGTTTTTCTTTTATTTCATCGCCCCTGAAGACTTTTTTATGTATCTTAAAAACCCTAGCGAGCATCCTGTTGCTATGGGTTTCTGGCTTTTTAGCACGGCTGTGGTGCTATTTGATATAGTGGTGGTTGCGGAGCGTTTTTGCATTTATTTATGCCCTTACGCTAGGGTGCAATCGGTGTTGTATGACAATGACACCTTAAACCCTATTTATGATGAAAAGCGCGGCGGAGCGCTTTATGACAAGCAAGGCCATCTCTTTCCCTTACCCCCCAAAAAACGCAACCCAGAAAACGAATGCGTGAATTGTTTGCATTGCGTTCAGGTTTGCCCCACGCATATTGATATTAGAAAGGGCTTGCAATTAGAATGCATCAATTGCTTAGAATGCGTGGATGCATGCACGATTACCATGGCTAAATACAACCGCCCTTCACTCATCCAATGGTCTTCAACTAACGCCATTAATACGCGCCAAAAAGTGCGCCTAGTGCGTTTAAAAACGATCGCTTACATGGGGGTTATCGCTATTGTAATAGCTCTTTTAGCCATCACTTCGTTTAAAAAAGAACGCATGCTCTTAGACATTAACCGCAACAGCGATCTGTATGAATTGCGTTCTAGTGGGTATGTGGATAACGATTATGTGTTTTTATTCCACAACACGGACAATAAAGACCATGAGTTTTATTTCAAAATTTTAGGGCAAAAAGACATTCACATCAAAAAGCCTTTAAATCCTATTGCGATTAAAGCCGGACAAAAGATCAAAGCGGTAGTGATTTTAAGAAAACCCCTAAAGGGTAACGCCACAGAATACAAGAGCGCTAGAGACGCTTTAATCCCTATCACAATACAAGCTTATAGCGCAGACGATAAGAACATTACGATAGAAAGGGAATCGGTGTTTATTGCGCCTAGTGAAGATTGAAGCCTAAAACTAGCGCTCAATCACTTCATAAGGCAAGCCTTGTTTGATCAATTCTTCCATAAAGGGATCGGTGTTTAATTCTTCTATGTTAAACACCCCGGCCCTAAAATGATCCGCACTCCAAGTGTCATTACAAATCATTTTAGCCGCGCACATCGCTGGCACGCCGGTGGTGTAGCTTATGGCTTGCGAACCCACTTCTTCATAGCATTTTTTATGATCGCACACATTGTAAATATAGAGCGTTTTGTCTTGGTTGTTTTTAATGCCGGTCATATAGCACCCGATGTTGGTTTTACCGGTGGTGTCTTTAGCCAGAATCGCTGGATCAGGAAGCAAGGTTTTTAAAAATTGTATCGGCACGATTTTTACGCCTTGATGCTCTATTTCTTTAATACCTAGCATGCCGACATTTTCTAAGCATTTCATGTGGGTTAAATAATTTTGAGAGAAAGTCATAAAAAACCTCGCCCTTCTCAAGCCCTTAATGTTTTTGACTAACGATTCCAATTCTTCATGGTATAAAAGATACGAATCCATTTCGCCAATCTGCGGGTAAGCCCACACTTGCTTGATTTCTAAGGGCTTTGTTTCAATCCATTTGCCGTTTTCATAATAACGCCCTTTAGAACTGACTTCTCTCAAATTGATTTCAGGGTTAAAATTCGTAGCAAAAGGGCGTTTGTGATCCCCAGCGTTGCAATCTAAAATATCTAAAGTGTGGATAGTGTCAAAATGGTGTTTTTGAGCGTGAGCGACATAAGCGTTCGTAACGCCCGGATCAAACCCAGCCCCTAAAATCCCTAAAATCCTTGCTTCTTTATAGGCCCTATCAAACGCCCATTGCTCTTTGTATTCAAACTTCGCTAAATCCGGGTGCTCGTAATTGGCGGTATCAATGTAATGCGTTTTAGTCTCTAAACATGCTTGCATGATCGTTAAATCTTGATAGGGTAAAGCCACATTAACAACGACTTTAGGCTTGTATTTTTGGATTAAAGCGACTAAGGCTTGCGTATCGTCTGCATCCACTTGCTCAACGCCAATTTCCCCCAAACCCTTTTTGAGCATGCTTTCTTTAATCGCATGGCATTTGTCTAAGCTCCTGCTCGCTAAAATGATATTTTTAAACACATCTCTGTTCATGCCCATTTTGTGTGCTACCACACTGCCTACGCCACCAGCTCCAATTTGTAATACTGTATGCAAGGAACACCTACTTTCTAACTGATCTCGTTCTTTTAGGGGGGTATTATATTATAATAAGATAAATTTGATTAATAAGGATGCAGGCTTGCAAGAAATTAAGTTGGATATTTATGCCACTTTGGTGTGCATGGTTTTAGTGCTACTTTTGGGGCGTTATGTGATTTCTAAAGTCAAGTTTTTACGAGATTATGATATTCCAGAGCCTGTTGTGGGCGGGGTTTTAGTCGCTTTTTTTATCATGTTAGCGCGTCAATTTTACAATTTTGGCTTGCAGTTTGATTCTTCTTTAAAAGATCCTTTAATGCTGACTTTTTTTATCACCATTGGTTTGAGCGCGGATTTCAAATCTTTACAAAAAGGCGGCAAAATGCTTGCGGTCTTTTTGCTGGCTGTGGCGGGGTTTGTGGTGTGCCAAAATGCAGTGGGGATTTCTATCGCTAGCCTTTTAGGGGTCAATCCTTTAATGGGGCTTTTAGGGGGATCTATTGCTTTAGTGGGAGGGCATGGCACTAGCGCGGCATGGGCTAATTTTTTCACCCAACCACCTTATAATTTTAGCTCTAGCTTAGAAGTGGGCATGGCGTGCGCGACTTTTGGCTTGGTGAGTGGGGGGATTATTGGAGGGCCTGTCGCTAAATATTTGATCTCAAAATACAAACTAGAGCCTAAAGACACTAAAGAAAAAGACACTTTAGAGGGCGTGGTGTCTAAAGGCTTTGAAACCCCTAAAGAGCAACGCCTGATCACCGCATCCAGTTTTGTAGAAACTTTAGCTTTGATTGCGATCGCTTTATTAGTGGGGACTTTTTTATCGCACTTGATGCCTAAAAGTTTCACTTTGCCGACTTTTGTGTGGTGTTTGTTTGTGGGGGTTATTTTAAGAAACGCCTTGTCGTTTTTTAAGATCCATAGCGTGTTTGACAGAGAGGTTTCAGTCATAGGGAATGTGAGTTTGAGCCTGTTTTTAGCCTACGCTTTAATGAGCGTGAATTTATTGGAATTGTTAAAACTCGCTGTGCCGTTAGCGGTTATTTTGAGCGTTCAAGTGGCGGTTATGATCCTTTATGTGGTGCTTGTAACCTTTAGGGTATGCGGGAAGGATTATGATGCGGCGGTGTTGTGCGCGGGGCATTGCGGTTTTGGGCTTGGAGCGACTCCAACGGCTATGGTGAATATGCAAACCATCACCAACCACTATGGGCCATCGCATGTAGCGTTTATCGTTGTGCCTTTAGTGGGGGCGTTTTTTGTTGATATTATTAACGCTTTAGCGATTAAAGGCTTTTTGCTCTTGCCTTTTTTCCCGTCATGAGACTTTATGAAAGTTTATTAGAAATTTGCTTGAATAAGGCGTGGGAGCATCAAACCCTAGCCTTAGAAAACCCAAGCGTGGCTTGCATGGTGTTAGATAAAAACCATGAGATCTTGAGTTTAGAAACCCACAAAAAAGCCAAAACCTCGCATGCAGAAGTCTTAGCCGCCAAATCAGCGTTGAAGATTTTGCGCCCCCATTTAAAAAGCGACTTAGAAAAATTAGAAGATCCTAAAATTTTAAGCGATTTTTTAAAAACACGCCACGATAACGCTTTTAGAGACTGCGTTTTTTTAATCACCCTAGAGCCATGCAATTCTTATGGCAAAACCCCGGCGTGCAGCGGGTTGTTAGAAATTTTAAAGCCTAAAAAAGTGATCATTGCCGCAGAAGAAAACGAAGCGAAAAAAGGGGGTTTAGCAAGGCTACAAAAGGCTCATATTGAAACAATGATTTGTCATAATTTAGAAAACAAGGCTAAGGATTTGCTCTTGCCTTTTAGGATAATGGAACAAAAGGGGCGTTTCAATTTGTTCAAACTCGCTTTAAGGATGAATGGGGATTATTATCATGGCAAGATCACCGGGCAAAAAAGCGTGATTTTCACGCACAACCAGCGAGCGGTATGTGACACGCTCATCATTTCTGGGAAAACCATAAGAACGGACAACCCCTTATTAGACGCTCGCTTTTGCGATAGCTTTTATCAAGGTAAAAACCCCAATATCGCTATTTTATCCAAGCGCTCAATTAGCCCCAATTCAAAAGTTTTTTCTGCGCCCAATCGTTTGGTTAATACTTTCAACAACCCTAAAGATTTACCCCTAGAGAAAGGGTTTAATTTCATTGAAGGGGGGTGGGGATTGTTTGAGAGCTTGAGGGATAAAATTGATGCACTGCTTTTGCATTCGCATGCGTCTATGATTGGCGAAGCGTTTAATACGCTCGCTCTAAAAACCCCTTTTAAGGGGCGGTTGTTGCATGCGCAAATCTTAGAAAATGAAGCCCTTTTATGGATAGAAAACTCTTAAGATTATACCAGCCCTTAAACGCTTATTCTTACAATAGCGATTCGCTTTTTTTATACGATTTTTCACGCCCTTTTATCAAAAATAGCGGCGCGATTTTAGACATAGGCTCAGGGTGTGGGGTTCTAGGCTTGCTCTGCGCCAGAGACAACCCGCTAGCGAGCGTTCATTTAGTGGAAAAGGATAGCAAAATGGCGTTTTGCTCCCAAAAAAACGCCCTTAAATTCCCTAACGCTCAAGTGTTTGAGGGCGATTTTTTAGATTTTAACCCTCCGATTTTGTATGATGCGATTGTGTGCAACCCTCCTTTTTATGCCTTAGGCTCTATTAAATCTAAAAACAAAGGGCATGCGAGACACCAGAGCGAATTAGACTTCGCTTCTTTAATGGCTAAAGTGAAAAAATGCTTAAAACCTAAAGGGTATTTTATTTTTTGCTATGAAGCCTTGTCGCTTTGCTTGGTCATAGAGGGTTTAAAAAGCGTTAAGCTCACGCTAGAGGCTTTAAGGTTTGTCCAAAGTTTTAAAGACAAAAACGCCCATTTGATGCTTGGAGCGGCTAGGAATAATTCCAAAAGCGCTCTAAAAGTCTTACCCCCTTTAATCACGCACCATTCCAAAAACCAAAGCGACAACACCAAAGAAGTTCTAAGCATCTATCAAACCTGTAACACTTATTCTATCAAAGTGCTTCTCAATTAGTGCCCAATCAATTAAGGATTCAAAAATGAAATGTTCGCATTGCCAGTTGGAGTTTAAAGAAAGTGAGCTTTTTAAAGAGGTGATCAATCATAAAGAATTGTATTTTTGCTGCACGGGGTGCGCTAGGGTGTATGCGTTGTTGTTAGATTTGAATTTAGAGAGCTTTTATGACAAATTAAACGATTCCACTTTAGCCCCTGTAACGCCCCAAGATTCAATGAACGCTTTAGAATTAGAACAGGCCCTTGAAGAAAACAATAAGGGCGATTTTATCCTCAATCTTTTGCTAGAAAAAACGCATTGTAACGCTTGCTTGTGGCTCAATCAAAAGGTTTTAGAGCGCTTAAAGGGGGTTAAAAAAGTGAGCGTGAATTTCACCACCCACCATTTACAAATCGTGTTTGATAAGTCCTTAGACCCTAAAGAGATCGTTCAAAAAATTGAGAGTTTGGGTTATGGGGCTAAAATTTATAACGTAAAAAATTACGCTCTAAAAGCCCAAAAAGAGCAGCGCTCCTACTTGCTCACTTTGAGCGTGGGGTTTTTTGCCACCATGAATTTGATGTTTATTGCAATTGCCAAATACGCAAGTTATGGTGGCGCAAATTATGGCGCTGGCATGGATAAGCTTATGCAAAGGAATTTGGATCTCGTATCGCTCTTTTTAAGCTTGTTGGTGTTAGTGGTTGTGGGGCGTTTTTTTATTAAGGGGGCGTTTTACGGGCTAAAAAATGGCGTTTTGGGCATGGATTTGAGCGTGTCTTTTGGAGCGTTATCGGCGTTTGTTTATTCCGTTTATGCCATGCTGGTGTCCAAAGAGACTTATTTTGAAGCGAGCAGCACGATTTTAACGCTTGTTTTTGGCTCTAAGTTTTTGGAATTAAAAGCCAGGCTGTTTGCGAATGAAAAATGTCTGGCCCTAGAATCGCATGAAATCCATAGCGTGATTGTTGTAGAAAATGGCAAGCAGATAGAAAAACACCCTAAAGATGTGGCGATAGGCTCTGTTGTTTGGGTGCCAAGCGGGGCTAAAATCGCTTTAGATGGCGTGCTTTTAAATAACGCGAGCGTGGATGCATCTTTGATCAGCGGGGAGTTTAAACCTTTGGAATTGGGGGTTAATGATCCAATTTTAGGGGGTTATGTGAATGTGGGCGTGCCTTTTAGCTATCAAGTGAGTGCAACTTTTCAAAACTCACGCCTTTCTAGTTTGTTAGAAACTTTAAAAAAGAGTTTTTTAGAAAAGCCCTTAATTGAGAGCAGCGCGAATAAAATTGCGGATATTTTTTCTAAAGCGGTGTTGTTTTTAGCCTTTATAAGCTTTTTGTTATGGCAATTTGGTTTGGGGGGTGGTTTTGAAAAAGCCTTAATGGTGTGTATTAGCGTGTTAGTCATCAGCTGCCCTTGCGCGTTCGCTTTAGCTACGCCCATTGCGCTAGTGATAGGGGTGTTTAAAAACCCTTTGATCGTGTTTAAAGAAGCGTTGTTTTTAGAAACTCTGGCTAAAGTGAAAAAAATCTTTATAGACAAAACCGGCACTCTCACGCAAAAAGAAGTTCTTTTAAAAGAAAAAATCATTTATGAAGAATTTGATGAAAGGCTTTTAAAGAGCCTTTTAAAAACTAGGGAGCATTTAGCCCATAACGCGATTCTTAAAACATTAGATGGCGATGAGGTTGATTTAGAAAAGATAGAGTTTTTCGCTCATGGCTTAAAAGCGAATTATCAAAACGAAACTTTGCTAGTGGGGAGTTTGAAATTTTTAAAATCCATGGGGGTTGATTTAAAGGTCAAAGAGAGCGCTAATATCATGGTAGGCTTTGCGAAAAACAAGACCTTATGCGCATTATTCATTTTAGAAGAGCGTTTGAAAGCTAACGCTAAAGAAGTCATTCAGGCTTTACAAAATCAAGGTTTAGAATTAGAAATTTTAAGCGGGGATAATGAAAGCTCGGTTAAGGAGTGCGCGAAAAAATTAGGGATTTCTAAGTATCATGCCCATTTGACCCCTGAAGATAAGGCTCAAATCGTCAGCTCTTATCAGGGCGTGTGCGCGATGATAGGCGATGGCAATAATGACGCGCTAGCCTTAAAAAAAGCGAGCGTTTCTTTGGGGTTTGAAAAAAGCGCTTTGAGTAAAAGCGCATGCGATATTTTGCTTTTAGAAGAGGATTTGAGTTTGCTAGAAAAAGCGTTTCATAACGCTCAAAAAGTCTATCAAGTGGTGTTGCAAAACATTGTTTTGAGCTTGATTTATAACGCTATTTTAATCCCGGTCGCCATGCTAGGATACATCAACCCTTTAATAGCGAGTTTGAGCATGAGTGCTAGCTCGCTCTTAGTGGTTTTAAATTCTTTAAGGTTGAAACGCTCTTAAACAAACCACATCGTTTTGGCTAAAATGGCGATTAAAAAGCCAAAAGTTAGAGCGATAGGGTGGATATATTTACCAATAGGGTTTTTCTTACCCAAAAACTTACACGACAAAGAAAAAAGCACCAAAAGAAAAATGCTTAACGCTAAGATCACTTTAAGCATGAGTATTTTTTGAAAAGGGGTTTCACACCAGCCTTTATCGCCCCCCATGTATTGACTAAGCATCATGCCCCCTGTTAAAACAAGCCCTAAAACGCATAAGGGCATGATTTTGATCGCTCTTTGAGTGATTCCTGTATTCGCTTTATTGGCAAACTCTTCGCCAAACATTTTCTTCACATTGGGGAAAATCACCCCATCAAAAAACAAGTAGCCAATAAAAATAATGGCACACAATAAATGAACAACCAACACATAAGGATAAATCGCATCCATTTAAAATCCTTTATTCATGGGAAAATTAAAGAGTTTTTAATCTACTATAAAAGGGTTTTATTGTCAAGTATCCCACTATTATGGGAATTTTAGGGGTTGTTTTTGTTTGACTTTTAAGATTGCAATTAGCTATAATAAAATAATTAAAAAAGTAATACTTAAGCGGAGACCCTAGAGAGTGATGCTCAATTTTATGACAAAGAAGAAAAATAGAATGCAAGATTGCAAAATGGTTTGTAAAAATTTTAATCGTAAGGAATCTGTTTTGATAGCTCAATCTTTAGATATTTCTAAAAAAGGCTCGGTAATTTTAGGCGCTCTTTTGAGTTCGTTATGGCTGACAAACTCCTTAAATGCCCATGAAAAGAATGGCGCGTTTGTGGGGATTAGCTTGGAAGTGGGTAGGGCTGATCAAAAGACCAACGCTTATAGAAACGGCGAGTTGTTTCAAGTGCCTTTTGGAGATGTTTCGGCTAATGATGATGGCAAAGTTCCTGACGGGCAGACCGGTGGCTGTCAGCCAGCTTCAGGGACGCCAGGAACGCCAGGCTACACTAAAGCTAACTGCGTGGTCAATTGGACTTCTCGCACCATGCTAAGCACCAATAAAAGCATTCCTGGCCGTAACCAGCCGATGTATGGGCTAGGCGTGATGACAGGCTATAAGCATTTTATCGGCAAAAAAAGGTGGTTTGGGTTGCGTTATTATGGCTTTTTTGATTATGGGCATACCAATTTCTCTAACTCCAGGGCTGCTAACGCCATATCGCCTTTTTATTTGAGCGATCAAAAAGCAGACATGTATACTTATGGTTTTGGCACAGACATGCTTTTTAATATTATAGACAAGCCTAAAGCCACGGCCGGGTTTTTTCTAGGCGTGAATTTTGCGGGTAACACTTGGACTAATAATCGTGTGGGGTATTTTAAGGACGGGTATGTTTATGGCGTCAATACGGACGCTGACGCTTACATGACTAACGCTGATGGCACAATCACTTGTGGGGACACGACGCCGGCGAGTTGTAATGTGGGGATTAACCCTAATAGCGTCTATACCACAGGAAAATTAAACGCTAAAGTGAATAACACGATCTTCCAATTTTTAGTGAATGTGGGCATTAGGACTAATATTTTTGAACACCATGGCATTGAGTTTGGTATCAAAATCCCCACGCTCCCTAATTACTTTTTCAAAGGCTCTACCACTATCAAAGAGCAAAGCCAAGGTCCGTTAAAAGACGGCAAACCAACCACTATCACGGGAGCAGAAACCAATTTCAGCTTGACCCAAACCTTACGCCGTCAGTATTCTATGTATTTGCGCTATGTTTATACTTTTTAAGTTTGGTAGGGTTTTTAGGCAGGGCTTATAGCTTATATATGGATATATGAAAGCTTGATTTGTCAAGCTTTAGGGTTGTCATTGAGCTGTAATAACTCTGTGCTATTTTCTACTTTTTTGATAAAATCATTAACAGCATAACAACATATATTAATATTGTCTTTGAATTGGGCAAATTTTGCATATTCTTTGGCATCATCATGGATATTTGGAGCTACAAAAACACTAAATTTTTCTCTAATATCAGTGCTATTTTTAATCAATTCTTTTAAATGTCTGGCAATAGGTATCATTTCCAAGGTACTTTGACTTCTATCTCTAATCAAGCTCACTTCTACATAACTTTGGGCTTTTGTATCCATAGCTACAATATCAGGTTTGTTACCGCTTGCTGTGTATACGGGCAAGCCTTCATCATCGCTTTTATAATTGGGTATCACGCTTAAATTTTCAAAATGTTGTTTCAAGAAAATAGCGCTTAAAAATTCCAAGCGTAAAGGTTTATCAATGAGTCTTAAAAAACTATCTTTTGATTCTTGCTTGTTACAAGTAATGAGTAATTCTTGCTTGATAAAATCTTTAGTATAAGTGTTTGCTAGTTCATTCAATTTGCTTGATTTAACGCTCTCATCAGCACTGATTGGAGTAACACTAACAAGAAAGCTATCCACGATCGCCATGTAGTTAAAAAAGGCGAGTTTGTTAGCTTGAGTGTCGTTTAAATAATCCCCTTTAAAAGTCTTATGAGTTTGTAAAATGTAATCTATTTTATTATTTTCATTAGTATTAATATCAATAAACCTACCATTACCACGCAATGAAATAAGTCCTGTAATACGCATTTTTCTAATGTATTCATCAACGGCTTCGTTAGTGATTTGGCTCATTTTAAATCGTATTTTATTGGTGCTTTCTAAAAGTTTTAGGCATTTTTCATAAATAAATTCATCTGAGTAACTGAATTCTGTTTTATTGATAGCAACGATTTCTTGTCTTAAACGAATAATGTAGTCATAAAGCCCATTAGCGTTATCGTCTTTCCAACAAAGTAAAATAGGGATTTCTTTGACAGATAGGGGAGTTAGATGGGCATTTTTGAGTCGTTTTAAAAGCGAGAGCAATAGTTTGAAGGGGTTGTTATGGTTTAAGTTCTTTTTATAAGGGTTTCCTACTTCATATTTAGACAGAGCGTTTAAAAATATAGCCCCAACTACGCTTTCATCAACGCTTTCTTTAAAAGCATCGTTTTCTTTATCGTAATAAGCAAGAATAAGCATCTTAGCGCTATCGCTGATGAGTATTTTCTCATATTTTGCATAGTAGCAAAAACCAAACTCACACATAAGCTTATACCAAGTGTCAAACCGACTTTCCCATCCATGCTCAAAGCCCATTTCTTTATGCTGTTGTGGGGATATTTCTATAATGCGTTCTAACTCTTCATCGCTAAAGACATATTCATTGGAGTCAAATTTTTCTTTCAATTCTTTATTTTGATTGATAGAAGTAGGCCTATAAAGCCTATGAGCCAAAACGGATTTGATAATTTGCATGATTGTTGAAGATTTAAGGATTTGATTTTCAAACTTTCCTAAAACAGCTAAAAATTGTCCTATTCTTTTAGGGTTTCGCATAGTGGTTGAAAAGCTTAAAATTTTTCGTGCCGGTTTTTTAGTCATAATTAATTACCTATAATTAGTTACAAAGATTTCTTGACTATCTTCTTTAATAGTATTGTCATTATAACTGATATAATTACTTTTGATATTAAAAATATAATATTTTTTAGCCCATTCTTTTAAAATAAAATTAGTCTCTCCCTTGTGATAAACAAGATTGGTTATACCAAATAAAACTCCCTTTTTATCTAGGCTATCTAAAACACCATATAAGGCTATCTCATTATCGCTATCCCATAACTTGTTGTATTCACTATTGGAGATTAAATAAGGGGGGTCAAAATAAACATAATCATCTTTTAAATAAGTGGTGTGGTTAAGGAAATCAATATAATCATCATTGTGAAAAATAATGGTGTTTTGTTGCATAAAATCTATGTAGTTTTTTAGGGCATTATAAACATTTTCATTAAAATCTACATTACCTACAGGTAAATTAAAAAGCCCTTTAGAATTAAATCTAATCATGTGATTAAACCCATAAATTAAAAGTAAATACAAATAGAGCATGTTGTTTTGATTGGAGTTAAAATCAGCCCTTAGTTTTTCATAAGCTATTTTATTGTATTTGGCGTAGTAAGTTTTTATATATTGTTTTTTTAATTCATCAGGGGCCGTAATCCCCTTAAAAGAGAAAGACAAGCCATAATGAATGATGATTTTAGACAATTCATCAAAAAGCTCACAAGTATTGAACTTGCTTAAAGTTTTATGTAAATTGATAATATTGGTATCTATGTCGTTAGCTAAGTATCTTTTAGCCTTAGTGTTTAAAAACACGCTACCCCCACCCACAAAAGGCTCAATAAATTGATTAATGTTATTTGGGAATAGCTTATTGAGTTGTGGCATGAGTTTATATTTATCCCCTACATAGAAAAAGGGAGAACGAATGCCTTTTTTCAAGGTTTCACTTCCACTATAAATAAAAATTCTTTATGCTCTTTAAAATCAGTTTTTCCTGAATTAAAAAAACTATGAGCCTTTTCTTTAACGCTTAATTTTCCTTTTTGGCTTAAAATTTCCACTAAATCTTTAAAGCCTATTTTATTTTGCGAAGAGCTAGACTTAGAATTATAGGTATTATTATAAGTTAAAGCAATCCTTTTACAATCTAGTTTTTCAATTAAATCGCTCAATTCTTTCTTGGCATTAGAGCGACAATATTCGCTCATGTTCTCGCATGATGGCTTTAAAGCTGTTCCATAGAGTTTGGGTTTTTTCCACTGCACCAAGTTTTCATAGAGATGATAAAACCGGCTGTATTGCCTTGAATTGTATGGAGGGTCAATAAAGACTAAGTCTATTTTTAAGGTTTTAGCCAATTCGTTAGCGTTTTTTCTCTCTATCATGATATTTTTATCATGCTTTATAGGGTTAATAAGCTCAAAAATAAATCTATCTTGCAAAATCTCTTTTTTCCTATAAGCTTCATAATGCCCTACTGTGTTAGCTATTTTATCCATTGAATAAATCAAGCTTGTTAATAAAATATCTTTATTTAATTTATCTAAATTCAAGCTTTCTATATGCTCTCTAATGCTACCGATTTTGACGCAATCTTTATAGCTGAAAAATTTGTCGCTAAAATGTTGGCTAAAATAATTTTCTTCTAGCTTTAAAGCTTGAGTATAATATTCTTTCAGCTCTTTAAGCACCTTAAAATCAGCGTCTTGCCCCCTAAAAAAAGCATGATAAATGATTTCATTAGAAAATAAAATATCGTTTATAATAATGTTTTTAACATTAGGAATAGTGGCAAATTGACCAGCCACTACCCCACTTCCGGCAAAAATATCGCACACGCTTTTGATATTATTTAATTTTAAATTCCCAAATACCCACTCTATAAGCTTGGTTTTTGAGCCGATATACCGGCGGTTTTTTAGATTAAATCTTTCCACTAGCCACCTTTAAACTAAGAGAACAAAACCACTTAGTAACATATAAGATTTAAAAATCACAACCTCTTATTAAGCTTTTTAAAATACCAAAGACTGAGGGCTAAGAATACGAAAAAGGGCGATAGAACGCCTATTTCAGGAATGAGTATCCCTGAAATGCTGAACTTCCCTAAAGCAAAGAATAGCCCCCAAACAACGAGCGTGATAATGATAAACTTTAGCCCTAAAAGAGCCAGGTTTTCATAGCGGGCGAGACTGGGCGAAAAATAAGCGATTAAAACGCTTAAAAACGGCACAAAAAAGGGCAAAATCGCAAACACATACAAAAACGAGCGCACTTTTTTCGTGTCTGCGTTTTGGCGCACTAAAGCATGCAAGGATAAAAGAGCGTCTGTGATAGAAACCGCGGGCTTGTTTTGATAAATGGTGTCTAAAACTTTAGGACGGAAATTTTTGAGCGTTTTAAAGGTTTTTAAACGCGTGGTGTTTAAGGAGTTTGCGCCCAGTTCAAAGCTCAAGGGCATCTCATAGATAGTAGTGTCATGCAAGATCCAATACTTGTCTTCAAAAAAAGCTTCTTTAGCTTCAGCGTAAGATTCCAATGTCTTATCTTTTAGGCGAAAAACCTTGATATTTTGGGCTTTTTGCAATAAGGGATTAATCTTATCAAAATACACATAATCATCGTTATATTTCACTAACAAATGCTCTGAGACGCTCAAAGAATTGTCTTTATAGATTAAATTTTGCGTTTTTTCTTCCATATACACAAAAGGAGTCGCATTCAACCCCACATAAACAGCCGTGAAAAATAAGCTAATCAAAAAAATAGGGCTTAAAATCTGGCATTTGGAAAAGCCAATGGAGAGCAGGGCGGTGTATTGGTTGGATTTAATGAAGGTGATGTAAAATAAAACCATCGCCAAAAGCAAGGAAATGGGCAAGGTGTAATTGAGGGCGAATAAAATATCATAGGTGAAAAATAAAATGATCATGTTCGCAGAATCAGGCATTTTATCGGCGTATTTCAAGCTGTCAATGCCTACAAAAAACAATTCCAAAGCCAAAAGCACGATTAAAAAGTATTTGAAATAATACCACCCCACAAATCTAAACAAACGCACTTTAAACTCCTAACTTTCTATTTGTAAAGGTTTTTTAAGCGTGAAACGATTTTGCATAGCGTTAAAATCATGGCTTTCTATAAAAAATTTTAAGGCGTTTTTGGCATGTTCAAACGCAGCGTTTTTTAAAGGCTCTTCGTTTTTGTGGAATTTTGAAAGCACATGCTCAATCACGCCAATTCCTTTAGAAATCCCCACTCTCAAGCGGTAATAAGAATTTGAACACAATAAATCAATGGACTTTAAGCCATTATGCCCCCCATTCCCCCCACCCTTTTTAAACCTCACAACGCCTAAAGGTAGATCCAAGTCGTCATGGACAATTAAAAGCTCTTCAGTTTTGTAAAAATTTTTAGCGCTTAAAACGCTCTCGCCGCTTAAATTCATGTAAGTTTGGGGCTTGAGTAAGATAAAATCCTTATAAACGCACAAATAAGCGTTGTGTTTGGGAGAAAAAGTGAAAGAAAGATTCAATTCGCTAACGAGCGAATCTAAAATATCAAAACCAGCGTTGTGTCTGGTGTGGGCGTAACGCAAAGTAGGGTTGCCTAAACCTACTAAAAGCGTCATAGCCTAAAATCACTTCGCTTTAATCACACCGATCACAGCGATAGAATCATGATCTAAAATCTTAACATTTTCGTGTTTTTCTAAATCGCGCACCAAAATAGACTCATTCACGTCTAAAGGGGCTACATCCACTAAATAGTGATCGGGCAAATGCTCTGGAGCGCATTCCACGCTGATACGCTTTTTAGAGAGCATTAAAATCCCTTTATTTTTCAAGCCCACTGGAGTGCCTTGGTGTTTAACGGGGACTTTAAACTTAGACTTCACGCCTTTAGTAACAGCGAGTAAATCCACATGGATAAGCTCGTTAGTAACAGGGTTTTTTTGGTATTCTTGAACCACGACTTCAAAAGTCTTATCCCCTAATTTCACCGGAAAAATCAAATACTTTTTTTCCTTAAGGTATTTAATGAAAGGGTTTAATTTGAACGCGCCATTCACGTTTTCAACACCCTTTCCATAAACGTTTGCGATTAGATAGCCATCTTTTTTTAAAGCTTTAGCGTTAGCTTTAGTAATACTCTCTCTAATAACGCCTTCTAACATGTCAATCCTTTAAAATAAAATAAGGGCTTATTCTATCCAAAAAACCCTTAAAAATCAAAAACTGCTTAAAAGCTTTTCAAAGGATTGTTTGAACGCTATCAAGCCTTCTTTAAGGAGTTTTTGGGCGGTGTTTTCTAAATCAATGTTGTGTGCTTTTAATTCTTTTTTAAACGCTTCAATTTCTGCACTTTTTAAAGGGGTTTGATACTCAGTGTTTGGGTCAAGCAAATAAGCGTTTAAAGCCTCTAATGGGGCCGTATTGATAGAGTTCTTAAAACACAGCGCTTTAATGTAGTAATCTTTAGCTAAAGAGTTAGACTTAACGCCTGTGGATGCAAAAAGGGTGCTTGTGAATTTGTTGGCATGCTCATTGATTTGGTAATAGCACTCGGTAGCGTTGATAATCCCGCTTTGAGCTTGCAAGTTTTGCGCCACTAATGGGTCTATTTCTTTGTCAAATCGTGAGACAAACACGCTAATGACCGCTCTTTTTCGCGCTTCTTTGGCTAAAATTTGAGCGATTCCACCGGCGATTTTAGGCGAAAAGACTAAAGTTACATTAACGGGAATAGAGGCTTTAGTTAAAGCGCTAATGACTTCAAGACCGCTCTCGCTCGCCGGGACTTTAATCATCACATTAGGGCGGTTTAATGTTTTGAATAACCGCTTGGCTTCATCAATGCTTTTAATGGCATCATCTTCTAAAAAAGGGTCAATTTCTAGGCTAATGTAGCCGTTGTTAGGGTCTTTTTCATATAAAGGCATTAACGCACTAGAGGCTTGTAAAATATCCTTTAACGCCAGAGTTTCATAAATTTCTTTAGCTTTTTTGCCTTTGAGTTTAGCGATTTCATCTTTATAAAATGCGCTTTTTATGATCGCTTCGCAAAACAAACTAGGGTTACTCGTCGCCCCGCAAATAGCCCCCTTATTGATGAGCTTTAAAAAGTCGTTTTCTAAAAAATCCCTTTCTATAAAATCGCACCACAAACTGAATTCTTGCATGTTTTATCCTTGTTTTAAATGTTGGTAATAGCTTTTAACGACCTCTTGGTCGCTAAAAAAAATCGTTTTGTCTTTAAAGATTTGAGTGTTTTCATCGCCCTTGCCTAAAATCAACAATACCTCATCGTCTTTTAAATTTTCTAAAGCGTTTAAAATGGCTTTTTTTCGGTCTTTTTCTATAATCACTTTAGAAGAATCGCTGATGCCTTTTAAAATATCCTTAATAATGTCTTCTTCGTTTTCGCTTCTAGGATTGTCTGAAGTTAAGATGATTTGATGTGCATAACAACTCGCTACCTCTCCCATTTTAGGGCGCTTGGTTTTATCCCTATCGCCCCCTGCTCCAAAAAGAGCGGTGATTTTTTGGTTTTTAAAGCTTTCAAAGACTTGTTGCATGCCGTCTGTTGTGTGGGCAAAATCCACAACTACTAAAGGTTTAGAATGCACAATTTCCAAACGCCCCTTCACCCCATAAAAGTTTTCTAATAACGGCGCAATCGCTTCTAAAGGTAATTGAGTGAGTAATTTAACCCCCAAAACGCCCGCTAAGATATTATAAAGGTTGTAACGCCCTAAAAGGGGGGAATGGATGAGAGCGATTTCTTTGAGATTGGGATCTCTTAAATCTTGTTGGTAGCATAAAGACGCGCTAATAAAGGGGTTGAGCGAAAAGGCTTGAACGTTTAAATGCACTTTTTTATCCAGCGCGTAAGTGTGCGCGTTAATGGGGTTAAAAAGGGCGTTTGCTTCATCTCTGTTGATGACTTTCAAGCCCTCATCTTTAAAAAAGCTGTTTTTAGCGTCTCTGTAATTTTCTAGGCTTTTGTGGAAATCTAAATGATCGCTTGTGATATTAGTTAAGATTTTAAGAGCAAAATCAAGCCCAGCGATGCGCTTTTGGACAATCGCATGGGAGCTCACTTCCATAATAAAGTATTCACACCCCAAACGAATCGCTTCTTCTAAATCGCTATAAAGCTCTAAAAGAGTGGGCGTGGTCAAGCCCTTTTCTTTGATTTGTTTGTCGTTGATAAAAAACCCTCTTGTGCCTAAAAGGGCGGTTTTTTTATTCAAATCTAAGAGCAAGGAATACATCAAGCTCGCTGTGGTCGTTTTACCATTAGTGCCTGTAATCCCTACAATTTTAATCTTAAAATCAAAGTAGTTTTTAAGCTCGTTAAAATTTAAAATAGCCAGGTTTTTTTCTGCAATTAAAGGAGAGTATTTTTCATTTAAAGGCGTTTTGACAAAAAGAATTTCTTCAGGGTTTTCTAAAACTTCATGCGTGTTATCGCTTAAAAAAGAATAGGCGCGGTTGCGATAAGTTAGGGTTTTTTTGAGTTTCATTCTTTAAGCCTTATTGGATTTGAGAGCGTCTTCTAAAAGAGAACGCAAAAATTTATCGTAAATAAAAGAATCTTCATGCATGTTTTCAATGTAATTTATCGCTAATTCATAATAGCCATAATGGTTCAATTCTTTCAAAAATTCATAAAAATCCTCTTTATTGTCAAAAATCACCCTAGAGCTGAACATCAAATCCTCAAACGCTTCCTTAAAACCGCGCTCCAAGCTCAAGCGTTTGAAATCCGCGTACAAAATGCCGTTCAACTCCTCGCCTTTTTGAGAAATTTGCGCATCAATCTTTTCAGTCATTTGGTTTAGCCCTTCATCAAAAGAAGCGATCAAATTGATGATTTGCTCTTCAGCCTGGTTTTTTAAACTCCGTTTTTGCATAGCGATCAAGCTTTGATACAATTCATAAAAGCTATGGGCTTCTTTAGGGAAATCCTTAGCGATGTCGCTTAATAACGCCCCCACTTTGGCTTTTTGGTTGTCTTTATCCAAAAACAAAACTTCAGAAAAAAGGCGTAACGCTTCAGCGTAATGGGCTTGCTTGAACGCTAAAAAGCCATCTTTAATCAATGCGCGCTTTTTAAATTCATAATCAAACTTTTGCATGCCTATAATCCTTAAAGCTTATCAAACTCCTTGGCGTTTTCTAAGCACACCACTTCTAAATTGGGGTGAATGTCCATTTTAAGCTGCCTTTCAATGACATTTTTTAAAGTGATTTTACTGCTAGAGCAAGTCTTACACGCTCCCTCTAAAGCCACATAAATTTTCATGCTTTTCACCCCTAGCACTTCAATATTGCCGCCATCTTTGAGCAAGTAAGGGCGGATCTTTTCTATCACAATACGCACCGGTTTTTGTAAATCTTCATCGCTAAATTCTATCATTTTTAAAAACCTTATTTTTAAAATTTTACTTTAAGATACCATATAATGAGCCATTTTTATCAAACAACGCTTTTTAAGAGTGGCTCAAGGGCTAATTGGATAGAATAGAGCCACTATTAGAATAAGGTTTTGATGACGGTATGGAAATTAAAAACATCAAAGAGTTTGAAAAAGCTTCCAAAAAACTCCAAAAAGACACTTTAAAGATCGCTCTCGCTCTTTTGTTTCTCATCGGTGCCGCTTTGCTCGCTCTCATTTTTGGGCAGGCTAATTCTAAGGGATTGTTGCTCATTTTTGCGGCTGTGATTGGGGGGTATATGGCGATGAATATTGGCGCGAATGATGTGTCCAATAATGTCGGCCCTGCCGTAGGCTCTAAAGCCATTAGCATGGGTGGGGCGATTTTGATCGCTGCGATTTGTGAAATGCTTGGAGCGATCATTGCTGGGGGGGAAGTGGTTTCTACGATTAAGGGTCGTATCGTTTCGCCTGAATTTATTAATGATGCGCATGTTTTCATTAATGTCATGTTGGCTAGCTTACTCAGTGGGGCGTTGTGGTTGCATGTGGCGACTTTAATTGGCGCTCCTGTTTCCACTTCACACTCTGTAGTGGGGGGGATTATGGGGGCTGGAATGGCAGCAGCTGGAATGGCGGCTGTCAATTGGCATTTCTTATCAGGCATTGTGGCCAGTTGGGTAATCTCGCCTTTAATGGGGGCTTTGATAGCCATGTTTTTTTTAATGCTCATTAAAAAGACTATCGCTTATAAAGAAGATAAAAAGAGCGCGGCTTTAAAGGTCGTGCCTTATTTGGTAGCGTTGATGAGCTTAACATTCAGTTGGTATTTGATGGTTAAGGTTTTAAAACGACTCTATGCGGTGGGTTTTGAAATCCAACTGGCTTGCGGTTGTATCCTTGCACTTTTAATCTTTATCCTTTTTAAAAGATTTGTGTTAAAAAAAGCCCCGCAATTAGAAAATAGCCATGAAAGCATTAATGAGCTTTTTAATGTCCCTTTGATTTTTGCTGCTGCGCTTTTAAGCTTTGCGCATGGGGCTAATGATGTGGCTAACGCTATAGGCCCTTTAGCGGCTATCAGTCAAACTTTAGAAGATGCAAATAGCCCTATGGGGAATACTTTAAGCTCTGTGCCGTTGTGGATTATGGTAGTGGGGGCAGCTGGGATCGCTTTAGGCTTGAGTTTGTATGGGCCAAAGCTCATTAAAACGGTGGGGTCTGAAATCACAGAATTAGACAAAATGCAAGCCTTTTGCATCGCGCTTTCTGCGGTCATCACCGTGCTTTTGGCCTCTCAATTAGGCTTGCCGGTAAGCTCTACGCATATTGTGGTGGGCGCGGTGTTTGGGGTGGGCTTTTTAAGGGAGCGCTTAAGAGAGCAATCCAGAAGGCGTTTTGCTAGGATCAGAGACAACATTGTAGCAGCACACTTTGGGGAAGATTTAGAAGAAATTGAGGGCTTTTTAGAGCGCTTTGATAAAGCCAATTTGAAAGAAAAATCGCTCATGCTAGAGAGCTTGAAAAAAAGCAAGAACACCGCCATCGCTTTGGAATTGAAAAAGAAAGAAAAAAAGTCGCTTAAAAAAGTGTATAAAGAGGAAGTGATCAAACGCTCCATTTTAAAAAAGATTGTTACCGCTTGGTTGGTAACCGTGCCGGTTTCTGCGCTTTTAGGCGCGCTTCTTTTTGTGGCTCTTGGTTTTATAGAAAAGTATTTCTAGGGTTTTTGAAGGCTTGATTTTTAAAGTTAGGCTTAATCTTTTATGTTAAAATTCTAAGATTTTATATATTTTATATTTATCGTTAGGTTTTAGGTTTAAATCATGGGGAGGAATCAAGGAGCTTATTTGGATCCGTCTGAATCAATTTTGATGTTGATGGTTGCTTTTTTATTGGTGCTGTTGAACGCTTTTTTTGTGCTTTCAGAGTTTGCCCTTGTGAAAGTGCGTAAAACCCGCTTAGAAGAGCTGGTTAAAATCGGTAATTCCAACGCCAAACTCGCTTTAAAGATGAGTCAAAGACTAGACACTTATTTGAGCGCAACGCAGTTAGGCATCACCCTTTCTTCATTAGCTTTAGGCTGGGTGGGTGAGCCCGCTATCGCAAAATTGTTAGCCGCGCTATTTGAGTCTATGGATTTGAGAGAAAACCCTATTTTTATCCATTCAATGAGCGTGGTTATAGCGTTTTTAAGCATCACTTTTTTGCATGTCGTGTTGGGCGAGATTGTGCCTAAATCTTTAGCGATCGCTAAATCTGAAAAAGCCGCTCTTTTTGCCGCGCGCCCTTTGCATGTGTTTTGGGTCGTGTTTTACCCGGTGGTGCGCTTGTTTGATGTGATCGCTCATTTCTTTTTAAAAAAAGTGGGCATCAATCCTAAAGAGCATGACGGCACGCATTCTGAAGAAGAGTTAAAAATCATTGTGGGCGAGAGTTTAAGAGAGGGCATTATTGATTCAGTAGAGGGCGAAATCATTAAAAACGCGGTGGATTTTTCTGATACGAGCGCTAAAGAAATCATGACCCCACGAAAAGACATGGTGTGTTTGGACGAAGAAAACAGCTATGAAGAAAATATAGACATTGTTTTAAAAAGCCGCTTCACGCGCTACCCTTATTGTAAGGGTTCTAAGGATAACATTATCGGCATGGTGCATATTAGGGACTTGCTTTCTCGCTCTATTTTTACCCCCAAAATGCATGATTTCAAGCAAATCGTTAGGAAAATGATCATCGTCCCTGAGAGCGCTTCCATTTCTCAAATCCTTATTAAAATGAAAAAAGAGCAAATCCATACCGCTTTGGTGATTGATGAATACGGTGGCACAGCCGGGTTGCTCACTATGGAAGACATTATTGAAGAGATCATGGGCGAGATTAGCGACGAATACGACTTAAAACAAGAGGGCGTGAACAAGCTTGAAGAGGGCGTGTTTGAATTAGAGGGCATGCTGGATTTAGAGAGCGTAGAAGAAGTGCTTCACATTGAATTTGACAAAGAATGCGAGCAGGTAACGCTTGGGGGCTATGTTTTTAGCTTGTTAGAGCGCATGCCTATGGAGGGGGATACAATCGTTTCGCATGGGTATTCTTTTGAAGTCTTAAGCGTGGATGGAGCCAGGATAAAACGCTTGAAAGCGGTTAAACAAGATCAGGGAGAAAATGAAGCATGAAAAAAACAACCCTCTTTGTATTGGGCTTATTATTCAATAGCTCTTTAAGCGCTGTTGATGAGACTTCTAAAACCGAGCCTTCTTCTTTGAATTTGGCTGAAGATAGCCTACCTTTGAACCACCCTAACGCCCAAAAGCTCTCTTTAAAAAACGCATGGGCTAGGGTATTGTCTAATCATGAAGGCTTGCATGCGCAAGAATACGCCATTAAAAGAGCGAGTAAAATGAAATTAGCGGCTAAGCTTTCTTTTTTGCCTCAAATTGATTTGAGTGCTTTTTATGTGTATCTCTCTAACCCTATTAAAATGGATTTTGCCAGCCAAAAACAACCGGGCGTGCAAAAAGCCACCAACCAGATCCATCAAGGCTTGCAAAACATCCAACAAAATATCCCCCCTCAAGTATTAACCCCTCAAATCCAAGCGGGCATGCAAGGGGTGATGCAAGGTTTTGGGGCTTTGAGCAGCACTTTAGAAGCCCCCTTATTGTTTTCTAAGCAAAATGTGGTGATTGGGGCTTTGAGCATTATTTACCCCCTTTATATGGGTGGGGCAAGATTCACGATGGTGCGCATTGCGGATTTGATGCAAAAAGACGCTAATGAAGTGTATCGCTTGAAAAAGCTTTCCACTTTTCAAGAACTTGTGAGCGTGTATTATGGCATGGTGTTAAACGCAGAAGTGGCTGAAACTTTAGAAGAAGTGGAAAAAGGCCATTATAAGCATTTCCAAAACGCTTTGAAAATGCAAAAAGTGGGGCAAATCGCTAGGGTAGAAACCTTAGGCGCTCAAGTGGCTTATGATAAGGCCCATATCGCTAGCGTTAAGGCTAAAGACGTGTTAGAAGTTTCGCAGCTCTCGTTCAATTCCATTTTGTCTAGCAAAGACGATCTAGCGCCTTCAAGCAAATTAGAGATCCACACCGAGAAAAATCTGCCCGATTTGAGCTTTTTTGTTGCTTCCACGCTCAATTCCTACCCGGCTTTAAAGACTTTAGAAAATCAGGTTCAAATTTCTAAAGAAAACACCAAACTACAGATCGCTAAATTCTTGCCCCAAGTGAGTTTTTTTGGCTCTTATATCATGAAACAAAACAATTCGGTGTTTGAAGACATGATCCCTAGTTGGTTTGTGGGCGTGGCCGGGCGCATGCCCATACTCTCCCCCACAGGGCGTTTCCAAAAATACCAAGCGAGCAAATTAGCCGAGTTGCAAGCTAGTAGCGAACAAATCCAGGCTAAAAAAAACATGGAATTGTTGGTGAATAAGACTTATAAAGAGACGCTTTCTTATTTGAAAGAATACAAAAGCTTGCTTTCTAGCGTGGAATTAGCCAAGGAAAATCTAAAACTCCAAGAGCAGGCTTTTTTACAAGGCTTAAGCACGAACGCCCAAGTCATTGATGCGAGGAACACGCTTTCTTCTATCATCGTGGAGCAAAAAAGCGTGGCTTATAAATACATTGTTTCATTAGCGAATTTAATGGCGTTAAGCGATCATATTGATTTATTTTATGAATTTGTTTATTAAAGGAAAAAATCATGTCAAATAGCATGTTGGATAAAAATAAAGCGATTCTTACAGGGGGTGGGGCTTTATTGTTAGGGCTAATCGTGCTTTTTTATTTAGCTTATCGCCCTAAGGCTGAAGTGTTGCAAGGGTTTTTGGAAGCCAGAGAATACAGCGTGAGTTCCAAAGTCCCTGGGCGCATTGAAAAGGTGTTTGTTAAAAAAGGCGATCACATTAAAAAAGGCGATTTGGTTTTTAGCATTTCTAGCCCTGAATTAGAAGCCAAGCTCGCTCAAGCTGAAGCCGGGCATAAAGCCGCTAAAGCGCTTAGCGATGAAGTCAAAAGAGGCTCAAGAGATGAAACGATTAATTCTGCAAGAGACGTTTGGCAAGCGGCAAAATCCCAAGCGACTCTAGCCAAAGAGACTTATAAGCGCGTTCAGGATTTGTATGATAACGGCGTGGCGAGCTTGCAAAAGCGCGATGAAGCCTATGCGGCTTATGAAAGCACCAAATACAACGAGAGCGCGGCTTACCAAAAGTATAAAATGGCTTTAGGGGGGGCGAGCTCTGAAAGCAAGATTGCCGCTAAGGCTAAAGAGAGCGCGGCTTTAGGGCAAGTGAATGAAGTGGAGTCTTATTTAAAAGATGTCAAAGCGACAGCCCCAATTGATGGGGAAGTGAGTAATGTGCTTTTAAGCGGTGGCGAGCTTAGCCCTAAGGGTTTTCCTGTGGTGCTCATGATTGATTTAAAGGATAGTTGGTTAAAAATCAGCGTTCCTGAAAAGTATTTGAACGAGTTTAAAGTGGGTAAGGAATTTGAAGGCTATATCCCAGCGTTGAAAAGAAGCGCGAAATTCAGGGTCAAATATTTGAGCGTGATGGGGGATTTTGCGACTTGGAAAGCGACGAATAATTCCAACACTTACGACATGAAAAGCTATGAAGTGGAGGCCATACCCTTAGAAGAGTTGGAAAATTTTAGGGTAGGGATGAGCGTGTTAGTTACCATTAAACCTTAGAAAGGATTGTTTTGTTCCGATTGATAAGCGCATGGGTTTTACAAGACAAGTTCTTGTTTGTCGTGTGTTTTATATTGCCTTTTTGTTTAGGGGTTTTAGGCACGCAAATCTTTAAACAAGAAATCCCAAGACAGCTCCCTATTGTGGTGGTGGATTTGGATAAAACCACGACAAGCCATCAGGTAGCGTTTGAATTAGGTGCAACGAGCGCGCTTCAAATCAAACACCAAGTGGCTAGCCTTTTAGAAGCCAAACGCTTTTTAAACTCCGCTGAAGCGTATGGGGCGTTAGTTTTGCCTAGAGATTTAGAGAAAAAAATCAAAATGGGGCGAAAGGTGGATTTGCCCTTTTATTATAACGCTGAGTATGTTTTAGTGGGCAAAACGCTCAAAAACGCCTTCTTACAAACCGCTTTAACTTTAGACGCTAAAACCTTAGCCACCAAAGCTTTAGTGCGAGATTCCAATTTGATTTTGGCTAAAGCCCAAGCAATGCCTATTGTTTTGCAATTGCATGCCCTATACAATGAAGAAAACAATTACACGCAATACCTTTTAAGCGTGATGCTGCCTTGCATGTGGCTCATTTTCATTGCGATTGGCATGCTCAATTTCATTCAAAAAACCTCTAACATGCGCGAGCTTTTAATCAGTATTTTAGCGAATGTGTGCGTGTTTAGTTTTTGGGGGATGGGCATGGCGTTTTATTTTAATTTCATTGGCATGCAGGGGCATTATGCACACTTATCATTAATCTTTTTGGCGGTAGTTTTAATGGCGCTCGTTATGAGCGGGTTTGTGGTGTTGGTTTATGGTATTTCAAAAAGCGTTATTGAAACTGCGGGCGCGATTGGGGTCTATACCGCTCCAAGCTTTGCGTTTGCTGGGGTTACTTACCCGCAAAACAACATGGAAATTTTTGGGGATTTTTGGAGCCATTGCTTGCCTATTAGCCATTTTATGAAGTTCTTTTTACAAGAGGCCTATTATAAGACGGATTTTACAGAATCTTTAAATTCTTTAATGCCGCTTGTGTTCTTTTTGATTTTTTTAGCTTTAGGGCTTTTGATTTTTTATTTTTCTTTTAAAAGAGATAGGGCTAGCGCATGAATTTTTTTAAAATCCTTTTAATGGAATTAAGGGCTATTGTTTCTCATAAGGGCGTTTTGTTAATCCTTATAGGCGCTCCTTTAATCTATGGCTTGCTTTATCCCTTGCCTTATTTAAAAGACATCGTAATGCAGCAAAAAATCGCCCTTGTAGATGAAGACAATTCCTTTCTTTCCAGGCAATTAGCCTTCATGGCGCAAAGCTCCAACGAGTTAGAAATCGCTTTTTTTAGCCCCTCTATGCTGGAAGCTAAAAAGCTTTTAAAAGAAGAAAAAATTTATGGGATCTTGCATATCCCTTCGCATTTTGAAGCCAATATCCATAAACAAGTGCCTGTAACGATAGATTTTTATGCGAATTCCAATTACTTTTTGATTTATGGCGCCTTAGCGAATGCGGTGGTGGAGAGCATCAACGCTTTAAACGATGAAATAAGGTTCAAACGCAACGCCCAAATAGAAGAAGCTGAATTAGGGACAGACGGGATTAAAATCAGACCTATTGCCTTGTATAACCCTAGTGAGGGGTATTTGAATTACGCGCTCTCTAGCGTGTTTATTTTCATTTTGCACCAAGTGATGCTCATTGCAAGCAGCATGTTTACTAGCTCCAGGCGTTTGGAATTGGCCCTTTTAGATAAAAAGCAAATCGCTTTAAGGCTGTGCACAAGACTCTTGGTGTTTATGGCAGCGTTTAGCGTTTTTATTTTATGGTATTTTGGGGCGCTGTTTTCTTTTTATGGGATCGAACGGCATGGGAGCGCTTTAATGGTGTTTTTGAATAGCTTGATTTTCATGCTTGCGACCTTGAGTTTGGGGTCGTTTTTAGGCGCATGGATCAAAAATGAAGCCCACACCACTCAAATCGTTTTAATCTCTTCTTTGCCCTTGATTTTTATGATGGGTTTTGTGTGGCCTTTTGAATCCTTGCCCTCTTATCTACAGGTTTTTGTTCAAATAGTGCCAGCTTATCATGGGATCAGTTTATTAGGGCGATTGAATCAAATGCATGCGGAATTTGTAGATGTTTCTATCCATTTTTATGTGCTTATTGCGATTTTTATCGTGAGTTTTATAGGGTGCGTGTTCAAACTCAGCTCTTTAAAGAAAGCTTGTGAAAACGCTTAAAAACCTCATCACTTCCAAGCACCAGATTAAAGCGTCTCGCTTTTTAGGGTATCTTATGCCTTTTGATGATTTTGAAAAAACCCTTTTACAATTGAAAAAAGAGCATTTTAAAGCCGCGCATTTTGTAACGGCGTTCCGCTATTCTTTAGAGGGCAAAATCACGGAGGGTTTTAGCGATGATGGCGAGCCTAAAGGGAGTTCAGGGATGCCTGTGCTTAGCGTTTTAAGGCGAAAAGATTTAATCAATATAGGATTAGTGAGCGTGCGTTATTTTGGAGGCACGCTTTTAGGGGTGGGGGGCTTGATGAAAGCTTATGCTACTAGCACGTTATTGTGCGTAGAAAACGCTCAAAAAGAGGACGCTTTGAAGGATTTTGTGGAGTTAGAAACTTTAAGCGTTCATTATTCTTACAAAGAATTAGACGCTCTTCAGCGTGAAATTAAGAAATTTAGCTTACAATTAAGCAAAAAGAATTTTTCAAACCAAAGCGTGGAAGTGGAAATCAGCGGCGAAAGAGAAAATTTGCAAGCGTTTTTACAGCAAAATAAGATAAATTAGGGAGAATGATGGAATTTTTGAGCGGGTATTTTTTATGGGTTAAGGCTTTCCATGTGATAGCGGTCATTTCGTGGATGGCAGCGTTATTTTATTTGCCGCGCCTTTTTGTCTATCATGCAGAAAACGCGCATAAAAAAGAGTTTATAGGCGTGGTTAAAATCCAAGAAAAAAAGCTCTATTCCTTTATCGCTTCACCGGCTATGGGTTTCACGCTGATTACAGGGATTTTAATGTTGTTGATAGAGCCTACACTCTTTAAAAGTGGAGGGTGGTTGCATGCTAAGTTGGCTTTAGTAATCTTACTTTTAGCCTATCATTTTTATTGCAAAAAATGCATGCGCGAGCTGGAAAAAGACCCTACAAGAAGAAACGCAAGGTTTTATCGTGTGTTTAATGAAATACCCACGATTTTAATGATCCTCATTGTGATCTTAGTGGTTGTCAAGCCTTTTTAAAGATAAATCATGAAGAAAGAAAATCGCCTCAAGCAAGAAAAAATCATCAACATGTTTGATGATATAGCCAGCTCTTACGATCAAGCCAACCGTTTGATGAGTTTTGGCTTAGACGTTAAATGGCGCCAAAGGGCTTGCGAGCATGCGTTTTTGTTTTTGGAAAATAAGAAAGCGTTAAGGCTTGTGGATGTGGCATGCGGGACGGGGGATATGCTTGTGGCTTGGCAAAAAAGTGCTCTCAATTGCGGTATAGAGTTTAAGGAATGTTTGGGGATTGACCCCTCTAATAACATGCTTGAATTAGCCATTAAAAAATGTGAAGAGCTTGAAAACAAAGCTTCTTTCATCCAAGCTCAAGCCAAAGATTTAAAGGGCGTTGAAAATAACAGCGTGGATATTCTCTCCATTGCGTATGGCTTGCGTAATATCGTGGAAAGACAAGAGGCCTTAAAAGAGTTTTTTAGGGTGTTAAAGCCTGGGGGCGTTTTAGTGATTTTAGAATTTTTAAAAAAAGACAACTCCACATGGCTGGATAAAATCTCAGGGTTTTACACGAATAAGGTTTTGCCTTTAGTGGGAGGGGCTATCAGTAAGAATTATGGCGCTTATTCTTATTTACCGCAATCCATTGAAGAGTTTTTGAGTTTAGAGGGTTTGAAGCATGAATTAAAAAACGCAGGGTTTGAGATTGTAAGGACTGAAGATTCTATCGCTCAAATTTCAACGACCATGCTTGTTAGAAAAAGCTAAAGGAATGCCATGCAAGATGAATTATTTGAAACCGAAAAAGCCCCCCAAAAAAACACTAAAAACGCTAAAAACGCTAAAAACGCTAAAAACGCCCCTAAAAAAAGCTTTGAAGAGCATGTTCATTCCTTAGAGCAAGCCATAGATCGCTTGAATGATTCTAATTTGTCTTTAAAAGAAGGGATGGATTTGTATAAAACGGCCATGCAAGAGTTGTTTTTGGCTCAAAAGCTTTTAGAAAACGCTTATTTAGAGCATGAAAAACTCCAAACGCCAGACCAAAAGGCTTAAAGCATGCGGGTGTTTGCTTTACAGCTGGAGTCTTTTAAAGAAACCCTCATGCAATCCTTATTCAACTCCATACCTAAGCAAAGCGTGGTGGTGTTGCCTGAATACGTGATCAACCCCTTTTTCCACCATAACATGGGATTGGATGTGAGTGAAATCAGCGCGCAGTCTGCGCGAGCGATGGAGTTTTTATCGCAAAAATGCGAAGAACTAGACTTAATTATCTCAGCTCCGGTGCTTTTAGAAGAACGTTCTAAAATCTATAAAAAAATCGCTCTCATTTCTAAAGAAAGCGTGAAGTATTACACGCAACAACGCCTAATTCCCTATCCACACTGGGACGAAGAGAGCTTTTTTGACAATGAAAAAAGCGCCTTTAAAGAATTATTAGTCTTTGAAAGAGACGGCTTAAAAATCGCCCCTTTGTTTGGCTTTGAAGCGCATTTTGATGAAATATGGGTTCAGGCTAAAAATCAGGGCGTGGATGTGGTGCTTTTGAGCAGCGTGGCCACTTTTGAATCCAATGAAAGGTGGCGGCTTTTGTGCCAGATGCGCGCTTTTTGCGCTTCTTGCGTGGTGGTAAGGGCTAATAGAATCGGAGCGTATCGCCAAATCATTGTAGAAGAAGATCAAAAAAACGAATTTTTGTGGAAATTTTATGGGGATAGTTTTGTGGCCTTGCCTAATGGCACCATTGAGGATTCTTTAGAGGGTAAAATGGGGGCTTTGAACGCTCAAATAGATAAAAACGATATAGATGAATGGGCTAAATTGTGGCATTTTAGAACGATTAAAGAGGGTTGAATGATTGATAGAAAATTTTTATTGCAAGATTTTGACAAGGTGGCTCTTTCTTTAAAAAAGCGTAACCATGCGATGGATGATGAGTTAGAGCGTTTGCGCGAAGTCATCACGCATTATAAAAAGCAGCTCATTGAATTAGAAGGCTTGCAAGCCTTTCAAAACAAGGTTTCTAAAGAATTTGGTATCAAAATGGCTCAAAAAGTGGATGCAAGCGATCTCAAAAAAGAGCTAGAAAACAATAAAATCAAACTGAATGAGCTTTCCAAAAGCGCGAGCGAATTGGAGCAACAAATTGATTTGAAGCTTTCCATAATCCCCAATCTAGTGGATGAAAAAACCCCTTTAGGCACGAATGAAGAAGACAACATAGAAATTAAAAAAATCTTAACCCCAAGGGTTTTTAATTTCAAACCCAAAGAGCATTTTGAACTCGCTCAACAAAATGGCTGGATTGATTTTGAAAGCGGCGTGAAACTCGCCAAAAGCCGTTTTTCTGTCATTAGGGGTTTTGGGGCGAAAATTTATCGCGCGCTCATTCATTTGATGTTGGATTTTAATGAAAAAAATGGCTTTGAAATCATCTACACGCCGGCGTTAGTGAATGAAAAAATGCTTTTTGGGACCGGGCAATTACCCAAATTCAAAGAAGATGTTTTCAAAATAGAAAATGAAAATTTGTATCTGATCCCCACCGCTGAAGTAACGCTCACTAATCTCTACAACGACACGATCATTAGCGTTGAAAACCTCCCCATTAAAATGACCGCGCACACGCCTTGTTTTAGGAGCGAAGCAGGGAGCGCGGGCAAGGACACAAGGGGGATGATAAGACAGCACCAATTTGATAAAGTAGAATTAGTGGCTATCACGCACCCTAAAGAAAGCGATGCGATGCAAGAGTGCATGCTAGAGAGCGCGAGCGGGATTTTAAAGGCTTTGGAATTGCCGCACCGGTTCGTGCAATTGTGCAGTGGGGATCTAGGCTTTAGCGCGAGCAACACGATAGATATTGAAGTGTGGCTGCCCGGGCAAAATTGCTACCGAGAAATCAGCTCGGTGTCTAACACGAGGGATTTTCAAGCCAGGCGAGCCAAAATCCGCTTCAAAGAGAATCAAAAAAACCAATTAGCGCACACCTTAAACGGCTCTTCTTTAGCGGTAGGCAGGACGATGGTCGCTTTAATGGAAAACCACCAGCAAGCGGATGGGAGCATTCACATTCCTAAGGCGTTAGAAAAATACCTTTAAGGCTAGCTTGTGCTGAATGAAGAGCAAAATTCATTAGAAGAAAAAGGGGGCGAAAACAAAAACGAAAAAGAAACCCCTTTAAAGGGCATTCATTCTAAAATCCCCTCTTTGAAGCAGGCTTTAGAGCAGACGATTAATAAAATCAAAAGCTCTAAAGAGTTTTTTAAACCATTCTTACACAATAAAAAAAAGCTTTATATCGCACTTGGAGCATTGCTTTTACTCATCGCGCTCATTGTGGCTTTGAGTTTGTTGCTAGGGCATAAAAAAGAAAGCCAACCCGCTTCTTTACAAACTAATGCCGCTACCACCAATAACGAAACGCCCAATAACACCAACAACGCTAACAGCACAGAAGCCGAGGGGCAAATAGAGAATTTAGACTTACCCGATTTAATCGGCAAAGACTCCCTCAAACGAAGCGATGAGAATCAAGTGGATGCGATGATGAAAAAAGCGAGCCTTTTGTATGAGCAAGGGCAGAAAGATGAAGCCTTACACCTATTTGACAAAGCCGCTTCTTTTTCGCAAGGGATTGCGAGCCATAATTTAGGGGTGATTAAGTTTAAGGAAAAGGACTTTAATGGGGCGTTGGATTTGTTTGATTCTAGCATCGCTTCTAAAGAAAATGCGAGCGTGAGCGCGATTGATGCGTTAGTGAGCGCTTATCATTTGCAAGACGCGGATTTGTATTATCATTATCTAAAAATTGCGAGAGACACTTTGTATAAAGACTATAAAAAGTCTTTTTATTCCTACGCTTACGCGCTCAAATCCTATTACGCCGGGGAGTATTTTGAAGCCCTTTCGCCCTTAATGCACCCTAATTCCAACGCTTTTTTAAAGCCTAACGCGCGCTTAGCGTCTAAATTGTTTTTGATGTTTAAAGATGAAACGAACGCTTATAAGCAATTACAAAAAAGCGCGAACGCCCAAGATGAGCTCGCTTTAGGGCTTTTGCAGGCGCGTTTGGGCCATTACAAGCAGGCTTTGGAGCATTTGCAGCATTATTTGCACAACTACCCTAAAGATTTAAACGCTTTGATGGCTTTGGAATTGGTGAGTTTGAAAAAAGGCGACACCCTTAAAGCGAGCGAAGCCTTAAAATTAGCCAGCCACACCAAAGAAGACACGCTATTAGCCAACTCTTTTTACCCCATCAAGCCCACGATAAACCCTGTTTTTTTGGATAAAGAAAGAGCCAAAGAGCGTTTTTGGAACACGCAATATTTTGAAGGCAAAAGGGATTTTATCTACCGCTTGCTCTTTTATTACGCTCCTTTTAAGGTTTTAGACTCTAAAGAAACCTTAGGCGTGATTGAAGAGGGGCTGTTTCTTTTAGACTCTGATGCACAAAAGGATTTAGAGGGGGCAAGCCTTGCTTTTAAAAGGGGGCGTTTGATGGCGATAGCGGATAAAAACGCGCTCAAAGGGTTGAAAGCGTTAGAAAACAAGCGCTTAAAAAAAGCCCTTTCTTTTTTTGATTTGTCTTTAAAAAACAGCCCCAATAACGCGCTCCTCCATTATAATACGGGCTTGATTTATGCACAATTGGAAAATTACCACAAAGCTTATTTCCATTTTTTAAGGGCTTTTCATTTGAACTCTGCGGATTATTTGAGTGCGGTTTTTGCGATTTTAGCTTCGCATTTCACCCACGAAGACACCACGGAGTTTTTAAGAGAAATCACCGAGAATTTTTATAGTCAGGATTTTTCTAGCCCCACGCAAAAAGCTTTACTCTCTTCGCTCATCGCTTATTTGAATTACCGCACCAATTGGGATATGGACTGGCTTAAAAACGCCCCTAAAAAGCTCCCTTTTTATTACGCGCTAGAAGCGGCGTTCGCTAAAGAGAGCAAGGATAAAAAATTGATGGTGCAATCTTTTGGGAATTTAAAAAAAATGCTCCCTAAAGACCTCATCTCTAATATTTTTTATGAAATCGTCTCGTATTATGATGCGAGCATCCGGCACACTTTAAGCATTTACACCCTTTTAGATTCGCGTAAAATCAGTTGGGATCAAACCATGCAAGGGCCCATTTTAGGGCGTCATTTCTACACTTACATGGGATTTATGGTCAATGATTTGGATCATCAAGAAAGATTATTAGAGCAAAAAATCGCCAGTTTAGAAGAAGGCGAAGCCCCTAACGATTGGTTGGAAAATTTAGCGTTAGTGAGTTTGTTTCAAGGCCAGTATGAAAAAGCGGGCGCGTTGTATCAAAATTTAATTAGCGGGCTTAAGGATAATGAAGTGCGCTTAAAAATCCTAGCGGGTTTAACTTATATCGCACAGAATAATTACAATAACGCCGCTTTATGGCTAGAGCTTGGGAAATTAGACGATCCGAATAATGAAAATATCCGTTACGCTTTGGGGTTGTTGTATCAAAGAAAAGGGGACTTGAAATCAGCGTTAAACCATTTTTTAGCCATTAAAACCTCTGATTTTTCTTCGCCCTATTTTGATTTTGAAATTGATACCAACCTTTTAAAAGAGCGTTTAAACCAAGAAGAAAAGGGCGAGTTTTTAGAATGATGGATTTTGAAAAAAGCATTTTAGGCAATTTGAACGGAGCGCAAAGAATCGCTGCAAGCCACATTCAAGGGCCATTGCTCATTTTAGCGGGAGCTGGGAGCGGTAAGACTAAGACTTTAACGAGCCGTTTGGCGTATTTGATTGGCGCTTGTGGCGTGCCTAGCGAGAACACTTTAACGCTCACTTTCACCAATAAAGCGAGTAAAGAAATGCAAGAAAGGGCTTTGAAATTATTAAAAAACCAAGCCCTTATTCCCCCCTTGCTTTGCACTTTCCATCGTTTTGGTTTGCTGTTTTTAAGGCAACACATGAGCCTTTTAAAAAGAGCGTGCGATTTTTCGGTGCTAGATAGCGATGAAGTGAAAACGCTGTGCAAACAGCTCAAAATTTCAAGCTTTAGAGCCAGTATTTCTCAAATCAAAAACGGCATGATGGATTTAAGTGCGCAAGATAGCGAATGCTATAAAGCGTATGAGCTTTATCAAAACGCGCTCAAAAAAGACAATTTAGTGGATTTTGACGATTTGCTTTTTTTAAGTCTTAAGGTTTTACAAGATAATGAAAAACTCGCCAAAGAGACTAGCGAGCGCTACCATTATATTATGGTAGATGAGTATCAAGACACGAACGCCTTGCAATTAGAATTTTTAAAACAATTGAGTTGCGCGCATCATAATTTGTGCGTGGTGGGCGATGACGATCAGAGCATTTATGGTTTTAGGGGGGCGGATATTTCTAATATTTTAAATTTTTCTAAGCATTTTAAAGGGGCTAAAATAGTGAAATTAGAGACCAACTACCGCTCCAGCGCTGAAATTTTAGCGTGCGCTAATTCTTTGATTAGCCATAACCAACACCGCCATATTAAAACGCTTCAAAGTTTCAAAGGCTCGCATAAAAGCGTGGTCTGTAAGGAATATTTGACACAAAAAGAAGAGAGCCTGGATGTGGCTTATCAAATCAAAGCCCTTTTAAAGAAGGGCGAGAATTTAGAAAATATCGCTATTTTGTACCGCTTAAACGGGCTTAGCCGCAGCATTGAAGAGAGCTTGAACGCTTTGAATATCCCCTATAGGCTTATTGGGGCGGTGAGTTTCTATGAAAGAGCCGAGATTAAAGACGCTTTGGCGTTCATGCATGTAGTGGCGAAAAAAGACGATCGCTTTTTTATCAAGCGCGTTTTAAACAAGCCCCCAAGAGGCCTTGGCAAGATCACTCAAGAATGGATTTTTTCTCTTTTAGATGAAGAGGATTTGAATTTAGAAGAAGCGCTAAAACTTGGGGCGTTTAAAGACAAACTAAACCCTAAAAACGAATACGCTTTAAAGAAATTCATGACTATGATAGGGCGTTTGAGGGAGGCTTTTGAAATTTCAGTAGAGAAGTTTTGCGCTCAGTTTTTAGAAGAAACCAACCTTTTAAAAAGCTATGAAAAAGAAGACAATTACGAAGAAAGAGAGGGCTTTGTTAAAGAGCTTTTAACCTTGCTAAAAGAGCATTTTAAAACTAACCCCACGCATTCTTTACTGGATTTTTTGAATGAAAGCGTGTTAGATGTCCATAATACAGAAAACGCGCCAAAAGTGAGCTGCATGAGCGTGCATATGAGTAAGGGCTTGGAGTTTAAGCATGTGTTTGTGATCGGGTTAGAAGAAGGGTTTTTCCCGCATAGGGGGTTCAATCAAGAAAGCGATTTGGAAGAAGAAAGGCGCTTGGCTTACGTAGCGATCACTAGGGCTAAAGAAGAATTGCAACTTTCTTATGTGAAAGAGCGTTCGTATTTTGGGAGGAAAATTTCTTGCTCGCCCTCTGTGTTTTTAGAAGAAGCCAAGTTGCTCCAACAAGACAACCCCCCTAAACAAGATTTCAAAAAAGACGCACCCATTAAAGTGGGGGATTTGATCAGGCATAAGATTTTTGGCACTGGGAGGGTTTTAGGCGTAGAAAAAGGCTTGAGCGGTTTGTGCTTGAAAATCAATTGCGGAGGGAATGTCTATGATAAAATCTCAGAAAAATTTGTAGAAAAAGTGGATAACGAGTTTTGAAAATTTTAACCCTTTTTTTTATCTGTTTAAACGCGCTCTTCGCCCTGGATTTAAACGCGCTTAAAACAGAGATTAAAGAAACTTACCTCAAAGAATACAAAGACTTAAAATTAGAAATTGAAACCATTAATTTAGAAATCCCGGAGCGTTTTTCTCACGCTTCCATTTTAAGCTATGAATTGAACGCTTCTAACAAGCTTAAAAAAGATGGGGTCGTGTTTTTAAGATTGGAAAATGAGCCTAATTTACGCCTACCGGTGCGTTATAGCGTGATAGGCAGCATGCAAGCTTTTAAAAGCATAGAGGCGATTAAAAAAGATGAGAACATCACCGCTAACAACACTAAAAAAGAGCGCGTTTTGTTTGGCGCGCTTTCTAACCCCTTATTAGAGGGTGCGATTGATAGAGTGAGCGCGAAACATTTTATCCCCCCTAACACGCTTTTAAGCATGGATAAAACCCAAGCTTTAATCATCGTGCGTAAAAACGACATCATCACCGGGGTGTATGAAGAGGGGCAAATCAACATAGAAATAAGCCTAAAAGCCCTAGAAAATGGTGCGCTTAATCAAATCATTCAAGCGAAAAATTTAGAAAGCAATAAAATCTTAAAAGCAAAAGTGTTGAGCAGCTCTAAAGCGCAAATCTTATAAAGGATATTCATGAAATTAGTTTTAGGCATCAGTGGAGCAAGCGGGATACCCCTATCCTTGCGGTTTTTAGAAAAATTACCTAAAGAAATTGAAGTTTTTGTCGTGGCGTCTAAAAACGCGCATGTCGTGGCGTTAGAAGAATCTAATATCAACCTTAAAAACGCCATGAAAGATTTACGGCCTAGCGCGACTTTTTTTAACGAGCAAGACATCCATGCGAGCATCGCCTCAGGGAGTTATGGTATCCATAAAATGGCGATCATTCCGGCGAGTATGGACATGGTGGCTAAAATCGCGCATGGCTTTGGGGGGGATTTGATTTCTAGGAGCGCCTCTGTCATGCTTAAAGAAAAGCGCCCCTTACTCATTGCCCCTAGAGAAATGCCTTTAAGCGCTATCATGTTGGAAAATTTGCTCAAACTCGCCCATTCTAATGCGATCATTGCGCCGCCGGTGATGACTTATTACACCCAGAGCAAGACTTTAGAAGCGATGCAAGATTTTTTAGTGGGGAAGTGGTTTGACAGCCTGGGAATAGAAAATGACTTATACCCACGATGGGGAATGAACTGATGCAAAAAATCGGCATTTACCCAGGCACTTTTGATCCGGTCACTAACGGGCATATAGACATTATCCATCGATCCAGCGAATTGTTTGAAAAGCTCATTGTCGCTGTGGCGCATTCAAGCGCTAAAAACCCCATGTTTAGTTTAGATGAGCGCTTAAAAATGATGCAACTCGCCACTAAAAGTTTTAAAAATGTAGAATGCGTGGCGTTTGAAGGGCTGTTAGCCAATCTGGCTAAAGAATACCATTGTAAAGTGTTAGTTAGGGGTTTAAGGGTGGTGAGCGATTTTGAATACGAATTGCAAATGGGCTATGCGAACAAATCCTTAAATCACGAATTAGAGACCTTGTATTTCATGCCCACTTTACAAAACGCTTTCATCAGCTCTTCTATCGTGAGATCCATTATCGCGCATAAGGGCGATGCGAGCCATTTAGTGCCTAAAGAAATTTATCCTTTGATTTCAAAGGTTTAAAAAATGTATGTGGTGTTAGAAGGCGTTGATGGTGCGGGCAAAAGCACTCAAATAGAATTATTAAAAGACCGGTTTAAAAACGCCCTTTTTACCAAAGAGCCAGGGGGGACGAGAATGGGCGAGAGTTTAAGGCATATCGCTTTAAATGAAAACATCAGCGAATTGGCCAGAGCGTTTTTATTCTTAAGCGATAGGGCTGAGCATGTAGAAAGCGTGATAAAACCGGCATTGAAAGAAAAAAAGCTCATCATTAGCGACAGGAGTTTGATTTCTGGCATGGCTTATAGCCAATTTTCAAGCCTAGAATTAAACCTGCTCTCCACTCAAAGTATCTTGCCTGAAAAAATCATTCTTTTAGTGATCGATAAAGAGGGCTTAAAACAGCGCTTAAGCTTTAAAAGTTTAGACAAAATAGAAAACCAAGGCATAGAAAAATTACTCACAATCCAGCAAAAGATCAAAACCCACGCTTATGCGCTAAGAGAAAAATTCGGGTGCGAAGTTTTGGAGTTAGACGCCAAAGAAAGCGCTAAAAACTTGCACGAAAAAATCGCGGCCTTTATTGAATGCGTTGTTTAACTTGTTTGAAGCTTTCTCTTAAGCCTCTTTGCCCAAATTGCCTAAACGATTTGCCCTTAAATTTAAAAGTAAGGGTTTTAGAGGGCGTGAGCGTGTATAGTTTTTACGCTTATAGCGAAATAGAAGAACTCATTAAAAGCAAATACGCGCTGATTGGCTCTCGCATTTTGCCCTTGCTTTCTCAAAAAGCCGGCGCGGAATTTGTGAGAATCTTACAAGAAAAAGGCTTGAATACCTCCCTTTATGGCATCGCCATTGATGATAAAATCAAATCCTTTTACTCGCATTCAGCCGCGCTTCTAAAAGGCTTTTGCCAAGGCAATTTAAAACCCACTTACGGGCGTTTAAGGGCTAATAATGCTGTTTCGTATGCCGGGAAAAGCTTGGAATTTCGCGCCAACAACCCACGGGATTTCACCTTCAAAGGCGATGAGAATTTAGATTATTTTTTATTAGATGATATTATCACCACCGGCACCACCCTAAAAGAAGCCCTAAAACACCTTAAAGCCCTAAACACAAAAGTGCACTTTGCGATCGCGCTTTGCAGCGCGGATGAATGAGTTATAATTTTATTTTTTAAAAGGATAAAACCATGCAAGCTTTTCGGTTAGAAGATGATGTTGATGACTATGTCAAAAAAGAATTGACCAATTTAGGGCTTATGAAAAATAAAGATTTTAATGTTAAAAGCCAAATGAGTTCTAGCCTTAAAAACGCCCTTTTGAATGCGAGTAAAACTAAAGATAAAACTTCTTATGGCGAGCCAGATTTCAGCTTAGAAAAATACACGCACCCAAAAAATAAAGGAAGCGTTATCCCTGTAATCATAGAAAACAAACTCTACGCTAAAAATTTAAAAAAGCTCAAAAACAGCGCGTTGCAAAACGATGATCATTCCATTTCAAAATTCGCCGTGAATGGGGCTTTACACTACGCTCAAAATATCCTAAGAAACAAAGAAAAATATAAAGAATGTATCGCCATAGGCATAGCCGGCGATGATGAAGAAAACCTTTTTATAGAAGTGTATTATGTTTTTGCAAGCGGGATCAATTCGCACAAACTCACTAATGCTAAAACCCTGCATTTTTTAGAAAATCAAGAATCGTTTAACGCTTTTTATAAAGAATGCACGCTCACTGAAGAAGAAAAGCATTCCATCTTAATCAAAACCAAAGCCGATCTAAACGAAACCGCTAAAAAACTCAACCGCCTGATGCATAGCCACAACATCACCGCGCCTCAGCGCGTGCTATACGTGAGCGGCATGCTTTTATCCATGCAAGAAATTAAGGGCAAAAAAGGGGGCTTAAAACCAAGCGATTTAAAAGGCGAATCGACTGATACTAGCCGTGATGGCGTTTTAGTGTTTAACCAAATCAGCGAATTTTTGAAAACCAAAAACTTGAGCGAAGAAAAACGGGATCTCATGCTTGAGAGTTTTAAAGAAATCAGAAAAGACCCGCAGCGCGATAAAGAAACGAGCCTTCATAAATCCATAAGCATGCTTTTAGAAAAAGATTCAAGCATCACTAAGCAAATTTTTACCTTTCTTTATGAATTTGTCCATAAGCCCATTAATGAAAGCGACAATACCGGTCATTTAGACATCATGGGCGAACTTTATAGCGAATTTTTAAAATACGCTTTAGGGGATGGTAAGGAATTGGGCATTGTTTTAACCCCGCCTTATGTAACTAAAATGATGAGCGAACTTTTAGGGGTTAACGCGAAATCCTTTGTAATGGATTTGGCCGCAGGGAGCGCGGGATTTTTAATTTCTTCTATGGTGCTAATGATTGAAGACATTGAAAAAACCTATGGTAAAAACACCACTAAAGCGAACGAAAAAATCAAAAGCATGAAAACCACGCAGCTTTTAGGCGTGGAGCTTAACGCTGAAATGTTTTCGCTAGCCACCACTAACATGATTTTAAGAGGCGATGGTTCAAGCTTGATCATCAAAGGCAACACTTTTGAAACCAATAAAAAGATTTATGAAGATTTTAAACCCAATGTCCTTTTATTAAACCCTCCTTTTAGCTACGAAGAAAACGGCATGCCTTTTATCAAGTTCGGGTTAGAGTATATGCAAAAAGGCGCTTTAGGAGCGATCATTATCCAAGATAGCGCAGGGAGCGGGCAAGCTTTAAAATCCAATGTTGAAATTTTAAAAAAACACACGCTTCTAGCGAGCGTTAAAATGCCTACCGATTTATTCATGCCTCAAGCCGGGGTGCAAACAAGCGTTTATATTTTTAAAGCCCATGAGCCGCACGATTATGAAAAGCCCGTTAAATTCATAGACTTTAGAAACGACGGCTTCAAACGCACCAAAAGAGGCTTGAATGAAACCTCTAACCCCACCAAACGCTACGAAGAAATCATTAAAATTTACAAAGCCGGCTTAAACGCTAAAGTTTCTAAAGAGCTGTGGGGCGATTTAGAAACAATCTATATTGAAGATTTTATCGCTAAGCCGTGCGAAAACAAGCATGCTAAAGACTTTAATTTTGAAGCGCACCAAAAGAATGAGACTAAACCCGAATTAGAGGATTTTAAAAGAACGATAGCCGATTACCTTTCTTATGAAGTGGGCTTGATTTTAAAAAACCAAACGCCCCCAAAGTGATTGGCCCCCTTAGCAGCCAACTCAACGCTATTAAGTGGGGCGAGTTTAAATTAGGGGATTTGTTTGAAGCGAATAACGGCGATTTTGACATTCAAAAACGCCACATCAATCATAAGGGCGAATTTGTCATCACTGCAGGGCTTAGCAATAATGGCGTTTTAGGGCAAAGCGATATAAAAGCAAAAGTTTTTGAAAGCCATACTATTACTATTGACATGTTTGGTTGCGCGTTTTATCGCAGTTTTCCTTATAAAATGGTAACACATGCTAGGGTATTTTCTCTCAAACCTAAATTTGAAATCAACCATAAAATCGGCTTGTTTTTATCCACGCTATTTTTTGGTTACCCTAAAAAATTCGGCTATGAAAACATGTGTTCATGGGCAAAAATTAAAAACGATAAAGTTATTCTACCCCTAAAACCCACCGCTAACGCTCAAACCCTTGAGGACATTGATTTTGATTTCATGGAAAAATTCATAGCCGAACTTGAGCAGTGTCGGCTCGCCGAACTTGAGGCTTATTTAAAAGCTGCAGGGCTAGAAAACACCACCCTTTCTAGCGGTGAAGAAAACGCCCTTAATGTTTTCAATAATTCTGGGGGGGGGGGGGTAATACCCCATGCGGCTTAATGTGGCAAAGCTTCAGATTAGGGGATTTGTTTGAAATACGCCCCACAAAAGCCTATAAACTTACAAACTCTCACTTGTTTGATAGTAACGCAAAAAATCCAGTCGTTACTAATTCTAGTTTGAATAATGGGATAAGCGGTTATTCTTCTTTAGAACCCACCGAAAAGGGCAATCAGATCACTTATAGCGATACCACGACTTCAGAGGGTATTTTTTATCAAAAAAGATCTTTTATAGGGTATTCGCATGTGCAAGGGCTATACCCTTTAAAATACCATGAGTTTTGGAATGAAAAAACTTTACTCTATATCGTTGTTGCTTTTAAAAAAGTAGCTTGTGGGCGTTTTAATTATGGCAATAAATTCAATCGTAAAATTGCTAGTGGAATGTCAATTATTCTCCCCACCAACCAACATGGCAAAATAGATTTTCATTTCATGCACACCTTTATAAACGCCCTAATGAAACAAACCATTCAAGGCGTGGCTGAATACTGCGACGCTAAAATCCAGGCTACAAAAGAAATCATCAGCCAAGAAACACCCATTCAAAAAGACTCGTTATTTTGAAAGAGATGAGGTCAAGCTTGTGTTACAATAAATTTAAAATTTGCTTGATTGAAGAGGGTTGAACCATGGAGCAGCCAGTCATTAGAGAGGGGACTTTAGCGTTAATTGATACCTTTGCGTATTTGTTTAGAAGCTATTACATGAGCGCTAAAAATAAGCCTTTAACCAACGATAAGGGCTTTCCTACAGGGCTTTTAACGGGGCTTGTGGGCATGGTTAAAAAATTTTATAAAGACAGAAAAAACATGCCTTTTATCGTGTTCGCTCTAGAAAGCCAGACTAAAACTAAAAGAGCTGAAAAATTAGGCGAATACAAACAAAATCGTAAAGACGCCCCTAAAGAGATGCTTTTACAAATCCCTATCGCCTTAGAATGGTTGCAAAAAATGGGTTTTACTTGCGTGGAAATAAGCGGGTTTGAAGCCGATGATGTGATCGCCACTCTAGCCACGCTAAGCCCTTATAAAACCCGCATTTATTCTAAAGATAAGGATTTTAACCAGCTTTTGAGCGATAAAATCGCGCTTTTTGATGGCAAAACGGAGTTTTTGGCGAAAGATTGCGTGGAAAAATACGGGATTTTGCCGAGTCAATTCACGGATTATCAGGGCATTGTGGGGGATAGCAGCGATAATTACAAGGGGGTTAAAGGCATTGGGAGCAAGAACGCTAAGGAATTGTTACAGCGATTAGGGAGTTTGGAAAAAATCTATGAAAATTTAGACTTGGCGAAAAATTTACTCAGCCCTAAAATGTATCAAGCCCTGATACACGACAAAGCAAGTGCGTTTTTAAGCAAAGAATTAGCCACTTTAGAAAGAGGATGCATTAAAGAATTTGATTTTTTAAGTTGCGCTTTTCCTAGCGAAAACCCTTTATTGAAAATTAAAGATGAATTGAAAGAATATGGTTTTATTTCCACTTTAAGGGATTTAGAAAATTCCCCTACGCCTTTAATTTTAGAAAACACGCCCGCATTAGACAACACCTCCGCATTAGACAACGCCCCTAAAAAATCGCGCATAATCGTTTTGGAAAACACCGCGCCTTTGAGCGCGTTTTTAGAAAAACTAAAAAACTCTAACGCAAGGATTTTTGCGCGTTTGGTGCTAGATAAAGAAAAAAAAGTTCTGGCCCTAGCGTTTTTATTACAAGATCAAGGCTATTTTTTGCCTTTAGAAGAGGCGTTATTTTCGCCCTTTTCTTTAGAGTTTTTGCAAAACGCTTTTTCTCAAATGTTACAGCATGCGCAAATCGTTGGGCATGATTTAAAACCCTTATTAAGCTTTTTAAAAGCCAAATACCAGGTGCCTTTAGAAAACATCCGCATCCAGGACACTCAAATTTTAGCGTTTTTAAAGAATCCGGAAAAAGTGGGGCTTGATGAAGCTTTACAGGAATATTTAAAAGAAGAATTAATTTTGCATGAAACAATCAAAGATTTTAAGACAAAAAGTAAGGCGGAAAAATTAGAACAATTGGATAGGGAATTAAACGCTTTAAAGCGTTTGTGCGCATATTTTGAAAAAGGGGGGTTAGAAGAGGGTTTGCTCACTTTAGCTAGTGGAATTGAAACGCCGTTCATGAAAGTCTTAATGGACATGGAATTTCAAGGCTTTAAGATTGATGCGCCTTATTTCAAACGCTTAGAGCAGGAGTTTAAAGATGAATTAAAAGTTTTAGAGCGCCAAATTTTAGATCTAATCGGCGTGGATTTTAACCTCAACTCGCCCAAACAACTCAGCGAGATTTTGTATGAAAAATTAGGGCTTCCTAAAAACAAAAGCCATTCTACCGATGAAAAAAGCTTGTTAAAAATCCTAGACAAGCACCCAAGCATCCCTTTGATTTTAGAATACAGAGAATTGAATAAGCTTTTTAACACTTACACCACCCCCTTATTGCGCCTAAAAGACAAAGACGATAAAATCCATACCACTTTCATTCAAACCGGCACAGCTACCTGGCGTTTAAGCTCGCATTCGCCTAATTTGCAAAATATCCCGGTGCGATCGCCTAAAGGCTTACTCATTCGTAAGGGCTTTATTGCCAGCTCTAAAGAATATTGCTTGCTAGGGGTGGATTATTCGCAGATTGAATTGCGCTTATTAGCCCATTTCAGCCAGGATAAGGATTTAATGGAGGCGTTTTTAAAGGGGCGAGACATCCATTTAGAAACTTCTAAGGCGTTGTTTGGTGGAGAATTGGCCAAAGAAAAACGATCCATCGCTAAAAGCATTAATTTTGGGCTGGTGTATGGCATGGGGAGCAAGAAATTGAGCGAAACTTTAAACATCTCTTTAAATGAGGCTAAAAGCTATATAGAAGCGTATTTCAAACGATTCCCTAGCATCAAAGATTATTTAAACCGCATGAAAGAAGAGATTTTAAAAACTTCTAAAGCCTTTACCTTGCTCGGGCGTTATCGGGTGTTTGATTTTACCGGCGCAAATGACTATGTCAAGGGCAATTACTTGCGAGAGGGCGTGAATGCGATTTTTCAAGGGAGTGCCAGCGATTTATTGAAATTGGGCATGCTCAAAGTGAGCGAGCGTTTCAAAAATAACCCTTCAGTGAGGCTGCTTTTGCAAGTGCATGACGAATTGATTTTTGAGATTGAAGAAAAAAACGCCCCAGAGTTGCAGCAAGAAATCCAACGCATTCTTAATGATGAGGTTTATCCTTTGAGGGTGCCGTTAGAAACGAGCGCGTTTGTGGCGAATCGTTGGAATGAACTAAAAGGTTAGTTTTTTAATTGAGTTTAAGAAAAAATATATTATTATTTCTTTATAAGTAATACTTAGCCATTTTAAGCTAATATAATATAGAGCGATTATCAAAAAATAAAGGGAAAAGACTGAATGTTGAAAAGAATTATATTATTAGGGGCTTTGGGTGTTTTAGCGAGCGCTGAAGAGAGCGCGGCTTTTGTGGGAGTCAATTACCAGGTGAGCATGATACAAAATCAGACTAAAATGGTGAATGACAACGGCTTGCAAAAGCCTTTGATAAAGTTCCCGCCTTATGCAGGAGCGGGTTTTGAAGTGGGCTATAAGCAATTTTTTGGCAAGAAAAAATGGTTTGGTGCGCGTTATTATGGGTTTTTTGACTACGCGCACAACCGCTTTGGTGTGATGAAAAAGGGTATCCCGGTGGGCGAGAGCGGGTTTATTTACAATAGTTTTAGTTTTGGAGGGACGACTTTAACCGAAAGGGATTCCTATCAAGGGCAATACTATATCAATTTATTCACTTATGGCGTGGGGTTGGATACGCTGTGGAATTTTGTGAATAAAGAAAACATGGTTTTTGGTTTTGTGGTGGGGATCCAATTAGCCGGGGATAGTTGGGCAACGAGCATCAGTAAAGAGATCGCTAATTATGCAAAACACCACAGCAATTCCAGTTACAGCCCGGCGAATTTCCAGTTTTTATGGAAATTTGGGATCCGCACCCATATCGCTAAACACAATAGTTTGGAATTAGGGATTAAAGTGCCTACAATCACGCACCGGCTTTTCTCCATCACCAACGAAAAGGGATACACCTTACAGGCTGATGTGCGCAGAGTTTATGCGTTTCAGATCAGTTACTTGAGGGATTTTTAACCCCTTTTTAGATACAATCACACCTAAAACTATCCATTTAAAGGTGTGAAATGGCGAATTTGGAAAATTTAGACTGGAAAAATTTAGGCTTTAGCTACATTAAAACGGATTTTCGCTTCATCGCTACTTATAAAAACGGCTCTTGGTCGCAAGGCGAATTGGTGAGCGAAAATGTGTTACAAATCAGCGAAGGCTCGCCGGTCTTACACTATGGGCAGGCTTGTTTTGAAGGCTTGAAGGCTTACCGATCTCAAAAGGGGAAGGCTTTACTCTTTCGCCCTTTAGAAAACGCCAAACGCTTGCAAACTTCATGCGAAAGACTGCTCATGCCCAAAGTGAGCGAAGAGCTGTTTTTAAGGGCATGCGCTGAAGTTGTCAAAGCGAATCAAAAATGGCTCGCTCCTTACAAAAGCGGGGCGAGTTTGTATTTGCGCCCTTTTGTCATAGGTGTGGGGGATAATTTGGGGGTAAAGCCGGCCAGTGAATACCTTTTTATCGTGTTTTGCGCACCGGTGGGGGCGTATTTTAAGGGGGGCATAGAAAAAGGGGGGGCTAGGTTTATCACTACGATTTTTGATAGAGCCGCGCCTAAAGGCACCGGTGGGGTGAAAGTGGGAGGGAATTATGCTGCAAGCCTGTTAGCCCATAAAATAGCCACAGAACAAGGCTATGATGATTGTATTTATTTAGATCCTATCACGCACACTAAAATTGAAGAAGTGGGGGCGGCGAATTTTTTTGGCATCACGCATGATAACGCCTTTATCACCCCACATTCGCCAAGCATTCTGCCAAGCGTTACCAGAAAAAGCTTGATGGTTTTGGCTAAAGAATATTTGAATCTCAAAGTAGAAGAGAGAGAAATCTTAATGGATGAGTTGGGTGCGTTTAAAGAAGCCGGAGCGTGCGGGACGGCCGCAATCATTACGCCCATTAAAGAAATCACGCACAATAACAAGTCTTATTTTTTTGAAGCGCCGGGCCATATTACTAAACAACTCTATGATTTGCTTTTATCCATCCAGCAAGGCGAACAAGAAGCCCCCAAAGATTGGATTTTTGAAGTTGGCTAAAAGGTTAAAATTTATAGCTGTATGCCGCATAAAATAAGGGCGAAGTTTCAAAGCGACTAGAGCTAGAAAGCAATCTGGCGGTAGGCAAGATCTTAAACCCTAATTCAATGCGGTGTCTTAAAAAAAGCGTGAGCATAACCCCCCCATTAATCGCTAATCCCCCTGAAACCACAGAATGTTTAAAAAACTTGAAATTTTGCTTGTCCGTATAAACGACTAAAGCCCCCCTAGCTCCTCCAAACGCCCCTAAATAATGCTTATAACTCCCTAAAGGAAATTCCATAATCACATCCAAACCCACCGCAAGCATGGTAAAAAAAGAGTTGGTAGGATCTTTATGGCTTTGGTAATTCGCTTTTCCTGACCCAAGATCCCATGCAAAAACCCCCCTGATCCCAATATATTTTTTAAAAAAACTTTGCACGCCGGTTTTTAAATTGAGCGTGGCGATCCAATCTTTCATTTCCTTGCCTTGATAGTCTTTAATGGCTTCTACAGCGCCAAACCCTCCTAAAAAATACCACCCGCTTTTGTGGCGAGTGAGCTTTTGGCGGTTAATGATGCTTCTATAGAGCTTTTCATGGGCTTCTTGGTAATTTTTTTTAGGGGTTTTATTATGCAAGATAGGCATGGCTTCAAGGGGCGGAATAACAAATTCCCCCATTAAAAAAACGCCAAAAAAAATGATTTTTTTAAACATTTTAAAAATAATTAATCCTTTATTAAACGGAATGCTGTTTAACTTTTTGGTTTATCATTGTGTTAAAATAATCGCTTTAACAAACAAAATTTTGTTAATAGATTTTACCTAATCTAAGAGAGAATATATTTTAATGAAGACAGAGAAACAAAAATTTTTAGAGATGCGTAAAGATGGGGCGAACTCTGTGCTGATTTTAAGAGGGGATTGGGATTTTAAAACGAGCGTGTTTCGTTTAGATGAGTTGAAAAAAAAATTATTAGATCATCAAGGGCCTTTAAAAATGGATTTTTCAGGGTGCCAAAAAATGGATTTTGTTTTTGGCATGTTTTTATTTGATTTAGTCAGGGAGCGTTCTTTAAACATTGAATTGTGTAATGTGAGCGAGAATAACGCATGCGCTTTGAAAGTGGTTAAAGACTGGCTTGAAAAAGAAGAGGATTTAGAATCTAAAAAAGCGGGCAAAAAATACGAACTCATGATCACTAAATTGGGTAAGAGTATCGTAGAGACTTATAACACCTTTTTAAACGCATTCAATTTTTGCGGCATGATTTTATTTTACTTCATTAAAAGCGTTTTCAACCCCAAACGCTTTTGCATCACTCCTTTGCTCTATCATATCAATGAATCCGGGTTTAAGGTTTTGCCAGTGAGTATTTTAACGGTGTTTATCGTGGGGTTTGCCGTTGCTTTACAAGGGGTTTTACAATTACAAGACTTGGGCGCGCCTTTAATGTCGGTGGAAATGACGGCTAAACTCGCTTTAAGAGAAATCGGCCCTTTTATTTTGACCCTTGTGGTGGCCGGGAGGAGCGCGAGCAGTTTTACCGCACAAATTGGGGTGATGAAGATCACTGAAGAATTAGACGCGATGAAAACCATGGGCTTTAACCCTTTTGAATTTTTAGTGTTACCTAGGGTGTTAGCCTTAGTGATTGTGTTGCCTTTATTGGTGTTTATCGCTGATGCGTTCGCCATTCTTGGGGGCATGTTTGCGATTAAATACCAATTGGATTTAGGCTTTCCAAGCTATATTGATAGATTCCATGACACAGTGGGTTGGAACCATTTTTTGGTAGGGATTGTCAAAGCCCCTTTTTGGGGGTTTGCGATTGCGATGGTGGGGTGCATGCGCGGGTTTGAAGTCAAGGGGGATACCGAGAGCATTGGGCGCTTGACCACTATTAGCGTCGTGAACGCTTTGTTTTGGATCATCTTCTTAGACGCTATTTTTTCTATTCTCTTTTCTAAGTTGAACATATAATGAACGCTACTAACAATCAAGTCTTAATTGAAGTGAAGGATCTCCATAGCGCTTTTGGAAGCACCATTATTCATAGGGGCGTGAGTTTTAGCGTGCATAAAGGCGAAGTGATGGCGATTTTAGGGGGGTCAGGGAGCGGTAAAAGCACGCTTTTAAGGTGCATGATCTTGCTCAATCGCCCTACAAAAGGGGAAGTGTTGCTTTTTGGGGAAGATATATGGAAACTCAAAGAAAGAGAGCAGCAAAAGATTTTTAACCGCTGTGGGATTTGCTTCCAGTTTGGCGCGCTCTATAGCTCTTTAACGGTTTTAGAAAATGTGGGCGTGATGCTAGAGCAATACGGCGCTTATTCTAAAAAAATTGTTGAAGAAATTTCTAAAATGTGGATTGAAAAAGTGGGTTTGCCCCCTAGGGCTTACCACCTTTACCCCTATGAATTGAGTGGGGGGATGAAAAAGCGCGTGGGTATAGCTAGGGCTATGGCGACTAACCCGGAAATCTTATTTTTAGATGAGCCAACAAGCGGGCTAGATCCTTATAGCGCGGGCAAATTTGATGAACTGATTATGACACTCAAAGAGAGCTTGCAGCTTACGGTGGTGATGATCACGCATGATTTAGACTCCGTGCATGATTGCGTGGATCGATTCATCATGCTCAAAGACGGGCTATTAGAATTTAATGGGGATTTAAAAGATTTTATTAAAAAAGCTCAAACTCAAGGGCTAGATGAAGGCAATTTATTCAATTCAACACGAGGAGAGAAATTTTGGAAAGGCATGTGAATTACACTTTAATCGGCGGGCTCTTCTTTTTATGCTTAGTGTGCATGGTAGGCTTTATTTTATGGCTAGGCCATTTGGGCTTAGATGACGGAAAATATTATGAATACGTGGTCTATACGGACAAAGACTTGGGAGGCATTGCGACCAACTCGCCCATTAATTACAAGGGGATTCAAGTGGGTAATGTCATTAAGGTGGGTTTTGCAAAGGATAAAGTGGGGGTGGTCCGTTTGGATTTGATGATCAAATCCAGCGTTAAGATCCGCAAAGACTCCAAAGTGGCGGTTTCTTCTAGAGGGTTTATGGGGTTAAAATTTTTAGCCTTAGAGCAAAGCCACAATGAAGAATTTTATGGTAGTGGCGATAAGGGGGAGCGGATTTTAATCTTTAAAGAAGGGCTTATGGATCGCTTGAGCGGTGATGCTAATCAAGTGGTGCAAGAAGTGATGAAAGCGATTAGGAATGTGAATAGGATTTTAGACGATGAAAACATGGAAAAATTCAAGCACATTCTCGCTTCAGTGGATGATCTCATCGCTAATTTGGATTCAAGAAAGACTCAATTTGATTCTTTGATTAATAACGCTAACAACCTTGTCTCTAATGTCAATAATGTGGCTTTAGATGTGGATAAACGCGTCAAACAGGGGCAATACGACTTTAAAGCGATGTTCACTCCCTTAATCATGCAAGCGCAGTTGAGCTTAAGAAACATTGATAATTTTGTGGAAAAAGGCTCTGCTTTGATAGACAAATTTGACGCTAACCCCTATAAAACGATTTTTGGAGAAAGGAAATAATCATGAGAGCTACGGCGATAAAAATCTTTTCACTCTCATCAGCATTAGCCCTATTGCTTCAGGGTTGCTTGAGCATCAATTTAAAACAAATGCTGCCAGAGATCAGAACTTATGATTTGAATGCGGGTTCTTTTGAAATCACGCAATGCCCTAAACCTTTGACTGAAGTGAGACTCATTAGCATTTTGAGCGCGGATTTATTCAACACTAAAGAGATCGTTTTTAAAGCGCAAGACGGGCAGATCACGCATGGGAAGCACCAAAAATGGATAGACTTGCCTCGCAACATGTTAAAAACCATGTTCATGCAAGAAGCGCAAAAAGCATGCTTAGGCGTGGCTTTGCCTCCTTATGGCGCGGGCGCACCCACTTATGCGGTTCGTTTTACGATTTTATCGTTTTCTCTTTTAGAAAAAGAAAATTCTACCTACAGGGCGGAATTCGCGCTAGGCTATGACATTAGCGTGAAAGGCGATTCGCATTCTGGAGTGATCATTAAGCATGAAAATATTTCTAGCTTGGAAAATAAAACGACCAAAACGAGTAAAAATGGCAATCAAGATTTTCAAGAAAGCGCGATACAATCCCTCCAACATGTCAGCACGCAAGCGATGCAAGAAGCGGTTTCTTTGACTAAAAAAGCCATTGAAGCGCAAAGCGTAAGCCCGTTAAAAAAATAAAAAATAAGGAGAATTGTTTGAATTTACGATTGGCTGGAGCAAGCGTTTTAACGGCTTGTGTCTTTTCGGGGTGTTTTTTTTTAAAAATGTTTGATAAAAAACTTTCTAGCAACGATTGGCATATCCAAAAAGTGGAAATGAACCATCAAGTGTATGACATTGAAACCATGCTCGCTGATAGCGCTTTTAGAGAGCATGAAGAAGAGCAAGACTCCTCTCTAAATACCGCTTTGCCTGAAGATAAAGCAGCGATTGAAGCCAAAGAGCAAGAGCAAAAAGAAAAAAGGAAACACTGGTATGAGCTTTTTAAAAAGAAGCCAAAGCCCAAAAACTCTATGGGAGAGTTTGTGTTTGATCAAAAAGAAAATCGTATTTATGGGAAAGGCTATTGCAACCGGTATTTTGCCAGCTATGTATGGCAGGGCGATAGGCACGTTGGGATTGAAGATAGTGGGATTTCAAGAAAAGTGTGTAAAGATGAGCATTTAATGGCGTTTGAATTGGAATTTATGGAGAATTTTAAGGGTAATTTTGCGGTAACTAAGGGCAAGGACACGCTCATTTTAGACAACCAAAAAATGAAAATTTATTTGAAAACGCCTTGAATGGGTTTTTGTGCTTCAAAAGATCTCATGGCATGGAAGTTTTATACTCTAATGAAGTGTTAGTTGCAAAATCTAAAAAATGCTTTTAACATTTTTACAATCAACAATTTAAGCATAAACTTTACGCTATAATTTTCTCACTTTTTCATCAAGGGATTTTATGCAACAAGGTTTATTCACTCAAAGTTACCCCCAATCAGCAGTAAAAGGTTGTGTGTACCATAAAAGAGTAAAATAAGAGAAAACTTGAAACCTGTCAAATTAAAACAATTAGACACTAAAATGGCTTATTATTTGACTGCTAAAGAAGAAGTATTGTTATATCTCAATGAATTGATTCAAAAAGAAAAAACAGATGAATTTTGCACTGCTTTATATCAATTAGTCAAATCTAAAGGCTTTGATAATTTTGCTAAAGAAACGACTTTGAATAGAAGTTGTATTTATAAGGAATTTAAAATTAAGAAAAATCCTTGCACTAAAATATTCTTTTTGGTTTTAAGCTTTCTAGGGTTTCAATTGAGATTAAATGAAACAAATAGGTTTGTGCTAGTTTAATGCTAAAAGTAGCTAGTGTATTTAGTGGTATAGGAGCGTTTGAATGGGCTTTAAAACGTTTAGATTTAGAACATGAAATTTTATTTGCTTGTGATAATGGGAATATTGATTTAAAATTAGATTATGAAGCAGAATTAAATAAAATCAAAAGTCTTTCTAATATAAAAGAAAAGAACAATTACACAAATAATCTCTATAAACAACATAGCAGAAAAACTAATTTCGTTAAACAATCTTATTTAGCTAACTATACTATTCAAAATGATTGTTTCTTTCAAGATATTAAATTGCTTGATGGCACAGACTTCACAGATAAAGTGGATATTTTAGTGGGCGGTAGCCCATGTCAGAGCTTTTCAAGTATTGGGAATAAACTAGGATTAGAAGACACTAGAGGCACTTTATTTTATGATTATATTAGAGTGCTAAATGAAATCAAACCCAAGGTTTTCATTTTTGAAAATGTCTATGGAATGCTAAGGCATGATAAAGGAAAAACTTTTGAAATAATCCAAAAAGCTTTTGAGAGTTTGGATTATCATTATAAGTATGGAATTTTAGATGCGAGAAATTATGGTATTCCACAAGGGCGTAGGCGTTTGTTTTTAGTGGGCTTTAAAGAACAAGAAAAATGCGCTAATTTTACATTCCCTATTCCTAAAGAACTCACTATTACTATGCAAGATTTACTGCAAGACAATATTAAAGAGGGGAATTTATTGAGCAAAAACGCTATTTTAGATACCAAGTCCTTTTTGGGTGGGGAATTAGTGGATGAAAAGTATTTTTTAAGCGAGAAGCTTCTTAAATATTGCTTGAGTGCAGGCACAAAAAACTTCTATCATGCTGATGCTAAAATTGATTTGCCTATCGCAAGAGCTTTGCTCTCTACTATGGGAAACCACCATCGCTCAAGTGTAAATAATTATGTTACTACTAATGATAGAGTGCGTTCTTTAAGTGTGCGAGAAGCTCATAGACTTATGGGTTTTGATGATGATTATAAAATTGTTGTTTCTAAAGCTCAAGGATACAAACAAGCAGGCAATTCTATTGTGGTAGATGTCTTAATCGCCTTAATTAAAGAAATCATTAAGGTTATTTGATGAAAGTTGCAAGCTTGTTTAGTGGTATTGGAGGGCTTGATTTAGGTTTTATACAAAATAGCTTTGAAATTGTATGGGCAAATGATTTTGATAAGTATGCAGTAGAGACCTATAAAGCTAATATAGGACAAAATATTGTCTTAGGCGATATTGAAATTGAAAAAGACCATATTTGTGGGCATGATATTTTAATAGGCGGTTTTCCTTGTCAGCCTTTTTCCACTTTGGGTTCTTTGCAAGGTTTTGAAGACAGGAGGGGGACTTTATTTTTCACTATTTGTGAAATTATTAAAAAATATAGACCCAAAATTGTTGTTTTAGAAAATGTTAAAAACTTAATCAATCACAATAAGGGGGAGAGTTTTAAACGCATCCTTTTTGAATTGAATGAGCTTGACTATCAAATTAATTACGATATTTTAAATACCCTAGACTTTGGTATCCCCCAACAGCGCAATCGTGTATTCATTGTCGCATTAAGAAAAAATAGTTTTACAAACTTAGAATTTATTTTTCCTGCAAAAATTTCTTGTAAAATAAGCGCTCTAGATTTATTGGACAAACAAGTGGAATTAAAATATTTCATCTCTCAAAGAATGATTAAAACTATTTTGGGTAGAGGGACAAAAGGCTATATTGTAGAGCCTAGTATAGACACTCCTATTGCAAAAACTCTCACAGCTACTATGCATAAATGCCACAGAGCAAGTCAAGATAACTACTACACGGATTTAAAAAATTGGGAACGCTATAAAGACAATAATTACTCTACTATTAGGCGTCTAACCCCTAATGAAGCTAGAAAATTACAAGGATTTCCTGGCAATTTCAAACAAGTTGTCTCTGACACTCAAAGCTATAAGCAATTTGGCAATGCAGTCAGTGTGAATGTGAGTTTTGCTCTAGCTAAAGCGATTAAAAAACATTGTGAATTGTTTTTAAAAAAGGGTTAAAAATGGGTAATTCTAAGCAAAAGAAAAATATCTACAGAGTGGAAAATTTTGAGGAAATTCAAGAAATCATTATTGATAAGTCTCAATCTTTATATGATTATATGGATAAACATAAAAGCAGTGAGTATATTCTTTACTATAAAATGTTAAGCCATTCAGATTTGCCCAACTTTGCCAAAATGAAAAATGATGAAAGTTTGGATAAAAATTTGCTCTATTATTTAAGCGCAAAAGAAATGCGAGAGATAGAGCAACGAGAAAATAGAAAGTTTGAAGTTGCTAAACAATCTAATATTGGCATGTCCATAAGATTTTGGAAAGATTTGGATATGCCAGTTCCTAGAGATAGCGTTAAAAAACGCAAAGTTGCAGGAGGAGACCACCTTAAAATCAATGACTATGCTAAAGTGTTTTTAGTCAATGATGTTTTAGAAAACTTCCATTTTGAAGACATTTTAAAAATCTTTGAAAAACTCCATAAAAATTTTAATCCTAAACAATTTAATGCCAATACCATGTCGTATCAGATCCTTAATAATCAAGATTTTACACCTATAGAACTCCATCAAGCTGTGCATGGCATAGGTATGAATCAAGATGTAGAATTTAACAAATTACGACACAACCTATTTAAGAATGATTTATTGTATCTTTTGATAGAAAAAACTCAAACGCAAAAGAATTTATTTATTATGCCTTTTAGAAATCCTTTATTTTTTAGCCTTTTGGGGGTAACTAATTCTAAATGGCAAATCTATCAAGAGCAAAAACTCAAAAGAGAAAATAATCTAGTTGCTAAAAACTCCACTCCATTTCAAGAAGAAAAGATACAGCGACAACACCAAAACAAATGGCGAGAAGCGTTGGCGTTCGAGATGATGAATTACACCACGATAGACAGGTCTGTTTTTTGCCCGTTAACTTATATTGAAGCTGATTTTGATGATATGAAAACTTTATTCAGAGCATCACATATTAAAGGCTATAGCGATTGTGATGAAGAAGAAAAATACGATCTTGATAATGGCTTATTGCTAATCGCTAATGCAGACGCTTTATTTGATAAACATTTTATCACTATTGATGAAAACAAGCAATTAAAATTCTCTTATTTATTGGAAAATAACCACAAACTCAAATCGCAACTTAATCTAAATAATGGAATTTTTAAAGATATATTAAATGATAGAAGAATGCAATATTTAGCGTATCATAGAAAAATTTTTGAGGAAAAAGAACAAGAGAGAAGGACCAAGAAAAGCTGATTATAATAAATCAAGACAACTTAAGGCTCTTTTTTAGGACTTAAATTATTTTGACCCTAGCTTTTTATAATCAAGCCCCTTAAAAGGACTTTTTTAAATCAAAAAGAGGGTTTAGGGGTTTTGTCTGTCATTACAGGGAGTTCTGGGTAGATTATTTTAGGTTTTTTACCCTTTAAAGCTCCAAAGAAGGTTTCAATTTTTTTCGCTTCCTCATCGCTGATTTCAATGCCTAACTGGATAGAGCCCATTTCTTTAATCGCATCCTTAACATCCCAGAATTGCCCATTATGGAAATAAGGCATCGTTTCGGTGATATTCCTTAAAGTAGGCACTTTCACAAGCCCGTTTTTATCGCCTTTGAAATCGCCCACATTAGCGAATTTATAAGGTTTGACCACCCCAAAAGGCTGCATCGTTCCCCCAAGATTGATGCCGTTATGGCAAGCCACACAGCCTTTAGAAATGAATAAATCCAGCCCTTCTTTTTCGGCTTTACTGAGCGCTTTAGGATTGCCTCTTAAAAAATCATCGTAGCGGCTTGGGGTAATAAGAGTGGCTTCAAACATAGCGATACTATCAGCGATCAATTTAAAATCAATTTTGACTTTAGAGCCATAGGCTTTTCTAAAGAGCTTGACATAGCCTGGCATGGAATTGATTTTTTCTACCACCACTTTGGGATCAGCCCCCATTTCAAAAGAAGACTGGATCGGCCCTTGCGCTTGTTCGTTTAAATGCGTAACCCTACCATCCCAAAACTGCACATCGTTAAACACAGAGTTATACACCGTTGGGGAGCTTAAAAGGTGGGGGTTTTTCTTCCATTGAGAACCTACCGCACTTGGGACTAAATCCACCCCGCCTAAGCCCAGATTATGGCATGTGTTGCAAGACACGAGATAGGAAGTGGAAATCCTAGGGTCAAAATAGAGCATTTTGCCTAATTCCACTTGAGCGGAGGTCATGATTTCGCTGTTTTTAGCGCCAATACCCACATCTCTGGTTTTTTTGATTTGGTATTCTTTGAGCACTTTGCCCATAGGCATGGGTTCTAACTGGCTTTCCCTCGCTTTTTTAATCAAATCCATATCGCTTAAAGCATAAACGCAAGAAAAAGCCAGGCAAACGCCCAATAAAATGGATTTTTTCATGATGAACTCCTAAAATAGTATTAAAAATAAGAAAAAACTTTCTTATTATAACCACCATTTTAAAATAATTCACCATTAAATGATCTAATAAAGAGTTTTTTAAAGAGCGGTAGGTATAATGGCGTTAAATCCAAATAGGGGTTATACAATGAAAGAAAATAAAGCCTTCACGCATTTGCACTTGCACACGGAATATTCGCTTTTAGACGGGGCGAATAAGATTAAAATCCTGGCCAAACGCATTAAAGAATTGGGCATGAAAAGCGTGAGCGTAACTGATCATGGGAACATGTTTGGAGCGATTGATTTTTATACGAGCATGAAAAAAGAAGGCATTAAGCCTATCATCGGCATGGAAGCGTATATCCATAATGACGACAACCTTTCTAGCAAAGAAACCAAGCAGCGCTTCCATTTGTGCTTATTCGCTAAAAACCAAGAGGGCTATGAAAATTTGATGTTCTTAAGCTCTATGGCGTATTTAGAAGGGTTTTATTATTTCCCACGCATCAATAAAAAGCTTCTAAAAGAGCATTCTAAAGGCATCATCGCTTCTAGCGCGTGCTTGCAAGGGGAAGTCAATTACCATTTAAATACTAATAATGAGAGAAACCGCAAGTATGGGGCTAAAGGCTATGATGAAGCTAAAAGAATCGCTTGCGAATACCAAGAGATTTTTGAAGACGATTTTTATTTAGAAATCATGCGCCATGGCATTTTAGATCAGCGATTCATTGATGAGCAAGTCATTAAAATGTCTTTAGAAACGGGGTTAAAAATCATCGCCACCAACGACACCCACTACACCATGCCTAATGACGCTAAGGCTCAAGAAGTGGCGATGTGCGTAGCGATGGGTAAAACCCTAAATGATAAGGGGCGCTTGAAACACTCCGTGCATGAGTTTTACATCAAGTCCCCCGAAGAAATGGCAAAGCTCTTTGCAGATATTCCAGAAGCTTTAGAAAACACCCAAGAAATCGCTGATAAATGCGTTTTAGAGATTGATTTAAAAGACGATAAAAAGAACCCCCCAACCCCCCCAAGCTTCAAATTCACTAAAGCTTACGCTCAAAATGAGGGGCTGAATTTTGAAGATGACACTTCTTATTTTGCCTATAAGGCTAGAGAGGGCTTGAAAGAGCGCTTAATCTTAGTGCCTAAAGAAAAGCATGAACAATACAAAGAACGGCTAGAAAAAGAAATTGAAGTCATCACGAACATGAAATTCCCAGGGTATATGCTGATCGTGTGGGATTTTATCCGTTACGCTAAAGAAATGGGTATTCCTGTGGGGCCTGGTAGGGGGAGCGCGGCCGGGAGTTTGGTGGCTTTTGCTTTAAAAATCACCGATATTGACCCTTTGAAATACGATTTGCTCTTTGAAAGGTTTTTAAACCCTGAAAGAATCAGCATGCCTGATATTGATACGGATTTTTGCCAGCGCCGGCGTAAAGAAATCATAGAATACATGATTGAAAAATACGGCAAATACAATGTGGCGCAAGTCATCACCTTTAATAAGATGTTGGCTAAAGGGGTGATCAGAGATGTCGCAAGGGTGTTGGACATGCCTTATAAGGAGGCTGATGATTTTGCCAAACTCATCCCTAATCGCTTAGGAATCACGCTTAAGGGCTATGAAAAAAATGGCGAATTCATAGAGGGGGCGTGGGAATTAGAGCCTAAAATCAAGGAGTTAGTAGAAAGCAATGAAGTAGCCAAACAAGTATGGGAATATTCGCTCAATTTAGAGAATTTGAATCGCAACGCAGGCGTGCATGCCGCAGCCTTAGTGGTGGATAGCCAAAAAGAGTTGTGGCACAAAACCCCTTTATTTGCCTCTGAAAAAACCGGCGGTATCGTTACGCAATATTCCATGAAGTATTTAGAGCCGGTGGATTTGATTAAGTTTGACTTCTTGGGGCTTAAAACCTTGACCGTGATTGATGATGCGCTTAAAATCATTAAAACGCAGCATAAAATTAGCGTGGATTTTTTATCGTTGGATATGGACGATCCAAAAGTGTATAAAACGATCCAAAGCGGGGATACGGTGGGGATCTTCCAGATTGAATCCGGGATGTTTCAAGGGCTTAACAAACGCTTAAAGCCTTCAAGCTTTGAAGACATTATCGCCATTATCGCGCTAGGGAGACCGGGACCTATGGAATCAGGAATGGTAGATGATTTTGTCAATAGAAAGCATGGCATTGAGCCTATCGCTTATGCGTTTAAAGAATTAGAGCCGATTTTAAAGCCCACTTACGGCACGATCGTCTATCAAGAGCAAGTGATGCAAATCGTGCAAACGATTGGCGGTTTTAGTTTGGGTGAAGCGGATCTGATCCGCCGCGCTATGGGGAAAAAAGACGCTCAAATCATGGCGGACAATAAGGCTAAGTTTGTAGAAGGCGCTAAAAATTTAGGGCATGATGGCCAAAAAGCAGCTAATTTGTGGGATTTGATCGTTAAATTTGCCGGCTATGGTTTCAACAAATCGCATTCAGCCGCTTATGCGATGATCACTTTCCAAACGGCGTATTTAAAGACTTATTACAAGCATGAGTTCATGGCAGCGATGCTCACTAGCGAATCCAATAAGATCGAATCCGTAGCGCGCTATATTGATGAGGTCAGGGCTTTAGAAATTGAAGTGATGCCTCCGCACATTAATTCTTCTATGCAAGATTTCAGCGTAGCGGAGTTTAAAAATCAAAAGGGCGAGTTGGAAAAGAAAATCGTGTTTGGCTTGGGAGCGATCAAAGGGGTTGGGGGTGAGCCGATTAAAAACATCATTGAAGAAAGGGCTAAAGGGGATTATAAGAGTTTAGAAGATTTTATTTCACGAGTGGATTTTTCTAAACTCACTAAAAAATCTTTAGAGCCATTAGTGAAATCAGGGAGTTTGGACAATTTAGGCTACACCCGAAAAACCATGCTCGCTAACTTGGATTTGATCTGTGATGCTGGGCGCGCTAAAGACAAGGCTAATGAAATGATGCAAGGGGGTAACTCCCTTTTTGGAGCCATGGAAGGCGGGATAAAAGAGCAGGTTATTTTGGACATGCTTGATTTGGGCGAACATGACGCTAAAACGCTTTTAGAATGCGAGTATGAAACTTTGGGGATCCATGTTTCAGGCAATCCCTTAGACGAGTTTAAAGAAGAAATTAAGGGCTTTAAAAATTTAGTCAAAAGCATTGATATTGAAGAGTTAGAAATCGGCTCGCAGGCTTATTTGCTGGGTAAAATCATGGAAGTTAAAAAGAAAATTGGCAAACGAAGCGGTAAGCCTTATGGCACAGCGGACATTTTGGATCGATACGGCAAGTTTGAACTCATGCTTTTTGAAAAGCAATTAAACGCCTTAGAAGAGTTGGATATTAATAAGCCTTTAGTGTTTAAATGCAAGATTGAAGAGCAAGAAGAAGTGGCGCGATTAAGGCTTTTTGAAATCTTGGATTTAGAGAGCGCTAGAGAGGTTAAAATCCCTAAAGCCCGCTATAAAGACCCTGAAAAGCAAAAAGAAGATGTGCGTGAAATCCCCCCCTTTGAAATGCTTGCCTCTAGTTCTTGCTCTTTAGCGATCGTGTTAGAAAACGATGTGAAAAAAGAGTTTTTAAGACAAATCAAAGAGAGCGCTCTAAAACACCAGGGTAAACGCCCTTTGTATTTGATCATCAAAGATAAGGATAAGCAATTCAAAATCCAAAGCGATTTAATGGTAAATGAAAAGATTAAGGACGATTTTAAAGGGTTAGAGTGGAGGGATTTAGCTTGAGGATCAACCAGTTTTTAGCCCATTACACCAAGCACTCCAGAAGAGAAGCTGAAAAATTGGTTTTAGAAGGGCGGGTGAAAATCAACTATGAGCATGCCAAACTCGCTAGCGTGGTTAAAGAAAACGACAAGGTGTTTTTGGACAAACGACTCATCAAGCCCTTAAAAAACAAAAAATTCAGCGTGCTGGTTTATCACAAGCCAAAGGGCGAATTAGTGAGTAAAGCCGATCCCTTAAAACGGCGCGTGATTTATGAAAGCTTGGAGAAAAAATACGCCCATTTTGCGCCGGTGGGGCGTTTGGATTTTGCGAGCGAGGGGGTGCTACTCTTAAGCGATAGTAAGGCGGTGGTGAGCGCTTTAATGCATGCGAATTTAGAAAAAGAATATCTTGTTAAAATTCAAGGCTTTGTTACAAGAGAGATGGAAAACGCCATGCAAGAGGGCTTGAAATTAGAAAACGCCACTAAGGGAGCGCACCAAAAAACCCCCATTAAAAGCATGGAATTTGCCCCCTTTGTTGGTTATGAAATCATCAAAAACCATGCCAAATACTCTAAACTGAGAGTTATTATCAATGAGGGGAAAAACAGAGAACTAAGGCGTTTTTTTGCGTTTTTTAACGCTGGGGTGTTGGATTTAAGGCGCGTTCGTTATGGTTTTGTGAATTTGAATGCCTTGCCGGTAGGGAAAATGCGGTTTTTAAACCGCCAAGAATACAACGAACTGCATGCGTTTATGGCTAATAGGGCTAATACTAAAGGGGATTAGCGCTTGAAATATGCTATACTTCGGCGGCTGGGGGAAATAAAAATTAAGGATTATCATGTCAGAAGTGATTAACGGGAAGAATTATGCAGAGAAAATCGCTCATCAAGCGGTAGTGGTTAATGTGGGGGCGAATTGGTGTCCGGATTGCAGAAAGATTGAGCCGATCATGGAAAATTTAGCCAAAACTTACAAAGGCAAGGTGGAATTTTTTAAGGTTTCTTTTGATGAAAGCCAGGATTTAAAAGAGAGCTTAGGTATTCGCAAGATCCCTACTTTGATTTTTTACAAAAACGCCAAAGAAGTGGGTGAAAGGCTTGTAGAACCTAGCTCTCAAAAACCGATTGAAGACGCGATTAAAACGCTCTTATAAAGGGCGTTAAAAAGCCTTGTTAAAATAAGAGCCTGTAAAAATCTTTTTTAGCCCCTTTTTTAATAGGGGGCTAACTTCAAATAGCTTTTATATTATTTCTTTATCTCAAAAAATCGTTTTTATCGTTTTTAAATCAGCATGTTTGTTAAAAAAGTTTCTTTAATTAAGCTAAAAATGAGCGAATTTGTGGTATTAATGCTTGCAGTGTGAAATTTGTAGGGCTAAAACTTGTAAAATGTGAAAAAAAAGACGCATAAAATGCTAAAATCCGCAAAAACACTGTGTGTTTAGATTAGAAGTTTAAAATTAGAAACAGATGTATCTGTTTTAAATTTTGAATAGGGAGTTTCTATCATTATGTTATTGAAAACAAAATTAAAAATTATAAGCTCGGTGATTTTGAGCACTTTGTTGTGGGTGGGTTGCTCAAGCGAAATGGCAACTTATCAAAATGTGAATGATGCCACCAAAAATACGACTGCAAGTATTAATAGCACGGATTTATTACTAACCGCTAATGCGATGTTAGATTCCATGTTTAGCGACCCTAATTTTGAGCAACTCAAGGGCAAGCATTTGATTGAAGTTTCAGATGTTATTAACGACACCACGCAACCCAATTTGGATATGAATCTTTTGACGACTGAAATCGCGCGGCAGTTGCGGTTGCGATCTAATGGGAGGTTCAATATCACAAGGGCGAGCGGAGGGAGTGGTATTGCAGCGGATAGCAGAATGGTGAAACAGCGCGAAAAAGAACGAGAGAGCGAAGAGTATAATCAAGACACCACTGTAGAAAAAGGCACTTTAAGAGCCGCTGATTTATCTTTAAGTGGTAAAGTATCTAGTATCGCAGCCTCTATTAGTAGTTCTAGGCAGCGTTTAGACTATGACTTCACCCTAAGCCTTACCAACAGGAAAACGGGTGAAGAGGTATGGAGCGATGTTAAGCCTATTGTGAAGAACGCTAGCAATAAGCGTATGTTTTAAATTTATATTTGAAAGGATGAACGATGAAAAATCAAGTTAAAAAAATTTTAGGAATGAGTGTGATAGCAGCGATGGTGATTGTAGGTTGTAGCCATGCCCCAAAATCAGGCATCAGTAAAAGCAATAAGGCTTACAAAGAAGCGACTAAAGGCGCTCCTGATTGGGTAGTAGGGGATTTAGAAAAAGTGGCGAAGTATGAAAAATATTCAGGGGTCTTTTTAGGAAGGGCTGAAGATTTGATCACTAATAATGATGTGGATTATTCTACTAACCAGGCTACAGCGAAGGCTAGGGCTAATTTAGCGGCGAATTTAAAATCCACTTTACAAAAAGATTTGGAAAATGAAAAAACCAGAACGGTAGACGCTTCTGGTAAAAGGTCCATCAGCGGCACTGATACTGAAAAAATTTCTCAATTAGTGGATAAGGAATTGATCGCTTCTAAAATGCTTGCCCGCTATGTTGGTAAAGATAGGGTTTTTGTTTTAGTGGGCTTGGATAAGCAAATTGTGGATAAAGTGCGCGAAGAGTTGGGCATGGTTAAAAAGTAGGGTTTTGATGAAACGCCTTGCTATTGCGCTTGCTTTGGTGTTGGGAGTGGCGTGGGGGAAATCCTTGCCTAAGTGGGCTAGGGATTGCTCAAAAGAAGTGCAGATTGAAAAGACCCAAACCAAAGATGAGAAATTTTTAGTGTGTGGGATGAGCGATATATTGCTTTCAGATGATATGGATTATAGCTTGTCCTCAGCCAGACAAAACGCCTTAGAGAAAGTGATGGAAGCTTTCAAGGGGGATAAAATAGAGATTAAGGCTAGTGAGCTAAAGGCCACTTTTATTGATACGGATAAAGTTTATGTGCTTCTAAAGATCACTAAGAAGCATGTCGCTTTAACGAATGAGTAAGGATTAATAATGAAAAAGATTATTCTTGCATGCCTTATGGCTTTTGTGGGCACGAATTTAAGCGCAGAGCCTAAGTGGTATAGCAAGGCCTACAACAAAACAAACACCCAAAAAGGCTATCTTTATGGGAGTGGTTCAGCCACTTCTAAAGAAGCTTCTAAACAAAAAGCGTTAGCGGATTTAGTGGCGTCTATTAGCGTGGTGGTTAATTCACAAATCCACATTCAAAAAAGTCGTGTGGATAATAAGTTAAAATCCAGTGATTCGCAAACGATTAACTTAAAAACCGATGACTTAGAATTGAATAATGTAGAAATTGTCAATCAAGAAGCACAAAAAGGGATCTACTACACCAGAGTAAGGATTAACCAAAACTTGTTTTTGCAGGGTTTAAGGGATAAGTATAACGCTCTTTATGGGCAGTTTTCCACCTTAATGCCTAAGGTTTGTAAAGGGGTTTTTTTACAGCAATCCAAGAGCATGGGGGATTTATTGGCTAAAGCGATGCCTATAGAAAGGATTTTAAAAGCGTATTCTGTCCCGGTGAGTTCGTTAGAAAATTATGAAAAAATCTATTATCAAAACGCTTTCAAACCTAAAGTGCAAATCACTTTTGATAACAACAGCGATACAGAGATTAAAAACGCTCTCATAAGTGCTTACGCCAGAGTGCTAACCCCTAGCGATGAAGAAAAACTCTATCAAATCAAAAATGAAGTTTTCACAGACAGCGCTGATGGCACCACACGCATTAGAGTGGTTGTTAGTGCGAGCGATTGTCAAGGCACACCCGTATTGAATAGAAGCCTTGAAGTGGATGAAAAGAATAAGAATTTTGCTATCACGCGCTTGCAATCTTTGCTTTATAAAGAATTGAAAGATTATGCCAATAAAGAAGGGCAGGGCAATACGGGGCTATAAGCAAGGTATTAATCTTGCTTTGTGCTTATTCATTCAGTTTTGTAGTGTCATTATTTTTGTTTAGCGTGGCGTTTTCGCACCCCTTAAAATAACTCTCTAAAAATTCATGGCTTTTGTTCTCGCCAAATAAACTAAAACATTATTCAATACTCTTTATCCCACAAACTCATCTAAAACCACACCCACTAAAAATTAAAATTAACAAAAACTAAAATCTTTTTTAAGAGCCTATCACTTGCTGTGCAAGCTCTTTTATTATTGATTGTAAAAATGCTTTTTAGCCTTTTTTAGGTTTTATTTTTTTAAAACCCTGATTTTAGCGCTCATTAAATCGTGGTTTAAAGCTTTTTTGATGTTTTCAAATTGGCGTTTTTTGTTTTTAAGGCTTGTGATCTCATTATCTAAAGTGCTTAAAATGTTAGCGATAGCGATTTGTTCGTTTAGAGGGGGTATGGGGATTTCAAAATCTTCAATATCAAAAGAACTTATATTTGGCTGAGCTCCGGCTGTAAGTATAAGTTTTAATCGTGAGGTAAAAAGTTCGGAAAAAACAAATTGGACAAGAAAATCATAGCAAAATGAAGTTTTTGCTCTAAAGACTCCTACACGCTGATTTAGATAGGCAATTTTGTTCAAATTGTAAAGACAAGATTTTCCAGTTGTTGCACCAGACATAGCTAAAATTAAGTCGCCTTGCTTTAGAATATAATCATTATCTATTAAAATAGGGTCATAAAAAACTAAATCATTCGTATTGATACAATTATCTACACTAGAGATATTTGAAATCCGTATGATAGGAATTCCCATATTTTTGAATAAATCACTTTTAAAAGAAAAACCATTTTTTAAATAACATATATCCCCAAGCCTCACTCTTTGCCAATTTTGATTGAAGCCTTTCAAGCGTTTTCTTTGGCTCAATAGTTCAAAGCTTAAGGCTTTTTTAACGCTTTCTTTTTTAAGAATGAGGGCGTCTAAAGAATAAAGATAACGATCCACATCGCTTAAAATGTTAGCGATAGCGATTTGTTCGTTTAGAGGGGGTAGGGGGATTAAAGTATTTTTAAAATTATCGTTATAAAGTCTTAAGATAGTTGTATGTTCTGTATTCCATTTAATATTAGAATAAGCATAAAATAAAAAATCATTTTTTACTAATGTTTCATCGTTGTCAATCCAAACAATATTTGAGTCTTGAAAATAAGCGGGTTTTCCGTCATAAATGACTGCCCTACCAATAGTTCCGGAAGCAGAAATTAAAATATCGCCTTTTTTTGGAAAAGAATATTTTGTTTTGTATTCTAAAAATAGCTTTTTTGAAATAAAGGCATCGGCGGTGTTGCCAAATGTGCCTATTTTATAGAATGGAATTTCGCCATATTGTGTTGTTTGATGTTTCATAACTCTTTTACACATGCATGGTTTGCCAATATCCCCAAGCCTTACTTTTTGCCAATTTGATGGCGTTGTTAATGCGTCCATGCGTTTATCACCCCATTAACCCCAAATCTTTCAAATGCTCTAAAACTTTTGATTCGCTCTCTTTGACTTCTTTATCTAATTCTAACAAGCTGTTAGAGTAGCTTGAAATGATTTCATTAAGGGCGCTAGTAAAAGCGTTGATAGCGTTTAAAATCTTGTTTTCTAGGGCGTTTTTTAGGCTGTTAAGCCATTTGTCTTTGATGATGAGATCCTTAATTTCATTGATTTCAAGGTTTTTATACTGGTGGAACGCTTTTAATTCCAGCTCCTCATAAGCTTTATTTTTCATTTTTAGCGCCTTGTTTTTAGCCTCTAGCCATTCTAAAGCGGTTTTTAGGATTTTCTTATCTTCTGAATCGGTGGCGTTTTTTAGCTCTTTTTTCAAAACGCTTTCATTGATTTTCAACTCATAAAAAAGCCCCTCTTCGTTAGAATGCTCTTCTATAAATTCATCTAAAAGAGCCTCTTTTTCGTTGAGGGCGTTTTCTAATTCTTCTAATTCTTTCGCTTCTTTTTCAAAAAAGCGTTGTTTGATCAAGTTTTTAGGGATTAGATCGCTTTTATAGTAGGTTTTTTGAATGATAAAATCCGGCTCCTCTAAATAATTGGCTTTTTTGTTTTTGTCTTTTAGGGGGGTTAATTTCCTTAATTCTTTAGCGCTTCTAAAGCCATTGAATGAAAGAAGGAACCAATCGTCTTGCAAGACTTCGTTATAGTAATCTTTAAAGAGCTGATACACGCCGTATTTGTCTAAAATTTCTATTTTTTCAAATTCGTATAAAACCCTTGAGCAAACGCTTTCTATGAGGGTTTTTGGGTTAAAACCTGGCTCTAAATCATTAAAAGTTGTGGATAGTTCCAATCGGTCAAAAGCGCTTAAAACAGAAGCGTGGAAAGTTTGGTATTCTAAACTTTGAGTGATTAATTCTTTAATGTTTTCGCATTCTGTTTTTAAAGCGTAATAACCCTCTTTATCACTTTTTTTAAAAAGCGTGTTTTTTAGCTCTTTAAACACTTGAAAATAAGGGTCGTAGATTTCAATTTCGTTTTGGGGCAAATAACTGGCCTTGTGGCTGTTGATTAAAGCGAACAAGTCTTTTTCTGATTCTTGTTGGGAGGCAATGTAGCGCGGGATATTCAAGTTGTAGTCATTAGCGCTAATTTCTTCTAGGCTTACCATTTTGGAATAATAAGGGATTTCTTTTAAAGCGTTAAAAGTGTCTATCATTTTTTGGACATCTTGCTCTCTCAAGCGGTTTTTATTGCCGTCTTTTTTAAAATCCTTGCTCGCATCTATCAAAAAAACGCCCTTTCTGGCGTGCGCGTTTTCTTTGTCTAAAACAACCACACATGCAGGAATGGAAGTGCCATAAAAAAGATTAGGGGCTAGGCCTATCACGCTTTTAATATAGCCTTTTGTTAAAAGATTTTTTCTGATTTGCGCCTCAGCATTCCCCCTAAATAACACCCCATGAGGTAAAATCACTGCCCCTTTGCCTGTGTTTTTTAAGGATTTGATGATATGGAGTAAAAAAGCAAAATCGCCATTTTTTTCAGGGGGCGTGCCGTCTTCAAAACGATTGAAACGATCGTTAATGACTTGCTTGCTTTTAGGGTCTATGCTTAGCCCGTCAGTCCAGTTTTTCAAGCTAAAGGGAGGGTTAGCCACGACATAATCAAAGGTTTTTAGCATGCCATTTTCAATAAAAAGGGGGTTAGAAAGGGTGCTAGAACCCCCTTTAGCAATATCAGCATCAGCGCTATTGTGTAAGATCATATTCATTTTACAAAGGGCTGTGGTGGAAATGTCTTTTTCTTGACCATAGATAGTTAAGCCTTTTTTGCCGGCCAAGCTAGAAGCTTTCAACAATAACGAACCGCTCCCGCAAGTGGGATCATAGATGCTTTTATCCTGTCTGGTGTTTTCATCAATGCCAAGCAAAAGGGACAATAAAAGCGAAACTTCGCTAGGGGTGTAAAACTGCCCTTTGGATTTACCGGATTCGCTGGCAAAATGGCGCATTAAATATTCGTAAGCATCGCCCAATAAATCATCGTCTAAAGCCCCATGCGCGCCCAAACTCAAATCGGCAAAGATTTTAACCAGATTAGAAAGGGTGTCTATCATCGCTTTACCCTCTCCAAGCTTGGTGTTATCGTTAAAATCCACGCTGTCAATCGCGCCTTTTAAATCGTTTCGCTCTGCGATCTTGGCGATGATTTTATTGAGCTTGTCGCCTATTTCCTTATCGCCCTCTAAAGCGAGAATGTCTTCATAAAAGCACCCTTGCGGCACTTCTATTTCGCTAAAATTATTGTTTCTGGCTTTATCGCTGATGTATTTTAAAAAAAGCAGGTTCAAAACATAGTTTTTATACTCGCTCGCATCCATCCCGCCCCTCAAACTATCCGCTCCAGCCCATAAAGAGCTATACAATTCGCTTTTTTTGATCGCCATTTTTAATTGCCCTATTTTGTTTTTAGGATTATAATATAAAGCGATAGAAAGCGTTCTTAAGGGGTTTATGATGAAAACAGAAAAAGAAGTTCAAAAACAAGTCATAGAAACTTTTAAAAGCATGGGCTATGCGTATTTAGGGGATTTAACAAAGAGCGATAATGAAAACATTAATAAAGAAAGCTTGAAGGCATGGCTAATTAAAAATCAAAAAATCAATGATGAAAGGTGGCATAAAATTGAGCAAGAAATCTATAACGCTTTAAAAAACGATTTATACGAAGCGAATCAAACATTTTACGAGCTTTTGATTTATGGCGTGAAAACTAAAATAAGCCAGAATGAAAACTTCCAAACGACTTATCTCATTGATTGGAAAGATGTTTCTAAGAATGAATTTAGCGTGGCTGAAGAAGTGAGCGTTAAAGGGCCAAACGCAAAACGGCCGGACATAGTGCTTTACGTTAATGGGATCGCTTTAGGGGTGCTAGAATTGAAAAAATCCAGCGTGAGCGTAGAAAGCGGTATCAGGCAAAATTTAGACAACCAAAAGAAAGAATTTATTAGAGATTTTTTTAAAACGATCCAATTGGTTATGGCGGGCAATGAAAGTCAAGGGCTAAGGTATGGCGTCATAGAGACTAAAGAAAAATACTACCTTTCTTGGAAAGAAGAGGGCGTTTTAAAAAATTTGTTTGAGACGATTGAATGCTTTTTAAAAAAAGAAAGGTTTTTAGAATTTATCCATGATTTCTTGATTTTTGATAAGGGGAAAAAGAAATGCGCCAGGTTCCACCAATATTTTGCAATTAAAAAAACGCAAGAATTTATCAAAAGAAAAGAAGGGGGGATTATCTGGCACACGCAAGGCAGCGGTAAGAGCTTGACTATGGTGTGGCTTACTAGATGGCTAAGAAAGAATATCAAGCAAGCAAGGGTTTTAATCGTTACGGACAGGAGGGAATTAGACGCTCAAATTCAAGGCGTGTTTAGTGGGATAGGCGAGGCTATTCATCGTGCAGACAGCAAGAAGGATTTATTGAGCGTGCTGTTTGAAAATAAGGAATTTTTGGTTGGCTCGCTTGTGCATAAGTTTGATGAAAACGACTTAGAAGATTTAAAAAAACAACCTGTTTTAAAGGAATGGGTTGTTTTAGTGGATGAATGCCACAGAACCCAAGGCGGTAAATTGCATAAAGCCATGAAAAGCCTGCTCCCTAATGCGATTTTTATCGCCTTTAGCGGCACGCCTTTATTGAAGCAAGATAAAAAGACAAGCCAGGAAGTGTTTGGGAATTATATCCATTGCTATAAATTTAATGAAGCCGTTAGCGATAAAGTGGTGCTAGATTTAAACTATGAAGCCAGAAGCGTGGATCAATATGTCAGTAACCCTGAAAAGCTAGACGAATATTTTGAATTAAAAACCCAAGGCTTGAATGAAACGGCTAAAACAGAGCTTAAAAAGAAATGGGTTAATTTGCAAAAAGTTTTTTCCACTAAAGACAGATTAGCTCGCATTGTGCAAGATATTGTATTGGATATGGCAAAACTCCCACGATTAAGGAGTGAAAAGGGGAATGCCATGCTGGTGGCTGAAAGCGTGTATAACGCATGCCGGTATTTTGAACTCTTTTTAGAAACAGAATTAAAGGATAAGGTGGCTGTGATCACAAGCTATGAACCCAATATCGCTGATCTGAAAGATTGCGGGAGCGATGAGAACGAAGAGAGTTACAAATACCGCGCTTATTGTAAAATGCTGCAAAACTTTTTTAATGAAAAAGATGAGAAAAAAGCCCTTAATAAAATTAAAGAGTTTGAAGAAAAAGTTAAAGAGCGTTTTATTAATGAGCCTAATAGAATGAAGCTATTGATCGTGGTGGATAAGCTATTGACCGGTTTTGATGCGCCAAGCCTCACTTATTTATATATTGATAAGAAAATGCAAGATCATGAGCTTTTTCAAGCGGTGTGCAGGGTGAATAGACTAGATAGCGAAGATAAGGATTTTGGCTGTATCATAGACTATAAGGATTTATTTGATAGCCTACAAGAAGCGCACAGCGATTACACCAATAAAGCGTTTGAAAACTATGAAAGAGAAGACATTCAAGGGTTTATCTCTGACAAAGCCCAAAAGATTAAGAAAAGATTAGAAGAAACTAAAGATCAGTTAAAATCGCTTTGTGAAAGCGTGAAAGAGCCAAAAGATGAAATGGATTATATCGCTTATTTTTGTGGGAGCGATTTAGAAAAAAACGCTCAAAAAAGGCGGTTGTTTTACCAGCTTGTTGGCGCGTTTTTAAGAATGTTTGTGGAATTGAATAACTTAGAAAAGCCCATTTATTCTAAAGAAGAAATGCAAACAATCAAACAAGAAGCGGAATTTTATAGGCATTTACAAAAAGCGGTTGGCTTGAGTAGTGGGGATAGCGTGGATTTAAAAAGCTATAGCGAAGACATGCGTAGGATCTTAGACGCTTACATTAAAACCACGGATAGCGAGGTGTTATTCCAAATAGAAGATCAAGGGCTGTGTGAAGTTTTAGCCCAAATGGATATTGATGATTTTAATAAGGCGTTATCTCAAGTATTTAAAAATGAAAGCTCTATGGCAGAAAGCATCGCTAACAACACTAAAAAACGCATTATAGAAAAAGAAGCGAGCGATCCTAAGTATTACGAAAAATTATCTTCGCTTTTAAACGATTTGATTTTCCAGTTTAGAGAAAAGAAATTAACCTATTTAGAATACTTGCAACAAATCCACGACTTAGCCAAAAAAGTTATTGATAAAGAAAATAGAAATTACCCTAAAAAGATCAACACTAACGCTTTAAAAACCCTCTATAATAATTTAGATGAAAATGAAGCCTTAGCCCTAGATATAGACGCATGCATCAGGGGTAATAAAAAAGATGGTTGGGTGGGGCATAATCAAAAAGAAAAAAACCTTAAAATCGCTTTAAGAAAAATCATAAACGATGAGGGTTTGTTAGAAAATGTCTTTAATTTAGCCAAACACATAGAGGAGTATCGCTAATGAACGCTTATTGTTTGACTTTAAATAATACCAACATCGCTATAGAAAAAAAGGATATTAAGCATTTACACATTAGCGTTTGCCCGCCTGATGGCTCTGTGCATGTGTCTTGCCCCCTAGCTTTAAACGATGAGAGCCTTAGGCTTTCTTTGATTAAAAGACTCCCTTGGATAAAAGAACAGCAACAAAATTTTTTAAACCAAAACAGACAAAGCCAAAGAGGAATGCTAGAGAGAGAAAGCCATTATCTTTTTGGGAAACGCTATTTATTAAAAATTGAACACACTATAAAAAAACACTTCGTCCTCCAAAGCCCTAAATATTTAATCTTGCATGTCCATCAAAAGACAAGCTTAGAAAACCGCTTAAAAGTGTTAGAAAACTATTACAGACAAGTTTTAAGAGAAAAAATACAAACCTATATCAACCAATACGAAAAGATTTTAAACGAAAGCATACAAAGCTTTAGAATCCAAAAAATGAAACGGATATGGGGGAGTTGCAATATTGCTAAACGCACCCTACTTTTTAATTTGGAATTGGCTAAAGCGCCTAGAAAGGGCATTGAATATGTGGTTGTGCATGAATTATTGCATTTAAAAGCGCGCCACCATAACGAATATTTTAGGGATTTGCTGAGCTTATATTTGCCTAATTGGCAAAGGGCTAAGGCCAGCCTCAAAGAGGCTTATTTGGAGTATTCTTAAATGAAGATTTCATCATTTCAATAAAATCGCTAAGCGGCTAACTTGAGCGGCTCATCATCGTGCAACAATCCCCCTCCTTTTTAAAGCTTTTAGAAAGTGTAGTTCAAATACGCTGTAACTGATCTTCCAGGCGCAGGTTGCAAGCCTGCAGGGCTAGAGCCAATCCCTGTAAAATAATACTTCATGTTAAAGATATTATTGATTTGCAAGCTTCCTGTAACTCTGTGTCTCCCGTTTTCCCAGAAAATTTGGCTCACTTGGATATTCCACACCCAATACCAAGGCAAGAGCCCTTCATGTTGGGTCATGCACCAAGCTTCGCATTGATAACCGCTATTAAGAACGCTTTCATAGTTGTTCCCCCCACTATAATATTGCATCCCGTAATAGCCTCCTGCTGCGCTGTTGCTAATCCCGCTATAAGCGCGGCTATAAAAATAGCTAGAAATACCAATGGTGGTTTTACGCCAGTTGTAACGAGCGTCAAAAATGAACTGGAAAGGGCTTACAAAAGGGAAATGCTTGTTATAGCTAGTCCCTTTTAGCACATCCCCGTTCAAGTCGGTTAAAGGGCCATGGCTGGTTACACGAGTGTCAATGTAGTTGAAAGCGGCATGGAATTGCAACCCTCTAATAGGCCTGTAATACAATTCCAGCTCCACGCCTTGAGAATAGCCATTAATGGGGCGCACATTACCTTTCATAGGGCCGCTTGTATAGACTGAATACTGCCCGGTGGCAAAATCGCGCGCCCAAATCCTAAAGTAGTCCGCATTGAAGCTGAATTTATCTTTATAGGTGTAGCGCGCTCCTGCTTCCACAGTGTCAAAGTGTTGGGTAAAATACTCCGCTCCTCCATAGCTCAAAACGTCTAATTGAGGCGGGACAAAAGAGCGTTGGTAGTTAAAGTAGGTAAGCACATTGTGATCGCCTTGTACGGGGATAAAGCCAATGTTGGTTGAGGGCATCCAATTGTTCATGTGCTTGATTTTTCTTAAATCCTTCTCAGGGATTTGCATCCAGTTAGCCGCATTTTCGTTGTTGTATTGCACAAAAGCGTAGCGCAAACCAGGCACAATAAAAAAGCGCCCATCCCAAGCTTCAATGCGATCGCTCAAATAAACTGCCGTGTAATTGTTACGCCAGTTATTCCAGTTTCTATAAACGCCATGCTTGATGTGGGGTTTCCAACCGCTCATCACGTTAGGGCCCTCACACAAGAATCCTGCCCCCTCACCGCTCGTTTTGGTGGCGCATTCATTGGTGTTTAAGTATTGGCGTTGTAAAAAGGTGGTGGTCATGAAACGCAAGCCCATGATAAAGGTTTGCTTGACTTTCCCGGTATTGACGATCAGATTCACTTTAGGCTCAAAAGCGTTGTTAATGGAGCGCACAGGGTTTTCTACTTCTGCCCAACCATTGTAGTTAGTGGCATAATAAGGCACAGCCAAGTTATACCCTGCCGGAAGTCCTGCCGCCCTGCATGCCGCTTCGCTAAAACAAGTAACCATGTTAGCACTATTGTAGCTAGAGCTCACTTGAAAGTCCCTAGTCATCAATTGTCCGTAGTAAGTGAAGCTGAAAGTCCCGCCCACTTTGTCTAAATCCCCGAAGCGGTTTTCATACACAGCCCCAAAGCGTTGGGAGCGTCCGCCTTTTTGGTTGAAGGGGCGTAAATTAGCGAAGCGGTTTATTTTGTAATCTTGCTCGCTGAGTGATCCCGGTTGAGCGATAGCAAAATCGTAGTATTGGTAATAGGCTTTAATCCCATTGTTCTCGTTAATGTCATAGACCCCATCCAGCCAATAGTTTGAAATACTAGAGGGGCTGTTGTCCCTAAAGCCTTGCCCTCTAACCCAGTTAGCTTGCGCTTGGATACCCACATGTTTATTGATCATCCCTCCGCTCCTCACATAAGTGTTGTAGAGGAGGTTGTTGCCTAAAGACTTGATGAAAGAAGGATCGCCGGTTTTATCAGGGGGAGCGGCAAACCCGGCGTTTCTAGCCTTAGCCCAATAAGTGATCCTTTCAGCCGCTTGGTTTTCCCATTGAGTAGGGATAGGCTTAGTGATGATATTGACAATACCCCCATAAGTGTTAGGCCCGTATTGCACGCTGCCTCCACCTTTAATCACATCAATGCGATCAATGGCTTGAAAGGTAACGGGGAAAATGTCTAGCTCAATGTGGGCGTAGGGGGCCATATAAACAGGAATACCATTAACTAACATCAGCGTCGCATCGCTATGCCCTGAACCCCCAGCTCCAAAGCCACGGATTTGGATAGTGGGCATAGCCCCTACACCTGTCGCGTTCCTAATTTGCAGACCGGGGACATTCTGTAAAGCTTCTTCAATGCTTTGGTTAGCTTGTTGGGTGAGCGCTTTGTTAGAGATCACCGTGCGGCTTCCTGTGTATTTTTTCACTTCTTCATCTTGCCAACTCTTAGGCGCGGTAATCCCGCTATAACCCAAATTGACCTGCCCAGAATAATCAGATCTATCCTTTTTCCCGGAAGTAGAAACCTTGCCCAAAGTGTAGTCTTTTTCCTTAGCGAACAAAAACTCTTGGCAAATCAAGCTAGCAGTTAAAGCCAACAGAACTTTTTTATGCAACACAAACTCCTTATGTTTTGAGAGATTAAAAAATGATTTAAATTTTTCAAGTAAAATCGCACTAACAACCAACGCCTATTAAGTAATAAAAACAAAAAAAACTTAATAATGTGCGAAATTTTATCATAAAAATTCTTAAAATTTTATTAATCCCATGAAAATCTTTTTTTTTTTTTTGATTTCGCTTGGTTTTAGTAGAAAATACCCATTTTTGACACACAAATAGCTTGCATGCGTTCTCAAAACGCACAAGACATTTTTTGTATCAAATATTTGAGTGGTTTAACTTTTCAAAATACTGCCCCTTATAGAACAAAATCCATAAACCGATAATCTAGGCCTAAGCTTTAAATGACCTTAAAAGCGCTAACGCCCTAAATGATTACCTTTTTGTGTTTGTGTACATACCATTTTAGCCTTAAAATCCTTGATCAAAAGCATTTTACTCTCATTCTTTCTTGATGCTTCTTGTTGTTGGTTTCATTTTTCAACTTTTTCAACTTCCTAATCGTTTGGTTTGAAAAGCGATCAGCTACTCATTGCAAAAGATCGCTCCTTGTCTTTAATCTTGCAGCGATTGATGATGAGATCCAAAATTTCTAAAACCTGCTTTTCTTCTTCGTTATTGTGTTTGACGCTCACCGTGGGGTTGTATTCGGTTACCTCAACCGCTCCTAATCGGTCTTTAAAACTTTCCAAAAGCAAGCCCAGTAATTGCCTTAATTCATCAAAACTCAACCCGTTATTTTCACGCACGCCGGTAGAAGTGAAAAGCTTGCCATCCATAATGTCTAAATCCAAGCTAAGGTAAATAATATCCACCGCTTTTAACAATTCTTTGGTTTTTTGAACCACTCCTTGCATGTTTTCTCTTATCGCACCCACGCTAAATAAAGGGATTTCTAATTCCTTAATCACATCTCTTTCGCTCTGTTCTGTGCTTCTTACCCCAAAATACACCAAACATTTAGGATCCATTTCTAACCCTCCCTTTTCCAACCCCAAAGAGCAGAGCTTTTGCCATGCCTTTTCTTCGCTCTCGCTCATGCGATTAACCCCGCTACGGACACGATTTAAAACCATGCCTAAAGGCATGCCGTGAATGTGCTTTGTATCGCTGTCATAAGCCGTGTGAATATCCGCATGCGCATCTAGATACAAAATCCCTATTTTTTTGTCTTTATGAACGCTCCTAAAGGCTTGGAAAATCCCAAACATGTTCGCATGCTCTGAGCTTAAAATCAAAGGGAATTCTTTTTTCTCAAACACTTCTTTCATGCAAGGGATCAAATTTTCTTTACAAAAAAGGTAGTAATCTTCAAAATTCTTAGCGTATCTAAACTCTTTATAAAGCACGCACCGCTCTTGAGTGATCGTTTGCATGCCTTTAATCACATCGCCATGCGTTTTACTCAAAGCTTCTCTCAAACGCCTAACCCCTTTATCGGTGCCTCTTTTTGACGCTCCCAATTCCGCTTCTAATCCTACTAAAATCATTTTATAACTCCTTCAAATCCCCTCTAATGATCTCTATTCTAAACCAAAATTAACAACCAATTATTAATAAGCAAATGGATAACAAATAGAACAATTTCATTGTGTAAAAGAGTAAAACCATTCAAGTTTTTGACAGAAAAACACTCCAATAGTCTTATTGAGCGAATATAATCATAACTGACACTACTATTTAAAGGATTAACATGACTATTGGGCTAGTTAAAGAAAGCATGGATTTGGAATCACGAGTGGCTTTGGTGCCTGATGATGTGGCGCTAATCGTTCAAAAGGGCGTGGAAGTCTTGGTGGAAAATCATGCCGGCGCTAATAGCGGTTATAGTAACGAAGCGTATGAAAGCGTGGGGGCTAAAATCGTGGATTCTAAAACAGCGTGGGGGCAGGATTTAGTGGTCAAATGCAAAGAGCCTTTAGAGCATGAATACCCTTTGTTAAAAGAAAAAGCCACGCTGTTTAGTTATTTGGATCTAGCGTATCAAAAAAGCTTGTGCGAAATGTTTATAGACAAAAAAATCACTTCTATTTGCACTGAAACCATTGCCGGGCCTAAAAACGACTACCCTATTTTAGCGCCTATGAGCGTGGTGGCTGGGAGGTTGGCCGCGCATTTAGTCCAGCATTATTTGCTGGCTTTAGAGCATGTTAAGGGGTTTATGGGTAAGGGGGTCATGCTAGGGGGTTTATCGGGCACGCAAAGGGCTAAAATTGTCGTAGTTGGGGGCGGTGTGGTTGGCATGGAGAGCGCGAAAGTCTTAAGCCAAATGGGGGCTAAAGTAACGATTTTGGAATTAGACTACGCTAAATTGCAAAACCACCTCTATTACCATTTGTATGATTTAGAAGTCTTAAGCGTGAATGAAGCCAATATCATTCAAGCTTTAAGTGGGGCGGTGGGTCTAGTGGGAGCGGTGTTAGTTACAGCGAGCCAAACCCCTAAAGTGATCTTAAGAAGGCATTTAAAATACATGCAAAAACAAGGGGTAGTCATTGATGTGGCTTGCGATTTAGGGGGGTGCATAGAGACCATACGCCAGACAAGCCATTCTAACCCGGTGTATGTGGAAGAGGATTTGTTGCATTATGGCGTGCCGAACATGCCAGGGATTGTCGCTAAAACGAGTTCTACGGCTTATAGCCATGCGAGCGTGCCGTATTTATTGTATTATTTAGAGCATGGCTTGAAGGGTTTTTTAACAGCCAACACTAAAATCGTGGCAAACACCCTTGGAGGCTTGAGCGCTTATAACGGCTATATCACCCAAGAAGGCATCGCTAAAGCGTTCAATCTGGCGTTCAAATCGCCTTTAGAGATTTTAAAGGAGCTTTAACAATAAGTTGTAAAAAAGAGCATGGCGATAAACCATGCGTCTTCATGTGTGGAAATATTTCAAAAAAAAAAAAAAACACTTTTTAATGTTATAATCTACCTTAAATTATACAAGGGGTTTTTATGGCAAAAATTGAAAGCAACGATCTCAACCTAAGGGATATTTTAAAAGACGAACTCTACTATCAAATCCCCATCTACCAACGCCCTTATCAATGGACAGAAGAAAACTGCGAAAAACTTTTAGACGATTTGTTTTTCAATTATGAAGATGACAGAGAAAGCGATTATTTTTGCGGATCATTAGTCTTAATTCTAATCAGCGAAGATCCTAAAAAAGCCAAAACCTATGATATTGTAGATGGCCAGCAACGCTTAAGCACTTTCATTCTGCTGGCAAAAGTTTTAGCCGCTCTCTATTCTGAGCGTTTAACCGAAGAGAGCAAAGACTATTTGCAAGAAAGCTTGATTACTAAGTATGGGAAAAAAGATCGGTTGAATTTTAGTGCCGTAGGGTTTAATTCTAAAAAAGATTTTCAATACGCCTTAACTTCTTTCAATGATGTTCCCATAAGCAACAATAAGAACAATTACCTAAAAAATGCGATCTGTTTAAAAAACTATCTCAGGAAAAAAGAGATTGAAGACATTAACGATTTCATTGAGTGGCTGTATCTTAAGGTCGTCTTTATCACCATCACTTGCCCTGATGCAGACAAAGCGTTAAGGATTTTTAATGTTTTAAACGCTAGAGGTTTGGCTTTGAATGCGACAGATATCTTTAAGGGAGAATTGTTAAAACACGCTAAAGAGCATGAGCGAGAAGAATTTGTGTCTCGTTGGAATGATTTAAGCCAAAAATGTTCAGACAATGATTTAGCGATAGAAACCTTATTCAGCTGGTATTTAAACTACCTCAATCCGGTAACTTCTAAAGAAAAAAAGGAAAAAAGGCTCGTTACTTGGTTTAAAAATCTTAATAAAACCCCATTAGAATACCTTAAGGGTGTAGAAGATTTTTACAATGCTTATTGTGAGGTGTTAGAAATGCAAGATCGATACGCCCACTTGCTCTCGTATAAAGACGATGATCATTTAATTGTTATTTTGTGCGCCAGTTTGTTGCACCGCTATAACGAAAGCGAGATAGAGGCTTTAAAGAAGTTGTTAGTCAAGTTTTATTACCAAGATTGGGTTGCAGGGCAGACAAGATCCACACGCAGCCAAACTTGTTGCAACATCATTAACGCCCTAAAAGAAAAGAAAAGCGTAGAACACACCGCTTCTGTTGTGAAAAAATATTTAAATGATAAAAATATCACGCAACGCTTCAAGAAAAACCTACAAGACAGCAACTTGTACACGAAATTCTACTACACTGGTAAAACGGCTAAAAAAATTCATGGCTCAAACCCATTCTCATTTTAGTGGAATATTTCATGAGCGACGATCCTAAACCTAAACGCATTCAAATGGATAAAAATTTGCATGTTGAACACATTTTACCTCAACAACCTGGTTCTTCAAGCCAATGGATGAAAGACTTTAGCAAAGAAGAAAGGGAATTATACACGCATTCTTTAGCCAACCTCACGCTTTTAGGAGGCACGAAAAACGCTCAAGCTTCAAATAAAGATTTCAAAGAGAAAAAAGAAATCTATATGGGAAACGCTGTCAAGCTAGGTAAGGATAAGCGAGGTAGGGAAAAAACTTTTAAGGTGATGACCTGTTATAAGATGACCATAGATATTGCACACAAATACACAGAATGGACGCCCAAAAGCTTAGAAAAAAGAAAAGAAGAGCTGATTCAAATCATTGAGAGCGTTCTAACGCTCTAGGGACGCACCCCTAGAAAGTGAACACATAATTCACATACCATGAATACACGCGCCTAAACCCTATATCCAAATTTTTTGCAGTGATATAGGGGTTTTTCTTTAACATGGGGAATTTCACGCCCGCTTCAATGCTGGAATGCTTTAAGATCCTTAAGCGAGCCCCCACATTGAATAAAAATTGGAAAGAAGTGGCTTTTTTGCTCACCAAAGCTTGCTCCACTAAAATGCCCTCAAAACTTGGCGTCGCCATAAGCCATGAATTACCGGCCAATTGCACCCCACCAAAAGCCCCCAAACTCATGATGCCGTTATTAATGACATTAACCATTAAATCCATAGCCCCCCCATAAGTGAGCATGTTTGGCTCAAAGGTTTTAGGATCAGCAAGGCTCGTTAAGCGATTGATTTCTTGTTTCCCAAGAATTTGACCCGCCAATTGCGCCACTTCGCTGTTATAGTTGGGGTTTTTAAGCCTAATAGAATTGGCATGAGCGTAGTCAAAAAACCCATAAGCGCGCAAGCCAAAGTATTTCCCAAAGAAAAATTGATACCCTAAAAGCACATCAAAGCCTTTGATAGTAGCGTTAGTGGCTTGTTTGTGAGAGTCAATATCCGCATGCATTTGGGCTTGTCCTTGCAAATAACCCGCCCCTATAAACACGCCATTACCATCCATGGCCAGTAGCGCATTGACAGAAACAACCAAAGCTAACAAAGATTGAGAAAAAAATTTTTTCATGTGTGATTCCTTAACATAATGCTTATATTCTTAAAAAGAATACCCAAAAAACAATTAAAAACGATTAAAGAATGAAACATTAATAAAAATAAAAACTCCTTATGAATTTCACATAAGATTAATAAAAAGCGGCTAAAACCCCCTTTTTTAAAATTTTGTTTCAAGCTTTAAGCTACAATATACGCATGAAAGATTCACATCAAACTATTGGCGTGTTTGTGCGGCCCACCCATTATCAAAACCCCCTTTTTAAGGAGCTAGAGCAGACTAAAGAATGGGTTTTAAAGCTTTTAGAAGATGAGGGGTTTGAAAGCTTTATGATTGATAGCCTTGATGGAGCAAAAGATGAACGATTGATAGAAAAAGCCTATGCGTTTTTATGTTTAGGGGGCGATGGCACGATTTTAGGGGCTTTAAGAATGACGCATTCTTACAATAAGCCATGTTTTGGGGTTAGAATAGGGAATTTAGGGTTTTTGAGCGCGGTTGAATTGAATGGCTTGAAAGATTTCTTACAAGATCTCAAGCGCAACAGGATCAAATTAGAAGAGCATTTGGCTTTAGAGGGCCGCATTGGAAAAACCTCTTTTTATGCGATCAATGAAATTGTGATCGCCAAAAAAAAAGCTTTAGGGGTTTTAGACATCCAAGCTTATGCAGGCCATACGCCCTTTAACACTTATAAAGGCGATGGGCTTATCATTGCCACGCCCTTAGGCTCGACCGCTTATAATTTGAGCGCTCATGGGCCGATTGTGCATGCTTTAAGCCAGAGCTATATTTTAACGCCCTTGTGCGATTTTTCTTTAACGCAACGCCCTTTAGTGTTAGGAGCGGAATTTTGCTTGAACTTTTGCGCTCATGAAGACGCTCTTGTAGTTATTGATGGGCAAGCCACCTATGATTTAAAAGCCAACCAACCCCTACACATTCAAAAAAGCCCCACGACCACCAAGCTCTTACAAAAAAATTCAAGGGATTATTTTAAAGTGCTTAAAGAAAAGCTATTATGGGGGGAAAGCCCTAGCAAAAAAAGATAAAAAGGGTAAAAAACATGCGAGATTTCAATAACGCTCAAATCACACGCTTAAAAGTGCGTCAAAACGCTGTTTTTGAAAAATTGGATCTGGAGTTTCAAGACGGCTTGAGCGCGATTAGTGGGGCTAGTGGGGTGGGAAAAAGCGTTCTGATTGCGAGCCTTTTAGGGGCGTTTGGACTTAAAGAGAGCAACGCTTCAAACATTGAAGTGGAATTGATCGCGCCTTTTTTAGACACGGAAGAATACGGCATTTTTAGAGAAGATAACCACGAACCTTTAGTCATCAGCGTGATCAAAAAAGAAAAAACGCGCTATTTTTTAAACCAAACAAGTCTGTCTAAAAACACGCTCAAAGCGTTATTAAAAGGTTTGATCAAACGCTTATCTAACGATAGATTCAGCCAGAATGAGCTCAATGATATTTTAATGCTCTCCTTATTAGATGGCTATATTAAAAACGAAAACCAGGCGTTTAGCCCCCTTTTAGGCGCGCTTGAAGAAAAATTCACCCGCTTAGAGAAGCTAGAAAAAGAAAGGCGGTTATTAGAGGATAAAAAGCGTTTCCAAAAGGATTTAGAAGAACGATTGAATTTTGAAAAAATGAAATTAGAGAGGCTGGATTTAAAAGAAGATGAATACGAACGCCTTTTAGAGCAAAAAAAATTGCTCTCTAGTAAGGAAAAATTGAACGATAAAATCGCTCTAGCGTTAGATGTGCTAGAAAATACCCACAAAATCACGCATGCTTTAGAGAGCGTGGGCCATAGTGCTGAGTTTTTAAAAAGTGCTTTATTAGAAGCGAGCGCTCTGTTGGAAAAAGAGCAGGCTAAATTAGAAGAGTGCGAGCGTTTAGATATTGAAAAAGTGCTAGAAAGGCTTGGCATGCTAAGCGGGATCATTAAGGATTATGGGAGTATTACGCATGCTAAAGAACGATTAGGGCATGTTAAAAACGAATTGCATAACCTAAAAGAAATTGATCATCATTGCGAAACTTACCACAAAGAAATAGAGCGATTAAAAACCGAATGCTTGAAATTGTGCGAAGAAATAAGCGGCTTTAGAAAAGAGTATTTAGCCGGTTTTAACGCTCTTTTAAGCGCTAAAGCGAAAGATTTGCTCTTAAAAAGCCCTAGTTTGATCTTAGAAGAAGCCCCCATGAGCGAAAAAGGCGCTCAAAAACTCGTTTTGAATTTGCAAAATTCCCAATTAGAAACCTTAAGCTCTGGAGAATACAGCCGTTTGAGATTGGCGTTCATGCTTTTAGAAATGGAGTTTTTAAAGGATTTTAAAGGCGTGTTGGTGTTAGATGAAATGGATTCCAACCTGAGCGGTGAAGAGAGTTTGGCGGTTTCTAAAGCCCTTGAAACCTTGAGCAGCCATTCGCAAATCTTTGCCATTTCGCACCAAGTCCATATCCCAGCGCTCGCTAAAAACCATATTTTAGTCTTCAAAGAAAACCACAAAAGCCTTGCAAAAACCCTTAATAATGAAGAAAGGGTTTTAGAAATCGCGCGCATGATAGGGGGGAGCGAAAATATTGAGAGCGCGATTTCTTTCGCTAAAGAAAAATTAAAGGCGCAAGAATGAAATTTTTTCTTTTAAAGAAATTCAGCGAATTTTTAAACACCCAAACGCATTTTAACCTCAAACGCTTGAGCGCGTCTAGCTTTTTATTAGAGGCTTTTTCTAAAGAAAAACACGCCTTTGTTGTGGATTTGAGTGTGCCTTATATCGGTTTGTCCAAAAAACCGCTAGAGAGCGTTTTAAAAAACACCCTAGTGCTAGATTTTTGTTTGAATAAATTCACTAAAAACGCCAAAATTTTACAAGCAAACATCATTGATAACGATCGGATTTTAGAAATCAAGGGTGCTAAAGATTTAGCTTATAAGAGTGAAACTTTTATTTTGCGTTTAGAAATGATCCCTAAAAAAGCCAATCTCATGATTTTAGATCAAGAAAAATGCGTGATAGAAGCCTTTCGTTTTAATGATAGGGTCGCTAAAAACGATATTTTAGGGGCATTGCCTCCTAATATTTACGAGCATCAAGAAGAGGATTTGGATTTTAAAGGATTGTTAGAAATTTTAGAAAAAGATTTTTTATTTTACCAACACAAAGAATTAGAACACAAAAAAAATCAAATCATCAAACGCTTAAACGCCCAAAAAGAACGCTTGAAAGAAAAATTAGAAAAACTAGAAGATCCTAAAAACTTGCAGCTGGAAGCGAAAGAATTACAAACTCAAGCCTCGCTATTACTCACTTACCAGCATTTAATCCATAAGCATGAAAGTCGCGTGGTTTTAAAGGATTTTGAAGATAAAGAATGCATGATTGAAATTGATAAGAGCATGCCCTTAAACGCTTTTATCAATAAAAAATTCACTCTCAGCAAAAAAAAGAAACAAAAATCGCAATTCTTGTATTTAGAAGAAGAGAATTTGAAAGAAAAAATCGCTTTTAAAGAAAATCAAATCAACTATGTTAAAGGAGCACAAGAAGAAAGCGTTTTAGAAATGTTTATGCCGGTAAAAAATTCCAAAATCAAACGCCCGATGAGCGGGTATGAAGTGCTGTATTATAAGGATTTTAAAATCGGTTTAGGGAAAAACCAAAAAGAGAATATCAAGCTCCTACAAGACGCAAGAGCGAATGATTTATGGATGCATGTAAGAAATATTCCCGGATCGCATTTGATCGTTTTCTGCCAAAAGAATACGCCCAAAGATGAGATCATTATGGAATTAGCCAAAATGTTGATTAAAATGCAAAAAGATGCGTTTAATAGTTACGAAATTGATTACACGCAACGAAAATTTGTCAAAATCATCAAAGGAGCTAATGTCATTTACTCAAAATACCGAACTATTAGTCTAAAGGACACTTAAACATTCTAAGGAGGTTAGCATGGGTGTTTCAGCTTTAGGCAATGTAACTTATATCAACCAAAACGCTCCTTTAAATTCTGCTATCCAACAGGGTGCAAGAAGTGATATGCTGGATTTGGCGCAAAGCTTTCAAAGTAAGCTTGAATTAGCCCAAGAAACAAGGGCGTTAGAAAACATGCAAGCCATTAGCGATAAAGATCCTAAAGAAGGCTCCAAAAACCGCTATCCAAACAGCCAAAGGGCTAAGGCGTTTGGCTTGGAAGAAGAAGAAATTGAATTGTGGCATGAAGAGCATTTGCTGGATATTGTGGGGTAGGGTATCGCAAATAACCCCTATCCTTTCGTGAGTTTAAAGTAAAATCATCAAATCCCCGTTTTTTAAACATTAAAAGATTTTAGCTATCAATATCAATTACAATAGAACCTTATATTTTTAACAAAAGGGAATGCGTCATGTTAAGGGGTGTCAAAAAAGCGGTTTTTAGGGTTTTATGTTTGGGAGCGTTGTGTTTAGGGGGGTTAATGGCAGAGTCAAACCCTAAAGAGCTTATATTTTTAGGTATCACTATTTACACGGATAAAGATTTCACTAGGGCTAAGGAATACTTTGAAAAAGCTTGCGAATTAAACGATGCTGATGGTTGCATAATCTTAAGAGAGGCTTATTCTAAAGCCATAGCGAGCGAAAACGCAAGAGAAAGCATTGAAAAAGCTCTTGAACACACCGCTACTGCTAAAGCTTGCAAATCAAACGATGCTGAAAAATGCAAGGACTTAGCGGAGTTTTATTTTAATGCAAACGATCTTAAAAATGCTTTCAAATATTACTCTAAATCTTGTAAGTTAAATAATGTTGAAGGGTGTATGCTGTCAGCAACTTTTTATAACGATATGATAAAGGGTTTGAAAAAAGATAAAAAAGATCTAGAATATTATTCTAAAGCTTGCGAGTTAAACTATGGCGATGGCTGTGCGATTTTAGGGGATATTTATCATAATGGTGAAGGCGTAACGCAAAATTTTAAAAGAGCTTTCAAATATTACTCTAAAGCTTGCGAGTTGAATAATGGTGAAGGGTGTTCTAAATTAGGAGGGGATTATTTTCTTGGTGAAAGCGTAACGCAAGATCTTAAAAAAGCTTTTGGATATTACTCTAAAGCTTGCGAGTTAAACGAGGCTCTAACATGCACGCTTGTAGGAGAGTTTTATCGTGATGGTGAAGGCGTAACAAAGGATCTTAAAAAAGCTTTTGAATATTCTGCCAAAGCTTGTGAATTGAATGATGCTAAAGGGTGTTACGCTCTAGCAGCGTTTTATAATGAGGGTAAAGGCGTAGCAAAGGATGAAAAGCAAACGACAGAAAACCTTGAAAAGAGTTGCAAGCTAGGATTAAAAGAAGCATGCGATATTCTCAAAGAACAAAAACAATAAAATCCTAGCCCTATCAAGCCCCATTAAACAGCTTTCGTTTAACTGGTTGCTTTTATGATATTTAACAAGCCCTTTGTCCTCTCAAAAAGAGAAAATGGCGGTGGAGTCTCTTGGTATCTGGCTCTTGGGGGTCTTTTGATGAGAGTGTTAGCGCATTTGGAAAAATCAATCAAATCCATTGTCGTTTTGATGTAACTGGGCAAGTTTAACAGGCATATTTCAAAGAGCTTATAGCTCGCTAAAGCGTCCGCATAGGCTCTGTGGCTGACTTCTATGCCAAACCCTAAAAGCTCTTTTAAAAAGCTCAAAGAATAACGCATGGACAAAATGGCTCGTTTGGATAAATCCAAAGTGCAAAGCTTTAAATTCAATAAGGGGCAATGCAATTTTTCTACAAAATAACGCCCTAAAAAGTTGTAATCAAAATTAGCGTTGTGGGCCACAAACACGCTATTGCCTAAAAAAAGCCGCAATTCTTGCAAAGCTTCATGCACGCTTGGGGCGTTTAGGGTGTCTTCATAAGTGATGCCTGTAAGCTCAGCGATATAATCAGGCACGCTTTTGGCTTTCACAAGGGTTTCAAAACGATTAATAATTTCCCCCCCCTTCACTTGCACGGCCCCGATTTCTAAAATCTCATGTTTTAGGGGGCAAGAGCCGGTGGTCTCTAAATCAATAAAGGAAAAAACCTCATCTTTAAGGGGGGTTTTAAGGTTTTTGAGCGTGATTAAATTTTCGCTCGTTTCTACGAAATTAAGCCCGCACGCTTTTAAATATTCCAAATTGATTTCATCATAAATAAGGCGAGAGAGCGATTTTTCTAGCATGCCCAAGCTTAAATCCTGGTGCTTTAAGCGAGCGATTAGGGCTTGAATGTCTTTATGCAAGAGGCTGTCTGACATTCTGTAAGCCTTCAATAGCCAGCTTACGATCTTTGGATTTAAAAATATAACTCCCTGAAACCACCACATCCACGCCCGCTTGTTGGAGTTCAAAGATATTTTTATCATTCACGCCCCCATCCACTTCTAAAAGACAGCTCGGGTTGTAGCGTTTGATCAATTCCTTGACTTTCAGGCATTTTTCTAGCACCAGATCTAAAAACTTCTGCCCACCAAAGCCCGGATTCACGCTCATTAAAAGCACTAGCCCCACGCTTTCTAGCAAGTATTTAACGCTCTCTTCATGCGTGTGGGGGTTTAGAACAACGCCTGGCGTGATGCCTGAATTTTTAATGAGTTGCAACACCCTGTGGGGGTGCTTTTCATTTTCTGCATGAATGCTGATGATTTGCGGGTTTAAAGGGGCGAATAATCCCACAAAAAAGCTCGCGTTTTCTACCATTAAATGCACATCTAAAGGCACTTGGCTTATTTGAGTAACATTCTCTAAAACCACAGGCCCCATCGTTAAATTAGGCACATAATGCCCATCCATCACATCCACATGCAAAAAATCAGCGTTACTCACGCTCTCTATCTCTTTGGCTAAATGCATAAAATCAGCGCTCAAAAGGCTCGGAGCTACTTTCAAAATACTTCCCTATTTTCAATGTTTTCAAGTAAAATATTAGCATCTTTAATCAAATCATAAAAGGGTTTTTATGGATTACAAACATTTTAAATGCAAGCATGCAAACATCGTTATAGAAATCATCAGTCTTTTAGAAAAAGGGGTTAAAAAAGCCCAAGAAATTTTAGAAAAACCAGACGCTGGGAGTTACACTAAGCTAGAAAACAGCAGCGGGGATACGCCTATTAAAGCGGATTTAGCCCTAGACAAATTTTTAGAAGAAAATTTTTTGAGTTTAGAAAACATCAAAAGCGTTTTTAGCGAAGAAAAAGAAACGCCTGTTACTAAAGAAAACGGCTCTTACTTGATCGCTTATGACCCCTTAGACGGGAGTTCAGTGATGGAGGCGAATTTCTTAGTAGGCACGATTATAGGGGTTTATGAAAAGGATTATAAGGCGCAAAATTTAGTTGCAAGCCTTTATGTGGTTTTTGGGCATAAAATTGAATTAGTGGTGGCTTTAGACAAGGTTTATCGTTACGCGTTTTACCAAAACAAGTTTCATTTTATAGAAACCATCGTTTTAGAAAATAAGGGTAAAATCGTCGCTAGCGGAGGCAATCAGAAGGATTTTTCTTTGGGCTTAAAAAAGGCTTTAGAAGGGTTTTTTGCAGAAAATTACCGCTTGCGGTATTCGGGGTCTATGGTGGCTGATGTCCATCATGTGTTAATCAAAAAAGGCGGAATGTTTTCCTACCCGCAAAAGAAATTGCGAAAGCTTTTTGAAGTCTTTCCTTTAGCCTTGATCATTGAAAAAGCTAAAGGGGAAGCGTTTTATTTTGATAAGGGGGTTAAAAAGCGTTTGCTAGAGCAAAGCGTAGAAAGCTACCATGAAAAAAGCGAATGCTATTTAGCTAGCCCGCATGAAGCTCAGATTTTAGAAAAATATTTAAAGGGAGAATGATGCAAAATAGTGCTAAAAAATTAGAATATGAAGAGCGTTTTAATGACGCTCTCTTGAAATTGCAAGCATGCCAAGAAGAAAAGCAAGTAGCGAGTTGTTTGAAATGCGAGAAGGTTTTAAAATGCGAAATCCGCAATAGCTATGTGGATGCGGCTTATGAGAGCATGAGTTTAGGCGAAGCGGGCGGGTTTGATTTCAATTAAAATGGGATTAAAATGGTTAGTAATACTATCTTGCAAAAGAATTTAGACGCTTTTTACACCCACCCCAAAATCGCACGATTTTGTTTGGATTTATTAAAAGATCTCACCGCTCAAAATCTAGGGCTAGACTTAAACGCATTCCATTTTTTAGAGCCAAGTGCAGGGAGTGGGAGCTTTGTTGATGCATTAAAAGAATTAGGGATTGCTGATTGCATCGCCCTTGATATTGCCCCTAAAGCTCAAGGCATTCAAAAAAAAGATTATCTGTTGGAACTGATTGAGTTTAACAAAAAGCGTATTATTGTTGGCAACCCTCCTTTTGGGCATAGAGGGAAATTAGCCCTAGATTTTTTAAACAAATCTTTAAACGAAGCGCCTATTGTAGCGTTTATTTTGCCCAATTTATTCAAACGCTATTCCATTCAAAAACACATTGATAAGCGTGCAAAATTGGTTTTAAACGCTGATTTAGAGAAAAACGCTTTTATTTTTAATGAACGCCCCTATGATGTGAAATGCGTTTTTCAAATCTATATGCATAAAAATATCGCCCTAAATCTTAAAGACGAACGCATCATTGCACCCCCTAAAATCCGCCATAGTGACTTTATTACTTACATTCATAACAACACGCCACACACCCTAAAATATTTCAACAAAGAAAAATACCAATGGGATTTTGCGGTGGTGAGACAAGGCTTTTATGATTACAACGAAAAGATCACCAATGCAAATTTACTGATTAAAAACCGACAATATTTTTTTATTAAAGCCCATTCTAAAGAAGCTTTAATGATTATCCATAAAATTGATTTCAACAAACTCGCTCATAAAAACACGCAAGTTTTAGGGTTTTCTACTTATGATTTTGTGGAAGAATATTGCAAATTAAAGGAAATGCATGCTTGAAAAAGTGTTCCAAGAAATTACCAATAAAAGAAAGTTTTTTGCAAGTTCTAGCACAGGGGAGCAGTTTGAAAACCAATTTAGGAATGAATTAAAAAAACACTTTAGCGAAATCAATGGCGATTTAACAGAAGAATTAAGCCATATTGAAGAAAAGCCTAATAAGGAAATCAAAACCGCTTTTAACCAACTCAAAAAGCAAGTTTTAGAAAAAAACCACCCACACACCCTTAAAAACCCTTTTTCAAACCTTACAAGCCATTTTTTATACCAGCCTTTTGGCTCACAAAATTACCCTGATTTTTTGGTTTTTATTTGTGATTATGTGGTGGGGATTGAAATCAAGTTTTCTAAAAACGATAAGGGTGAAAAAAACCTTCAAACTTCTCGCCCCATGTGGAATTCAAACCTACCTAAACCCAATGCGATTTATGTGTATGGAGTCGCTAATGCAGACATCACTTTTTTTAAAGGCTCAGATATTTTGAGCTATGAAACCAGAGAGGTCTTACTCAAGTATTTTGATACTTTAGATAAAGATGAAGAAAGTTTGAAAAACGCCTTAAAGGATTTAGAAAACCCTTTTGGGTTTGCCCCCTACATCAGAAAAGCTTATGAACATAAAAAGGAATTTTCTAACCACAACCAGATTGAAAGCTTCTTTTCGCATAATCACATTTTAAGAGAGCAGAATGTCTTGGAATTTTTGAAAACGCTCACTCATTAGCATATTTATTTCCCATTTATCTATTTCTTGTAAAATACATTTATTTTTAGCGTAAAGAAATTGATGGTTAGTCTAATAGAAAAAACCCCTTACATTCCTTGCCCCCGGCTCTAGCGTTTAGAATTTAGTTAAAAACGAGATTAAATAGAAAAAGTTAAAAAGTTAGAAGAAACAACCTTTAAAGGTTGTTTTCTAAAATCTCACTTCATTTGCAAAGCCACTTCTTCAGCGAAATTCTCTGTTTTTTTCTCAATGCCTTCGCCCAATTCAAAACGCACATACTCAGTGATTTTTAAATCATCGTTTAATTCTTTGGAACAATCAGCAACCACTTGAGCGATAGTTTTTTTATCGTCCATGACATAGAATTGCCCTAAAAGGGTTAGGCGTTGATCAATAAGGGTGTTATCAGCGATAAATCTTTCCATTTTTCCAGGAACGATTTTATCCCAGATTTTTTCAGGCTTGCCCTGCTCTTTTAGTTCGTTTTCAAAAGCCTTTTTTTGATGGGCTAAAACTTCATCGCTCAATTCAATGCGGCTCCCAAAAGCGGGGATGTTTTTTAAAGGTTTGCCCAAGCGTTTAGCCTCTTCATTGTCTTTTTCAATTTCAGCGATCAAGGCTAAAGTTTCTTTTTTGACAAAATCAAGGCTAAAGTCTTTGCAATCTAGCACTTGAGGTTTCATCGCTGCGGCATGCATAGCGATGTTTCGGGCTAATTCCACCACTTTTGGAGCGTTTTTTTCATTATCGTATTTTATACTGATTAACACACCCACTCTAGCGTTAGAATGTGCATAGCCATTGATGATATGAGAGCTAGGGGCTTTTAAATGAGCGATTTTTCTCACTAAAATGTTTTCACCAATCACAGCGATTTGAGAGTGCAAATATTCTTCAAAAGGCTTGTTGTCTAACGGGCTTTTAAGCAGTTCTTCTGGGGTATGAATGTTATGGGCTTTGATCGTTTCTAAAGTTTTTTTCACCAATTCCTTAAAGCCCTCATTTTTAGCCACAAAATCCGTTTCGCTATTGATTTCTACCATCATCGCACTTTTAAAATCAGGCGCTACTTCTAAAGCGACTACGCCTTCAGCAGCGATCCTATCGGCCTTTTTAGCGGCTTTACTCAAGCCTTTTTCGCGCAAGAAATCAATAGCCTTTTGCAAATCCCCAGCCACTTCTACAAGGGCTTTTTTGCAATCCATCATGCCCGCATCGGTTAAGTCTCTTAATTTTTTGACTAATTGAGCGCTAATTCCTGACATTATTCGGCTCCTTGAGTGATTTCTTTTTGGATTTCAGCGAGCATTTCTTCTTTTTCTTCATTGCTCACGAACTCTATCTCTTCGCTATTTTCATCCGCATGGACGATTTCTTCTTGCATGAGTTCTCGCCCCTCTAAAATCGCTTCGCTCATTTCTTTACAAAATAGCCTGATAGAGCGGATCGCATCGTCATTTCCAGGAATGGGGTAATCCACTAAATCAGGGTCGCAGTTAGTGTCTAAGGGGGCCACGATAGGGATATGGAGTTTCCTTGCTTCAGCGACAGCGATTTTTTCTTTAGCCACATCAATCACAAAAATCATATCAGGGATTTTTTTCATGTGGCGCACCCCGCCAAGATACTTATCTAGCTTTTCTTTTTTCCTTAAAATCATGAGTTTTTCTTTTTTGGTCAATAAATCAATTTGACCGCTATTTTCCATTTCTTCAATGATTTCTAATTTCCTCACCGATTTTCTAATGGTGCTAAAATTAGTCAGCATGCCACCAAGCCAGCGGTAATTGACATAAGGGACTTGAATGCTTTCAGCAAATTCTTTCAAAGTCTCATTGGCTTGTTTTTTAGTGCCTACAAACATGATGCTCTTGCCTTGAGCGCTCGCATCGCGTACGATATTATAAGTGTATCTAAAATAGCGCAAAGTTTTTTGCAAATCAATAATATGGATATTTTTCCTAACGCCAAAAATGAATTTTTTGGTTTTAGGGTTCCAACGCCTTGTTTGGTGTCCAAAATGCACACCGCATTCTAATAAATCTTTCATGGTTACCATGAGAATATTCTCCTTAAAGTTATTTTGGTTCTCTTCCTCCATGCTCATTTGATTCTTAAATTTCTTAAGAACACCTAAATACAAGGATTAGCATGTGTGAATTTGACGCTGTCTTTGCCTTGTTCCTATTAAAATGATAGAAAAACGACAAAACCCTATCATTATAGCAAAAGATTAAGGTTTTTTAGCTTAAGTAAAAAAGGCTTTTAGGTTATAATAAAGACAAAGTAGAATTTTAGGATAGCTATAATGGATACAAAAAGACAATGCATGGCTTTAAAGGCTTCAGCAGGGAGCGGGAAGACTTTCGCTTTGAGCGTGCGGTTTTTGGCCCTATTGTTTAAGGGGGCTAATCCTAGCGAGATTTTAACGCTCACTTTCACTAAAAAAGCCACCGCCGAAATGAAAGAGCGCATTTTAGACTATTTAAAAATTCTGCAAAAAGAAAACCTTGAGAGCGAAGAAAAAGAAAAATCCCAAAATATCCTAAAAGAATTAGAAGAAAAATACCATTTAAACCCTGATTTAGTGCGAAATAGCGCTCAAAAAATCTACCAACGCTTTTTAAACGCTGAAGTGAGAATTAGCACCATTGACGCGTTTTTCCAAAGCATTTTAAGGAAATTTTGCTGGTTTGTGGGGTTGAGCACGAATTTTGAAGTCAATGAAGACACCAAAGCACACCAGCAACAGCTTAATGAGGGTTTTTTGAGCGCTTTAAATAACGAACAGCTTGAGGAATTGAGCGTTTTTATCGCTCAATGCTTGAGTTATGATAGTTACACAAGCGATTCTATTTTAGAGCGGTTGCGTTTTTTAAAAAACAAGCTCTACTTATTTGATCCTAATAAGAAAGAGCCTGCATTTGATGAAGAGGGTTTTTTAGAAAAACTAAGAAGCTTAAACGAACAAATTCAAAGCATAGAAACAGCGTCAGATAGGGCTAAAACAGCCATTAAATGCGATAGTTTTAGGGGATTTTTAAACAGCTCTTTAACCTGGCTTGAAAAAAAGAGCGAATACATCTATTTCAAAAAACTCAAAAATGAAATCCCCACTTTAGAGAGCGAATGTGAAGAGATTGAAAACGATTTAAAACGCTATTATGAAGCCAAAGAAACCGCAATATTTAAAAAATTCCCTAAATTCATCCAGCTTTATGATAACGCCACTTCTAAAATCCAAGCCCTAGATTTTGATGCGATTAAAGATAAAGTCCATGTCTTATTGAATGGTTATGAAGAAATGCCGGCAGAGTTTTTTTATTTCAGATTGGATAGCCAGATCGCACACATTTTGATTGATGAGTTTCAAGACACGAGCTTGAACGATTATAAGATTTTAGCCCCTTTTATTGATGAGATTAAAGCCGGGATAGGGCAAGCGAAATGGCACAGGAGCGTGTTTTTTGTGGGCGATGTCAAGCAGAGCATTTATGCCTTTAGGGGGAGTTTTAGCTCCTTGTTTGAAAGCGTTGCTAAGGATTTTTACCACGATAATTTGGAATTTAACCACCGCAGTTCGCCTTTAATCATTAATTATGTGAACACCATTTTTAAAAAGGCTTATCAAAATTCCCCCACCGCTTACTTGGAGCAAAAATACCCTAAAACTTCTCAAAATAAACATGCTACAGACGGCTATGTTAAAGTCTCTTTAGTGGCTGATGAAAGAGGATTATTATTGGAACAAATCTTACAAGAAGCTCAAAATCTTTTAGAGCATCGTATTGATCCTAAAGACATCACCATTTTATGCGCCACTAATGACGACGCTTTAGAAATCAAAAATTATTTGCAAGAGCATTTGAGTGCAATCCACCCAAGCACGGAATCTAGCGCGAAATTGTCTCAATTTGTGGAATCTAAAATCATTAAGAACGCTTTAGAATACGCTCTAGCTGAAGAACCTTACAAGCCCTTTTATAAGCACAGCGTTTTAAAACTCGCTGGATACTTGCATGATGATGCGATCGCTTTAGCTGGTTTTAACCCTAAAAAAGAGAGCGTGGCAGGCTTTGTGTGGAAGGTGATGGAATGGTTTGAGCTTTATGGAGAGCTTGCGCAAAGCTGCTTGGAGTTGGCGGTTGGGTGCGAAGACGCCGATGGATTTTTAGAAAAATTAGAGGCTAAAGCGATCGCTTCTTCCCATTCAAAAGGCGCGCAGATCATGACCATTCACAAATCTAAAGGCATGCAATTCCCTTATGTGATCGTGTGCGAACGCTTGGGCAAGCCTAATTCAAGCCATTCCAATCAACTCCTTGAAGAATATGACGGCGCAGAGCTTCTTCGCCTTTATTACAGAATGAAAAATCGTGAGGTCGTAGATAAAGATTACGCTAGGGCTTTAGACAAAGAAGAAGCGGCTAAAAATCATGAAGAAACCAATGTGTATTATGTCGCATTCACTAGGGCTGAGTTAGGGCTGATTGTCGTGGCCAAAGACAAAAAAGAAAGCAAGAAAGAAAGCAATAACAAAACAATGCGCGAAAAATTGGATCTTGCACCTTTAGAAGAGGGAGAAATTACGCCGGTTATTTCTCCACAAAAAGAGCCTTTAATTACAAGCGCTCTCATCAAGCCCCATGCCTATGGCGAGCAAGTCCAAGAGATAGAAGAAGAGCCTAGCGATTATGAAAAGAATAACGACCAGGAAGCGATCAATTTTGGTATCGCCTTGCACAAGGGATTAGAATACCAATACGCTTATAACATTCCTAAAAAAAGCGTTTTAGAATATTTAAACTACCATCATGGTTTTTATGGTTTGGATCACCAAGCGTTAGAAGAAAGTTTAGAGCTTTTTGAAAACGATGCAGAGATACAAGCTCTTTTTAAAAATTATGCCTTAAGGGGTGAAGCGGCTTTCTTATTTGAAGGGGTTGTGTCTAGGATTGATGTTTTGTTGTGGGATAAGGGGCAAAATTTGTGTGTTTTAGATTATAAAAGCTCTCAAAATTACCAGCAAAGCCATAAGGCGCAAGTGTCTCATTACGCTGCGTTTTTGCAAACTCAAGCCCCCCATTTTAAGATACAAGCGGGCATTATTTACGCTCATAAAAGACTGCTTGAAAAATTATGGGTTTGAAATTAAAAATTTTAAGGTTGTCTATGAATATCAAAAAAACAGAAAACGCGCTCAGTGTGACGCTTAAGAACTTCATTAAAAGCGAGTCTTTTGGAGGGATTTTCCTCTTTTTAAACGCTGTTTTAGCGATGGTGGTGGCTAATTCGTTTTTAAAAGAAAGTTATTTTGCGCTATGGCACACCCCTTTTGGGTTTCAAATAGGGGATTTTTTTATCGGCTTTAGTTTGCACAATTGGATTGATGATGTCTTAATGGCGTTATTCTTTTTAATGATAGGATTAGAGATCAAGCGAGAATTGTTGTTTGGGGAGTTATCCAGTTTCAAAAAAGCTTCTTTCCCTGTGATTGCGGCTCTTGGGGGTATGATAGCTCCAGGATTGATTTATTTTTTTCTTAACGCTAACACGCCTTCTCAGCATGGTTTTGGGATCCCTATGGCGACGGATATTGCGTTCGCTTTAGGCGTGATCATGCTTTTAGGCAAGAGGGTGCCAACCGCCTTAAAGGTTTTTTTAATCACTCTAGCGGTGGCTGATGACTTGGGGGCTATTGTGGTGATCGCGCTCTTTTATACCACGAATTTAAAATTCGCATGGCTTTTAGGGGCTTTAGGGGTGGTTCTTATCTTGGCGGTATTGAACCGCTTAAATGTCCGCTCGCTTGTCCATTACTTGCTTTTAGGGGTGTTGCTTTGGTTTTGCGTGCATCAAAGCGGTATCCATGCGACAATCGCTGCAGTGGTTCTAGCTTTTATGATACCGGTGAAAATCCCTAAAGATTCTAAAAATGTAGAGCTTTTGGAATTAGGCAAGCGATACGCAGAAACGAGTTCAGGGGTGCTTTTAACCAAAGAACAGCAAGAAATCTTGCACTCTATTGAAGAAAAAGCGAGCGCTTTACAAAGCCCCTTAGAAAGATTGGAGCATTTTTTAGCCCCCATTAGCGGGTATTTCATCATGCCCTTATTCGCGTTTGCAAACGCTGGGGTGAGCGTTGATTCTAGCATCAATTTAGAAGTGGATAAGGTGCTTTTAGGGGTTATTTTAGGGCTTTGTTTGGGCAAGCCTTTAGGGATTTTCTTAATCACTTTTATAAGCGAAAAGCTTAAAATCACCGCGCGCCCTAAAGGCATCAGCTGGTGGCATATTTTAGGGGCTGGGCTTTTAGCAGGGATTGGCTTTACCATGTCCATGTTTATTTCTAATCTGGCTTTCACCAGCGAGCATAAGGACGCTATGGAAGTGGCAAAAATTGCGATTTTACTCGGATCTTTGATTTCTGGGATCATAGGGGCTTTGTATTTATTCGCACTAGACAAGAGAGTAACTTTAAAGAAATAGCTAAAAATGCTATAATTTGGGATTAAAACATCTTTTGAGGAAATTAAATGGGACAAATTAGAGACATTCTAACAACGCTTTTACCCCTTGTGGTGCTGTTTCTTATTTTTTATTTTTTGATCGTTCGCCCGCAACGCCAGCAGCAAAAAAAGCATAAAGAAATGATAGAGGGCTTGACTAAGGGCGATAAAATCGTTACTCAAGGAGGGTTTATCGTTGAGGTGCTTAAAGCGGAAGCGAATTTTTTTAGCGTGAAGCTTAATGATGACACCACCGCTAAACTTTCTAAAAACTATGTAGCGTTCAAATTAGACGAATTGGATCAATTTGGTTTGGCAGAGCCTATAGTTATCCAACAAGGCAGAGAAGAAATCTCGGCAAGATTATCCGGCACTAAGACTTTGAAACAACGCCAAATAACAACTGAATGAAACTTTTTAACGCTCGTTTAATCGTTTTTATTTGCGCGCTTCTTTTAGGAGTGGGGTTTTCTGTGCCTTCTTTGCTAGAAACTAAAGGCCCTAAAATCACTTTAGGTTTGGATTTAAGGGGGGGGTTGAACATGCTTTTAGGGGTGCAAACCGATGAAGCTTTAAAAAACAAGTATTTAAGCTTGGCGTCCGCTTTAGAATACAACGCTAAAAAGCAAAATATCTTGCTTAAAGACATTAAATCCAGTTTAGAAGGAATCAGTTTTGAGCTTTTAGATGAAGATGAAGCGAAAAAATTAGACGCGCTTTTATTGGAATTGCAAGGCCATAGCCAGTTTGAAATCAAAAAAGAAGCGGAGTTTTATAGCGTGAAGCTCACCCCTTTAGAGCAAGAAGAATTGCGTAAAAACACGATTTTGCAAGTGATAGGGATCATTCGTAACCGCTTGGATCAATTTGGTTTGGCAGAGCCTGTAGTCATTCAGCAAGGTAAAGAAGAAATTTCGGTGCAATTGCCCGGCATTAAGACTTTAGAAGAAGAACGGCGCGCTAAAGACTTGATTTCAAGATCCGCTCATTTGCAGATGATGGCGGTGGATGAAGAACACAATAAAGATGCGATGAAAATGACGGATTTAGAGGCTCAAAAGTTAGGCAGCGTGTTGTTGTCTGATGTGGAAATGGGGGGTAAAATCTTACTCAAAGCGATCCCTATTTTAGATGGCGAAATGCTTACGGATGCGAAGGTGGTGTATGATCAAAACAACCAGCCGGTGGTGAGCTTCACTTTAGATGCGCAAGGGGCTAAGATTTTTGGGGATTTCTCAGGCGCGAATGTGGGCAAACGCATGGCGATCGTTTTAGACAATAAGGTTTATTCAGCCCCGGTGATTAGGGAGCGTATTGGTGGAGGGAGCGGGCAGATTAGTGGGAATTTTAGCGTGGCTCAAGCGAGCGATTTAGCGATCGCTTTAAGGAGTGGGGCGATGAGCGCGCCCATTCAGGTTTTAGAAAAAAGGATTATAGGCCCGAGTTTAGGGAAAGACAGCATTAAAACTTCCATTATCGCTCTCATTGGGGGCTTTATTTTAGTGATGGGCTTTATGGTGCTTTATTATTCTATGGCGGGAGTGATCGCTTGCATGGCGTTAGTGGTCAATCTTTTTTTGATTGTGGCGGTCATGGCGATTTTTGGAGCGACGCTGACTTTACCGGGAATGGCGGGGATTGTTTTAACCGTGGGGATTGCCGTGGATGCTAATATCATTATCAATGAGCGCATTAGAGAAGTCTTAAGAGAGAATGAGGGCATCGCTAAAGCGATCCATTTAGGCTATATCAATGCGAGTAGAGCGATTTTTGATTCCAATATCACTTCCTTGATCGCTTCAGTGTTATTATACGCTTATGGCACAGGAGCGATTAAAGGCTTTGCTCTCACCACAGGCATTGGGATTTTAGCCTCTATCATCACCGCTATTATAGGCACGCAAGGGATTTATCAAGCCCTTTTGCCTAAACTCACTCAAACAAAAAGCCTTTACTTTTGGTTTGGTGTGAATAAAAGAGCTTAGGAGGTTTTATGGAATTATTCAAACAAACTAGAATCTTAAGCTTCATGCGTTATTCCAATTATGGGGTGATCGTTTCAGCGATCTTAGTGCTTCTAGCGTTAGGGCTTTTGTTTTTCAAAGGGTTTTCTTTAGGGATTGATTTTGCGGGGGGGAGTTTGGTGCAAGTGCGTTACACTCAAAACGCCCCCATTAAAGAAGTGCGCGATCTGTTTGAAAAAGAAGCTCGCTTCAAAGGCGTGCAAGTGAGCGAATTTGGTTCTAAAGAAGAGATTTTAATCAAATTCCCTTTTGTAGAAACGGCCGAAAATGAAGATTTGAACGCTATCGTGGCTAACATTCTAAAACCCAGCGGCGATTTTGAAATCCGTAAATTTGACACCGTTGGCCCTAGAGTGGGGAGCGAATTGAAAGAAAAGGGCGTTTTGTCGCTGATTTTAGCCCTAATGGCGATCATGGTTTATGTGAGTTTCCGCTATGAATGGCGTTTCGCTTTAGCGAGCGTTATTGCGCTTGTGCATGATGTGATTTTGGTGGCAAGCTCGGTGATCGTTTTTAAGATTGATATGAATTTGGAAGTGATTGCGGCTTTACTCACTTTGATTGGGTATTCCATTAATGATACGATCATTATTTTTGATCGGATCAGAGAAGAAATGCTCTCTCAAAAAACCAAAAACGCCACTCAAGCCATTGATGAAGCCATTTCCAGCACGCTCACGCGCACGCTTTTAACTTCTTTAACCGTGTTTTTTGTGGTGTTGATTTTGTGCGTGTTTGGGAGTAAAATCATCATTGGCTTTTCATTGCCCATGCTAATAGGCACGATTGTAGGGACTTACAGCTCTATTTTCATCGCCCCTAAAGTAGCGTTATTGTTAGGTTTTGATATGGGTAAATATTATGAGAATGAGGCTAGAAAAATCAAAAAAGCTCAAGAGAAAGAAAAAATGCGCCGTTTGTATGAGAGCGGTCAAGTTTAAGGAGTTTCTATGGATTGGGGTCGGGTCATTCATGTGCTGTTCAGCCTTATTTCTTTAACCACCATTGCAGGGTTTTTGTATGAGCCTAACACGGTGGTGTTGTTTGTAGCGTTAGCTTTAAACCTTATTTCTGTTACGCTCAAAATTGGGGTGTGTAAGCGTTTCGCTTCAGAGCTGTTGGCCAGCTCTTTAGCCACCGTGTTGCACCTCATACCGGCGTTTGTGTTTTTACAGATTTTAAACAATTTGGTTACAGCTTACATGCTCATGATCGGGGCGTTGATTAGTAACGCTTTCAGCCTCATCTTTTTGTTGATTGAAAGCGTTGTAACGAGCGAAACGGATTAAGGGGTAATTGATGGATTTTATCAATATAGAAAAAAAATGGCAAGAATTTTGGTGGAAAAATAAGAGTTTTGAGCCTAAAGACGATTTTAACCTCCCTAAAAAATACATTCTAAGCATGCTGCCTTATCCTAGTGGGGAAATCCACATGGGGCATGTGCGCAATTACACCATTGGCGACGCGTTGGCGCGTTATTATCGTTTGCACCATTACAATGTGTTGCACCCTATGGGGTTTGATTCTTTTGGGATGCCTGCGGAAAATGCCGCCATTAAGCATGGTATCCACCCTAAAACCTGGACTTATGAAAACATTGAAGCCATGCAAAAAGAGTTTGAAGCTTTAGGGTTTTCTTTTTCTAAAAACAGGGAATTTGCCACTTCAGATCCGGATTACACGAAATTTGAACAGCAATTTTTCATTGATTTGTGGGAAAAGGGGCTAATTTATCGCAAGAAAGCCATGCTCAATTGGTGCCCTAACGACAAGACCGTTTTAGCTAATGAGCAAGTCATTGATGGGAGGTGTTGGCGTTGCGATACGGAAGTTATCCAAAAAGAACTCTATCAATATTATTTGAAGATCACAAACTACGCTGAAGAATTGCTAAAAGACTTAGAAACTTTAGAAAATCATTGGCCTTCTCAAGTCCTAACCATGCAAAAAAACTGGATAGGAAAATCTAGCGGGTTGCAATTTGGCTTTAAAATCGCTGATGAGTGCTTGAAAGCTTGCAATAACATTCAAGAAATTGAAGTTTTTACCACAAGAGCGGATACCATTTATGGCGTAACTTACATTGCGATCGCCCCAGAACACCCTTTAGTAGAGCATGCCATTAAACAAGTGAGCCAAGAAGATTCAAAGATGATTAAAGCGATTTTAAACACGACTCAAAGAGAAAGAGCCTTAGAGAAAAAAGGGGTGTTTTTAGGCGTTTATGCTATCCACCCTTTAACAAAGCAAAAAATCCCTGTTTGGGTGGCTAATTTCGCCCTAGCTAATTATGGCTCTGGGGCGTTAATGGGCGTGCCAGCTTGCGATGAAAGGGATTTTGAATTCGCCAATCTTTATCATATCCCTATTAAAGTGATCACTCAAAGCCCTCAAAGTTTGCCCCACACCAAAGAAGAGGTTTTAAAAAATAGCGGGGAGTGGAGCGATCTTTCTAGCTCAGTGGCCAGAGAACAAATCATCGCTTATTTTGAAAAAGAAAACCTCGGTAAAAGGGTGATCAACTACCGCTTGCAAGATTGGGGGGTGAGCCGTCAAAGGTATTGGGGAGCGCCCATTCCAATGATTCATTGCAAAAATTGCGGGATTGTGCCTGAAACCCAGCTGCCGGTAACTTTACCTGAAGACATTGTGATTGATGGGGAGGGCAATCCGTTAGAAAAGCATGCGAGTTGGAAATTCGCTCAATGCCCCAAATGCCACAAAGACGCTTTAAGAGAAACAGACACCATGGATACTTTCATCCAATCCAGCTGGTATTTCTTGCGCTACACCACCCCCAAAGATAAGCGTGAAAATCAAGCGTTTGATCAAAATTACTTGAAGTATTTCATGCCGGTGGACACTTATATCGGTGGCATTGAACATGCGATTTTGCACTTGTTATACGCGCGCTTTTTCACTAAGGCTTTAAGGGATTTGGGCTATCTTAATTTAAATGAGCCTTTCAAACAGCTTATCACTCAAGGCATGGTCTTAAAAGATGGCGCTAAGATGAGCAAGTCTAAAGGCAATGTCGTTAGCCCTAAAGAAATACTCAAAAAATACGGGGCTGATGCTGCAAGGCTCTTTATCCTTTTTGCTGCCCCACCGGCTAAAGAATTAGAATGGAATGACAGTGCTTTAGAGGGCGCGCACCGGTTTATCAAGCGCTTATACGATAAAGCGAACGCCATTACCCCTACCACTTCTAAGCCTGAATTTAAAGAAGTCAGCCTGAATGAAGCGCAAAAACTAGCTCGTAAAAAAGTCTATGAAGCGTTAAAAAAATCGCATGAAATTTTCAATAAGGCTGAAAGCGCTTACGCGTTTAACACTTTGATCGCAAGTTGCATGGAGGCTTTAAACGCTTTGAGTGTGCAAAATAATGAGCGGATTTTATGCGAAGGTTATTTTGTGTTGTTGCAAATTTTAGAGCCTATTATCCCGCACACCGCATGGGAATTGAGCGAGAGGCTTTTTAAAAGGGAGAATTTTAAGCCTATAGCGATCGATGAATACGCTTTGATGGAAGACTTTATGACTTTAGGGCTTACCATTAATGGCAAAAGGCGTGCGGAATTGAAAGTCAATATTAACGCCAGTAAGGAAGAAATTATTGTTTTGGCTAAAAAAGAATTAGAGAAATATTTAGAAAAGGCGAGCGTTAAAAAAGAAATTTATGTGCCTAATAAGCTTGTTAATTTTGTTATCGCATGACATTTAGAGTTTTACTTTTTTTTATTTTATTGCTTTGGTTCAAGGGCTGTGGGTATAAGCCCATCGCCGCTTACGCTCAAAACGCTTTAGGCGATAGCATATACGTGAAACTCATTGTGAATTTGCCTAACCCTGAAAACTCTGTGGAGTTTAAGGATTTGATGAATCGTTTAGTCGTGCAACGCTTCCAAAGCCGCTTAGCGAGTGAAAAAGATGCGGATTCTATCATTATCATAGAAATCACGAACGTAACCGATACGAGCATCACGCAAAATAAAGAAGGCTTTACGACTTTCTATCGCGCGACCGTGTCTGTGAATTACACCTACGATAACAAAGGAGGCGTTAGAAAGACTTTCCAAAATAGCGGATACTACAATTACGCCGTGAATTTGCAAGACCCCCTTAACACCTACCAGAACCGCTATTACGCTATCAATCAGGCTGTGGAGCAAACTTTGACTAAATTTGTGGCTCAAATCGCTTATGAGGGGAAATTCAATAATGAAAAATAGTCATGGGTTGAAGGCGTTTTTAGAAACAAAGCCTAAAGAATACCATAAGTTTGACCCTAGCCGTTTCATTCAAATTTATAAAGATTTTAAGAACGCTTTTTTTGAGATTCAAGCGAAAGTCATTCATGTGGTAGGGACTAATGGTAAGGGCAGCACAGGGCGGTTTTTAACCCTTTTATTAGCCGATCAAAATTTTAAGGTGTTGCATTTCACCTCCCCTCATGTTTTTGAATTTAGGGAGCGCTTTTTTTTGAATGGTTCTATTGTTAAAGAAAGCGTTTTAGAAAACGCCCACCAGCAATTGCAATCGCACGCTTTCAGCAGCGCTTGCTCGTATTTTGAATACGCCACCTTACTAGCCGTCATGCTCGCTAAAGATTGCGATTATTTGGTTTTAGAAGCGGGGCTTGGGGGGGAGTTTGACAGCACGAACGCTTTAGAAAAAACCCTAAGCGTTTTCACCCCCATTGATTATGATCATAAGGAATTTTTAGGGGATAGTTTAGAAAGCATTGCGACCACTAAATTAAAAGCGATGGGCTCTCTTAGTATCATCGCTCCCCAACAAGAACTGGTTTTAAATGTGGCTCAAAAGATCGCCAAAGACAAACACGCGCAATTGATTGTGGTTCAAAATGAAATTTCAAAAGGAGTCATGGATTATATTGAACGCTACCATTTAGCCCATTTTTTAGCGATGAATTTAGAAGTGGCTCTAAAAGCGTTTGAAACGCTTTTGCCATGCAATAAACAAGAAGTTTTAAAAAACCTAAAGCCCCTAAATTTAATCGGCCGTTGCGAGCTTTTAAGCCCTAATATCTTAATAGATGTGGGGCATAACCCCCATAGCGCCAAAGCCTTAAAAGAAGAAATCAAACGCGTTTTTAACGCTCCAATCGTTTTGATTTATAACTGCTACCAAGATAAAGACGCTTTTTTGGTGCTAGAAATTTTAAAGCCTGTGGTTAAAAAGGTTTTGATTTTAGAATTGCATAATGAAAGAATTATCAAGTTAGAAACGCTTAAAGGGATTTTAGAAACTTTAGGGTTAGAACACGCTTTGTTTGAATATTTGGAAGAAAATGAAAATTATTTGGTGTATGGCTCATTTCTAGTAGCCAACGCTTTTTATAAGCGCTATCAAAAGAAGAGGGATTGATGCCGCAAAACCAGCTTGTGATCACCATCATTGATGAATCAGGCTCTAAACAGCTCAAATTTTCTAAAAATTTAAAACGCAACCTCATCATTTCTGTTGTTATTTTTCTGTTGATCGTGGGGCTTGGCGTGGGTTTTTTAAAATTTTTAATCGCTAAAATGGATACGATGACAAGCGAGAGGAATGCGGTTTTAAGGGATTTTAGGGATTTGTATCAAAAAAATTACACTTTAACAAAAGAGATTAAAAACAAGCGAGAAGAGCTCTTTATTGTGGGGCAAAAGATTCGCACGATAGAATCCTTGATTGAAGTCAAAAGAGGGGCTAATGGGGGCGTGCATCTCTATGATGAAGTGGATTTAGACAATTTGAATCTGGCTCAAAAACATTTAGCGCTCATGCTCATTCCTAATGGCATGCCTCTAAAAACTTATAGTGCGATCAAACCCACCAAAGAAAGGAACCACCCCATTAAAAAAATTAAGGGTGTTGAATCCGGGATTGATTTTATCGCGCCATTAAACACGCCTGTTTATGCGAGCGCTGATGGGATTGTGGATTTTGTGAAGACCAATTCTAATGTGGGGTATGGGAACTTGGTACGCATTGAACATGCGTTTGGTTTTAGCTCCATTTACACGCACTTAGATCATGTCAATGTGCAGCCTAAAAGCTTTATCCAAAAAGGGCAGTTGGTTGGCTATAGCGGGAAGAGCGGTAATAGCGGCGGTGAAAAATTGCATTATGAAGTGCGCTTTTTGGGTAAAATTTTAGACGCAGAAAAATTTCTGGCATGGGATTTGGATCATTTCCAAAGCGCTTTAGAAGAAAATAAATTTATTGAATGGAAGAATTTGTTTTGGGTTTTAGAAGACATTGTCCAGCTCCAAGAGCATGTGGATAAAGACGCGCTCATAAGCCAATAAGGATTTTAGTGTTTTTAGACAGGCGTTTGATTGTGATGGTTACGGACTCTAAAGGGAGCCGTTATATTAATGTGCATATCTTATTCCGTCAAATTGGTTTGTATGCGCTGTTGAGCGTTGTGGGATCTTTATTGTTTTTAGGCATTTCGTTACTGGTTTTAAATAAAGAAATTAGAAATATTGAAAAGCAACATGCTTTAATCACTAAGGAATTTGAGAAAAAAAAAGAGACTAATGAAAAGCTTTCCTTGCAAATGGATGAATTTTTAGACGATTTGCAACTCTCAGGGGAGCGCATCAACGATTTAGAAGAAGTGGTGGGAGTGAATAGGCCTGAAGAAGAAAAAGAAGAGGGTAATTTTTCCAGCCGCTTGGATGTCGCTGGGATTACCGGGCTTCAAAAAAGCTTTATCATGCGCCTTATCCCTAATGACTACCCGCTAGAATCCTATCGGCGCGTTTCAGCCGCCTTCAATAAAAGAATCCACCCTATTTTGCATGTGTTGCACAACCATACTGGGCTTGACTTGAGCACCGCTATTAACACCCCTGTGTATGCGAGCGCTAGCGGAGTAGTGGGGTTAGCGAGCAAAGGGTGGAATGGGGGGTATGGGAATTTGATTAAAGTTTTCCACCCTTTTGGTTTTAAAACCTACTACGCCCATTTGAATAAAATCGTCGTAAAAACGGGCGAATTTGTCAAAAAAGGGCAGTTGATTGGGTATAGTGGTAATACAGGAATGAGCACAGGACCGCATTTGCATTATGAAGTGCGGTTTTTAAATCAGCCCATAAACCCCATGAGTTTCACCAAATGGAACATGAAAGATTTTGAAGAAGTTTTCAATAAAGAAAGGAGCATCAGATGGCAATCTTTGATAACAATAATAAATCGGTTAATGCAAAAACAGGACCAGCGACTATCATCGCTCAAGGCACAAAAATAAAGGGGGAGCTTCATTTGGATTACCATTTGCACATAGATGGTGAATTAGAAGGGGTGGTGCATTCTAAAAGCACGGTGGTGATCGGGCAAACCGGCTCGGTAGTGGGTGAGATTTTTGCTAATAAATTAGTGGTTAATGGCAAATTTACCGGCACGGTGGAAGCGGAAGTGGTAGAAATCATGCCTTTAGGACGCCTTGATGGTAAGATCTCTAGCCAAGAGCTTGTGGTGGAAAGGAAGGGGATTTTGATTGGGGAGACTCGCCCTAAGAATATTCAAGGGGGGGCGTTGTTGATCAATGAGCAAGAAAAGAAGATTGAAAATAAATAGGGAATGATCCAATCTAGCCTTTATAGAGCCTTAAACAAAGGCTTTGATTATCAAATACTCGCTTGTAAGGATTTTAAAGAGTCCGAGCTCGCTAAAGAAGTCATAAGCTATTTTAAGCCACATACCAAAGCCATTCTTTTCCCGGAGTTTAGGGCTAAAAAAAACGATGATTTGCGTTCGTTTTTTGAAGAATTTTTACAGCTTTTAGGGGGTTTAAGGGAGTTTTATCAAGCCTTAGAAAACAAGCAAGAAGTTATCATTATTGCCCCTATTAGCGCATTATTACACCCTTTACCTAAAAAAGAACTTTTAGAAAGCTTTAAAATCACTCTTTTAGAAAAATATAACCTTAAGGATTTGAAAGACAAGCTCTTTTATTATGGTTATGAAATTTTAGACTTAGTGGAAGTGGAAGGCGAAGCGAGCTTTAGGGGGGATATTGTGGATATTTATGCGCCCAATTCTAAAGCGTATCGCTTGAGCTTTTTTGACACGGAGTGTGAGAGCATTAAGGAATTTGACCCCACCACTCAAATGAGCCTTAAAGAAGATTTGTTAGAAATTGAAATCCCCCCCACGCTTTTTAGTTTGGACGAACCATCTTATAAGGATCTGAAAACAAAAGTGGAGCAAAGCCCCTTAAATAGCTTTTCTAAAGATTTGACCAGTTTTGGTTTGTGGTTTTTAGGAGAAAAAGCGCAAGACTTACTAATCGTTTATAAAAGCGTTATAAGCCCTAGAGCTTTAGAAGAAATTCAAGAATTAGCGAGCTTAAACGAATTGGATGGTGAGCGTTTCAAATCTTTAAAGGTTTTAGAAACCCCGCAAGGCTATGAAGATTTAGAAATCCATGCGCATGCCCTAGAAGGCTTTATCGCTTTGCATTCAAATCATAAAATCACGCTCCTAGCCCCCAATAAAACGATTTTAGACAACGCGATAAGCACACTTGAAAAAAGCAGCATGGAATGCGTGATCGCCCCCTTTGTGTTAAACTTTAAAACCCCTGATGGGATTTTTATCTCGCTCAATTCCTTTGAAAGGAAGAAAAAACGCCAAAAATCCAAGCTCGCTTTGAATGAACTAAATCCGGGCGAATGGGTGGTGCATGATGATTATGGGGTGGGTGTGTTTTCCCAATTAGTCCAACACAGCGTTTTGGGGAGCAAGAGGGATTTTTTAGAAATCGCTTATTTGGGCGAAGACAAACTGCTATTACCGGTAGAAAACTTGCATCTCATCGCTCGCTATGTGGCGCAAAGCGATAGCGTGCCGGTTAAAGACCGGCTAGGGAAAGGGAGCTTTCTTAAATTAAAAGCTAAAGTCAGGGCTAAGCTTTTAGAGATTGCGGGCAAGATCATTGAATTAGCGGCTGAACGCAATTTGATCTTGGGTAAAAAGATGGATGTGCATTTAGCGGAGTTGGAAGTCTTTAAATCGCATGCGGGGTTTGAATACACCAGCGATCAAGAAAAAGCCATCGCTGAAATTTCAAGGGATTTAAGCTCTCACAGGGTGATGGACAGGTTATTGAGTGGGGATGTGGGTTTTGGGAAAACGGAAGTGGCGATGCATGCGATTTTTTGCGCGTTTTTGAACGGCTTTCAAAGCGCTTTAGTTGTGCCTACTACTTTATTAGCGCACCAGCATTTTGAGACTTTAAGGGCGCGTTTTGAAAATTTTGGCGTTAAAGTGGCTCGTTTGGATCGGTATGTGAGCGAAAAAAACAAGCTTTTAAAGGCGGTGGAATTAGGGCAAGTTGATGCGCTAATAGGCACGCATGCGATTTTAGGCGCGAAATTTAAAAACTTGGGTTTAATGGTCGTAGATGAAGAGCATAAATTTGGCGTGAAACAAAAAGAAGCTTTAAAAGAATTGAGTAAGAGCGTGCATTTTTTAAGCATGTCCGCTACGCCTATCCCGCGCACTTTAAACATGGCGCTCTCTCAAATTAAAGGCATTAGCTCTTTAAAAACCCCGCCCACAGACAGAAAGCCCAGCCGCACTTTTTTGAAAGAAAAGAATGACGAACTCTTAAAAGAGATCATTCATAGAGAATTACGCCGTAACGGGCAAATTTTTTACATCCATAACCACATCGCTAGCATTTCAAAAGTCAAAACCAAGCTAGAAGAGTTAATCCCTAAACTCAAAATCGCTATTTTGCATTCCCAGATTAACGCTAACGAGAGCGAAGAAATCATGCTAGAGTTTGCCAAGGGGAACTATCAGGTTTTATTATGCACTTCTATTGTGGAATCAGGGATTCATTTGCCTAACGCTAACACGATTATTATTGATAATGCGCAAAATTTTGGGCTGGCTGATTTGCACCAATTGAGAGGGCGTGTGGGGAGAGGCAAAAAAGAAGGCTTTTGCTATTTCCTTATAGAAGATCAAAAAAGTTTGAATGAACAAGCTTTAAAACGCTTGCTCGCTTTAGAAAAAAATTCGTATTTGGGTAGTGGGGAGAGTATCGCCTATCATGATTTGGAAATCAGAGGGGGTGGGAATTTGCTCGGGCAGGATCAGAGCGGGCATATTAAAAACATTGGTTATGCGCTCTATACGCGCATGCTTGAGGATGCGATTTATGAATTGAGTGGGGGGAAGAAAAGGCTTGAAAAGAGCGTAGAAATCCAACTTGGTGTGAGCGCTTTTTTAAACCCTGAACTCATTGCAAGCGATAGTTTGAGGTTGGATTTGTACCGCCGTTTGAGTTTGTGTGAAAATACAGATGAGGTGGGGCAAATCCATGAAGAAATAGAAGACAGGTTTGGCAAAATAGACGATTTGAGTGCTCAATTTTTGCAAATCATTACGCTTAAAATTCTAGCCAACCAGCTTGGCATCATCAAACTTTCTAATTTCAATCAAAACATCACCATCACTTATAGCGATGAGAAGAAAGAAAGCCTGAAAGCCCCAAGCAAAGACGATAACGATATTTTAGAAACCCTTTTGAAACATTTGCGCGCTCAAATTTCTTTAAAGTGGCGTTAAAAGCGTTTGATTTTAGCGTTAATTTTGTTATTTTAAAAAGATTATTAAGAGAGTTTGTGTAAAATAGGGATTTGCTATGCCTTTAGTCGTTAAAAGGTAATTATCATTAAGGAGTTTTTTAATCATGGCAGATATTCAAAGGCGTGATTTTTTAGGAATGAGCCTTGCTAGTGTTACAGCTATAGGGGCTATAGCGAGTCTGGTAGCGATGAAAAAGACTTGGGATCCGCTTCCAAGCGTTGTTTCAGCCGGTTTTACGACCATAGATGTGGCGAATATGCAAGAAGGGCAGTTTTCTACCGTGGAATGGCGTGGGAAACCGGTCTATATCCTCAAGCGTTCTAAAAAAGAGGGCTTTAATGAAAAGCGCGATTTTAAAATTGGCGAGAGCGTTTTTACCACAGCCATTCAAATTTGCACGCATTTAGGGTGTATCCCCACTTATCAAGATGAAGAAAAAGGCTTTTTATGCCCATGCCATGGGGGGCGTTTCACTTCTGATGGCGTGAATATTGCCGGCACCCCCCCTCCGCGCCCTTTTGATATCCCGCCTTTTAAAATTGAAGGCACTAAAATCACTTTTGGTGAAGCCGGGGCTGAATACAAGAAAATGATGGCTAAAGCGTAAGGAGAGTTCAATGGCAGAGATAAAAAAGGCGAAGAATTTAGGCGAATGGCTGGACATGCGTCTTGGCACTAACAAGCTTGTTAAAGTGCTAATGACAGAATATTGGATCCCTAAAAACATTAATTTCTTATGGGCGATGGGGGTGATTTTATTGACCCTTTTTGGCGTGCTTGTGGTCTCAGGGATTTTCTTGCTCATGTATTACAAGCCTGATGCGAAAATGGCGTTTGATAGCGTGAATTTCACGATCATGCAAGAAGTGGCTTATGGCTGGCTTTGGCGCCACATGCATGCCACGGCAGCGAGCATGATTTTTGTTATCATTTACATCCACATGTTTGTCGGTATCTATTATGGCTCTTACAAAAAAGGCCGTGAGATGATTTGGATTAGCGGGATGATTTTGTTTGTGGTCTTTAGCGCGGAAGCCTTTAGCGGGTATATGCTGCCTTGGGGGCAGATGAGCTATTGGGCCGCAGCGGTTATCACTAATTTATTTGGAGGCATTCCTTTCATTGGGGCTGATGTGGTGGAGTGGATTAGGGGCAATTATGTCGTGGCGGATTCCACTTTAACGCGCTTTTTCATGCTCCATGTGTTTTTACTGCCCATTGCGATCATTTTACTTGTTGGGGTGCATTTTTATTCTTTACGCGTCCCGCATGTCAATAACCAAGAAGGCGAAGAAATTGACTTTGAATTAGAAGAAAAGAAATTCATTGAAGGCAAGAAGAAAGAATCCAAAGTCATTCCTTTTTGGCCGGTATTCTTGTCTAAAGATATTTTTGTGGTTTGCGCGTTCATGGTCTTTTTCTTTTACTTGGTGTGTTACCACTATGATTTTGCGATGGATCCTATCAACTTTGAAAGGGCTAACAGCCTTAAAACGCCGCCTCACATTTACCCTGAATGGTATTTCTTATGGAGCTATGAAGTCTTAAGGGGCTTTTTCTTTAGCGCTGATTTAGGGCTAATGGCCTTTGGCGTGGCGCAAGTGATCTTCTTCTTGCTGCCCTTTTTAGACAGAAGCCCTGTGGTCGCTCCCGCGCACAAACGGCCAGCGTTTATGGTGTGGTTTTGGCTTTTAATCATTGACATGATTGTTTTAACGATCTATGGTAAATTGCCTCCGCTTGGGATCGGTAAATACATTGGCTTAGTGGGTTCAATCACTTTCCTAGCCCTTTTCTTTGTGGTGTTGCCCATTATCACTATCGCTGAGAGCAAGAAACAAGGGGGTGTTAGATGAAAGAATTTAAGATTCTAATCATCCTTATTGTGGTGGTAGGCGTGATTTATTATGGGGTTGAGCCTTATGCGCATTCGGTGATGCACCCTAAAGTCGCTCCGGCAGATTTTGCGTTCAAGGATTTAGAGCCGATTGATTTGAAAAATGGCGACGCCAATAAGGGCAAACAGCTTGTAGCCGAAAATTGCACCGCTTGCCATGGCATTAAATCCCAAAACATTCCAGCCCCTATGGACAGCCTTAGCGCGAGCAACTCTTTTGGGGTTGTGCCACCGGATTTAAGCCATGTGGCGGGGGTTTTGAACGCGAATTTCTTAGCCCACTTCATCAAAGACCCCGTGAAAACGGCGAAATTGAGCCATAAATTCAACGATGAAAGGCCCTATCCTATGCCGGCGTTTTCCCAATTTAGCGATCAAGATTTGAGCGATATTGTGGCGTATCTCACTTCTATTTTGCCTAAAAGTTTGAGCGATAAGGAAGTGTTTGCGCAAAGCTGTCAAAGGTGCCATAGCCTGGATTATGCTAAAGATAAGGCCTTTAGCGATCCTAAAGATTTAGCCAATTATTTAGGCTCTCATGCACCTGATTTGTCCATGATGATTAGGGCTAAGGGCGAACATGGCTTGAATGTTTTCATCAACGATCCGCAAAAGCTTTTGCCAGGCACGGCTATGCCCAGAGTGGGGTTGAGTGAAAAAGCTCAAAAACAAGTCATTTCTTATTTGGAAAAAGCGGGCGATAGGAAAAAGCATGAAAGGAATACCTTAGGGATAAAAATCATGATTTTCTTTGCGGTGCTGTCGTTCTTGGCTTACGCATGGAAAAGAAAAGTCTGGAGTGAAGTGCATTGAATTAAAAAAAGGGGGGGCATGGTTTTATGATTTTTGATTCATGGTGGGTTGTTTGAATGGCTTTTTCAAAATAATCTTTATTTTGGGATTTTATTATTACTAATAACCCCTATAAGGTATTATGACTACAAAGCTTTTTGAGTGGTTTAAACTCAATTTGAGAAAGATTCTAATACTTGTAAAATCAAGGGTTTTTATTGGGTTTATTTTAAAAAATCAATCAATGCTTGAAGTTCCTTTGAGTCAAAATTAAAAAATTTCTTAAGAATTTCTGTATTTTTTGGCTTATCTATCATTTTAGCGGTTGTAGAAACAGGATCTAGATCGTTTAACCCACAAGGAATAAAACCTCTCTCTAAACAAACAGAAAGCGTGATATAGGGTTGTAGCCAACATTTAGTACGTTTTTTTTGTTCTGATTGGATAGATTTGATTTGTTTGACTTCATTAAAAAGCGTATTGTAATGTTGGCGGAAGCTTGTGTAAAACGCCTTATTTTCACTTTCTTTCGCTATTTTTTCTAGCAAATGCTCTAACTCGCAATAATTGGGGTGGTGTTTAGTCTCATCATTTTCTGGCAATAAAAAAATCTTAATTTGCTTAAACTCTTCATCATTTAGGCGGTGTTCTTGTTTTGTGTTTTCTTGGAGTTGTTTCTTTATTTCTTGAATTTTAGTCTCTTTTGTTTGGTTGTCTGAATCAAAAACGATGTAAATATCCTTAGCTTTTAGGTTTCCTTTAACCACCCAAAGCAGAAATCCCAAATATCTTTAGTGTTTGGGATGAATGCTACCAATTCATGGTATCATATCCCCATACATTCGTATCTAGCGTAGGAAGTGCGCAAAGTTACGCCTTTGGAGATATGATGTGTG
>NZ_PHLZ01000010.1:0-51851 GCF_002832345.1 Helicobacter pylori
TTGATAGGGTGTCAGCGAACGCTGGGTTTGTAGAATGGGTCGCTCGGCGGCGACGTCCAATGTGTATAAGAGACAGAAATACAGCCCCCCTTTAGCGATCCCCCCACCTAAAACAATATCCAATTCGCTTTGAGTGGAAGAAAACTTGATCACTTCTTCATGCTCAATTGCAGCGATAGAAACGCTTTTTTGCGCTTGGGGGAGCGGTTTTTTAAGCGCGTGTAAAACTTCCTTTTGGGTTTGGTTCAATTCTATAAAACTCTCCCATGCGTTGCATTGAACGCACTTACCCAACCACTTAGGGCTTGTAAAACCGCAATGCTGACACTCAAATAAAGAAGTTTTTTTAGCCAAAATACCACTCTTTTTTAAAATCACACAGCTAAAGACCAGATAAAAACAAGGTTTTGGTTTTGTTCTATAGCAAAACTCGTAAAGCTAAACTAAAACCAAGTTAAAAAATTATCAAGCGCCATTTTGCTCTATTTTTCTTAAAGCCTTCAAAATATAGCGTTTGATATAAGATCCCACGCTTTCTTCTTCTTCGTTAGCCATTTTCTCTAGTTTTTGGTATTGCTCATCAGAAAAATACAAGCTTACAGCACGAGTTTTTTTATTAGTGTCTGCTTTTGGTTTGCGTCCTAGTTTATTTTTAGTTCCCCTTAAGTGAGTTTCATCTGTGTTTTCTGTCTTTTCCATCAAGTTCCTTCAATCATCATCGCAAATCGCTTCAAAATAGCATGTTAGCATAAAAGTAGCGTATAATGAATACCGCAAGCACTAATCATTCCTTATCTTGAGTTTATTAACGCTCGCTCAAAAAAGGCTTTCACCCCCTAAAAAGTTCAAAACAATCAAATCGGTAACACCCTGATACTGCGATCCAATAATTCCTGTAAGGCGTTTTCAATGGCAAATAAAGTCCCGGTAGTCGCGCTCATGCACCCATCGCATGCCCCCATGTAGCGGATATACACATCAATGTAATCATCGCTTTCTTTAATGTCTAAAATCTCTAAATCCCCCCCATCCATCATAAGCATAGCGCGGATATTTTCATCAATGACTTTATCCACCGCTTTAATCTTTTGAACCATAGTCATTTCCCTGAAAGCCAATTCCCCGCTTTGGGATTTATTCGCAGCGGCTTTAAGTTTTTCAGCTTCCATTTCTTCGCGCACTTCTTTAAGAATATCCACCAAATAATAATCCCTTTTTTCATGCCCTCCAGGCCTCACACAGCTTTTACAAAACGCGCCGGCTTTGGTGTAATTAGTGATTTCTTCAACGCTTTTTAAATCATTGAGCTTAATCACTTCCTTAATCGTGCCTAAACTCACCCTAGCGCACTCGCACACGATGATTTCTTCTTCAAAATCTTCAGCGTTTTTCCCCAAATACATGCCGGCAGCTTTTTTAATCACATCATACGCCATCACAGAGCAGTGCATTTTTTGCCCAGGCACAGCCGGCGTGTCTGGATCATCTCTTAAGCCTCTTTCCACGTCTAAATTTGTGATTTTTACCGCATCTTGGACTCTTTTATTCAAGCACAATTCTACCATCATGTCTGAGCTTGCGATCGCTGTCCCGCAACCAAAGCTTTTAAATTTCGCGTCAATAATCGTATCCGTGCTTTCATCTACAAGCCAATACAACCTCACCGCATCACCGCATGCTTCTGCGCCATAATCCGCCACAATGAGCTTAGCGTTTTTGGCTTTAGCTTGCTCTTCTGTGATGACCCCTAAATGCGTAGGGTTATCCATGCGCCTTTGAACTTCTTTAGAATACGCGTCCCAAAGGGCTGATCCCACTAAATCATGTTTTGCCATTTTGATTCCTTTATATTCTTTTTAATAAGAGCTTGAAATATTTCTCAATCTTACAGCCACTTGAGAGAAAACTTCAATCGTTTTGTCAATCTCAGCTTCCGTGTTAAAACGGCTCAATGAGAGCCTGATAGCGGTATGAGCCAATTCCTTACTCGCTCCAATCGCTACCATCACCGGATTAGCCTCTAAATCCTCACTCGCGCACGCGCTCCCTGTGGAAGCGGCGATATTAGAGCGGTTTAAATCCCACAGCATGGCCTCTCCTTCAATCCCTCTCACGCTGATTAAAGTCGTGTTAGGCACACGATGGACTCGATCCCCTACCACCATCACATCAGGGATTTTCAAAAGCGCTTCTTCTAATTTGTCGCGCAATTTCCCCACCACTTCTTTTTCATAATCTAAATGCTCTACGGCTAATCTCATCGCTTCGCCCATGCCCACAATATAAGGCACATTCAAAGTCCCGCTGCGCCTGCCATTCATATGCTCCCCACCATGAAAAAGAGGGGTCAATCCCACCCCACTTCTAATATACAACCCCCCAATGCCTTTAGGCCCATGAAACTTGTGCGCGCTAAAAGAAAGAAAATCTGCATTCGCTTTTAACACATCTACAGGGATTTTACCAATCGCTTGCACGGCATCGGTATGGAACAACACGCCCTTTTCTTTACAAATAGCCCCAATTTCTTCAATAGGGAAAATGAGACCGGTTTCATTATTCGCCCACATCACGCTCACTAGAGCGGTTTTTTCTGTGATCGCTTCTTTGACTTGCTCTGCGGTGATACTCCCATGCTCATTAATAGGCAAGTAAGTAACCTCCACCCCCAAGCTTTCTAAAAAATTGCAAGTGGATCGCACCGCCGGATGCTCTGCAACCGTGGTTACAATATGGTTTTTGCCTTTTTTCAAGCATTCATCAAAATACACGCCCTTTAAAACCCAATTATTGCTTTCTGTCGCGCAAGAAGTGATGATCACATCGTCTATATCCCTAGCGTTAATGCCCTTATAAAGCTTATCTAGTGCTTCTGCAATGGCTGGGTGGGTTTCTGTGCCAAACTGGTGCAACGAGCTAGGATTCCCATAATGATCCCTTAAAAAAGGATCCATGATCTCCTTGACCTTAGGGTCAATCCTAGTTGTAGCGTTATTGTCTAAATAAATTCGTTGTAACAAATGAGTGTTCTCCTTAAAAATTTTACATAGATTTTCTTATCTAGGTCTAAATTATGATTAAATACAAGATATTTTCTTAATTTTAACTTAAAATAAGATGAATTTTTGAAAACATTTTGAGAAATGCGAACATCCTCCTATCAAAAACCAACAACAGCCGCTACCAAGTCGCTTAAGGTTTTTTAAGGGGTCTCCCACGCCTGTCTTTTAAAGCGTCTATCCCCCCTTGTTGGTAACGCTTCTCCCACACATAGAGTTTTTGCAATTGTTTCGCTACTTCTTTTTTAGTGGGCTTAATGCCCCTAAGGTTATAAAGAGCGGTAACCATAATGGGCTTTGGGACATTAAACCTTTGGATAAATTCCAAACAATCTTTTTTGAGCTGGGAGTCTTGCTTGTTTTTAGTAATATCCACATGGCTTAAATATTGCAACACGTAAAGGCGTTTTTCTTCATCTTCTTGCGCGATTTCTGGGGCTAACTCCATCCCTTGACTAACGCTTTTAAAAAACTTATTTGAAGCCTCTTGGGTGGGATAAACGCTCAAATAAGTTTCTAGTAAAGAAATCACTCTTTTTTGCTGTTCCAATAGTGCGTCTATTTTGGCACTCAAACGATTTATTTTACTTTCCATGCGTTCAATACTAACCACCAAAAATAAATAACTATTTAATCATTAAAAATGATTATTCTAATACCATGCTCCAAATTAAGATGTATTTTTAGGATCATGCTACAATAAGAGAACGCAAAATGATTTCAAAGAAAAAGGGCTTAAAATGAAAACTTTTGAAGTAATGATTCAAACCGATTCGAAAGGGTATTTGGACGCTAAATTTGGCGGTAACGCTCCTAGAGGGTTTCTTAACCCAAACGGCTTACCCACTTATTCGCCCAAAATCTCATGGCAAAAAGTAGAAGGCGCTCAAAGCTATGCGTTAGAACTCATCGATCATGACGCTCAAAAAGTGTGCGGCATGCCGTTTGTCCATTGGGTCGTGGGCAATATTTCTTACAATGTTTTAGAAGAAAACGCTTCCATGATGGATAAAAGGATTATTCAAGGGGTCAATTCGCTCACTCAAGGCTTTATCCGTTCTTCTCTTAATGAAAGCGAAAAACAACGCTCCAATCTCATTAATAGCGTCTATATTGGCCCCATGCCCCCTAATGGCGATCACCATTACTTAATTCAAGTGTATGCCCTAGACATTCCTAAACTCGCCTTAAAAGCCCCTTTTTTCTTAGGCGATTTGCATGACAAAATGCGCAACCATATCATCGCCATAGGGAGAAAGGAATTTTTATACAAGCAGTTTGTAAGGAAATAAAATGCGTGTTGCAGGTTTAATCCAATGAACCTACAAATAGAGCATGGAAGCAAAAATGATGATTGGTTACAAGCGGAATTTTTGATACATCTCTAAAATTCTCTTTTCATCTAGCATGCTTTCTTCAATCCTTGTGCCTATCAAATCGGCGTGGTGTTTTTTAAATTCTTTTAAAGGGATCAGATCGTCATAAACGATAGCGTTTCGCCTCTTTTTAGCTAAAGGGAAGTGCCATTGCACCATTTCCTTATCTCTAATATGGTGTTTGTCTTTAAGCTTTAGGACTTCATAACTTTCATCATTGTAGCGCCAAATTTCAAAAGGCTCGCAATCGTTATACAATAACCAATGATCCCCCCATGCGTCTAAAAACCCAAAATCCCCATCATTACGAACAAACACTTCAAAATCGCGCACCACAAAATTAATGCGCGAATACATCACAACCTCTTTAATGCTCTTAGGGATATAAAAACTTTTATAAAGTTTTTTAGCGTCATAAACATGATCGCAATCAATTTTGATAACCCACTCATTTTTAGGGATAAAAGAAAGCGTATAATTAGAGTAATGATAAAATTGGTGCCACAAACTCGGGCAATCCTTTAGTATGACTTCATAAGGATAGCTGATAGGGATAAATGAGGGGAACTTTTTGCAAAACTCTAAAATCACTTCTTTAGAGCCATCATCGCAATCATTAAAACCAATGACCCCCCTTTGAATGGCAGGAAGCATGGAAAACAAACTCTCTTCTAAAGTAACGATTTCATTTTTGACTCTAATAAAAGCCCATGGGTTTAGAGGGCTTTTAGGGTTTTGACTTTTTTTATCGTAGTCAAAATAACCTGAATGCGTGGGGTTGGGTAGAGTTAAAGTGGGATGGATAACCCTATCTTCTAAATGACCCCCCCCCCCCATAATTATAATTAAGAGAACTATTTTTATAAATACTCTTATTGCGTTCCATGAAATATTCATTATTTAAAGAAGCGATAGCTAAAAACACGCTTTCTTGATGGTCATGGTTGAATAAAGCTTTTTCTTGAAGAGAATAAAGTTTTTTAGCCTCTAACATTTCCTTAATTTCATGATTGATTTCATCATCAATGTTTTTGGCCCCTTTTAAACTACGAACACATCTGACCACAAAAGGCATTCTCTCTTTAACAAAACCCTTGATTTTATTTTTTAACCCCATAAAAACTCCTATATAAAAACTCCTGATTGAATAAAACGCTATTAAAAGCAAAATCTTATTATACTACACTCTTGCTACATTTTTAAAACGCTCCCTAACTTCCTTATCTAACGCCAGCACTTCATCTAAATTAGAGAGCTTAAAAGGCGTTTTAGCATACAATTCTAAGGCTTGAGAAATGGTTTGGATAAAGCCACCAAAAGCGATTTCTTGATTTAAAAACTTCTTCATCGCCACTTCATTGCTCGCATTCAGCACCACACCAAGCTTGGGGTTTTCTAGCAACAAATCTTTATAACGCCACAAAGTGTAGCGCTCCATGCTAATGGGTTCAAATTTAATCGCGCTTAAAGCGTATAAATCTAAGGGCTTAATAGACGCGCTCAAGGAAGCTAATTTAGGGTTAATGGCATAGCTTATGGGTAGTTTCATGTCCGCGCTCGCTAAATGCGCAATGACAGAGTTGTCTTCAAACTCCACTAAAGCATGCACGATAGAGCTTCTTTCAATGAGCGCATCAATCTTTAAAGACGCGCCAAAAAGCCAATAAGTTTCTAAAATTTCAAAAAGCTTATTGACCATGCTCGCTGAATCAATGGTGATTTTAGATCCCATGCTCCAATTAGGGTGCTTGAGCGCGTTTTGTGCGTTTTGAGTAGCGATAAGTTCTAAAGGCGTGTCCCTAAAAGCCCCACCACTCGCGCTAATGATTAAAGATTTAGGCTTTAAAGTCTTGTTTTGCAACAACGCCCACAAACCAAAATGTTCGCTATCAATGGGCGTGATTTGTGGAATGTCTAATAAATGCCCCGCGCTCACCAAACTCTCTTTATTCGCTAGGGCTAGTTTTTTGTTCCTTTGTAAGCTTTTAAAGCTCGCTTTCAATCCTGCCACGCCCACAATAGCGTTAAGGACTAAATTGGAAACGCACTCCTCTATCATCGCATCAATGCCGTCTAGCCCTACAAACACTTCCGCGCCCAAAGGCTCTAGATTATTCAAATCGTTAGGATCTAAAATCGCCACTTTCTTGGGTTTGAAAACTTTGATTTGCTCATTGATTAAAGCGATATTTTTCCCACAGCTTAAGGCTTCTATTTTTACGCCAAATTTTTTTGCGATTTTAAGGGCGTTTTTCCCAATAGAGCCGGTGCTTCCTAAAACAACCATTCAATCCCCTAAAAACACCGCCGTCTCTTTCCAAACTTCTAAAAAATACAACAACGCATGCAAGCTTAAAGCCCCAAAAAGCATGGAATCCAGTCGGTCTAAAACGCCCCCATGCCCGGGTAAAATCTTACCGCTATCTTTGATCCCGGCCTTTCTTTTCAAATAGCTTTCATACAAATCCCCAAACACCGCCGCAAAAGCGATTAAAAAACTAAATAGAAGCGCCATAAGAAAGCCTCCGCTCAATTTCCCCATGCCCACAAACGATCCTAAAACGCTCGCCAAAACAACGCCAATCAACGCACCCTCTAAAGTCTTATTCGGCGAAGTGGGCGTGAAAGGGGTTTTGCCTAAAAGCTTGCCTCCAAAAAACGCCCCCACATCGCTTGCGATCACCACGACTAAAAGCCAAATGATCGCCACTGCGCCAAAATCCTTATAAATCCCAAAAAGCGCAAAAAACCCAACGCCCGGGTATAAAAAGGGTAAAATGGCTTCGCTGTGGTGCGCTTTTTGATAAGCGATGACGCTGGCCATGACCATAGTGCTGATAAGAGCGCATTCTATAGGGTGCCCGTTAAAATACGCCGCTACCCATGACAACACTAAAATGAGATACAAACTAAAGCTCGCTTTAACCTGAAACAACCTTAACGCTTCAGAAAACCCTACCGCATAAATCCCCCCTAAAACCGCCCAAAACAACAACAAATTGTCCGCATACAAAATCAAGCCTGCTACAACGATTAAAACAAACCCTGTAATGTAACGATACTTTTCTTTAAATAACTCTTCTTTCACTTTTTTCCTTAATGAATAAATACCAGCGAAACTAAACAATAGCTAAACGCGCTAATCAAAACAACGCCTACCAAATTAAGCCACAAACCAGCTTTAATCATATCCGTTATTTTAACATACCCAGAGCCATAAGCTATCGCATTCGGTGGGGTGGCCACAGGGAGCATGAACGCGCAAGTTGCACTCAAGGCTACAGGAATGGTCAATAACAAGCTCTGATGGTTTTCATAACCCATGCCCATCGCCACTCCCCCAATCACCGGTAAAAATGCGGCAGCGGTGGCGGTGTTAGAAGTGATTTCGGTTAAGAAAATGACCATTAAAGTTACCATGACAATAATGAATAAAATCGGTAAATGCGAAAAGCCAGAAACCAAATGCCCGATCCACAAACTCAACCCGGTTTTAGAAAATTGCGCGCTCAAAGCTAACCCACCGCCAAATAAAAGCAACACATCCCAAGGGAGTTTTTTAGCAACACCCCAATCAATGAGCCTATCGCCCTGATGGTTAGCGGGCAAAATAAACAAAAGCACAGAAACCCCCATAGCGATCACGGAATCAATTTTATCTATCTTAATGCCCCAAGATTTTAAAATCGTATCTAAGAAAATCCACCCTAAAGACGCTAGGATAAAAATAATCCCCACCGAGATTTCCGCTTGACTCAAACGGCCTAATTTGTTTAACTCTAATCTAACGACTTCCTTACCCCCTGGGATTTCTTTAATCTTTAAAGGGAAAATCACATAAGTGAGCAAGAGCCACGCTAAAATGAGCATGATAAAGGCTAATGGTGTTCCAAACACCATCCACTGAGCGAAATCAATTTCAATATTGAAAGCGGTTTTCATATAGCCGGCTAATAAAGCGTTAGGCGGCGTGCCAATCAAAGTGCCTAAAGAGCCAATAGAAGCCGCATAAGCGATGCCAAGCATCAAGCAAATACTGAAATTCGTGCGATAAATGATGGTCTTTTCTTGAATGACTTGAGCAATATCTTTGCCCTTATGCACGATATTACTCATAATGCCCCCATGCGCTTTGGTGATTTCTTCTTTTTGATAGAATGCATTAGAGGCGTTTTCTTTACCCACCAGTTTAGCGACTAATTGCAACACGCTCATGCCAACAGGAAACATCATCACTGCCGTTGCGGTATTGCTCACCCACATAGACAGAAAGCCTGTAGCTATCATGAAACCTAAAATCAACCTCCTAGGGCTTGTGCCTACTAATAAAATAATGCTTAAAGCGATGCGCGTGTGCAAGTTCCATTTTTGCATGCTTAAAGCTAAAATAAACCCTCCCATAAAAAGAAAGATAATCGGCGATGCGTAAGAAGAGCTAACGCTAGAGAATTGATCCACGCTAAAGACGCTAAAAAGCACCAAAGGTAAAAGCGCGGTTGCGGGCAAGTCAATGGCTTCAGTCATCCACCATATCCCCATTAAAACAGCCACCCCCGCCACAATAGGCATCGCCTTATAATTCAAAGAACTGAGCTTGGGGATTTCTTCTACAATATGAGGCATTTGAACATTAAGCACATAGTAGATAATGAGCGCGATTAACACTCCTCCTATTAACCCCAACAAGCGCACGATCTTAGTGCTTTTATCATCGGTGTGCGTATCGGTATGCGTATTGGCATGCGAATGATTTTCCATTTTATTTTACCCTTTAAAATTACTAACCTACATGCTACAATAAAACTTTTTCAAAACTAAGATTTTAGAAAAATCATATCAAAATAGGAAAAGAAGTGGTAAAAGAAAGTGATATTTTAGTGGTTGGTGGGGGGCATGCAGGCATTGAAGCGAGCTTGATTGCGGCTAAAATGGGGGCTAGAGTGCATTTAATCACCATGCTCATAGACACGATCGGTTTAGCGAGCTGTAATCCGGCCATTGGGGGCTTGGGTAAAGGGCATTTGACTAAAGAAGTGGATGTTTTAGGGGGGGCTATGGGGATTATTACGGATCATAGCGGTTTGCAATATCGTGTGTTAAACGCTTCTAAAGGGCCGGCGGTTAGGGGGACTAGGGCACAAATTGATATGGATACTTACCGCATTTTTGCAAGAAATCTCGTTTTAAACACCCCTAATTTGAGTGTCTCTCAAGAAATGACCGAAAGTTTAATCCTTGAAAACGATGAGGTAGTGGGCGTAACCACGAACATTAACAACACTTATAAAGCTAAAAAAGTGATCATCACCACAGGCACTTTTTTAAAAGGGGTGGTGCATATTGGCGAGCACCAAAACCAAAACGGGCGCTTTGGGGAAAACGCTTCCAATTCTTTAGCCTTAAATTTAAGGGAACTTGGCTTTAAGGTGGAAAGGTTAAAAACCGGCACTTGCCCAAGAGTGGCGGGCAATAGCATTGATTTTGAAGGCTTAGAGGAGCATTTTGGGGACACAAACCCTCCCTATTTCAGCTATAAAACCAAAGATTTTAACCCCACCCAACTCTCATGCTTTATCACTTACACCAACCCCATTACCCACCAAATCATTAGGGATAATTTCCACCGAGCCCCCCTATTTAGCGGTCAAATTGAAGGCATAGGCCCAAGGTATTGCCCTAGCATTGAAGATAAAATCAACCGATTCAGTGAAAAAGAACGCCACCAGCTGTTTTTAGAGCCTCAAACCATTCATAAAAGCGAATATTATATCAACGGCTTAAGCACCTCTTTACCCCTAGATGTGCAAGAAAAGGTCATTCATTCTATCAAAGGCTTAGAAAACGCTCTCATCACGCGCTATGGCTATGCGATAGAGTATGATTTTATCCAGCCCACAGAATTGACCCACACTTTAGAAACCAAAAAAATCAAAGGGCTTTATTTAGCCGGGCAAATCAATGGGACTACCGGCTATGAAGAAGCGGCGGCTCAAGGGCTTATGGCTGGGATTAATGCGGCATTAGCCCTAAAGAATCAAACCCCCTTTATTTTAAAGCGCAATGAAGCTTATATCGGCGTTTTGATTGATGATTTGGTTACTAAAGGCACGAATGAGCCTTACAGAATGTTTACTAGCCGAGCCGAATACCGCTTGCTTTTAAGAGAAGACAACACGCTTTTTAGGTTGGGCGAACATGCCTATAATTTAGGGCTTATGGAACAGGATTTCTATAAGGAATTAGAAAAAGACCAACAAGCAATACAAGAAAACTTGAAACGCCTTAAAGAATGCGTCCTTACCCCTAGTAAAGAAGCGTTAAAACGCCTAAACGAATTAGATGAAAACCCTATCAATGACAAAATGGATGGTATCAGTCTTTTAGCGCGCGATAGTTTTAATATAGAAAAAATGCGCTCCTTTTTCAGCTTTTTAGCCCCCTTGAACGAACGGGTTTTAGAGCAGATTAAAATTGAATGTAAGTATAATATTTATATTGAAAAGCAACACGAAAATATCGCTAAAATGGACAGCATGCTCAAAGTGTCTATCCCTAAAGATTTTGTGTTTAAGGGCATTCCAGGCCTTAGTTTAGAAGCGGTAGAAAAATTAGAAAAATTCCGCCCCAAAAGCCTTTTTGAAGCCTCAGAAATCAGCGGGATCACCCCGGCGAATTTAGACGTTTTGCATTTATACATCCATTTGCGAAAAAATTCTTAAAGGATTTTTAATGAACGCTTTAGAAATCACCCAAAAACTCATCAGCTACCCCACCATTACGCCCAAAGAATGCGGTATTTTTGAATACATTAAATCGCTTTTTCCTGCTTTTAAAACCCTAGAATGTGGGGAAAATGGCGTGAAAAACCTTTTTTTATACCGCATTTTTAACCCCCCCAAAGAGCATGCAGAAAAAAAGCATGCAAAAGAAAATGTTAAGCCCTTGCATTTTTGCTTTGCAGGGCATATTGATGTCGTGCCTCCTGGAGATAATTGGCAAAACGATCCCTTTAAACCCATCATTAAAGAGGGGTTTTTATACGGCCGTGGGGCGCAAGACATGAAAGGGGGCGTGGGGGCGTTTTTGAGCGCGAGTTTAAATTTTAACCCTAAAACCCCTTTTTTGCTTTCTATTTTACTCACGAGCGATGAAGAAGGGCCAGGGATTTTTGGCACAAAACTCATGCTAGAAAAACTCAAAGAAAAAGATTTGCTACCCCATATGGCGATTGTGGCTGAACCCACTTGCGAAAAAGTCTTAGGCGATAGCATCAAAATTGGCCGAAGAGGTTCCATTAATGGCAAACTCATTTTAAAAGGCGTTCAAGGGCATGTGGCTTACCCGCAAAAATGCCAAAACCCTATTGATACGCTCGCTTCGGTTTTGCCCTTGATTTCAGGAGTTCATTTAGACAATGGCGATGAGTGTTTTGACCCTTCAAAATTAGTCATCACCAACTTGCATGCAGGGTTAGGGGCTAATAATGTTACACCAGGGAGCGTAGAAATCATCTTTAATACGCGCCATTCTTTAAAAACCACTAAAGAGAGTTTGAAAGAATATTTAGAAAAGGTTTTAAAAGATTTGCCTCACACTTTAGAATTAGAATCAAGCAGTTCGCCTTTCATCACGGCTTCTCATTCAAAGCTTACCAGCGTTTTAAAAGAAAATATTTTAAAAACATGCCGCACCACCCCCCTTTTAAACACCAAAGGCGGCACGAGCGATGCACGATTTTTTAGCGCTCACGGCATAGAAGTGGTGGAATTTGGCGCGATTAATGACAGGATCCATGCCATTGATGAAAGGGTGAGCTTGAAGGAACTAGAGCTTTTAGAAAAAGTGTTTTTGGGGGTTTTAGAGGATTTGAGCGAGAAATGAATGGGGAGTTTTGGCGTAAGGGTTTTTGCTTTTAATACCAACGCTTTTTTCGTTAGCACGCTTGCAATCCATTTATCATAGCCTTTATAGGAGTGGGGTCATGCTTGACAAAATGACCAAAGCTTGCTATAATCTCTTCGGCTTTTTTTGTTTTTGCGATTTTTAATAAAGAAACGCTCCTATTATTGTTTTAGTTAAAATTCTTAAGGCTTTTACCAAACCACTCTTAAAAGGGTGGTGGCTCAATCAACTTTTTAAGACAAACTCTTTTAAGCCCTATCTTTAGAAGTATCCCTTTTAGCGTAGCAATTAAGCTCAAGCAACACGCAGTTAAAAGAAAAATAATTTTTTCTTTATCTCATCAATAAAGGTTCAATAAAGCTTTAGTCATCAATATTTGGTTACAATTATAAGGGATCACATTTTTTTAATAGGAGATATATCATGCTAGGAAGTGTTCAAAAAACCCTTTTTGGGGTCTTGTGTTTGGGCGCGTTGTGTTTAAGAGGATTAATGGCAGAGCCAGACGCTAAAGAGCTTGTGAATTTAGGCATAGAGAGTGCAAAGAAGCAAGATTTCGCTCAAGCTAAAGCGCATTTTGAAAAAGCGTGTGAATTAAAAGAAGGTTTTGGGTGTGTTTTTTTAGGGGCGTTCTATGAAGAAGGGAAAGGAGTGGGAAAAGACTTGAAAAAAGCCATTCAATTTTACACTAAAGGTTGTGAATTAAATGATGGTTATGGGTGTCGCCTGCTAGGCAATTTATACTATAACGGACAAGGCGTTTCTAAAGACGCCAAAAAAGCCTCACAATATTACTCTAAATCTTGTGAATTGAACCATGCTGAAGGGTGTACGGTCTTAGGAAGCTTACACCATTATGGCGTAGGCACGCCTAAGGATTTAAGAAAGGCTCTTGATTTGTATGAAAAAGCTTGCGATTTAAAAGACAGCCCCGGGTGTATTAATGCAGGATACATGTATGGTGTAGCAAAGAATTTTAAGGAGGCTATCGTTCGTTACTCTAAAGCATGCGAATTGAAAGATGGCAGGGGGTGTTATAATTTAGGGGTTATGCAATACAACGCCCAAGGCACAGCAAAGGACGAAAAGCAAGCGGTAGAAAACTTTAAAAAAGGTTGCAAATCAAGCGTTAAAGAAGCATGCGACGCTCTCAAGGAATTAAAAATAGAACTTTAGTTTCAATGAAGTTGAGCTAAAGGCTGCGTTTAGCTGGCTTTTACGCTTTTTAATATTTTAAGGAAAAACACGAACCCCACGAACCAATCTTTTTAATGATCACTTTTTAATGACCATAAAAGGCTTTTATCGCACCCGTTTATTCCAAACGCCGTTTTGAGATTGGTATTTTAAGGGTTTAAGCAGTTTTCAAACCCTTAAAAGGGTTTTACGCCCTTACAACGCCTTTAATAACACGCTGTTTAAACGCTCATTAAAACTTTTAGCGTCTTTTAAAACCCCTTTTTCTAGAAGTTTTGCCCCATCATAAAGCAACCAGATAAAAGCGCTCAACTGCTCTTTATCTTCGCATTTTAAGAGTTTTTGTAAAATCGCATGGTTAGGGTTTAATTCTAAAGTTTTCTTGCTTTCAGGCACGCTTTGCCCCATTTGACGCATCCAATTAGCCATCATCGCATTTTGTTCATCGCCTATTAAAGCCACCGCTGAAGTGAGATGACTAGAAAGCTCTACGCCTTTAATCTCATCTTTAAGATTTTCTTCAAACGCTTTCATCAAATCTTTAAACTGATTTTTCACCTCATCATGGATTTCTTCCAAACCAAGCTCTTTCAAACTCTCGCTATGGCTAGCGTCTCTAAAGGGCGTTTTATCGTATTCATTCACACCTGGCATCACAAACGCATCAATTTCATCGCTCAATAACAAAACATCATAGCCTTTTTGAGCGTATTTTTCCAAAATGGGGGACGCTTTTAGTAAGTCTAAATTTTCGCCTAAAAGGTAATAAATGCTCTTTTGATTTTCTTTTAAATTTTCTTTGTATTCTTTTAAAGAAATCCATTCTCCTTTGTCTTTAGAATAGAATCTCAACAATTCTAAAAGTTTTTCTTTATTTTCAAAATCCCCATACAAGCCTTCTTTTAACACTTTCCCAAAAGGCTCATAGAATTTATGGTAATTTTTGTTATCCTTGCTCAGCCTTTCAATCTCGCTTAAAATCTTTTTCACTGAAGCCGAACGGATATTGGCTAAAATCTTGTTTTGCTGTAAGATTTCACGACTCACATTCAAGGGTAAATCTTCGCTGTCAATCAAGCCTTTAACAAACCTCAAATAAGACGGCAGTAATTCTTTGTCATCATCAGTGATAAACACCCTTTTAACATAAAGTTTGACCCCGCTTTTATAATCCACCCTAAACAAATCAAAGGGCACTTTGCTAGGGATGTAAAAAAGCGTTGTGTATTCTAAAGAGCCTTCCACTTTATTATGGATATAGCTCAAAGGCTCGCTGTTGTCATGCGCAAACGATTGGTAAAAGTCTTTGTAATCCTTTTCTTTCAATTCGCTCTTATTCATTTTCCATAAAGCGCTCGCTTGATTGATTTGCTCGCATTTTTCTTCTTTAACTTCTTTTTTATTATCCCCTTCGCCCTCATATTTCGTATCGGTGTAAGTTAAAAAAATAGGGAAAGGGATATGCTCAGAATACTTTTTAACAATGCTATCAATCTCCCAACGGCTTGCAAAATGAGAATCTTCATCTTTTAAAAAGAGGGTGATTTCTGTGCCTTGCTCCTCTTTGACGCATTCGCTAATTTCAAACTTGCCCTTACCATCGCTCACCCATGCATAAGCTTGCTCGCTGGTAACTTTTTTGGTTTGAACGACAATCTTACTCGCTACCATAAACGCTGAATAAAAGCCCACGCCAAATTGGCCAATCAAAGCACTATCTTTTTTCTTATCCCCACTCAAAGCGCTTAAAAAACTCTTCGTGCCTGATTTAGCGATCGTGCCTAAATGCTCAATGAGATCGCTTTTATCCATGCCTATACCATTATCTTTAATCGTTAAGGTTTTTTTCTGGCTATCAAAGCTCAAATGAATGCTAGGCGTAATATTGAGCCCTTTTAATTTCTCATCGGTTAGCATTAAATAATTCAGCTTGTCCAAAGCGTCGCTTGCGTTAGAAATCAACTCCCTTAAAAAAATCTCTTTATTGGAATACAAAGAGTGGATCATCAAATCCAAAAGCTGGTTGATTTCAGTTTGAAAGGTGTATTCTTGATTAGACATTGAACTTTTTCCTTTAATAAAATTTTTAAGATTATACAATAAAAGCGCGCTTAAAAGGGGTATGCTATGGCTTAAAAAAAGAACATGAAAGAATGTTTAATTCCTTAAAAACGATAACTCATAGAGCTCATCAAATAGCTTCTGTTTTGAATGGTTTGAGCGAAATCAGGGTTGTAACCGCTTGTAAAAAACCCTACCTTATAACCCTTATGCATCGTGATTTGATAGCCATTAACCATTAGCATGAAATAGATATGTTTTTTAAGGTTATATTTAAAAGTAACCCCTAAGCTTTGCGAATCAGCCCTTGGGGAATAGGTCAATTTCCCATACAATTGCACCAAAAGATTCTTAATGCTCTTCCCTACAAAAGCGTTAATCGTTATGGAATTAGCGTTGTAAAAATTGGAATAAGCGTCTTCATAAGGGGTGTCATCTTTCGTGTCATAAAAAGGATCCGCTGGTGAGCCGTTCCAGCCTAATTGAGCGCTCCCGTTCCCAAAATTCTTATACACGCTCCAGCCAAAACGATAAGATCGGAAATGCACTCTTTGAAACACAAACAAAATCGCGCTTTTTTTACCCACTAAAGCGGCCCTGTAATAATCTTTAGACAAATAATCGCTATAAAGGGGGAACCATGCGTAAAAAGTCGTTTCGATGCGCCAATCAGATTCCCAATAAGACTTTGTGTCATGGGTGATTTCAAATCCAGGAGCGTTAAAATTCTTAGGGTAAAACCAAATAAAAGGTGCAACTCTAATGTATTTATTTTCGTAAATGAGGTTGAAATTGTGCATGCCGTAGTTGATTTTTTGCTTGTAATTGACAGGAGCGTAAAAATCCCTAATGTATTGCTCATTGGCTAAAGCCCTTCCAAAGGTGCTAAACCACTCTATCCTAAACTTTTTCCACCGGTAAAAAAGCTCAAACCCTTGATTAAACCCACTCAAAAACAAAGCCTTAGAAGGGTAACGCCCTAATTTAATCCCAAAAATGTCCTTATATTGATAATCTAAATACAAATTGTATAACACATAAGGCCTGGCGTTTTGAGCCTTTTGCTCTCTGGTCCAATTTTCGCTATGTTGCATCAAATAGCCCTCCCATCGCCCCATATAATACCAGTTCGCCGGCTGAAACCCTGCCTTAGGGTTGGCTTCATCAATCAAAAATTTCGTGGAATCATAAGCTAGCGCTCCTATTTCGCCCCCCACCCCAAAACCCAGTTTGTGGTTTTCAATCCCTTTAGGGAGCAAACTCAAATCAACTTGTAAAGCCCCAGTAGTGGTTACATAGCTCCCTGTAGGGTAAATCCCTTTTTTGGAATTGATGATTGACTGGTTGAAAGCGATGCGCGAAAACGATCCCACTCTCGCGCTGATTTGATACTCAAAAGCACTGAGAAAAACCCCATGCAAAGCCAAAAACCCTAGCCAAACTTTTTGATTAAGCATCCTTTTATCAAACACCTTTTTTATTGAAGTCTGATATTATGCCATAAAACAAACTCGCAAGTTGTCCGCTTATTGTTGTTTTGAAAAAAAAAAAAAAAAAACGATAAAATGACAAAAATCCCCCTTTTTTAGCGGGTTCAATTTAAAGATTTAAGGACTATGCATGCAAGAGGTTATCCCTATTGTTGTGGCTTTTGATAATAATTATTGCATCCCTGCTGGCGTGAGCTTGTATTCCACGCTAGCGAACGCCAAACGAGAGAGAGAGAGAGAGTAAAACTCTTTTATCAAATCCATTGTTTGGTGGAAAATTTAAGCGCTGAAAATATAGCCAAATTAGAAGAAACGATCGCTCCTTTTAGCGCTTTTTCTAGCATAGAGTTTTTGGATATTACCGATAAAGAATTAGAACCACGCCATAATTATTACAAGCTTGATGCTTTAATAGCGAGTGGAATTAAAAAATTGTATTTAAAACTCAATTCTTTTTCGCAAAAACGCTTTTCTAAAATGATTTTGTGCCGTTTCTTTTTTGCCTCCCTTTTCCCCCAATACGATAAGATGATCATGTTTGATGTGGACACTTTGTTTGTGAATGATATTAGCGAGAGCTTTTTTATCCCCCTTGATGATCATTATTTTGGGGCTGTGAGGGGAAAAGATTTGATCGCTATGAACAGGAATTCGGCTAAGGATTTATACGAATTGCGCCAAATGCACGCAAAATCTATCGGCGTCGCTGACGCTTTCCCTAATTTAAAAGAAGCTCAAATCCTTTTTGACAATTACTTTAACGCCGGGTTTTTAGCCTTAAATTTAAAATCATGGCGTAAAGAAAATCTTGAAAACCAATTGATTGGATTTTTCCTTTTGAAAAATGAAAAACTTTTATTTAGCGATCAAGATGCTTTGTGTTTTGTGTGCCGTGGGAGGATTTTAGAACTACCTTACTCCTACAACGCCCACCCTAGTTTCCTTGATACGCCCCTATTCCCCAGCCTTAAAGAAGCACGCATGCTGCATTTTTGGGGCGATAAACCTTGGAAACTCTTAAGCGTCATTGGCGCGAAAAAATGGCATGAAGTATTGATTCAAACGCCTTTTAAAGACGCTTATTTCAACGCTCCCTTTTTAGATCACCTCTTTGAGATTATTGAAGAGGTTCAAGCAAGGGATAAAGAAATCCACGCTCTTAAAAAAGCCCTATCTTTTTCAGACAAGTGGCATTCTTTTGAATTTCTTCTGCCTAGGCTTTCTTCTAAACTCCTTATAGAATTTTTGCTTTTTAAAGCCAAACAAAAAGCGAAACGATTGATTAAAAGGGTTTTTTAAAACCCTTTTTAAACTAATGCGAGCAAGCATGCGTTTGTGTGGGCTGAATGTCCTTATTATCGGCTAATTTTTCCTTTTCCACTTTGTCTAAAAAAGCACTCAAATCTTGTGCCATTTTTTCAAAGATCTTAGCGCTCACGCTATCAGGGTGAGAAATCACAATCGGTTCGCCCTTATCCCCCCCTAAACGCACTTTAGGCTCTAAAGGGAGCTTGGCTAAAATCTGCGTGTGATAAGCCTCTAATAATCCACTCATGGAGTTTGAGCCAAAAATCTCACTCTCTTTCTTGCAATGCTCACACACAAAACTCCCCATATTTTCCACAATCCCTGCAATAGGAATGTGTAATTTCTTAAACATGTCCAAACTCCGTTTAGCGTCATCTAAACTCACTATTTGAGGCGTCGTAACGGTGATTCCTGCGCTCAAAGGCACGACTTGGGCTAGCGTGAGCTGCGCATCGCCTGTCCCTGGGGGCATATCCACCACCAGCACATCTAAATCCCCCCAAATAATATCGCTTAGCATCTGCTCAATCGCTCGCATAAGCATGGGTCCTCTCCAAATGAGACTCTGCCCTTCATCATACAAAAGCCCCATGCTCATCACAGAAACGCCAAAAGCTTTTAAAGGAATGAGTTTTTTACCGCTAGGATCCATGATCACATCAGCGTTTTGCAAGCCCATCATTCTAGGGATATTAGGGCCATACACATCAGCGTCCAACAACCCCACTTTTTGGTTTAAATTCGCTAAAGCGATGCTTAAATTCACGCTGGTGGTGCTTTTACCCACACCGCCCTTGCCTGAGCTTATCATGACCACATGCTTGATGTTTTTAGCCAGATTTTTAGTGGTGGGCTTTGGGGCTTGCGGTTTAGGCGGGGTTTTAATATCCAAATTCAAAGCTTTCACGCCTTTTTCTTGCATCGCTTTGGAGATATTTTCCCTTAAAATCGCACTCGTTTCTTCAGAGCTTGAGGGGATTTCTATTAAAAGCCCTAATTGGTTGTCATGCAAGGTGATGTTTTTAACAAAACCAAAGCTGACAATATCCTTTTCAAAATTAGGGTAAATGATCGCTTTTAACGCGTTTAAGACATCTTCTTGGGTGAGCATTTTAATCCTTAAAATGATAGTATTTGAATTTTCTTTATAGCATGTTTTGTTTAATTTTGCATTATAAATTCAGTTTGCGTTTTGAAAGGGTAAGACATGAAACTTCATAAGCGTGTTTTGAAATTGCACCATTTTAGGAATTTGGGTAGAAAATCGCCCACAGAATTGCTTTTAAATTCAAGTTTTGATGAAAAACATGGGGGTTGGTGGTTTTAGTAGGGGAAAATAATGTCGGTAAAAGCAATGTTTTAGAAGCTTTGACAATCTTTAATGATGCGGATGTCAAACTTTGTAATGAAGAAGATTATTTCAAAACCCATGAATCTGAAGACGCCGTTTTGAGCCTAGAATGAAGAAACAATCCTTGATCACAAAATCACAGGTTTTTCTTGCGTGGATTTGAAGATCCAAACTAAAGGAGTTAGCGAAGAATTAAAAGAATTATCAAAAATATTAATCAGCTACCCTTTTGAAAAACATGTAGAAGCTTTAGGGGAACAATGCAGTAACTTCGTTTCTATTCCCATTAACAATAACGACTATTCAAATATTTGCACTTTTGTGAGTAATTTTATAAATCTTATAACTTCTTACAATTCATTAGAATCATTTTTACATTTTTACAAAGAAAAATTAAAATTGAGCGAGCTTGTAACCAAATATGCCGATGCAACCAACAATCTGCTTTTCAAAGAATTAATCAAACATGTAAGCAGTAATAGCGAAGGGATTAAAACTTTTTGTCAGTGCGTCAAAGAAATCATAAAGCGCAATACGCCTAATAAAAAATACAACTCAGATGAATTTTTTATCATGGGGAAACACAAACAAAACCAATTAGAAAAAATTTATTCTTGTTTTAAAAAACTTAGTGAAAAAGAAATCAAACCAAAAGATGTGGAATATATCTTAAAAAAGCTAGAGGAATTAGATAAAATTTTTAAGACTACTGACTTTACAAAATTCACACCAAAAACTGAAGCTCTATTAAATGAACAATCTCAAGAAAAATTATCAGAGTTTGTCAAAGAGATGATTGAAAAAATAGATGAAAAATACCCCATCAATGAAAAATTTAAACAGCAATTTAGAACATTCCGATTAAATATAGGCAACCTTAAAAAGAAAATTAAAAATTCTTTAAAAAACCTTGAAAAAACAAGAGAGGATTTTGAGCGAAACAAAGAGTCGCTGATCCGAGAAATTGAAAATCACTGCAAAAATGAATGCAATAGCGAAGAAGAGCCGGAGTATAAGATTAATGATCTACTCAAAAATATCCAACAAATATGCAAAAATTATATAGAAAGTCATGCCGTTAATGATGCGTCTAAAGATATTAAATCCATGATGTGTCAGTTTTATTTGGAAAAAATGGAATTGTTATCAAATTCAAAAATTAGGCGATACCAATACGATGATCTTTTGAAATCAGCAAGAATATCTCTGTGGGAATCCATAAAAACTTTAGACAATGAAAGTGGCACTCCTTTATTCCCTAAAAATATTGATGAAATCAAGGACAAATTTGAAATAAATAAGAAAAAATTCAAACAAAGCAGAAACTATTCTGAGTTCGCAGAATATTGCCGAGAGTGTAACCCTTATACAGCGTTTAACTTTCATCTAAATAATGGTTCATCTCATCAATTTGAAAAATTCGTGCCAACCATGAAAGAATACAAAGAGCCAAAAATCACAGATAATGACCTTAAGACTGCATTATTCACTCTCTTTGGTTATTCTTCCCCTTCTGAATTTGACCAATCGGATTGGTTCTTTAGAAATTCATTGTTTAGGAAAATGGACTTTCACCCCAATACAATTTGGAATACTTTTGGGAACATTTTGAATTATAAAAATTTTGATCAAAAAAATTTAAAATATGAGCAAGCGTTACAAATAATGTTTGATAAAAATAATGATTTAGAAATTTATTCTATTTATAATAAATTGTTCAATATCCCTAAAAAATACTTGCAAGAAATAGACCAAGAATCACTAAAAGAGATCAGACAATCAAAACATCTTTTTCCAATTGAAGTAAAACGCAAATACAAAAATAATGTATGTCAACTTGAATTTTTTAATGATAAAAGCTCTCTTTTATTTAAGGTAAATTTTACAGAAATATTAGAAAATCTTGCAGAAATCTTGGAATACAACATGCAATTAAAAATAGATTCTTCAATCGCAAAAGAATTTAATGAGCTTTTAGCGATCGCTGAAGATAGCCCTCAAGATAGTTACCAATTAAAAATTCATGTCCGACACAACAATAAATTTTATGATTATTCAAAGAAATCTACGGCATATGAAATAAAACTTGAAATTCATGATTGCAGAAAATCTGATAATCAAAATGAGCCAATCATCTTAAGCCAACAAAGCACCGGCTTCCAATGGGCATTTAATTTCATGTTTGGTTTTCTTTATAATGTGGGATCACATTTTAGCCTTAACAAGAATATCATCTATGTCATGGACGAGCCAGCCACTCATTTGAGCGTGCCAGCCAGAAAGGAATTCAGGAGATTTTTAAAAGAATACGCTCATAAAAATCATGTCACTTTTGTTTTAGCCACCCATGACCCCTTTTTAGTAGATACGGATCATTTAGATGAAATAAGGATTGTGGAAAAGGAAATAGAAGGCTCTGTGATTAAGAATCACTTTAACTATCCTCTAAATAATGCAAGCAAAGACTCCGACGCTCTTGATAAAATCAAACGCTCTTTAGGGGTGGGTCAGCATGTTTTCCACAACCCCCAAAAACACCGAATCATTTTTGTAGAAGGCATCACGGATTATTGTTATTTGAGCGCTTTTAAATTGTATTTCAATGAGCGAGAATACAAAGACAACCCCATTCCTTTCACTTTCTTACCCATTTCAGGGCTTAAAAACAATCCAAACGAGATGAAAGAAACCATTCAAAAACTCTGCGAATTGGACAATAACCCCATTGTTTTGACAGATGATGACAGAAAAGATGGCTCTGACCCACAAAGAGCAAAAAGCGAAGAATTTAAAAACGCTAATGAAGAAATGCATGATCCCATCACCATCTTACAACTCTCAGACTGCGACAGGTGTTTCAAACAAATTGAAGATTGTTCCAGCGCAAACGATAGAAAAAAATACGCTAAAAATAAGCAAATGGAATTGGCCATGGCGTTCAAAACAAGGCTTTTGTATGGCGAAAAAGACGATGTAATGAGCGAAGAAACAAAAAAGAATTTTCTAAAATTGTTTGAGTGGATAAAAAAAGAGTGCAATAACCTAACGATTAAAAAAGGGTATATCAAATTTGATTATAATACCCCACAAATGTTATAAAGTGAAAGGATTTTGATGTTTAAAAAAATGTGTTTGAGCTTGCTAATGATAAGCGGTGTTTGTGTGGGGGCAAAGGATTTGGATTTCAAGCTGGATTACCGTGCGACTGGGGGGAAACTCATGGGGAAGATGACGGATTCTAGTCTTTTAAGCATCACTTCCATGAACGATGAGCCGGTGGTGATTAAAAATCTTATTGTCAATAGGGGAAATTCATGCGAAGCGACTAAAAAAGTGGAACCCAAATTGGGCGATAAGTTTAAAAAAGAAAAACTCTTTGATCATGAATTAAAATACTCGCAACAGATATTTTACCGCCTAGATTGCAAGCCTAACCAATTGTTAGAAGTTAAAATCATCACGGACAAGGGCGAGTATTACCATAAATTTTCCAAATAAAATTTGGTTTTTGTTCTAATGGGGTGTTGGGGATAAAATTTAAAAATGCTAAAAACTTTTTTAATATCAAAAAGTTTGTTTAGCAAGCGGTAACTTCTTGTAATGCGGTCTTAGGGGGTTAGGAGGGATTTAGTTAGGGGTTAAAGGGATATTAAAGCGCAAAATATCCCCCTATCCCCTTAAGAGTTTGCCATAAAACAAAGCAACCAAAGCCCCCTTTTTTAAAGAAACAGACCAAAAAATATTAATTTCTATATGCTTGGCTCTCAATTGGTTGTTGGTTGAGTTTTTGGTTGAGACGCTACTATTCATTGGAAGAATTGGGTTCAGAAAAATAAAAAATAATAAAATCATAGATATAACTAATTATAATAATAGTAATATTATGACAATAGTTGGACCAATTATATAAGGAAAAAACATTATTATAGTAACTAGAATAGAGCCGAGATATTCAACGAATTATATTCTACTAAAAAACCCATCACTCTCAACTTCATCGTCATCAGTATCGTCTCTAAATGCCATTATAGTAGCTCTAATAGCTGTTAATACTAACCCAATAATAACAATAGGTATTAAAATAACTACTAGCCCCTAATCCTTATCTGTCTTTTACTTTAAAAATAATTTCTGCTATAAGAAATAAAATCCCTAAAGAAACCCCTTTTATGGAGTTCCTTTTTGAGCTTGCTCTAAAGCCATTTGCGCATGCTTGCAATCCTTTTTAAAAGACTTCGTGATAAAATTAACCTTAAGCGTCGAATCAAAGGCTTGATGGCATTTTTTAAGCTTGTGATCGCGCTCTTGCGGATCTTGCAAGTAATATTTCACTGAATGCACAAAACTGAAATGAAACCCCATAGGAGGGATACGACTCTCTGGAGTGCCTTCGCAAAAATCGCTGCAATAACTGCTTTGCGACTTTAACCCCCCCAACACCACTAAAAATAAAAAAATCACCTTTTTCATCAATACTCCTTCAATCCTTTTTATCCGCCAAAATACACCAACGCTGAACCCCAAGTCAATCCCCCACCAAAAGCGTCTAGAAGCATTAAATCGCCCTTTTTCAAACGCCCCTCTTCATAAGCTTCACCCATAGCCATAGGGATACTGGCTGCTGAAGTGTTGCCGTATTTATGCACGGTTAAAACCACTTGCTCATCTTTAAAATCCAAATGCTCTCGCACCGCTTGAATGATCCTAAAATTAGCTTGATGCGGGATAAACAGACGCACATCTTCAGGTTTGAGAGCGTTTTTTTCTAAGATCATTTCCACATCTTTTAAAAGCGTTTTTACCGCTAGTTTAAACACTTCATTGCCTTTCATGCACAAAAAAGGCTCTAAAGCTTCTTCTTTAGCGTTAAAGGGCGTGGGTTTTAGAGTCCTTGGCGTATAAAGATAATTAGAAAAATTCCCGTTCGCTGAAATCTGCACGTCTAAAATGCTTTCTTTTAAACGCTTGGTTCTGCCTATCACGCACGCCCCAGCCCCATCGCCAAATAAAATACAAGTCCCCCTATCTTTAAAATCCAACACGCTGCTCGTTTTTTCTGCCCCCACAATCAGCACATTTTCATACATCCCGCTCTCAACATAAGCCTTAGCCACCGATAATAAATAAATAAAACCCGTGCAAGCGGCTGAAATATCAAACGCCGGCTTGTTTTCAATGCCTAATTTCGCGCTCAACACACAAGCGGTTGAAGGCATGGCCAAAAAATCAGGGCTTAAAGTCGCTACAACCACCAAATCAATGTCTTTTGGGGTTAAATGCGCTCTCTCTATAGCTTGTTTAGCCGCTATTACCCCTAAATCGCTGCTTTTTTCTTCATCGTTAGCGAAACGGCGTTCTTTGATACCGGTCCTTTTTTCTATCCATTCATCGCTGGTATCCAAAAATTGCTGGAACTCTGCATTTTTCACACGCTCGCTTGGAACATGCATCGCAATGGATTTAAGAGAGGCGTAAAATTCCATTCAATCCCCTTAACATAGTCATCTTTAAGCGTCTTGCTGATCACTTTGATGCGCAAAAACGCTAGGCTTCAAGCTCTCAAACGCTTGAGTAATCCTCAAACAAACCTGACTTTCAACAGCGCTAATAGCCTGATAAATCGCACATTCAATCGCTCTAGCGTTGCTCTTGCCATGGCTGATAATCACGCTTTTATTCACGCCCAAAAGCGGTGCTCCCCCATATTCAGCGTAATCGGTTTTTTGTTTTAAAATATCAAACGCATTCTTAAGCATCAAAGCCCCCATTTTAGATTTAAAAGAGCTTTTAATTTCATCTTTAAAAATAGAGCCTATCGCGCTAGCGACCCCTTCTGTTGTCTTTAAGACCACATTCCCCATAAAGCCATCGCAAACCACCACATCCACAACCCCTTTGAAAATATCGCTCCCCTCCACATTGCCATAAAAGAAGTCATAAGCTTTCAGCATTTTATGCGTTTCTTTAACGAGCATGTTCCCTTTAATATCTTCTTCGCCATTACTCAAAAGACCCACCTTAGGGCTATCATAATGCAACACGCTTTTAGCGTATTCATACCCCATAAGAGCAAAATCAATCAAATATTCAGGCTTGCAATCGGTGTTCGCTCCTGCGTCTAATAGCACGCTAGGGCGTTTGCCAACGCTAGGCATCAAAGTGCAAATAGCAGGCCTTTCAACCCCCTTGATGCGTCCTAAACGCAAGGTGGCTAAACCCATAGTCGCTCCACTATGCCCCGCTGAAATCAAAGCGTCAGCCCCATTTTTTAGAATATCCATACCCAAGTAAATGGAAGATTCCTTACGCTTAATCGCCTCAGTGGCGGCTTCTTCCATTTTAATATAATCTTGCGTGTGGATCATTTCCACTTTGCTGGCTAACTCTTTAGAAATAAAAGGGGTCGCTTTGTCTTTATCCCCCACTAAAACTGCACTAAAACTCTTATTCTCTAAAGCCCTTGAGACTCCCTCAATAATGGGTAAAACCCCATGGTCAGCCCCCATTAAGTCTATTACAATTTTCATCATGCGTCCTTAAAAGGCTTGTTGCAATCCGTTGCAATTCTTTAAAATACTTTCTATCACTAAAGATAGCTTTTATATTAGTATTCTTTAGTAAATTTGTTAATATGATGGGGAAGCTTCCAAGTGCCATCTTTGGCTTTCACAGGTTTAGCCAACTTAACGCTATAATGCGTGCGCCTTTTTGCCGCTCTTGTCTTACTCACTCTTCTATCAGGTACTGCCATAAATTCTCCTTCATTTCAATCTGCATAATGGTAGTCTAATCTAATAGACTCCACTTCAGAGCGTAAAATTTCGCTCAAATCGATAAAACCATTGAAAGATTCAATAACATCTAAATTATCAAAATCCAAACTTTGGCTTTGCGTATCCCACAACCCGTCTGAAATATGCAAAACCAACGACTCATCAAGGCTCTTTTTAAACTCTTTACCGCTTGTATCGCAAATAAGCATCAATTCACCCTTAAGGTGCGCTTCCAAACGAAACAATTTCGCCCCCACTCGCACAACTTCGCCCTCTAAAACCACTCCCTCATGCTCTAAAGAAAACGCTTTAGGCGCACTAAAAGCGATTTTACGCATTTCAAATTGCATGCTTAACTTAAAACGCCCTTAAATCTTAAAGATCTCTGGCGGCAAAAAAGAAAGCGATTTCATTGCACGCGTTTTCCAAGCTATCGCTCCCATGCACCGCATTAGCGTCAATGCTTTCAGCAAAATCCGCTCTGATAGTGCCTTTTTGGGCGAGTTTGGGATCAGTCGCTCCCATAAGATCTCTGTTTTTAGCCACCGCATCTTCGCCCTCTAAAACCATAACCACCACCGGACCACTGACCATAAATTCTATTAAATCTTTAAAAAAGGGTCTCTCTCTGTGGATCGCATAAAAATTTTCAGCGTCTTTAACGCTCAAATGCAAGCGTTTCATAGCAATGACTTCCAAGCCATTACTCTCAAAGCGATCAATGATTTTGCCTACCACTTTTTTCTTAAGTGCATCAGGCTTAATAATAGACAGCGTTCTTTGTTTCAATTTAAACTCCTTGTGAATTGTTGATTATACAAAAATTTTTTAAAATATTACCCTTAAAACATTTTTTTAACGCTTAAAGAACGCTTTAATCTCTTCGGCTTTGTTGGTTTTTTCCCAAGTGAATTCCTCTAATTCGCGCCCAAAATGCCCATAAGCTGAAGTGAGCGAATAAATGGGTCTTAACAAATCCAGGCTTTCAATAATGCCTTTTGGCGTGAGTTTGAAAACCGATTTCACGCATTTTTCCAACTCCACGCTTGAATACTTGCTCGTGTTATGCGTGTTCACATAGATAGACACTGGCTCTATCACCCCAATCGCATAAGCAAGCTGCACGGTCGCTTTATCGCAAACCCCACTCGCTACCAAATTTTTAGCCACATAGCGGGCCGCATAAGCCGCGCTCCTATCCACTTTACTGGGGTCTTTCCCGCTAAACGCTCCCCCGCCATGCGGGCAACTCCCCCCATAAGTATCCACGATGATTTTTCTGCCCGTCAAACCCGCATCGCCTTGCGGTCCACCGATAACGAATTTTCCTGTAGGATTGACAAAAAACTTGATATTATCATGCAAATATTCTTTGGGTAAAACCTTATACACGATCTCTTCAATCACGGCTTCTTTTAAATGTTTTTGCGAAACTTCTGGGGAATGCTGGGTGGAAATGACAATCGTATCAATGCTTACAGGCTTGTTGTTTTCATAACGCACGCTCACTTGAGACTTGCCATCAGGCCTTAAAAAAGGCAGAGTGTTGTCTTTTCTTTTTTGAGCCAAAGCGAAAGTGAGCTGGTGCGCTAAATGAATGGGTAAGGGCATGAGCGTTTCAGTCTCCTTGCACGCATAACCAAACATAAGCCCTTGATCCCCTGCCCCAATCTCGCCATCTTCTCTATCCACGCCTTGATTAATATCAGGGCTTTGCTCGCCAACGCCATTCAAAACCGCCGCGCTTCTATAGTCAAAGCCATAAAGAGCGTCCGTATAACCAATCTTTTTAACCACTTCTCTTGCAATCTCTTGCATAGGGGCATAAACAGAAGTTTTTAACTCGCCAGTGATCATGCAAAACCCGTTAGAAACTAAAGTTTCGCATGCGACTTTGGCTTTTTGATCGCGTTCAATAATGTAATCTAAAACCGCATCGCTGATTTGATCAGCCATTTTATCAGGATGCCCCTCGGTTACTGATTCAGAAGTGAAAAGAAAACTATCTTTCATTGGTTGTCCTTATCAAAATAATCATTCGTATTCAAAATGGGCTTATTATAGCTTATTTCATTCTTTAAGACTTAAAAAACCCTTTAGCTTTTTGCAACAAACTCGTTTTTTGCTGTTTCCTGAAATTCGTCCGTAAATGAGCCAAGAAATGGTGCCATTCATGGATTTCCATAGCAGGGATCGCTCCGGCAAAATTAGTGTTAGGGGGCAAGTCTTTACCCACCGCGCTTTTACCCCCAATTTGAGTGAATTCGCCCACATGCAAATGCCCCCCAATGCCCACTTGACCGCCAAAAACCACATTACGGCCTGTGGTTGTAGAGCCGCTCAAGCCCACTTGAGAAACAACAATGCTGTGCTCGCCTAAAACGCAATTATGCCCGATTTGAACCAGGTTATCAATCTTAACGCCCTCTTTAATCAAAGTCTCGCCAAACACCGCCCTATCAATCGCCGTGTTAGCTCCAATTTCTACATTTTTTTGAATCCTAACAATCCCCACATGCTCAATTTTGACATGCTCTCCTAAAGCGGTGTGTGCATAACCAAAGCCATCGCCTCCGATCACACTGCCTGCATGAATAATAACATTGTCTTCTAAAATCGTGTTTTGATACAAAATGACACGAGGATACAAGATACAATTTTTACCGATTTTGACCCCATCAGCGATCACCACGCCCGGATGAATCAAAGAGTTTTCGCCAATTTCTACGCCCTCTCCAATCACAACATTAGGCATGATCGTTACTTTTTCAAAATGTTTAGGCTCGCTAACGCTTTCTGGGTTTTTAAAAAAAGGGATTTTAAAGGCATGCGAAGCTTTGGCAAAGGCTAAATGCGGGTTATCCACGATTAAAGCTTGCATGCGTTTTGGCACTTTAGAAGATTCTTTTTTACGGATAAACACCGCCCCGGCTTTTGAATCTTTTAAAAGTTTAAGGTAACGCGCTTGGTCAATATAGCTAATATCATTAGGCGTGGCCTTATCCAATTCCGCTAAGGCATGCACTTCAAAATCGTTTGAAAATTCCGTTTCAATAGAATAGGCGCTTAACAATTCGCTTAATTTCATCAATACCCCTTATTGTTCTGCAAATCCCACAACAGCGTAGTTTTATTGTCTTTTTCTTCCACAGCCCCCATGCCCATGACATGATAGCCAGCATCCACAAAATGCACTTCCCCACTCACGCCACTAGACAAGCTAGAAAGCAAATACATCCCGGCATTGCCCACTTCCTCTAAACTCACATTTTTTCTTAAAGGGGCGTTGATTTCATTCCATTTTAAAATCATCCTAAAATCAGCGATCCCGCTAGAAGCGAGCGTCCTGATAGGCCCAGCCGATAGGGCATTCACTCTAATATTATGTTTGCCTAAATCCACCGCTAAATAACGCACCGCGCTCTCTAAGGCCGCTTTAGCCAACCCCATCACGTTGTAATGTGCCATGTATTTGGTGCTGCCTAAATAGCTTAAAGTCAAAACAGACGCTCCGTTATTCAATAAAGGTTTTAGAGTGTTTGTCAGCTCTATTAAAGAATAAACAGAAATTTCCATAGCGGTGTTAAACGCGCTTTTAGAAGTTTCTAACAAGCTCCCTTCTAAAGCCTCTTTAGGGGCAAAGGCCACGCTATGAACGATAAAATCCAATGAGCCTAAATCCTTTTTAACGCTATTGTATAGCGACTTGAAATGCTCCTCTTTACTCACATCCAATTCATACACATAGGGGCTATTCAATTCCTGCGCGATAGGCCTCACGCGCTTTTCTAAGCTCTCATTCAAATAAGTGAAAGCCAAAGTAGCCCCTTGATTGAAGCAAGATTGAGCGATCCCATAAGCAATGGATTTATTATTCGCAACCCCCACAATAAGTCCTTTTTTACCTTTTAAAAATCCCATGATTTTCCTTTATAAAAATGAAATGATTGTTTTAAAATTTTCTAATTCCAAAGACGCGCTCCCGATCAATAAGCCATCCACGCTATCAATCCCTAAAATTTCTTTAGCGTTTTGCGCATTCACGCTCCCCCCATACAACAAGGGCGTTTTTTGATTTAAGATTTGCTTTAAAAAACCATGCGTGAGATAAATATCTTCTAAAGAAGCGCTCTTCTTTGTGCCAATCGCCCAAATAGGCTCATACGCCACAATTAAATTGGAATAATTAAGATCAATATTTTCCAATTGCTCGCTTAAAAATTCCTTTACAGCCCTAAAACCCTTTTCTCTAGTCGTTAAATCTTCGCCAATGCAATAGACAATTTTAAAATTTTTATCTTTAAAAAAATCAAACTTTTCTTTCAAAAAACTAGGGCTTTCCTTTAAAAGCGTTCGCCTCTCGCTATGACCTATTAAAAGCGTGTGGATTTTGAGTTCTTCTAAATGCTTTGAAGTGATTTCACCGGTAAAAGCCCCACAATCTCTAGGGTAAGCGTTTTGAGCTCCTAAAGTGAAATGCAAAAACGAATTAGGCAATAACCCCAAAAAATCAGGGAATACAAACACCCTATCAAAATGCTGCGGTTTTAAAGTTTTTTCTAATTCTTTTAAATACGCATGGCTTTTAAAAATAGGCATAGCGGATTTAAAATTAGCCATGGCAATTTTTGTCATTGAACGATCCTTATTTTATAGGTGGTCTATCCCTTATTATATCTAATAGCGTTTAAAAAATGTAAATTTTAAACAATAGCCCCCTTGAATTGAATTTTTTCTCAATTCAGGTTTTGTTTATAAGAAAAATTATTTCAAATGTAGTAAAATTAAGGCAGTGTTTTTGCGTCAAGCGATTTTAGGTTAATTTTGAGTTTTTAGGAGCAGTTTTTATGCAACAAGAAGAGATTATAGAGGGTTATTATGGCGCTAGCAAAGGGCTTAAAAAGAGCGGTATTTATGCTAAGCTGGATTTTTTACAGAGTGCTACGGGCTTGATTTTAGCGCTCTTTATGATAGCGCACATGTTTTTGGTCTCAAGCATCTTGATTAGCGATGAAGCCATGTATAAAGTGGCGAAATTTTTTGAAGGGAGCTTGTTTTTAAAAGCGGGCGAGCCGGCTATTGTGAGCGTGGTTGCAGCAGGGGTGATTCTTATTCTAGTCGTGCATGCTTTCTTGGCGTTGAGAAAATTCCCTATCAATTATCGGCAATACAAGGTTTTTAAAACCCACAAGCATTTGATGAAACATGGCGATACGAGTTTGTGGTTTATCCAGGCCTTAACCGGATTTGCGATGTTTTTCTTAGCGAGTATCCACTTGTTTGTCATGCTCACAGAGCCTGAAAGTATTGGGCCTCATGGCTCAAGCTATCGTTTTGTCACGCAAAACTTTTGGCTTTTGTATATTTTCTTATTGTTTGCCGTAGAATTGCATGGCTCTATTGGGTTGTATCGCCTAGCGATTAAATGGGGGTGGTTTAAGAATGCGAGCATTCAAGGCTTGAGAAAAGTCAAATGGGCGATGAGCGTGTTTTTTATTGTTTTAGGGCTTTGCACCTATGAGGCTTACATTAAAAAAGGTTTAGAAAATAAGGAAAATGGCATTAAAACCATGCAAGAAGCCATAGAAGCTGATGGGAAATTCCACAAAGAATAAGGGTAGAAAATGAAAATAACATATTGTGATGCGTTGATTATTGGAGGCGGATTGGCCGGGTTAAGGGCTAGTATCGCATGCAAACAAAAGGGTTTAAACACCATCGTTTTAAGCCTAGTGCCTGTCAGGCGTTCGCATTCTGCGGCCGCTCAAGGGGGCATGCAAGCGAGCCTTGCGAACGCTAAAAAAAGCGAGGGCGATAATGAAGATTTGCACTTTTTAGACACGGTTAAGGGGAGCGATTGGGGGTGCGATCAGCAAGTGGCTAGGATGTTTGTAACCACTGCCCCTAAAGCCATTAGGGAATTGGCCAGTTGGGGGGTGCCTTGGACTAGGATTAAAAAGGGCGATAGGCCTGCGGTCGTCAATGGTGAGCATGTTATCATTACCGAAAGAGACGACAGGCATGGTTATATCTTAAGCCGTGATTTTGGCGGCACTAAAAAATGGCGCACATGTTTTACGGCTGATGCTACAGGGCATACCATGCTTTATGCGGTCGCTAATGAAGCCTTACACCACAAAGTGGATATTCAAGACAGAAAGGACATGCTCGCTTTCATTCATCATGACAATAAATGCTACGGAGCGGTGGTAAGGGATTTAATCACAGGCGAAATTTCAGCGTATGTTTCTAAGGGCACGCTTTTAGCTACCGGAGGTTATGGGCGCGTGTATAAACACACCACTAACGCCGTGATTTGCGACGGAGCCGGGGCGGCGAGCGCTTTAGAAACCGGCGTGGCTAAATTAGGCAACATGGAAGCGGTGCAATTCCACCCTACCGCTTTAGTGCCAAGCGGGATTTTAATGACCGAAGGTTGCAGGGGCGATGGTGGCGTTTTAAGAGACAAGTTTGGCAGACGCTTCATGCCCGCTTATGAGCCGGAGAAAAAAGAGCTTGCGAGTAGGGATGTGGTCTCAAGGCGGATTTTAGAGCATATCCAAAAAGGCTATGGAGCCAAATCGCCTTATGGGGATCATGTGTGGCTGGATATTGCTATTTTAGGGCGTAACCATGTGGAAAAAAACTTAAGGGATGTGCGCGATATAGCCATGACTTTTGCGGGCATTGATCCGGCTGATAGCGAAGAGCAAACCAAAGACAACATGCAAGGAGCGCCCACCAATGAGCCTGAATACGGGCAAGCAATGGCTAAGCAAAAAGGTTGGATCCCCATAAAACCCATGCAACACTATTCTATGGGTGGGGTTAGGACAAACCCTAAAGGCGAAACCCATTTAAAAGGCTTGTTTTGCGCGGGTGAAGCGGCATGCTGGGATTTGCATGGGTTTAACCGCTTAGGGGGAAATTCTGTGAGTGAAGCGGTGGTCGCTGGCATGATCATAGGGGATTATTTCGCGTCGCATTGTTTGGAAGCGCAAATTGAAATCAACACGCAAAAGGTTGAAGCTTTCATTAAAGAAAGCCAGGATTATATGCATTTTTTATTGCATAATGAAGGCAAAGAAGACGTGTATGAAATTAGAGAGCGCATGAAAGAAGTCATGGATGAAAAAGTGGGCGTTTTTAGGGAAGGCAAAAAATTAGAAGAAGCCCTTAAAGAATTGCAAGAGCTTTATGCGCGCTCCAAAAACATTTGCGTGAAAAACAAGGTTTTGCACAATAACCCTGAATTAGAAGACGCTTACCGCACCAAAAAAATGCTCAAACTCGCGCTTTGCATCACTCAAGGAGCGTTACTGCGCACTGAAAGCAGAGGGGCTCACACAAGGATTGACTACCCTAAAAGAGACGATGAAAAATGGCTTAATCGGACTTTAGCGAGCTGGCCTAGCGCTGAGCAAGACATGCCCACGATTGAATACGAAGAATTAGATGTGATGAAAATGGAAATCAGCCCTGATTTTAGGGGCTATGGCAAAAAGGGCAATTTCATCCCCCACCCCAAAAAAGAAGAGCGCGACGCTGAGATTTTGAAAACGATTTTGGAATTAGAAAAGCTTGGGAAAGACAGGGTAGAAGTCCAACACGCGCTCATGCCTTTTGAATTGCAAGAAAAATACAAAGCCAGGAACATGCGTTTAGAAGATGAGGAAGTCAGGGCTAGGGGGGAACATTTGTATTCTTTCAATGTCCATGATTTATTAGACCAACACAACGCTAATTTAAAAGGAGAACACCATGAGTGATAATGAACGAACGATTGTAATTAGAGTGCTAAAATTTGACCCTCAAAGCGCAGTGAGTAAGCCGCATTTTAAAGAGTATCAATTGAAAGAAACGCCATCCATGACACTCTTTATCGCTTTAAATCTCATTAGAGAGCATCAAGATCCGGATTTGAGCTTTGATTTTGTGTGCCGCGCTGGGATTTGCGGCTCTTGCGCGATGATGGTTAATGGGAGACCGAGATTGGCTTGTAAAACCCTAACTTCTAGCTTTGAAAGCGGGGTGATCACGCTCATGCCCATGCCCAGTTTTACGCTCATTAAAGATTTGAGCGTGAATACGGGCGATTGGTTTTTAGATATGACTAAAAGGGTGGAAAGTTGGGCGCATTCTAAAGAAGAAGTGGATATTACTAAGCCAGAAAAAAGGATTGAGCCTGATGAAGCCCAAGAAGTCTTTGAACTAGACAGGTGCATTGAATGTGGGTGCTGTATCGCTTCTTGCGGGACTAAACTCATGCGCCCTAATTTCATTGGAGCTGCTGGCATGAACAGAGCCATGCGCTTTATGATTGACAGCCACGATGAAAGAAGCGATGACGATTTTTATGAGTTAGTGGGCGATGATGATGGTGTTTTTGGGTGCATGAGCCTGATCGCTTGCCATGACACTTGCCCTAAAGAATTACCCTTGCAAAGCAGTATCGCTACTTTGCGTAATAGGATGTTGAAAGTGGGTAAAAGCCGCTAATTTCTTCGGGTCGTTTTTGAAAATCTTTTTAGTCCTTTTAAGCGTCTTTTTTTTTAACGGGTGTTTTGGGCTAGTCTATAAGACTCCCATTTCAAGCCCCCCTATCTCTTATGATCCCTACGCTACCACCATTGGGAGCTTATACGCTAAAAATTTAAAAGAAAACCCTAACCATAGCGCGGCCATTCTTTTAGAAGACGGCTTTGACGCTCTGTTGCATAGAGTGGGTCTTATCAGAATGAGCCAAAAAAGCATTGACATGCAAACTTATATCTATAAGAACGATCTTTCCTCTCAAGTGATCGCTAAAGAACTTTTAAATGCGGCCGATCGTGGGGTAAAAGTGCGCATCCTTTTAGACGATAACGGAGTGTATTCGGATTTTTCAGATATTATGCTCTTAAATTTCCATAAAAACATTGAAGTGAAAATTTTTAACCCCTACTATATCCGCAATAAAGGCTTGCGTTATTTTGAAATGCTTGCGGATTATGAGCGCATTAAAAAACGCATGCACAACAAGCTTTTCATCGTGGATAATTTCGCTGTCATTATAGGGGGGCGCAATATTGGGGACAATTATTTTGATAACGATTTAGACACGAATTTTTTAGATTTAGACGCTTTGTTTTTTGGGGGGGTTGCTTCAAAGGCCAAAGAAAGTTTTGAACGCTATTGGAGGTTCCACCGCTCTATCCTTGTTTCATTACTAAGAACCCATAAAAGACTCAAAAACAACGCTAAAGAAATCGCTAAACTCCATGAAAAAATCCCTATCAGCGCCGAAGACAAAAACCAGTTTGAAAAAAAAGTCAATGATTTTATAGATCGTTTCCAAAAATACCAATACCCTATTTATTATGGGAATGCCATTTTTTTAGCCGATTCACCCAAAAAAATTGATACGCCCTTGTATTCACCTATCAAAATCGCTTTTGAGAAAGCCCTTAAAAACGCTAAAGACTCCGTTTTTATCGCTTCATCGTATTTTATTCCAGGCAAAAAGATGATGAAAATCTTTAAAAATCAAATTTCTAAGGGGATTGAATTGAACATCCTTACCAATTCCCTTTCATCTACTGATGCGATAGTGGTCTATGGGGCATGGGAAAGGTATCGCAACCAATTAGTGCGAATGGGCGCGAATGTCTATGAAATACGAAACGATTTTTTCAACCGCCAGATTAAAGGGCGCTTTAGCACCAAACATTCCTTGCACGGCAAAACGATTGTTTTTGATGACAATTTAACGCTTCTAGGGAGTTTTAATATTGATCCGCGCTCTGCATACATCAACACTGAAAGCGCAGTCTTGTTTGACAACCCGTCTTTTGCTAAAAGGGTGCGTTTGTCGCTTAAAGATCATGCCCAACAATCATGGCATTTGGTGGTGTATCGGCATAGAGTGATTTGGGAAGCGGTGGAAGAAGGCATTTTAATCCATGAAAAAACTTCGCCTGACACTTCCTTGTTTTTGCGTTTGATTAAAGAATGGTCTAAAGTCCTTCCTGAAAGAGAGCTTTAAAACTTTTAATGCCCTTTATTTTGCGAAAAAGCGATGTTATTGGTAACAGCGGCTAAAAGCGCTGAACACACAAACACCAAATGGATCACCACTTGCCAAAAAATGGGGTTATGCGATAAGGGCGTGTCCTTAGGAATACTGGATAAAACATCTTCTAAACTCATGTAGCGTTTGAGCAAAAAGATCGCCGAAATGGCTACAATGGAGAGTGAAACCTTTAACTTTAAAGCGTTAAAATCCGTGTGCTTTAGCCAGGTGATTTCACTGGCATCCACCTTGTCTAATTTGGAAACAAAGCTTTCATAACTGGCGAGCAGCACCATTAAAACAAGCCCGGCCATAAACAACAAATCCACTAAACCTAAGGCTGATAAAACCAAATCCGTTTCACTAATGGTGTCTAAATGGCTGAGCATGTGCCACAACTCTTTCATGAACACATAGCCTAAAACCACCAGCACTAACGACATGGCAATGCATAAAGGGGCTAGCAACCAACGAGTGGCAAACAACACTCTTTCAATCAATTTTTCTAGCATGTTCAAACTCTTTTTTTAAGGATTATTTTTAAACCCTTGATTATAGCTAATTTTAAAAAACCTATTAAAATGACTGATGCTTTCTTTTTGGTAAAATCATATGGATTGATAGTCTTAAAAGCTGTTTTAATCTTTTTTGTATCACAATTCTTTCATGCGGTCTGGGTTTGTTACTTCTCCTTGACTGCTAGTAGTGGGTATGAATGTTTTATCTAAAACGCATGTTTTTCCATTTTTTACCTCTTACCCCTACTTTACTAAATGCTATTACTTTGTTTTAGCTGTCTTATATTTTGCTTGCTAGTTAAAAAGCCGTCATATTCTTTGCTATCCATTAAATTCATAACGCTCTTTATTTTTTAAATGGGATTACTTTATTTTAGTTTTATACAAAACTCTTAAGAAAATAGGGGTATCTTGCAAACTCTCCCCCATAAATCCCTCTAACCCCTAAGAGCGCATCGCAAGAAATTATCGTTTGACTAACGCTAAACTCTTTTAAGTTTGTAAAATCTTTAACGAATCTCTATGACAACCGGTTTAGTCATCTTTTTGCTGACTTCATCAGCATGCATCAAGGCTTCTTGCTTGCTCTTATACGGGCCTATGAGATAGCGCTTCGTCGCTCCCCTATCTTCAATCTTATGGGGGAATTGGTTAAACGCTTGCAAAAAGGCTTTATTGGGCGTGTGCGCAAAAACCCCCACTTGCAAATAATGCCCTTTAGTAAGAGTGGTTTTAGAATTGGCTTTTTTAGGAACTTCTTTATGAGCTTCTTTTTTAGCTTTTGGCTCTTTAGCCGCATGCTTATCTTTATGAGCTTCCTTATCTTTAGGGGTTACTTTGGGCTTTTTATTGGGGGTTTCTTTTTTAGCCGCAGCTTGAAATTCTTTTTGAGCGATTATAGGAGTGTGTTCAACAACTTTTAATTCTTTTTGAGCTTCTTTGGTTTCTTCTGCTGTTTTCATTTCCGTTTGAGTTTGATCGGTTTGAACGGGCATGTTAAACGCATCATTTTCTTGTTTTTTAACATTATCCGCCACTTTGTCTAACTTGTCTTCTTGCTTGGAAGGATCCAAATTCAAGTTTTCAAACTCATCGTCTTTTTTCTCATCTTTAGTGTTGCCTATTTTTTGCATCCCACTATCGATTTGTAAAAAAGTCTCTTTAGGAGCGACTCTCGTGCTTTTCCAAAACACCATTAAAAGCACCGCTAAAATGATAATGGCTATAGCCACGATCAAAAACACCTTTTTAGTGCCACCCCCATTATTTTCTTCTTCTAAGATCACTTCATTCAGTCTTTCTTTTTCTGACATCAAAAATCCTTTCAAAAATGGTTATAAATGCTTCGCCCAAGAGCTCCCTCGCTCTTTTGCAAACACTTCATAAGGTAAGGCTAAAATATTAAATTCCTTAGGCCATTCATTGCTAGGGAATACCTTCCATTCTTTAGGCAACCCTTGCGCTAATTTCATAGACAAAGTTTTAACTAGCCTTTCACCCTCGCCTAATTCCGTATGCCCCTTATGCACATACAAATGCAAATGCCCAGGCGTTTTGGTGTTATAAGCGGTAAAATTCATAAAACCTTCCTCACGAAGCAATAACTGCGCCTTATGGTAAAAACGCTCCGGGTTCCTCCCGTTATAATCAAACACAATGTTTTCCACCTTATCGTTACGCAAGATGAGGTTGTGCGCGATTTCTATCTCCCTTTTCAAATGCTTTTGAATGAGCGAGCTTGTGAGCATGGCATTCACTCTTTGGAATTTATTATAGTAGCAACGCCCCGCATAATCCACCCTCTCCCCCAAGCCTGGTTTTTTTTCAAAATAATGGCTTGTGTCTATCTTAATGAGCTTTAATTCCATTTCTGTCATCTTGACTCCCTTAAAAAATAGGTTGTTGGTACACAGGGAATTGATTAGCCATGGCCTTCAATTCTTCTTTCACATGCAATTGCAAACTAACATTGTTAATATCATTCAAAATATCTGATATTTTATTCCCTATGATTTCAAATTCTTTAGCTCCCATGCCCCTTGCACTCAATGCCGCTGAGCCAATCCTTATCCCGCTCGTTACAAAAGGGCTGCGCGTTTCGCCAGGAATGGTGTTTTTATTCACGGTGATTCCGGCATTCCCTAATGCAATATCAGCGTCTTTCCCGCTATAAGGCTTATCCAAGAAATCCATTAAAAGCAAATGGTTAGAAGTGCCACCGCTCACTAACTTATGGTTTTTTTCTTTTAATACTTTAGCCAAAACTTGCATGTTAGATTTCACTAATTTTGCATAAGCTTTAAATTCTGGTTTTAGATTCTCTTTAAACCCCACCGCTTTAGCAGCAATCGCATGCATCAAAGGCCCGCCTTGAGTCCCTGGAAAAATCGCTTTATCAATCTTAGCCGCTATCTCTTCATCATTAGTTAAAATAAGCCCCCCTCTAGGCCCTCTTAAGGTCTTATGAGTGGTGCTTGAAACCACATGGCAATGCGGGAAAGGATGGGCATGCTCATTAGTTACCACAAGCCCTGCCACATGGGCTATATCGCCTAATAATAACGCCCCCACTTCATCAGCGATTTCTCTAAATTTCTTAAAATCAATCTCCCTTGGATAGGCTGAAAACCCGCACACAATGATTTCTGGCTTAACGCTTTGAGCGATTTTTAGCGCTTCTTCATAATCAATATAGCCATCCAAATTCACGCCATAAGAAAAACTCTGATAGTGCTTGCCGGTTAAACTCACTTTAGCGCCATGCGTTAAATGCCCTCCACAGCTTAAATCCATGCCTAAAATCTTGTCATAAGGTTTTAAAAGAGCGTGATAGACAGCGTTATTAGCTTGTGAGCCTGAATGCGCTTGCACATTAGCGAACTGGCAATTAAAAAGCTTTTTAGCCCTTTCTATGGCTAGGCTTTCTATTTTATCCACCACTTCACAGCCTCCATAATAGCGCTTGTTAGGATAGCCCTCAGCGTATTTATTCGTTAAAATGCTCCCCATAGCTTCCATAACACTAGGAAAAGTGTAATTTTCGCTCGCTATCATTTCTAAATGCTCATTTTGCCGCTTGTATTCTTCAAAGATCAATTCAAAAATTTCACTATCCGTTTGTTCTAAAAAATACGCCATTATTCTCCACTCTCAATATTAAAATCGTTTTTAACAGGACGCATCGCTGGGAATAAAATCACATCTTTAATGCTTTTAGCTCCAGTGAGTAGCATCACTAATCGGTCAATGCCTATGCCTTGCCCTGCAGTGGGGGGCATTCCATGGGCTAATGCCCACACATAATCTTCATCCATGTATTGGGCTTCTTCATCGCCTTTCTCTTTTTCAGCCACTTGATTTTTAAAGCGCTCTAATTGATCTAAAGGATCGTTCAACTCGCTAAAGCCATTAGCGATTTCTTTTCCTGCAATGAACAATTCAAACCTGTCAGCAATATTAGGGTTACTATCATTGCGTCTGGCTAAGGGGCTAATCTCAATGGGGTATTGGGTTACAAAAGTGGGGTTAATGAGCTTATGCTCTACAAAATGATCAAACGCTTCAGCGAGCAATTTACCATAAGTGAGATTGGGCTCTACTTTGATGCCTTGCTCTAACAAATAAGCCAAAAGCCTGTCTTCTTTTTCTAAAATATCCTTACTGATGCCCCCTATCATTTCTAAAGCGTCCAAATAGGAAATCACGCTCGTTTGGTTGAAATCCACTTCCATATCGTTATAGATAATTTTTGAATCCAAATTCAAAGTCTTTAGCAAGTAGTCAAACAGTCTCTTACTGAGTTCAATCAAATCTTCATAAGTGTGATACGCCCAATAAAACTCAATCATCGTGAATTCGGGGTTATGGCTGTGATCCATGCCCTCATTCCTGAAATTACGATTGATTTCAAACACCGCTTCAAACCCCCCTACAATCAAGCGTTTGAGGTATAATTCTGGAGCGATTCTCAAATACCTTTCAACTTCTAAAGCGTTATGATAAGTGATAAAAGGCCTTGCGTTCGCCCCGCCAGGAATGGGGTGCATCATAGGGGTTTCCACTTCTAAAAACCCTTCCATTTCAAAGAATTTCCGCACGCTAGAAACAATCAAACTGCGTTTTTTAAACACATCTTTAACGCTAGGATTGACGATTAAATCCAAGTAGCGCTGGCGGTAACGCAATTCTATATCGCTTAATCCATGAAACTTTTCAGGTAAAGGCACAATGGTTTTGCTTAAAATATGAAATTCTAGGGCATGAACGCTTAATTCACCGGTTTTGGTAGCAAAAGGGAAACCTTTCACCAACACAATATCGCCCACTTCTAAATGCTTTTTCAGGCTTTTAAACTCATCATTCAATTCATTTTGCGAAACATAAGCTTGCAAAATCGCGCTTTCATCTTCAACTTTAATAAAACATGCCTTACCCATTAAGCGCAAAAGCTTGACCCTCCCTACAACACTCTCGCATTTTTCTTTGTCTTTAGGCTCTTCTAAACCCTTAACATAAGCGTATTTTTCTAAAAAAGCGGCGTTGGTGAGGCTTCGTTTCAAGCCATTTTGATAAGGGTTTTTCCCTTCTTCTCTCAAGCTATTGGCTTTATGAATGCGTTGTTGGATGTATTGGTTAGAAAACATGTTATGCCTTTATAGGGGTTCTTTATTAGATGGGGTGGGGTTTGGTGGGGTTTGGTTAGCCTTTGGATCTAGCATGTTTTTAGGCAAATCTTTAGCCTTTTCTTTTAAAGCTTCCACGCCCTTATCCATCGCTTTATTAAAAGATTGTTTATTTTTATTAAAAGATTCTTTATTTTTGACTTCATCGCTCATTTCTTCAAGGTTGTCTTTAAGGTTTTGCTCCACATGTTTGACGCCATCAAGGTGCATGATCTTACTGGCAACGCTTTTCATGGTAGAAAAAAAAGCGCTTTTTTCTTGCAAGTAAGCGTTAGCGTCTTTCATCACTTCCATTTTAGAGAGCGCATAAAGGATGAAAGAAAGCACTAAAAAAGTCTTCAAGCATGAAAAAATAAACCCTAACGCTTTGTCTATAATGCCTAACCCGCTAAAGACTAACACCTTGCCTATCAACACTCCAAAAGCTAAAAAAAACACCCAAATAGACGCTAACACCAATAAAAAACCGATGAGATTCGTCATGGTTTCATTTCTTAAATCATACAAATGCTCTGAAAATAAATTCCCAACAGCCACAGAATAGCGAGACGCTAAATACACGCCAAGCACAATCCCTAAAATCCCCGCCACTTCACTCACAAAGCCATGATAAAATCCTCTAATCCCAAAGGCTACCACCACCACAAGTAACGCCAAATCAATATAATTCACCCTAAACCCAAACCTTTCTCTCATATATCTCGCATAAAGATAGCGAGCACCCCAAAAACGCCCAAAAAAACGCTCATGATTTTTTAACGCTATCAATCCACGCTCACTTGAAATTTGAAAATAATAACACAACTTAAAAAAAACTACCCTTAAAAAAATCAATCTAAAATTCTTAAATTAAAATATAGCTATAATACACTAAAACAATCTCAAGGTTTCAAAATTTAGCCATGCGTCTTATTCTGTTCAATCAAAACGCTTTTTTATTAGCGTGCATGTTTGTTTCAAGCGTGTATGTGAACGCTGTTTTAGACGCTTATGCGATTAAAAACCCCTACATTCCTATCATACTCACAAGCCTATTAGCCCCTTTAAGCATGCTAGCGTTTTTAAAAACCCCTAGAAACAGCGCTTTTGCTTTGGGGTTTTTTGTTGGGGCGTTATTGTTTTATTGGTGCGCTTTAAGCTTTCGCTACTCGGATTTTACTTATTTATTGCCCTTAATCATTATTTTAATAGCGTTAGTTTATGGGGTTTTATTTTATTTGTTGCTCTATTTTGAAAACCCCTATTTTAGGCTTTTGAGTTTTTTAGGCTCTAGTTTTATCCACCCTTTTGGATTTGATTGGTTAGTCCCGGATAGCTTTTTTTCTTATAGCGTGTTTAGAGTGGATAAGTTATCGCTGGGGCTTGTTTTTTTGGCTTGCATTTTTTTGAGTGCTCAAAATCTTAAAAAATATAGGATCATAGGGGTTTTATTGTTACTTGGCGCGTTGGATTTTAATGGTTTTAAAACAAGCGATTTAAAAAAGGTTGGAAATATTGAATTAGTCTCTACAAAAACGCCCCAAGATGTGAAATTTGATTCAAATTATCTTAACGATATTGAAAACAACATTCTTAAAGAAATCAAGCTCGCTCAAAGCAAGCAAAAAACCTTGATTGTTTTTCCAGAGACCGCCTACCCCATCGCTTTAGAAAACTCCCCCTTTAAAGCTAAACTAGAAGATTTAAGCGATAATATTGCTATTTTAATAGGGACATTGCGCACCCAAGGCTATAGCCTTTATAACAGCTCGTTTTTATTTTCTAAAGAGGGCGTTCAGATCGCTGATAAAGTGATCTTAGCCCCCTTTGGCGAGACCATGCCTTTACCCAAGTTTCTTCAAAAACCCCTTGAAAAGCTCTTTTTTGGCGAAAGCGCTTATTTATACCGCAACGCTCCCCATTTCAGCGATTTCACATTAGACGATTTTACTTTTCGCCCCTTGATTTGCTATGAAGGCACTTCCAAAGCCGCTTATTCAAACAGCCCTTCAAAAATTTTTATCGTGATGAGCAATAACGCATGGTTTAGCCCAAGCATTGAACCCACTTTACAAAGAACGCTTTTAAAATACTACGCAAGGCGTTATGATAAAACCATCTTGCACAGCGCGAATTTTTCAACTTCTTACATTCTAAACCCTAGTTTATTAGGCGATATTCTTTTTAGGAAATGATCATGATTAAAGCCGTTAATATTTCTCATGCTTTTGAAAAGCCTCTTTATAATGGCGTGAATTTGCACATCAAGCCCAAAGAAAGCCTAGCGATTTTAGGCGTGAGCGGGAGCGGTAAAAGCACGCTTCTAAGCCATTTAGCCGCCATGCTAAAACCGGATAGTGGGACGATTAGTTTGTTAGAACACCAAGATATTTATGCCTTAAATTCCAAAAAGCTTTTGGAATTACGGCGCTTAAAAGTGGGCATCGTTTTTCAATCGCATTACCTTTTTAAGGGTTTTAGCGCTTTAGAAAACTTGCAAGTCGCTTCCATCCTAGCCAAGCAAGAAATAAATCATTCCCTTTTAGAACAATTAGGCATAGCCCACACCCTAAAACAAGGCGTGGGTGAATTGAGCGGTGGCCAGCAACAACGCTTAAGCATCGCCAGAGTGCTTTCTAAAAAGCCTAAAATCATTATCGCTGATGAACCCACCGGGAATTTAGACACCATTAGCGCTAATCAAGTCATCAGCATGCTGCAAAATTATATTACAGAAGAAGAGGGGGCGTTAGTTTTAGCCACGCATGATGAGCATTTGGCTTTCACTTGCTCTCAAGTCTATCGCTTAGAAAAAGAAGTTTTGATTAAGGAAAAATAAGAAATGTTACAACGCCCTAAAATTATCGCTGAATTGAGCGCTAATCATAACCAAGATTTAAACCTAGCCAAAGAAAGCCTTCATGCCATTAAGGAAAGCGGCGCGGATTTTGTCAAGCTCCAAACCTACACGCCAAGCTGCATGACTTTAGATTCTAAAGAAGATCCTTTCATCATTCAAGGCACTTTATGGGATAAAGAAAATCTGTATGAATTGTATCAAAAGGCTTCTACCCCCCTAGAGTGGCATGCGGAATTGTTTGAGTTGGCTAGAAAACTTGATTTAGGCATTTTTAGCTCGCCTTTTAGCTCACAAGCTTTAGAGCTTTTAGAGAGCCTGAATTGCCCCATGTATAAAATCGCTAGTTTTGAAATCGTTGATTTAGACTTGATTGAAAAGGCCGCTCGCACACAAAAGCCCATTATCCTTTCTAGCGGTATCGCTACAAGCACTGAATTGCAAGACGCTATCTCGTTGTGCAAAGGAGTGGGTAATTTTGACATCACCCTTTTAAAATGCGTGAGTGCTTATCCCAGTAAAATAGAAGACGCTAACTTATTGAGCATGGTTAAATTAGGCGAAACCTTTGGCGTTAAATTTGGCTTGAGCGATCACACGATTGGCTCTCTTTGCCCCATTTTAGCCACCACTTTAGGAGCGAGCATGATAGAAAAGCATTTCATTTTAAACAAATCCTTACAAACCCCAGACAGCGCTTTTAGCATGGATTTTAACGAATTTAAAAGCATGGTTGAAGCCATCAAGCAAAGCGTTTTAGCCTTGGGCGAAAAAGAGCCAAGAATCAATCCAAAGACTTTAGAAAAGCGAAGATTTTTTGCACGCTCTTTATTTGTCATTAAGGATATTCAAAAAGGCGAAGCATTGACTAGCGATAATATCAAAGCCTTACGCCCCAACCTTGGCTTACACCCTAAATTCTATAAAGAAATTTTAGGACAAAAGGCATCAAAATTTTTAAAAGCCAACACCCCTTTAAACGCTGATGATATAGAACGCCCATTGTAGGTTTGTTTTGATTAAAAAATGGGGTTTTTAATTTTGTTTTATGGTTTTAGATTTGATTTTAGACTCATTTTCTTTATTTTATAAACTCTTAAGGGGATAGGGGGCATCACTCTCATCACATATTGCAACTAGAGCCTTATTTAAATTCCAATTAACTTCAATTTTTTAATAAAAACAAGATTACTTTGTTGTTATCGTTTTAAACCTTATAATAAATCCCATTTTTTAGGGAAATATTTTGCGCTTAATACCCCATAACCCCCAATCAAATTCCATAACCCCCAAAGACAGCTTTTTAAGAGATTATTTGCTTGGTTAAATCAATCTCTTTTTAGATTGTAAAAAATACTAAAACATTTTTTATAATTTTATAATAATCAATTCCAAACGAGAACAGAGAAAAGAAATTCTAAATAATTTTTAATCACAGATTCCACACACGCTCTAAATAAAGCTCATTAAACAAAGCCCAAAAAGGGGCTGAAACACCCCTTATGATAAAAAAGCTGTGTCTAAAAACGCTAACTCAATAAAAAGATAGCCTCATTTCACCTTTTCAAGATACTCTTCTGTTTCCGTATTGACTTTAATGATCTCACCTTCTAAAACATGGAAAGGCACTTGCACGACTGCACCGGTTTCTAAAGTCGCTGGTTTTTTGCTCGCACTTGAAGTATCGCCCTTAAAATTAGGGGCTGTTTCTACAATCTTTAGAGCCACAACTTGCGGCACATCCACTGAAATCGCCTTGTCATTATGCAATAAAACCTGCACTTGCATGCCGTCTAGCATCCATTTAGAAGCCTCACCCACTTGAGAGTCGTTCAAAGCGATTTGCTCATAGCTCTCTATGTCCATGAATTGGTATGTATCGCCATCATGATAAAGGTATTGCATCGTTTTTTCAACCAGATTAGGCTCTTCGCACTTATCCCCCGCATGGAAAGTCTTCTCAATCACCTTACCATCTAAAAACGACTTGATTTTCGCGCGCACAAAAGCCGCACCCTTGCCGGGCTTGACATGCTGGTATTCTACGATCCTATAAGGCACACCGCCCAATTCAATTTTCAAGCCCTTTTTGAGCTCGCTCATCCCAATTGCCATGTTACACTCTTTCCTTGTTGATTAAATTTTATTAGCACTACCCAAAAGTTTCATGCGCTCTTTGACCACATTTTTAAGCGCTAATTGGGCCGGAGAAAAAAACTTCCTCAAATCAAATTGGCTCTTATCTTCATTGGCCACCTTGCGCACTTCTGCGATGAAAGCGATCCTTAAATCCGTGTCGGTATTGACTTTATTGATCCCTCCCTTAATGGATTCTTGTAAAAATTCAAAAGGCACGCCCTTAGAGCCTTTCAAATCGCCTCCAGCGTCCAAATAAGATTTCCTCACATCATCTGGTATCGCACTCGCTCCATGCAAAACTAAAGGGATATTAGTGAGTCTTTTGACTTCTTGCAAGCGTTCAAAATCCAATTTTGGCTCGCCCTTAAACTTAAACGCTCCATGGCTTGTTCCAATGGCTGGGGCTAAGTAATCCACTTGAGATTCTTTGACAAACTGCTCCGCTTCTTTAGGATTCACTAACACCGCATCCTTTTCATCTACTGAAATATTGTCTTCAATCCCCATTAAACGCCCCAACTCCGCTTCCACGCTCACTCCAGCGTTATGCGCCATTTTGACCACTTTAGAAGTCAATTCCAAATTTTCTTCAAAAGCATGATGAGAGGCATCAATCATCACAGAAGTGAAACCCGCTTTCACGGCTTTTTCACAGCTTTCAAAAGTCGTGCCATGATCTAAATGTAAGGCTACAGGAATGTGGGGGTAGCGTTCGCACATGATTTTCACCATGCCCACCGCTATATCAATCCCCATGTATTTGATCGCTCCTTCACTCGCTTGAATGAAAAGCGGGGAATTTTCCTCATTTCCTGCTTCAAAAATAGCGTTTAGCATTTCAAAATTCACGAAATTAAACGCCCCTACCCCATAACCTTCTTTATGGGCTTTCAATAAGATTTCATTGCCTTTAACTAACATAAATAACACCTCATCCATTACTTGTTGATAACAATTTTAGCGTGCTTTCTTAGTTCCTCAATGCGTTGATTCATACGTTCTTGGAAAAGCTTTTCTTGTAACATCCCCTTAATGGTAGGTTTAGCCTGTTCATAAGTATAAGTTACAGGGCTATCTTTAGAAATCAAATAGATAATATGATAACCAAACTCTGTTTTAACAGGGGTTTTAGTGTAATCCCCAGGAGTTAAAGCGAAAGCGGCTTTAGAAAAATCCGGAGCCATTTGGTTCTTTTGGAATTTCCCCAAATCACCGCCATTTTGCGCGTTCTTACTATTAGGATCAATCGTATCCCGATTGGCTAACTCAATGAATTTGGCTTCTTTTTTAGCCTTTGGCTGTTTGTCAATCTCAGAAATAATCCGTTTAGCCTCATCTTCGGTTTTCACTAAAATATGCCTAGCATGGGCTTCTTGCTTGACAAAAAGCTGATCTTTATTAGCGTTGTAAAAATCCTGCATTTCTTTTTCTGGGATTTGGATTTTTTTCACTTCTTCAGCCTGTTTTTTAGCCCAAAATTCCACTAAAGCCTGTTTTTTAACCGCTTCCATCATCGCTTTAAATTCTGGAGTGCTGTCCAATTTCTCGGTTTTAGCTTCATTTTCTACAAGCGCGGTGCGAATAGCTTGATCAATCAAGGCTTCTTTTTCTTTCTCTTTAAGCTTGTCAAAATCAAAATTAGGATTTCGTTGCTTAATCATGTCAAAATCGCTTTTGGTGATAGGCTTGCCATCCACTGTCGCTAACACGCCTGCTGAAGAATCAGTCGTTTTTTTCGTGTTATGTGCAGCGTTATTCGCGTTATGAGCCGGCTTAGCCACCAAAAACGACATGCTCAACGCACCCACTAACGCTAAATTTAAGATATTTTTTTTCATTGTGTGTTCTCCACTCTAAACTAATTTTCATCATTAAATTTACATTATAGCAAATTTAAAACAAAATCAGCTATCATGATTATAGAAAACTCACATTGAGGGGTAAGAAATGCTTAAAGTTATTCATTCCATTCAAAGCGGGTAAAAGTGTTCGCCTCAGATGTTGTAATAATATTGATTATCTTTTTTGGTGTTAGTTTTATTCTTTTTGGAAAGGAAAAGAATGTTAAAAAGGATTCAAAAATTCTCGATGCAATTATGAATATAGTATTCGTAATTATTGTTGTATGTATTCTCTTTCCTTGGTTACCAGGGTTATTATTTTATATATTTGGTTTTTTAGCATTACATGTTATTCCATATTAAGTAATTTCTATACCTTTAGTCAATCTCATATTGATAAGCTTACTATATAAGATTAAGGGACTTTGCGCTTAAATTACCCCAACAAAGTGAGAAGGATTTCAAATTATGGTTTTGTCTTTATCTATCCTTAAAAAAAGCTTTAATGATTTTTTAAGCGTTAGAATGCTTTTAATCAATCTTGGCCCTATCCTTTTGAGTTTGGCGTTTTTTGGAGCTGTTTTTTACTACAATGGCGAAAATATTGTGGGTTATTGCCAAACTTTATTACCGCAATCTTTAAGCGATTACTCTCATTCTCAAGGCTTTTTTTCTGGTGTGTTTGTTTGGGTTTTTAAAGCGTTAGTGTATTTTCTTATTTTTTGGATCGTGATTCTTTTGAGTTTAGTCATCAATATTTTTGCGTCTATTTTTTACACCCCTTTAGTGGTCTCTTATTTGCACCAAAAATATTATTCTCATGTTGTTTTAGAAGAATTTGGCTCTATTCTTTTTTCTATTAAATATTTTTTAAAAGCGCTCGCTTTTATGCTTTTATTCTTAGCGGTTTTAACGCCCCTTTATTTCATTCCCTTTATAGGGGTCTTTGGGGTCTTTTTTTCTATAATCGCGCATTTTCTTTTTTTCAAAAACACCATGAGTTTGGATATAGCCAGCATGATTTTTAATTATCAAAGCTATCAAAATTTACTCAAACAGCACCGATTGAAGCATTATCGTTTCTCATTTTTTTGCTATCTTTTTTCCTTAATCCCTTTTTTTAATTTTTTTGCCACCTTATTGCAAACTCTCATGCTAGCGCACTACTTTTTTATCTTTAAAGAGAAAGAATGCTAGATTTTATTCAAGAGCTTAGCACCCCCCATGTTAGGGATTTTTTCTTGTTGTTTTTAAGGGTTAGTGGCGTGCTGTCTTTTTTCCCTTTTTTTGAAAACCATTTAGTGCCTTTGTCGGTGCGTGGGGCTTTGAGCTTGTATGTGAGTGCGATTTTTTACCCCACTTTAGAGTTTTCAAACGCCGCTTACACGCCAGAGGGTTTTATTATTGCTTGCTTGTGCGAATTGTTTTTAGGGGTGTGCGCGTCTGTTTTTTTACAAATCGTCTTTGCAAGCTTAGTGTTTGCAACCGATAGCATCAGCTTTTCTATGGGGCTTACGATGGCGAGCGCGTATGATCCTATTTCAGGATCGCAAAAACCCATTGTGGGGCAAGCCCTTTTGTTGTTAGCGATTTTAATTTTATTGGATTTATCGTTCCACCATCAAATCATTTTGTTTGTGGATCACAGCTTAAAAGCCGTCCCTTTAGGGCAATTTGTCTTTGAGCCAGCGTTGGCTAAAAACATTGTCAAAGCCTTTTCACATTTGTTTGTCATAGGGTTTTCTATGGCGTTCCCTATTTTATGCTTGGTGTTATTGAGCGATATTATTTTTGGCATGATCATGAAAACCCACCCTCAGTTCAACCTGCTCGCTATCGGGTTTCCGGTTAAAATTGCGATCGGGTTTGTGGGCATTATTTTAATCGCTTCGGCTATCATGGGGCGTTTTAAAGAAGAAATCAGCCTAGCCTTTAGTGCCATTAGCAAAATCTTTTAAAGGATTAATAATGATTAGTTTTAAAGAAGCTCTAAAAATCCATTCCAGCATTCCCCTAAAACCCTTAGAAATAGAGGTTGTCTCTTTGTTTGAAAGCATAGGGCGTATTCTAGCAGAGGATATTGTTTGCATTCACGCTTTGCCTAAATTCAATCAAAGCGCTATGGACGGCTACGGGTTTAAAATGCAAGATTTAGGCCAAAAAACTCAAGTCATCCAACACATTTTTGCCGGAGATGATGTGAGCGCTTTGGAAGTTAGAGAAAATGAATGCGTTAAAATCATGACTGGAGCGATGGTGCCAAAGGGAATAGAAACGATTGTCCCTATAGAATGCATGCTAGAAAGCCATGAAAATTCCGCTCTAGCTCCCAAAGATTTTAAAATAAACGCCAATATCCGTCAAAAGGGCGAAAACGCTTCTTTAAACAGCGTGTTAGTCCCTAAAAATACCCGTTTGAATTACGGGCATATCGCGCTCATTGCCTCTCAAGGGTTCAAAGAAATCAAAGCGTTTAGAAAATTAAAAATCGCTCTCTTTAGCAGCGGCGATGAATTAGTGCCTTTAGGGCAAAACGCCCTAGAATGCCAAGTTTATGATGTGAATTCAGTGGGTATTTTCAACATGCTTAAAAACTACAACACGCATTTTCTAGGGGTTTTAAAAGACGATAAAGATTTACAGCTTAAAATACTTGAATTGCAAGACTATGATGTCATCCTTTCAAGCGCAGGGGTGAGCGTAGGGGATAAAGACTTTTTTAAAGACGCCTTGAAAGAAAGAAACGCCCTTTTTTATTATGAAAAAGTCAATCTCAAACCGGGAAAACCGGTAACTTTAGCCCAACTCAATCAAAGTATTATTATAGGCTTACCGGGCAATCCTTTAAGTTGCTTAGTCGTTTTACGGGTTTTGATTCTACCCTTATTGGAGCGCTTATCTTTAAATAAAGATTTTAAATTAAAACCCTTTAAGGCTCAAATCAATGCCCCCTTAAAGCTTAAAGGCGAACGCGCGCATTTAATTTTAGGCAACTATTCAAACCACCAATTCATTCCTTACAACAACAACCGCTATGAATCAGGAGCGATCCAAGCCCTTGCGCGAGTGGATTCTATCGCTTTAATTGATGAGGAAGTGGGATTGGTTCAGGGCGAAATTGAAATTTTAAGGTTTGAAAAGTGAAGTGCCCAACCGCTAAAGACGATTGGGCTTCCTAGGCTGATGTTGCCCGTAGGGAGAGTTTGGTTCTCACTCTGTGTCCCTATAGTAGGGATTTTACAGAGTTTGAGCTCCAACGCATTCCCT
>NZ_PHLZ01000011.1:0-51711 GCF_002832345.1 Helicobacter pylori
ATGAACCTAATCCTACACAAAAAGATTTAATAGATCAAGAGGATTTATTAAAAACAAGCGAAAATTTAAACGAAACCACACCAAACGCTAAAAATTTAAGCCCACTTGAACAAGCCAACGCTGAAAAACATGAGTTAACGCTAAAAACAATGCAAAAAATGCATAAAACGAAGCATAAAATGAAATTATAAGGATAGTGTAGCCCATAGAAAAACATTAGCAAAATCTCAGAATAGCAATTAAACATTAGTTATGAGCTGAGTGCTAGACATATTTGATAAAGCTAATGTGCTTTGAAACTTTAACATAAAAAATTAAACACAAGGAGTAAGGAATGAAAAGCATTAAAAAGCCTCACCTTGACCATACACAAGCCCTTGCGTCTTATGTGTCAGGGTCTATTGGCACACTCAAAGTGTTTTTAGTATGGGTTAGAAAGTTATTCTCCAACCCATGCCTTGACAATATTAGCACAAAAATATTAAATAATAGAAAGAGTGAATTAGTTTTAAAAACGATGTCCAAGAGTACGGAGATTATAAGAATAACAAGGCTTATAAAGAATTTTCAAGCACCGGACTCAATACTAAAGTAAAGGTTCAGCCACAGGTCGAGTTCCCATGGTGGTGCTAAAAAGAACAATACTTAAAAAACTTTAACAAGTCAAGGGGTAAAAAATGAATTAATCTTAAAAACGATGCATCAATCAAAGCTTTAATACAAGACACCAAACCCTCTAAGGGGCAACCATAGGTTGAGTTCCTATAACGATGTCTGTAAGAATGCTACCATAAAAACCCTAACAAAGTCAAATAACGACCTAAACCTTTTCAAGGAGAACGCAAGGAGAATGAATGAAAACAAAAAATGATGTTAAAGCAGAGATTGACAAGGCGGACATTATCCACTCTTTCATTCCGCAGGCAAGAACGCTTAAAGAATAAGCCAATGGAGTGGGCTTGCATTGAAACTATAAAACAAAAACTTTAAAAAGTCAAGAAATGAAAGAAAGCGAACTCAATAGCTACAATCAAATCATAGAAGAAGCGAGAAGGATAATGGATAAGGCGAATCATTAAAGAGTGAGTGGGTTATTAAGCTATGAAGTGGATAAATCAAGGAATGGGCTAACTCAGTCGCCTTTAGCGCCAAATTACAAAGGGAAAGATACTAATCCCCTAAACCTTGATAACCCTAATCCTACCACAAAAGAATAAGCAAGGCAATAAACTACCCAACCCAGTCAGTATGAGAAAAATAAGCCTAAAAACCCCTTTAAAAATTTTGGCTTTGTTTTAATCAAATGCCAATAATTGAGTTTTTAAAAAATGATTTTTTAAACCCTATAAAAATGAAATAACCCTTTTTATGGTTTAGTTTAAAGCCCAGTTGGTTTTAGTGAGATTTTCTCTGATGGAAAAAAGCTTGTCTTTGACTTCGTTACTGCTCAATTTCCTCACTTTATCCGAATTGTATTTCAAGTCCTGGCTAAGAAGAGACAATCTGTTAGACAAATCGGCAATATCCACCCTTAGCCCCTCATCTCTGGCTAATTTGAGTGCGGGGATTAGATCCGTATCTTTTGAAAATATCAAAATCCTATCGGCTATTTTTTTAAAGGCTATTCTTTGAATGTCAAGACCCATGAGCATATCCACCTGTTTTTGTTCCAATAACGCTCTATAACTCCCATCAAACTCCACTCTTATTGCGTTTAACTTAGTCCTCCCTAACCTTAATTCCACTTGATCCAATGAAGCCAAATCGTGTTGGAAATTTTCCACATCGCTATAAATCTTCTCCCATTTAGTCGCTTCACTGCTTTGTAAGATTTCTTCAATGTCGTTGCTCGTGAAGATTTTCATTTCTGTTCCCGGATTTTTTTCATTTTGGAGGGTGTCATTCCTTTTATCCCATAACGCATGTTCAAAATCAAAGGGTGGGGTGGTATAAAAGTAAATACGACTGATCCATTCATCATCTAGTAAAAAAGCTCTGATAGTAACGATCACATCTAAAGCGATATTGTAATTAACGCACTTTGTTTGTTTAATATCGCGCCTGAAATTCTCCCAATCCACTAGTATGATTGTGTTTGCTTTCATTTATTGCTCCCTTATTTATATGCTAAATTTTTTAAAAATTCTTAATGCAATCTTGTATTTTGCACCAACAAGAAACATGGATATAATAATAGCGTTTTTTAAACCTTGCAATTAAATAATAGGAATGATTGATGCGTATTTTAGGAATAGACCCAGGCAGCAGGAAATGCGGGTATGCTATCATTTCTCACGCTTCTAACAAGCTTTCTTTAATCACGGCCGGGTTCATTAATATCACCACGACACGCTTGCAAGAACAGATTTTAGATTTGATAGAAGCCTTAGATTGTTTATTGGATCGTTACGAAGTCAATGAGGTAGCGATTGAAGATATTTTCTTTGCGTATAACCCTAAAAGCGTGATCAAACTCGCGCAATTCAGGGGGGCGTTGTCTTTAAAGATTTTAGAAAGGATTGGCAATTTTAGCGAATACACGCCCCTACAAGTCAAAAAAGCCCTGACCGGTAACGGGAAAGCCGCTAAAGAGCAAGTGGCCTTTATGGTCAAACGCTTGCTTAACATCGCAAGCGAAATCAAGCCTTTGGATATTAGCGATGCGATAGCCGTTGCTATCACGCATGCACAACGCTTAAAGCTCCACTAACTACCATTTGTAAGCCACTTCAAAACGCGCGTTAAAACCAGGCTCTGCGATCGCTCTTTTAATAGCGTCAGTGCCTGGCATATCCGGGCTCATGACATAGGGGCTTGTTTGATCCACATAGAACTTGTTGAAAATGTTATTAAACACGGCTGAAAGCAACAAACCTTTCCAACGGCTTTTGGTTTTAGGACTCCAATTGATATAAAAATTACTCACGCCATAGCCCGGTTTATGCATATGCACTAACCCTAATTTAGATCCGCATTTGGCTAAATCGGTAGGGGTTTTGGGTTTCTCAGCCGTCCCATAATCAGGCAAGTAAATATCAAACCCGCAATAATCCAAACCGGTAACAAAGCGGCTAAGCCATGCAAGATTGATCCCTGTTTTTGGAATGGTGTAATCCAATTTGATGATAAAAACATTACCGGTGCTTGCGGCAAGCTCGTAGCTGTCCGCCATTAAATACCCCCTAGTGGTGGGCCAAGTGCGCGAGATCCCCACATTCAAACTCACGCCCTTGTATCTAAAAGTCCCACCCACTTCATAGCCATAAATACGAATCGCTTGATTTAAATTGGTTACAATCAAATTTTGCGCGTATTGGGAGATGAAATTATCCAAAGCTTGATAAAACGTCGCAGCCCTCCCGCTAAAATACTGGCTTGAATAATCAATATTAAATTCAGCGTTAGAGCCCACTTCAGGCTTGATATTTTTAGCGTATCGCAAATCGTTTTGGCGCATATACACGCCATCTCCTGGCATAACCCCCCTTGTAACTTGAGAATAAGTGATTTTTAAAGATAGTGGCTCAATGGGGCTTATCACAAGAGCCGCGCTAGGGCTAAAGCCTTGAGTGTAGCGGTGGTTCCAATCTTTATCATAAAGCGTGTATGCATCCCACCTCACCCCAGCTCCAAAAGTGATGATTTTATGAGGCGCATAATTCGCTTGCACATAGCCTCCATAAATATTCCCGTTCGCTTTCCCTCTTTGGCATAAAGTAGGGTCATTGGGGTTATTATCCACAAGAGAGCAAGCGATTTGTTTTTGCCCTTTATCATCAGTATAGACTTGATTAGGCCTGTATAATTCTGATTTAGGGATGCGAGCGTCAAAAACGCTTAAATTTTGGTAATTGAATCCGTATTCAAAAAGGCTGTCTGTGGCTTCATCAATCACATGCGCGACTTTAAGGTTTAATCCGGTGTTGTTTAAAAACAGATTTCTAGGCTGTGAGCTTGGTTTATCCACATCTGAAAAGCTTGGGGTGCAATACCCGCCTTCCACGCATGGGTAATTTTCTCTTTCCCATGCACTCGCTAAAGAAGTGGGGAATTTAGCATAAACGCCATTAGGATCAAATAGAGGATCAAACTGAGCGTTCCTGATGCTTGTATAAAGGGTAAAATCCAATCGTGGGTCGCCAAAAGAATTTCCCGCTTCCCTTTTATATTGTAAGGAAAGATTGTTAGCGCTATTAATAGAGTGATACAAATACCTTGTGAAACTATCTAACACATTAGGACACCCTTGAGCGCCATCAGGACTAAAAGGGGCTTCACAAGGATAGGCTAACCCAATAGCGTTGCTCCTTAAGGGGCGTGTGGCGTTATCTCGTGTCATGTTCCAGCTGAAAGTGAGCGTGTCTCTGTCGCTCAAATAACCATTCATTTTAATCAAAGCGTTGTTTTGCTCGCTAGGGGTTCCTGGCTCTTTATCGGCTTGTGTGGGATTGAAAAGGTTTTTCATCGCTGTGGCGCCGCTTCTATAATAGAAAATATTTTGGTGCGTGTAGTAAGCGATAATATCAAAATGCGCGCTCTGATAGGCCGATCTAAAAGTCTCTCGATCGCCAAAATTGGTATAAAAACTCACCGCCCCACTTGCTGCATAATTTTTCCCCCTAGGGATAAAATCAGCCGCTCCTTTAGTCTCCATTTTAATCACGCCCGCAATCGCTCCTGGCCCTGCACTCGCATTAGCCGCGCCTTTGGTAACTTCCACGCTTTTGAGCATGCCAGGGTCAATCACGGTGTTGCCTTGGTGGTGGTAGATATTGCCATTTTGCGCAGCCCCATCCACCGTAACCCTTAAAAGCCTGTCTTCAATGCCTCTCACATAGATTTTCTGCCCCATCACGCTCCCTCCGCCCACATTCACATCAGGATTAGTCCTAAACAAGTCTTTGACTTCATTGCTTTGGCGTTGATCCAATTCTTTAGAAGTTACTTTAAACTCATTGTTGTAAGTGAAAATCCTTTTAGCTTGGGTGGTAACCTTATTTAAAGTGCGCTCCTCGCTATAGCAAGTCTCAGCGAGTAGGGGGAAACATAAAGCGTATCTAAGCTTTGTGTATGATCTTAAAAACATCCAACAACTCTCCTTAATCTAAAAATTTAAAAAAAAAAAAAAAAAAAAAAAAAAAAAAACAAAATCCGTCAATACATTGAGATAGAATAGTATGATAATTATTATTAAAACCAGATTAAAAATAAAATTTTGTTTTTAATCTTTATTATTTTCATTAATTGTTACAAATAGAAATACTTAAGGAGGTTTTTCATTCTTAAAAAAAGGATTTTTTAAGGAAATTGAATCTTGTTAGTCTTTGTATAACAAATTATGTAATAATCACCACAAGTAATCGGCTTAGTGTTAGATTACGAAGTTTTGAAACCAAATAAAGGAAAGAATATGGTTAATAAAGATGTGAAACAAACCACTGCTTTTGGCGCTCCCGTTTGGGATGACAACAATGTGATTACGGCTGGTCCTAGAGGTCCTGTTTTATTACAAAGCACTTGGTTTTTGGAAAAGTTAGCGGCGTTTGACAGAGAAAGGATCCCTGAAAGGGTGGTGCATGCTAAAGGAAGCGGGGCTTATGGCACTTTCACTGTGACTAAAGACATCACTAAATACACTAAAGCGAAAATTTTCTCTAAAGTGGGCAAAAAAACCGAATGCTTTTTCAGATTTTCCACTGTGGCTGGTGAAAGAGGCAGTGCGGATGCGGTAAGAGACCCAAGAGGTTTTGCGATGAAGTATTACACTGAAGAAGGTAACTGGGATTTAGTAGGGAACAACACGCCTGTTTTCTTTATCCGTGATGCGATCAAATTCCCTGATTTCATCCACACTCAAAAACGAGATCCTCAAACCAATTTGCCTAACCACGATATGGTGTGGGATTTTTGGAGTAATGTTCCTGAAAGCTTATACCAAGTAACATGGGTTATGAGCGATAGAGGTATTCCTAAATCTTTCCGCCACATGGATGGTTTTGGCAGCCACACTTTCAGTCTTATCAACGCTAAGGGCGAACGCTTTTGGGTGAAATTCCACTTTCACACCATGCAAGGCGTTAAGCACTTGACTAACGAAGAAGCCGCAGAAATCAGAAAGCATGATCCTGATTCCAATCAAAGGGATTTATTCGAGGCGATCGCTAGAGGGGATTTCCCAAAATGGAAATTGAGCATTCAAGTGATGCCAGAAGAGGATGCTAAGAAGTATCGATTCCATCCGTTTGATGTCACTAAAATTTGGTATACCCAAGATTATCCGTTGATGGAAGTGGGCATTGTAGAGTTGAATAAAAATCCTGAAAACTATTTCGCAGAAGTGGAGCAAGCGGCATTCACTCCGGCTAATGTCGTTCCTGGAATTGGCTATAGCCCTGATAGGATGTTACAAGGGCGCTTGTTCTCTTATGGGGACACACACCGCTACCGCTTAGGGGTTAATTACCCTCAAATACCGGTTAATAAGCCAAGATGCCCGTTCCACTCTTCTAGCAGAGATGGTTACATGCAAAATGGGTATTACGGCTCTTTACAAAACTATACGCCTAGCTCATTGCCTGGCTATAAAGAAGATAAGAGTGCGAGGGATCCTAAGTTCAACTTAGCTCATATTGAGAAAGAGTTTGAAGTGTGGAATTGGGATTACAGAGCTGATGACAGCGATTACTACACCCAACCAGGTGATTACTACCGCTCATTGCCAGCTGATGAAAAAGAAAGGTTGCATGACACTATTGGAGAGTCTTTAGCTCATGTTACCCATAAGGAAATTGTGGATAAACAATTGGAGCATTTCAAGAAAGCTGACCCCAAATACGCTGAGGGAGTTAAAAAAGCTCTTGAAAAACACCAAAAAATGATGAAAGACATGCATGGAAAAGACATGCACCACACAAAAAAGAAAAAGTAACCCTTTTCTTTAAGCGTTCTTATTTTTTAGGAACGCTTTGTCTTTCAAAATTTAGGTTTTTGGATACTCATCAATCTTTTGGTGGTGTGTCCTATTTTTTCATTCATTCAACGAATTTAAAAATTACAATAAAGAGTTATAGTTATGAAACGAAGGGATTTTATTAAAACGACTGCTTTAGGCGCTACAGGTGCTGTTTTAGGAGTACAGATTTTGCAGGCAGAAGAAAGCAAAGGGAGTGTTGCAAAATATAAAATAGAAGCTCAATACAGCATTGATTTTGATTCTGCAGAACACACTTCACTTTTCATTCCCATGCCGAGTGTTGTAGCGAGTAATGTGCATTTACAAGGCAATCATGCCAGCCATAAAAGCATGCTCAATTTTGGAGTGCCTTATTTGCAAGTGGATTTTTTAAAAAGCGTTCAAAAAAAGCAAGTCCATTTGTCTTATGAGATCGCTAGCTATCAATTGAATGAGCGTTTGTTTGAAACGAGCGATTTTGTAGCAATGGGGCGTTATGAAAGAGACGATGCGAGCGTGGCTAACATTGCCAATCAGCTCAAGGGAACAACCCCTAAAGAAAGCGTTCGCAATTTTTATGCGTTCATCAAGCATGACATGCCTAAGAGACAGAAGGCTTTAGAGGGTAAAGAAAATTTGCCTAAGCGTGAGAGTTTGCCTTGGTTTGCAACCATTTCAAAAGAGAGCATGTTTGTGTCCTTATGCCATGCATGTGGGATTAAAAGCGCTGAAGTGCAAGGCTTGAAACTGGGTCAAAACAGCGTGGTGAAAAACGCTCCTAGAGTGGAAGTGTATTTGAAAGATTCATTTCTAGCGTTTGATTTTCAAAATAATCACAAGGAAGTTTTTATCCCGTTGAATCGCCATAAAGACATGCAGTTAGATTCTGCCTTATTGGCGACTTTTGGCGATGCCTTTGCCCTTGTGGATGGTAGGGATTTAGGCAATTACGAGAGCAAACTTTTTGAAAAAAGAGTGTCCTATACGATTGTCTAAAGGCATGAAATTTAGGAATATTCCTTGGTAGCGGGCTTTCCTTTTTAGGGAGAGTTTGCAAAAAGGGTTTATAAAGGGTTGTCTTTATGCGAGAATTTTTTAAGAAACTTGGCACAGAATACGCTTCTAAGCTGTTTTTGGTTTATTGGCTTAGATGGATGTTGAGCGCGTTGGTGATGCTACCTTTTATGGAGGTTTTTTATTATTTCAATTTTCCGTTGTGGCTCAATCTTTTCTTGGGGCAAACCATTGGAGCGGTGATTTTTTTCAAGCTGGATAAGTTGATTTTTTCTAAAAAATGATTTTTACAAGCTTAAAAAGCCACTAAGTTTTTTCTTAAGCTTTTGTATTTTCCTAAGCTTTTTTGAGAAATTCAGATTTTAAAGACAGGCTCTGCCCTTCTATTTTACAATCCACATTGTGATCGCTATTGACAAGTTTGATATTTTTGATTTTGGTGCCTTTTTTAAGCACTAAAGATGAACCTTTAACCTTTAAATCCTTAATGAGAATGACCGAGTCCCCATTTTGTAAAAGATTATTATGGCAATCTTTAACGATCAATTCTTCATTATTAACTTCATTTTCATTCCACTCATACAAACAGCTAAAGCAAACCAATTGCGTGCCATCATGGTAGGTGTAGGCGTCGTTGCATTTAGGGCATGGGGGTAAATCTTGCATGATAATTATCCTTATCGTGGTGTTAGTGCTACCATGTTATCTAAAGCAAGGTTATAAAACGCTTTATTTTGACAAGTATCAATCCCCTAAGATCGCATGACGAAAAATTACCACCTGATTAGAGCAAGCTATTTAATTTTTTAAAAAAATCTTTTAGCTTTTTTAATGTTATCAATTTAAGTTTTTCTCGTTGGTATTCAAAAAGCTCTTTTTAAAAATAGGTTACTAAATGTTACTAATAAGTTAAAATTTATTAAAATAATCATAATGATTAAAGATTTTAACCGCTATTGTAGAAAAATAACGAGAGGGTTTGTAAAAACTCTCATTAAAAACAAGGAGCAAAAAAGATGAAAAAAGCGGGCTTTCTTTTTTTAGCGGTGGTAGCTATCGCTGTTATGAGTTTAAACGCTAAAGATCCAAATGTGTTGCGTAAGATTGTTTTTGAGAAATGTTTGCCCAATTATGAGAAAAATCAAAATCCTTCGCCATGCATAGAAGTCAAACCCGATGCCGGCTATGTGGTTTTAAAAGATATTAACGGCCCGTTGCAATATTTGTTGATGCCAACAACTCACATTAGCGGTATTGAAAGCCCTTTGCTGCTTGATCCCTCTACGCCTAACTTTTTTTATTTATCATGGCAAGCGCGTGATTTTATGAGTAAAAAATACGGAAAACCCATTCCTGATAGCGCGATTTCTTTGACGATTAACTCTAGCAAAGGGCGATCGCAAAACCATTTTCATATCCATATCTCTTGCATTAGCCTTGATGCACGCAAACAGCTGGATAATAACCTAAAAAAAATCAACAGCCGTTGGTCGCCATTATCAGGTGGCTTGAACGGGCATAAATATTTGGCGCGTCGGGTAACAGAGAGCGAATTGGCGCAAAAAAGCCCCTTTATCATGCTTGCTAAAGAAGCGCCTAATGCGCATAAACGCATGGGAGACTATGGCTTGGCGGTGGTGCAACAAAGCGATAACTCCTTTGTCTTGTTAGCGACACAATTTAACCCATTGACTTCCAATCGCGCTTCAGCCGAAGAGATTCAAGATCATGAATGTGCGATTTTGCGTTAAAGCGAGTTAGGTTCTTAAATTTGAGCGATGACCTTTAAAAAGCGTTATGGGGGTAGTGTTACAAAACCCCCTATCCCCTTATGAATTTGACCGATCTTTTTGATTGATAAAACTTAAAATCCGCAACCAATCATTCTAAAAAGCTATTTAGGAACAACTTTTGCTTTATTTTGCATAGATTGAATTTCTTTAAATTAAAGGATAACCATGCTTAGGTCTTTATGGTCTGGTGTCAATGGGATGCAAGCCCACCAAATCGCTTTGGATATTGAGAGTAATAATATTGCGAATGTGAATACCACCGGGTTTAAATATTCTAGGGCTTCTTTTGTGGATATGCTCTCTCAAGTCAAACTCATCGCTACCGCGCCCTATAAAAACGGGTTGGCAGGGCAGAATGACTTTTCTGTGGGGCTTGGGGTAGGCGTGGATGCGACGACTAAAATCTTTTCGCAAGGCAATATCCAAAACACAGATGTCAAAACCGATCTAGCGATTCAGGGCGATGGCTTTTTTATTATTAGCCCTGATAGGGGGATCACGCGCAATTTCACTAGAGATGGGGAGTTTCTTTTTGACTCGCAAGGGAGTTTGGTTACCACCGGCGGGCTTGTGGTGCAAGGGTGGGTGAGAAACGGGAGCGATACCGGCAATAAAGGGAGCGATACGGACGCTTTAAAAGTGGATAACACAGGCCCTTTAGAAAACATCAGAATTGATCCAGGAATGGTGATGCCAGCCAGAGCGAGTAACCGCATTTCTATGAGAGCGAATTTAAATGCTGGAAGGCATGCCGATCAAACAGCAGCGATATTCGCTTTGGATTCTTCAGCCAAAACCCCTTCAGATGGCATTAATCCGGTGTATGATTCAGGCACGAATCTAGCTCAAGTCGCCGAAGACATGGGATCTTTATACAATGAAGATGGCGACGCTCTTTTATTGAATGAAAACCAAGGGATTTGGGTGAGCTATAAGAGCGCGAAAATGGTCAAAGACATCCTCCCTTCTGCAGAAAACAGCACGCTTGAGTTGAATGGGGTTAAGATTTCTTTCACGAACGATTCAGCGGTGAGCAGGACTTCAAGCTTAGTAGCGGCGAAAAATGCGATCAATGCGGTCAAAAGCCAAACGGGCATTGAAGCTTATTTGGACGGCAAGCAATTGCGTTTGGAAAACACCAATGAATTAGACGGCGATGAAAAGCTTAAAAACATTGTGGTCACTCAAGCCGGAACCGGGGCGTTCGCTAACTTTTTAGACGGCGATAAAGATGTAACGGCTTTCAAATACAGCTACACGCATTCTATCAGCCCTAATGCGGATATTGGGCAGTTTAGGACCACTGAAGACTTGCGCGCCTTAATCCAGCATGACGCTAATATCGTAAAAGATCCTAGTTTAGCGGACAATTACCAAGACTCAGCCGCTTCTATAGGAGTTACTGTCAACCAATACGGCATGTTTGAAATCAATAATAAAGACAATAAAAATGTCATTAAAGAAAATCTTAATATCTTTGTGAGCGGGTATTCTTCAGACAGCGTAACGAACAATGTTTTGTTTAAAAACGCGATGAAAGGGCTTAATACCGCTTCTTTGATTGAAGGGGGAGCGTCAGCGAGCAGTTCTAAATTCACCCACGCTACGCATGCGACAAGCATTGATGTGATAGACAGCTTAGGCACTAAACACGCCATGCGCATTGAGTTTTATAGGAGTGGGGGAGCGGAATGGAATTTTAGGGTGATCGTGCCTGAGCCTGGGGAATTAGTAGGGGGGTCAGCGGCTAGGCCTAATGTGTTTGAAGGAGGCCGTTTGCATTTTAATAACGATGGATCGCTTGCAGGCATGAACCCGCCTCTTTTGCAATTTGACCCTAAAAATGGCGCTGATGCCCCCCAACGCATCAATTTAGCCTTTGGTTCCTCAGGGAGTTTTGATGGGCTAACAAGCGTGGATAAGATTTCTGAAACGTATGCGATTGAGCAAAACGGCTATCAAGCGGGCGATTTGATGGATGTCCGCTTTGATTCAGACGGGGTGCTTTTAGGAGCGTTCAGTAATGGCAGGACTTTAGCGCTCGCTCAAGTGGCTTTAGCGAATTTCGCTAACGATGCGGGCTTACAGGCTTTGGGCGGGAATGTCTTTTCTCAAACCGGAAACTCAGGGCAAGCTTTAATCGGCGCGGCTAATACGGGGCGTAGGGGTTCAATTTCAGGATCCAAACTGGAGTCTAGTAATGTGGATTTGAGCCGGAGTTTAACGAATTTGATTGTGGTTCAAAGGGGGTTTCAAGCGAACTCTAAAGCGGTAACCACATCTGATCAAATCCTTAACACCCTATTGAATCTCAAGCAATAAACCAAAGGATTACTCTAATACAATATAATAGGGGCTAATTTAAAGATTAAGGTTTAGCATGCATGAATACTCGGTCGTTTCTTCTTTAATCGCTCTTTGCGAAGAGCATGCGAAGAAAAATCAAGCCCATAAGATTGAAAGAGTCGTGGTCGGTATTGGTGAAAGAAGTGCTATGGATAAGAGCTTGTTTGTGAGCGCGTTTGAGACTTTTAGAGAAGAATCTTTGGTGTGTAAAGACGCTATTTTAGACATTGTAGATGAAAAGGTTGAATTAGAATGCAAGGATTGTTCGCATGTTTTTAAGCCTAACGCCCTAGATTATGGGGTATGCGAGAAATGCCACAGCAAGAATGTAGTCATCACTCAAGGCAATGAAATGCGTTTGTTGTCTTTAGAAATGTTAGCGGAATAAAAACCGATGCAAGAAGAATTGAACGCTTACCAGCAAGAAATTGAAGACACTAGAGGAGTTTTAAAAAAAATCCGTTTGGAATTGAAGAAAGTCCAAGAAATTTTGCGTAAGAAAAAGAGCACTTTAAAAGGTCTGAAGCAAGAAATCTATCAAAAAAAATCAGAAAAAGAAAACTCCCGCTCAAACAAGGAAACGCAAAATACAGAAGAAGAATGGATTTTCCCTAAAGCCCTTGAAGAAGTGGAGGTTTTCACTAGTGATAATCAGGTTATCATGGCAAAACCAAGCAAGCGCGTGTTTGGTGAAGGGATTTACTTGCAATACCGCAGCGTTTTGCGCGAAAACAGGCTTTTAAAAAACCATCTCTCTAAAAAAGATTTTGAAAATTCGTTGCTCAAAATTGAACTAAGGGATTTGCATAAAGAAATCAAGCTCTATCAAGTCCAAAACCTTTTGAAAGACAAATAATGCCCACGATTTTAGTGAGCGCTTTAGAAGCGAGCTCTAATGCGCATTTAGAGGAATTACGCCAAAATTTGCCTGAAGATTATCGTTTTATTGGGGTGTTTGAAAGCAAAGAAGCGCTCTATAGCCCTAGGGAATTTTCTATCATGGGTTTTAGAGATGTGATAAGCCGTTTGGGGTTTTTACTCAAAGCCCATAAAGAAATGGTCCAATTAGCCAAACAAGCGGATATGGTGCTTTTAATGGATTCTTCTTCTTTCAATATCCCCCTAGCCAAAAAAATCAAAAAACAAGATCCGCATAAAAAAATCATGTATTATATTTTACCGCAAGTTTGGGCATGGAAAAAATGGCGCGCTAAAAGCCTTGAAAAATACTGCGATTTTTTGGGAGCGATTTTGCCTTTTGAAGTGAGCTATTACCAAAAAAAAGCCCAATATGTAGGACACCCTTTATTAGATGAAATTAAATATTATAAAAAAGATATTAAGGGCGAAACTCTAGTGTTTATGCCAGGAAGCCGAAAAAGCGAAATCGCTAAAATGTTCCCTTTGTTTGTCAAAGCGGCTCAAATTTTAGAACAAAACGAAGGGTTTAAAAGGCGTGTGTTAGTGGTGCCAAGTTTTTTTAAGGGGTTGGATTTGAAAGCCCTTTATGGAGAAGACATTGAATTATTTGAAATTTCTTATGATGCGCATAAGAGTTTGTTTGAAGCGGAATTTGCGTTCATTTGCAGCGGCACAGCGACTTTAGAGGCCGCTTTGATTGGCACGCCTTTTGTGTTAGCGTATAGGGCTAAAACGATGGATTTTTTGATCGCTAGAATGCTTGTCAATTTGCATTATATAGGACTCGCTAATATTTTTTATAACGCCTTAAATGATGAAACTCCAGGGCTTGGGGAGAGCCAATTGCACCCGGAATTAATCCAGCATTTTTTGAGCGTAGAGGGTTTGTTAAAAGCGTATAAAGAAATGGACAGAGAACGCTATTTTAAAGAAAGTTTGAGATTAAGGGAATATTTAAAACATGGGAGCGCGAGAAAAGTCGCCGAAGAGATGGCTTTTTTGCTGAATTTAACTTAATTTTTACTATAATCTCTACTGAATAAGCTTAGGAGATTAAATGAATAAAGAACCTATGAGTATGCATGGATACAATAAGATTTGTGCGGAATTAAAGCAATTAAAAGAGGTGGAACGGCCTAATATTGTGAAAGAAATTGATATTGCTAGAGGGCATGGGGACTTGAAAGAAAACGCTGAATACCATGCCGCTAAAGAAAAACAACGCTTCATTGAAGCGAGGATTGTGGATTTGAGCGAGATTATTTCTAACGCTCAAGTGATTGATCCGAGCGTTTTAGCCCATAATAAAGTGAGTTTTGGCAGCACGATCAAAATCCTTAATTTGGATAACGATAAAGAGTTTTCTTATACGATAGTAGGGAGCGTGGAGAGCGATCCGGCTAAAGGGTTGATCTCTTTTGGTTCGCCGATCGCTAAGAGCTTGATCGGTAAGAGCAAGGGTGATGCGGTGAGCATTCAATTGCCTAATGGCGAGAGCGATTTTGAAATTTTAGACATTTATTATAAAGAGATTTGTTTTGATGAAAATTAAAATCCAAAAAATCCACCCAAACGCCCTTATCCCTGAATACCAAACCGAGGGTTCTTCAGGCTTTGATTTGCATGCGGTAGAAGAAGTAGTGATCAAACCTCATAGCGTGGGGTTGGTGAAAATAGGGATTTGTTTGTCTTTAGAAGTGGGGTATGAATTGCAGGTGCGCACCCGTAGCGGTCTAGCGTTGAATCATCAGGTGATGGTGTTAAATTCCCCTGGCACGGTGGATAATGATTATAGGGGCGAAATTAAGGTGATTTTAGCGAATTTGAGCGATAAAGATTTTAAAGTCCAGGTAGGGGATAGGATCGCTCAAGGGGTGGTTCAAAAAACTTATAAAGCCGAATTTATAGAATGCGAACAATTAGATGAAACTTCAAGGGGGAGCGGGGGGTTTGGTAGCACGGGAGTGAGCAAGGCATGAGTATTAAGGAAAATTTAGAGCAGGTTAAAAGCGAATTTAAAAGCGATGAAAAGCTTTTAGAGGGGGCGTTTAGATTAGAAAAATTTTTCAAACGCTACAAGTGGGTGTTGTTGTTTATTGTGGTGGCTTTTATCGCTTATTTAGGGGATACAAAATTACAAGATTATAAGCATGAGCAAACGAGAGAGCGGATCACTCAAATTTATAATGAAGTGCTAGAGAGTCCTAATAATATAGCCTTGCAAAAAAGATTGAAAGAAATCGCCCCAGAGTTGTATGACTTGTATCAGTTCGCCAGAGCGAGTGAGAGAAACGATGCAAACGAGTTTAAAAGGCTTTCGCAATCTTCTAATGAAGTCGTTAAAGCGTTTGCCAAATATTCTTACGCATCGCTCTCTAGAGATAAAAACTTGCTTGAAAAAAGCCCCATTCTCAAAGAAATGAGCGCTTTACAAGAAGTGAACTTGTTGTATGAAGAAAATTCTAAAGACGCGATTAAAAAAGCGCATCAAAGTTTATCAACTATCCCTCTAAGTTCTTCACTCTATGCTATAATCTCTGTTTTAAAACATTATGGAATGTTAGAAGATATTCAACAAAACCCTTCCAAACCAACCAATCTAAAAAAAGAAACCATTCAAGGAACGCATTGATTTGATGAACAAACCATTTTTAATCTTACTCATAGCCCTAATTGCCTTTAGCGGCTGTAACATGAGAAAATACTTCAAACCCGCTAAACACCAAATTAAAGGCGAAGCGTATTTCCCTAACCATTTGCAAGAAAGTATCGTTTCGTCTAATCGTTATGGAGCCATTTTAAAAAATGGAGCGGTTATAGGCGATAAAGGTTTAACGCAGTTAAGAATCGGTAAGAATTTCAATTATGAAAGCAGTTTTTTAAATGAGAGTCAAGGGTTTTTCATCCTTGCGCAAGATTGTTTGAACAAGATTGATAAAAAAACAAGCAAAAACAAGGTGGCTAAGACTGAAGAAACGGAATTGAAATTAAAGGGCGTTGAAGCGGAAGTCCAAGATAAAGTCTGTCATCAAGTGGAATTGATTAGCAATAACCCTAACGCTAGCCAACAATCCATCATTATTCCCTTGGAAACTTTTGCCTTGAGCGCGAGCGTTAAGGGGAATCTTTTAGCGGTGGTGTTAGCGGACAATTCAGCGAATTTATACGACATCACTTCTCAAAAATTGCTTTTTAGTGAGAAAGGTTCCCCAAGCACCACGATCAATTCTTTGATGGCGATGCCTATTTTTATGGATACGGTCGTGGTATTCCCCATGCTAGATGGGCGCTTGTTAGTCGTGGATTATGTGCATGGAAACCCTACGCCTATTAGAAACATTGTTATCAGCAGCGATAAGTTTTTTAACAATATCACTTACCTTATCGTAGATGGCAATAACATGATCGCTTCTACAGGGAAAAGGATTTTGTCAGTGGTGAGCGGTCAAGAGTTCAATTACGATGGGGATATTGTGGATTTGCTTTATGATAAGGGGACTTTATACGTGCTCACGCTAGATGGGCAGATCTTGCAAATGGATAAGAGTTTGAGGGAATTAAACAGCGTGAAACTGCCTTTCGCTTCGCTCAACACGATTGTATTAAACCATAATAAATTGTATTCTTTAGAAAAGCGTGGGTATGTGATAGAGGTGGATTTGAATGATTTTGATTCGTATAATGTCTATAAAACACCAACTATAGGTAGTTTTAAGTTTTTTTCATCCAATCGTTTGGATAAAGGGGTGTTTTATGATAAAAATCGGGTGTATTATGATCGCTACTATTTAGATTATAATGATTTTAAACCAAAACTTTATCCTGTTGTAGAAAAACCGGCATCTAAAAAATCTCAAAAAGGCGAAAAAGGGAACGCTCCTATTTATTTGCAAGAAAGGCATAAAGCTAAAGAAAAGCCTTTAGAAGAAAATAAAGTTAAGCCAAGAAATAGTGGGTTTGAAGAAGAAGTTAAAACCAGAAGGCCTGAGCCTATTAAGGATCAAAATAACGCTATCCAACAAGGCGAAACAAAAAACAATGAAAGTAAAAACGCTCCTGTTTTAAAAGAGAACGCCGCTAAAAAAGAAGCACCAAAACCAAGTTCTAAAGAAGAAAAACGCCGCTTGAAAGAAGAAAAGAAAAAAGCCAAAGCCGAACAAAGAGCGAGAGAATTTGAACAAAGAGCGAGAGAACATCAAGAAAGAGATGAAAAAGAGCTTGAAGAAAGAAGAAAAGCTTTAGAAATGAATAAGAAGTGAGTCTATGCCAGCTAGGCGATCTTTTAAAGATTTGAAAAACCTGGTTTTATGCGATATAGGCAACACGCGCATCCATTTCACACAAAACTACCAGCTCTTTTCAAGCGCTAAAGAAGATTTAAAGCGTTTGGGTATTCAAAAGGAAATTTTTTACATTAGCGTGAATGAAGAAAATGAAAAAGCCCTTTTAAATTGTTACCCTAACGCTAAAAATATTGCAGGGTTTTTTCATTTAGAAACCGACTATGTAGGGCTTGGGATAGACCGGCAAATGGCATGTTTAGCGCTAAATAATGGCGTGGTGGTGGATGCGGGGAGCGCGATTACGATTGATTTAGTCAAAGAGGGCAAGCATTTAGGAGGGTGTATTTTGCCCGGTTTAGCCCAATATATTCATGCGTATAAAAAAAGCGCTAAAATTTTAGAGCAACCTTTCAAAGCCTTAGATTCTTTAGAAGTTTTACCTAAAAACACTAGAGACGCTGTGAATTACGGCATGATTTTGAGTGTCATTGCTTGTATCCAGCATTTAGCCAAAGATCAAAAAATCTATCTTTGTGGGGGCGATGCGAAGTATTTGAGTGCGTTTTTACCCCATTCTGTTTGCAAGGAGCGTTTGGTTTTTGACGGGATGGAAATCGCTCTTAAAAAAGCAGGGATACTAGAATGCAAATGATGCAGAATTTGAGTTTTTTGGGCATGTTTTTAGCCGCTTTGAGCATGTCCTTAGGGCATTGTGTGGGCATGTGTGGGGGGATTGTGAGCGCGTTTAGTCAAATAAGATTTTCTAAAATTACGAGCTTTTCTTACCAGCTCACTTGCCATGCCCTTTATAATATAGGAAGGATCAGCACCTACATGCTCTTAGGGGCTATAACGGCAGGTTTAGGGCATAGTCTTAGCGTGAGCATGGGTTTTAGAGGCGTTTTATTGATGAGCATGGGAGTTGTTTTAATCCTTTTAGCGCTCTTGGGATCTAAAGTGGAAAAATTAAGCTTTCAAATCCCTTTCATCTCTTTTTTGATGAAAAAAACCTTGCAATCTCAAAACATTCTAGGGCTGTATTTTTTAGGCGTGTTGAACGGGTTTTTACCTTGCATGATGGTGTATTCGTTTTTAGCGAGCGTGATTCTCAGTCATAGCGCATTTATGGGAGCGATGCTAGGCCTTTCTTTTGGGCTTGGCACCAGCGTGCCGTTGTTTTTAATGGGGATTTTTTTAAGCAAAATTTCCATTTCTTACAGGAAATTTTTCAATCTTTTGTCTAAAAGTTTAATGGGGGTTTTTGGGCTTTATGTCCTTTATATGGGGATCATGCTCATTAGCCACCAAACACCCCATGCAATGCACCACCAAAGCGATATGATGCACCATCAAAATAATGCTACACCACAGCAAGAGGGTTATTTTCATGATCACCACTAACAAAGCCCTTTTTTTAGACAGAGACGGCATTATCAATATTGATAAAGGCTATGTGAGTCAAAAAGAAGATTTTGAGTTTCAAAAAGGGATTTTTGAATTGCTAAAGCATGCGAAATCTTTAGGCTACAAACTGCTTTTAATCACCAACCAATCCGGGATCAACCGAGGCTATTACACCCTTAAAGATTTTGAAAACCTCACCCAATACCTCCAAGAAAGCTTGCTCAAAGAATTAGGTTTTAATTTGGATGGCGTCTATTTTTGCAGGCACGCCCCAGAAGAAAATTGCGCTTGCAGGAAGCCAAAGCCCTTTTTGATTTTACAAGCCGCTAAAGAGCATCAAATTTGCTTGGAGCAATCTTTTATGATAGGCGATAAAGAGAGTGACATGTTAGCCGGCTTGAACGCTAAAGTTAAAAATAACCTTTTATTGAGTGCAAATTTTTTAAAAACTCCTCATTCTTGGATACAATGTAAAGATCTTAAAGAGATGATTGATTGGATTAAATAAGGATAAATCATGCGTTATATTGATGATGGATTAGAAAATCAAACGATTTTAATCACCGGTGGGGCTGGCTTTGTAGGCAGTAATCTGGCCTTTTATTTTCAAGAGAACCACCCTAAAGCTAAAGTGGTCATTTTGGATAAATTCCGCAGTAACACACTCTCTAGTAATAACCGCCCGAGTTCTTTAGGGCATTTTAAGAATTTGATCGGTTTTAAGGGCGAAGTGATCACGGCTGATATTAATAACCCTTTAGATTTAAGGCGTTTAGAAAAATTGCATTTTGATTATTTGTTCCACCAAGCGGCTGTCTCTGATACGACCATGCTCAATCAAGAATTAGTGATGAAAACCAATTATCAGGCTTTTTTAAACCTTTTAGAAATCGCTCGCTCCAAAAAGGCTAAAGTGATTTACGCTTCTTCAGCGGGCGTTTATGGCAACACCAAAGCCCCCAATGTGGTGGGCTCAAACGAAAGCCCTGAAAATGTTTATGGCTTTTCCAAGCTTTGCATGGACGAATTTGTCCTCTCTCATTCAAATGACAATATTCAAGTGGGCTTAAGGTATTTTAATGTCTATGGGCCTAGGGAATTTTATAAAGAAAAAACCGCTTCTATGATCTTACAGCTCGCCTTAGGCGCGATGGCGTTTAAGGAAGTCAAGCTTTTTGAATTTGGCGAGCAATTAAGGGATTTTGTCTATATTGAAGATGTGATCCAAGCGAATGTGAAAGCGATGAAGGCTCAAAAAAGCGGGGTTTATAATGTGGGCTATTCGCAAGCCAGAAGTTATAATGAAATCGTTAGCATTTTAAAAGAGCATTTAGGGGATTTTAAAGTAACTTATATCAAAAACCCTTACGCTTTTTTCCAAAAGCACACCCAAGCGCATATTGAACCCGCTATTTTGGATTTGGATTACACCCCTTTATACGATTTAGAAAGCGGTATTAAAGATTATTTGCCCCATATCCATGCGATTTTTAAAGAACAGCGCGCATGAAAAAAATCTTAGTCATAGGCGATCTGATCGCTGATTATTATTTGTGGGGGAAGAGCGAACGCCTTTCTCCTGAAGCCCCTGTGCCTGTTTTAGAAGTCAAAAAAGAGAGTAAGAATTTAGGCGGAGCGGCCAATGTGGCTAATAACCTTATCTCTTTAAAAGCTAAAGTCTTTTTATGTGGGGTGGTGGGCGATGATTTAGAGGGCAAGCATTTCATTAGCGCTTTAAAAACAAGAGGGATTGACACTTCAGGCGTCTTAATAGATAAAACCCGTTGCACCACGCTTAAGACGCGCATCATCGCACAAAACCAGCAAATCGCGCGCGTGGATAAGGAAATCAAAGACCCCTTAAACGCTGATTTAAGAAAAAGACTTTTAGATTTTTTCACAGAAAAAATCCAAGAAATAGATGGCGTTATCCTTTCAGATTACAATAAGGGCGTGTTGGATTTTGAACTCACTCAAACAATGATCGCTCTAGCCAACCAACACCACAAGCTCATTTTATGCGACCCTAAAGGGAAAGATTATAGCAAATATTCTCATGCGAGTTTGATCACGCCCAATCGTTTTGAATTAGAGCATGCGCTCCATTTGAAGTTAGACAGCCATGCGAATTTATCAAAAGCGCTCCAAATCTTAAAAGAAACTTATCAAATCGCTATGCCTTTAGTTACTTTGAGCGAACAAGGCATCGCTTTTTTAGAAAAAGGCGAGCTAGTCAATTGCCCCACTATCGCTAAAGAGGTTTATGATGTAACTGGGGCAGGCGATACGGTGATCGCGTCTTTAACGCTCTCTTTATTAGAATCGATGAGCCTAAAAGATGCTTGCGAGTTTGCCAATGCGGCTGCGGCGGTGGTGGTGGGTAAAATGGGGAGCGCGTTAGCGAGTTTAGAAGAAATCGCTTTGATTTTAAACCAAACGCACCCCAAAATCCTCCCTTTAGAAAAGCTGTTAGAAACTTTAGAACACCATCAGCAAAAAATCGTTTTCACCAATGGCTGTTTTGATCTCCTCCATAAAGGGCATGCGAGTTATTTGCAAAAGGCTAAAGCTTTAGGGGATATTCTCATTGTGGGGTTAAATAGCGACGCTTCCGTTAAAAGGCTTAAAGGGGATAAACGTCCCATAGTGAGCGAAAAAGACAGAGCGTTTCTTTTAGCGAGTTTGTCTTGCGTGGATTATGTCGTGGTGTTTGAAGAAGACACGCCAATCAAATTAATTCAAGCCCTAAAGCCTGATATTTTAGTCAAGGGAGCGGACTATCTCAATAAAGAAGTCATAGGGAGCGAGTTTGCTAAAGAAACCCACTTGATGGAGTTTGGAGAAGGTTATTCCACAAGCGCCATCATAGAAAAAATTAAAAGGACATGCAATGATTGATGATTTGATTAAAAAAGAATTTTTAGCCCATAAGGAAGCGTTAGAAAAAAGTTTAGAGAATTTGCAAGAAGCGTTAAAACAAAGCGTTCGTCTTTTGATAGAAACTTTAGAAAATCAAGGGAAAATCCTTATTTGCGGTAATGGGGGGAGCGCTAGCGATGCGCAGCATTTTGCCGCTGAATTGACCGGGCGCTATAAACTAGAAAGGAAAGGCTTGAGCGCCTTAAGTTTAAGCACCGATACCTCAGCTCTTACCGCTATTGCGAACGATTATGGTTATGAAGAAGTGTTTGCCAGACAAGTAGAAGCGCTAGGGAATAAAGAAGATATTTTAATAGGGATTTCTACAAGCGGTAATTCCAAAAATGTCCTAAAAGCTTATGAAAAAGCCAAAGATTTAGGGATGAAAACGCTTAGCTTAGCGGGGCGTGATGGGGGGAAAATGAAGCCTTTAAGCGATATGGCTTTGATTGTCCCTAGCGATGATACCCCACGAATCCAAGAAATGCACATTCTTATGATCCACATCTTATGCGATTGCATTGAAAGGCATTTCGCTCATAAAAATTGAATTCAAAGGCTATACGCTTGAATTTAAAAAAAAAAAAAAATGATCCTACAAGAAATGAGAATAAAGAAAGGATTAAAAACAACAAAAACCCAAGTCAAAGCAAATGGCTTGAAAAATAGGTTGAAAACCCTTTTTTCTGTCTTCGCTTTTGTTCCATTGATCTTTTTTAGATCGTATCCCCATTGAAAATTGAATTTTTCACAATCACATAATCCACTTTTCGGATCGCTTCAAGGTCTCTCCCACCTGCATAGGAGATTGAAGATTGCAAATCTTGATGCATTTCAATCAGCGTGTCTTTTAACGAGCCTTTATGTTGGATCCAAATTTTCTTACCTTCAACATTTTTCTTTTCACCTTTTTGGAATTCTGATGCCGAACCGAAATATTCTTTGTATGCGATACCATTTTCTATTTTTGTTTCTCCAGATGATTCTTCATGCCCTGCAAAAAGCGAGCCAATCATTACCATTGTCGCGCCAAAGCGTATTGATTTTGCAATATCGCCATGCGTGCGGATGCCACCATCTGCAATAATGGGCTTTCTTGCTGCTTTAGCGCACCATCTAAGAGCCGCCAGTTGCCAACCACCCGTACCAAAGCCTGTTTTGATTTTAGTGATACACACTTTCCCAGGTCCAATGCCAACTTTTGTAGCGTCAGCACCGGCGTTCTCTAATTCACGGACTGCTTCTGGCGTGCCAACATTCCCAGCAATCACAAAAGTTTCGGGCAAATGCGTTTTGATGCGTTGGATCATTTCAATGACAGAATTTGAATGGCCATGCGCAATATCGATTGTGATATAGTCTGGCGTTAATCCTTGTTTGGCTAACTCTTCTATCAAAAGATATTCTTCCTTTTTCACCCCAACGCTGATCGAACTGATCCATTGGCGTTCTTTCATCTTTTTGACAAACGGGATTCTTGCCGATCCATTAAAGCGGTGCATGATGTAGAAATAGCCATTTTCTGCTAGGAATTCTGCGATTGAGTCGTTGATGATTGTTTGCATGTTGGCTGGGACTATGGGCATTTTAAATGCGTGTTTGCCTAGAATAACGGTCGTATCGCACTCTGAACGGCTATTCACGATGCATTTATTAGGAATGAGTTGGACATCTTCGTAATCAAATACTTTCAATGACTTGATCCTTTTTTGCTTTAAAACATTATTTTTACCTTAAATTGAATAAAAAATCAAGAGAAATGATATAGGCTCGATCAAATTTTGGGCGTCAAAGACCTTACAGATAACCATAATAAGCAAGGGTTACAATATTGCAAAGAAAACGCTACAATAAACTTTCTCTAATCACAAAAAATAAGGAAATCATAAGATGCTGCAAACCATCAACTTAACGCAACGCTATGCGACTAAAAAATTATTTGAGAATGTGAATATCAAGCTGGATAAAAACAAGCGCTACGGGCTGATTGGGGCTAATGGCGCAGGAAAATCCACTTTTTTAAAGATTTTAAGCAAGAGCATTGATTGTAGCAGTGGGGAAGTCATTATCACAAGCGGGATGAGGATGGGGGTTTTAGGGCAGGATCAATACGCTTTTGAAGATTTGAGCCTTAAAGATGCGGTTTTGATAGGCAATAAGCGTTTGTATGACGCTATCAAAGAAAAAGAGCGCTTATACACCGAAGGCGATTTGAGCGATGATAAAGTGAATGCGAGGCTAGGGGAGTTAGAAACCATTTGCGTAGAAGAAGATCCCATGTATGAATGCGAAGTGGTGATTGAAAAAATCCTAGAAGATTTAGGCATTCCTAGCTCTAGGCACAATGATTTGATGAAAACCTTGCCAAGCAGCGATAAGTTTAAAATCCTTCTCGCTCAAGTTTTATTCCCTAAACCGGACATTTTGCTTTTAGATGAGCCGACCAACAACCTGGATTTAAACGCCATTGAATGGCTAGAAAACAACCTCAAACGCCATGAAGGCACGATGGTAGTCATCAGCCATGACAGGCATTTTTTAAATGCGGTATGCACGCATATTTTGGATTTGGATTTTCACAGCGTGCGCGAATTCAGCGGGAATTATGACGATTGGTATATCGCTTCCACTTTGATGATTAAACAGCAAGAGGCTGAACGCAATAAAAAACTCAAGGAAAAAGAAGAGCTAGAAAAATTCATCGCTCGTTTTAGCGCTAACGCTTCTAAAGCCAAGCAAGCCACTAGCCGCCAAAAACAACTGGATAAATTAGACATTCAAAGCTTAGCGGTATCCAGCAGGAGGGATCCTAGCATTATTTTCAAACCCAAACGCACCATTGGGAATGAAGCTTTAGAGTGCGAAAACATCTCTAAAAGTTATGACGACCAAATCGTTTTAAATCAAGTGAGCTTGAAAGTGATGCCCAAAGACAAGATCGCCCTCATAGGGCCAAACGGCGTGGGTAAATCCACGCTTTGTAAAATTTTAGTAGAAGAGTTAAAGCCGGATACGGGCGTGGTGAAATGGGGAGCGACGGTTTCAAGAGGGTATTTCCCTCAAAACGTGAGCGAAGAAATTAGCGGGGAAGAGACCTTGTATCAATGGCTTTTTAATTTCAATAAAAAGATTGAAAGCGCCGAGGTGAGAAACGCTTTAGGGAGGATGCTTTTTAATGGCGAAGAGCAAGAAAAGTGCGTGAACGCTTTAAGCGGAGGCGAAAAACACCGAATGGTTTTATCCAAGCTCATGTTAGAGGGGGGGAATTTTTTAGTCTTAGATGAGCCAACCAACCATTTGGATTTAGAAGCCATTATTGCTTTAGGCGAAGCGCTTTTTAAATTTGATGGGGCAGTGATTTGTATAAGCCATGACAGAGAGCTCATTGATGCGTATGCTAATAGGATCATTGAATTAGTCCCAAGCCCTAAAGGCGCTTCAATCATTGATTTTAAAGGCAGTTATGAAGAGTATTTAGCGAGCAAAAAATGAAACCACGAGATATTGAAATCATTCAAAGCGTTTTAGAAATTACAGGGCCTATTAAGGTTACTGAGATTTATCATAAAGCCCAAGAGCTTGTTGAAGAAGGCGAGATTGAAAAAATGTTTGATTGTGGGGGCAACACACCACACCAGAGTGTTAGCGCTTCTATTTATACAGCCTTAAGCAAGGGCGAAGAGCTGCCTTTTTTTAAAGCGCGAGAAAAACCAACCTTAATCGCTTTAAAAGGTGCGGCTAAAGAATTGGTTTTAAACGCTGAAAAACCCAGCACTCCAAATGTTAAAATTGCGCATAATAAAATCGCGCATGAAAGGGATTTGCACCCTTTTTTAACCTACATGGCTATTAATAACGAAAATTTGAAATGCTACACGAAAACCATTTTTCATGAAGAGAGTTCAAAATCGCCAAAAGGCATGGACAGGTGGCTTTATCCGGACATGGTGGGGGTTAGGTTTTTACACGCTGAATTATCCAATGAAAATTTAATCGCTTTTTCTAAGAAATTTGACACTTTACCCGTTAAAGCTTTGAATTGAAAAAAGAAATCAGCGTGCATAATTGCAGGGAGTGTTATTTCCAAGCGATTTCTAACAGCTCTAATGAGGGGTATTTAGTGGGTTGCCATATTGATACGCACAATCCTAAACTCATGGATTTATTGAAGCGTTTGCATGCGAGTTTTGGGATTGGCGTGATTGATTTAAGAACTAATGAAGATAAAAGCGCTATTTTATTGAACGCTAAATACAAAGAAAAGATTGATTACACCGTGGCTTTGGAACTTAGCGACAAAAATGAAAAATTCAGTGGTTTTTTAAAAAGCGTTGTGGATTATGACCCGGATTTCCCAAACCGCTATAAAGATGAATTTGATGAGGTTAAAAAGAAAGAGGAGTTATACCCTAACCCATCACTTTCTTTTTAAAAAACGCTTTAAGCGTTTTTGTAAAAAATAGCAAAGAGCTTGATTTTAATCAAGCGATAGCTTATTGAAAAAGCGGTCTTGGGGGTTATGGGGTTTCTTAAGGGGGTTAAGGGGGTATTATCGCAAAATACCCCCTATCCCCTTAAGAGAATGAGTTTTATCAAAAAATAGAATTTTAAAAATTTTAGTTGTCAGTGTTTGGTTAAATAAAGCCTTTATTGATTATAAGGGCGTTTCAAAAACCCTAAATAAAGCGCTAAAGAGCAGCACGACCAAGCAATCCCTAATAAAAACCCTCCTAAAACATCGCTAGGGTAATGCACCCCTAAATAAACCCTATCATACGACATTAAAACAATCCAAAAAAGTAAAATAATAGTGCCAATAGTTTTAATGCGGTTGTTTGCGTTAGAATAGCATAACAGCAACGCCAAAGAGCCGTAAAAAAGCGCTGAAGCTAAAGCATGCCCGCTAGGGAAACTAAAGCCATGCGCAAAAACCAATTCGCCATTGGTTACAGGCCGTGGGCGCGCCACTAAAAGCTTAAGGGATTTTAAGGTGAATTCACCTAATAAAATGCTGAGAAAAAACCACACCCCTAAAGCGATGCGTTTTTGAAACCCAAACCACAAGCCAATGAGTAAGGCTATAGGAGTGGTGAGCTTGCTTTGCGCAAACCATGTGCTAAAAAACACGAAAGAAAGCCACGCGCTACCTTGAATGGGGGCAGGATTGCGGATCAAGTCTATAAAAAATAAATCCAATTGTTGCACCCACTCTTTTTGCAAAGCCACCCCGCTTATCACGATGCCAAACAAAATAAAAAAGACGATCCCCACAATCCCAAGCGTTTTAGCCGCTTTTTTTTCTCTTGCGCTTATTGTTCTGTCAAATACCATTCAAACCCCTTTTAAAAAATGAATTTTAAAAGGGCGATTATAGCTTATTTACCCCACAAACGCACAGAAAACGCAAGGAATAAAAAAATAATATTCTTTGCTATAATGAAACCTTTAAAGGGTGCGTGCCCAACGCCAAACAAAAACACCAATCAAAAAAACACAAAAAAGGGGCTTATATCATGGAAAACAACCCAAACAATAACCAAGCGTCTTTAGAGCGCAACGAATTGCACAACACCATTTGGAAAGTGGCTAATGAATTGAGAGGCTCAGTGGATGGCTGGGATTTTAAGCAATATGTTTTAGGCATTCTTTTTTACCGCTACATTTCAGAAAACATGGCTCATTACATCAATAAAGAAGAGCGAAAGCGCGATCCGAGCTTTGATTACGCTTTATTAAGCGATGAAGAGGCCGAGCGTGCAAGAAAAGGCCTTATTGAAGAAAAAGGCTTTTATATCCCGCCAAGCGCTTTATTTTGTAACGCGCTAAAAAACGCGCCTAGTAACGAAGATCTCAATGTAACCCTACAAAATATTTTTAACGAAATAGAAAAATCCAGCCTTGGCACTCCATCAGAAGAAAACGTCAAAGGCTTGTTTGCGGATTTAGATGTCAATAGCAATAAATTAGGGAGCTCTCATAAAATTAGGGTGGAAAAATTGACTAAAATCCTTCAAGCCATAGGGGGCATGCAATTAGGCGATTATTTAAAAAGCGGGATTGATGTTTTTGGCGATGCTTATGAATATTTAATGGCGATGTATGCGAGCAATGCCGGCAAAAGCGGAGGGGAATTTTTCACCCCCAAAGAAGTGAGCGAACTGCTCGCTAAAATCGCCCTGCACGGCCAAGAAAGCATTAATAAAGTTTATGATCCGTGCTGTGGGAGCGGGAGCTTACTCTTACAATTTTCTAAAGTGTTAGGCAATGAAAACGTTTCAAAAGGGTATTTCGGGCAAGAAATCAATTTGACCACTTACAACCTTTGCCGAATCAACATGTTTTTGCATGACATCAATTACTCTAAATTCCACATTGCACTAGGGGACACGCTTTTAGACCCAAAGCATGAAGACGATGAGCCTTTTGATGCGATCGTTTCCAACCCTCCTTATTCCACTAAATGGGTGGGCGATAGCAGCCCCATTTTAATTACTGATGAGCGTTTTAGCCCGGCCGGTGTGTTAGCGCCCAAAAACGCCGCCGATCTCGCTTTCACCATGCACATGCTCTCTTATCTTTCCAATCAAGGCACTGCTGCGATCGTGGAATTTCCCGGGGTGCTTTATAGAGGGAACGCTGAAGCAAAAATCAGAGAATATTTAGTTAAAGAGAATTTCATTGACTGCGTGATCGCTTTACCAGACAACCTCTTTTTTGGAACGAATATCGCCACTTGCATTTTAGTGCTTAAGAAAAACAAAAAAGACGACACCACGCTTTTTATTGATGCGAGTAAGGAGTTTGTTAAAGAGGGCAAGAAAAACAAGCTCAAAGAGCGCAACCGAGAAAAGATTTTGCAAACCTATATTGAAAGGAAAGCCATCAAGCATTTTTCGGCTTTAGCCAATATAGAGAAAATCCAAGAAAACGATTACAACCTATCGGTGAATCGCTATGTGGAGCAAGAAGACACGAAAGAAATCATTGACATTAAAGCGCTTAATATTGAAATTGCTCAAATCGTAAAAAAACAGAGCGCTTTAAGAAACCGCCTTGAATCCATCATTAAAGAGCTAGAAGCTTAAAGGGGGCAAAATGCATAAAATAGAGCGACTGCTCCACACTCTAGCGCCTAAGGGGGTGGAGTTTAAAACGCTTGAAGAGGTTTTTGAAATTAAAAATGGTTACACCCCATCAAAAAACAATCCTGAATTTTGGAAAAAAGGGACTATCCCTTGGTTTAGAATGGAGGACATTAGAGAAAATGGGAGGATTTTAAAAGACTCTATCCAACACATTACCCCAAAGGCTTTAAAGGGTAAGAAATTATTCCCTAAAAATTCTATTATTATTTCTACAACAGCAACGATAGGAGAGCATGCCCTTTTAATCGTTGATTCGTTAGCGAATCAACGATTCACTTTTTTAAGCAAAAAAGCGAATTGTGATCTTGCTTTAGACATGAAATTCTTTTTTTACCAATGCTTTCTTTTAGGGGAATGGTGTAAAAATAATATTAATGTTTCAGGTTTTGCTTCTGTGGATATGACTGCTTTTAAAAAATATAAGTTCCCCATCCCACCCCTAGAGATCCAACAAGAGATCGTTAAGATTTTGGACGCTTTCACAGAATTAAACACAGAATTAAACACAGAATTAAACGCGCGAAAAAAGCAATACCAGTATTACCAAAACATGCTTTTAGACTTTAACGATATTAACCAAAACCACAAAGACGCCAAAATGAGTGCAAAAACCTACCCTAAACGCTTGAAAACCTTACTCCACACTCTAGCGCCTAAGGGGGTGGGGTTTAGGAAGTTGGGGGAGGTGCTAGAATATGATCAACCCAATCAATATTGCGTAACGAGTAAAGAATTTGATAAAAGTTATCCTACCCCCGTTTTAACCGCAGGAAAAACCTTTATTTTAGGTTATACAAACGAAAAAGACAACATTTATCAAGCGAGTAAAAACGCTCCGGTTATCATCTTTGACGATTTCACAACAGCGACCCAATGGGTTGATTTCCCTTTCAAAGTAAAATCAAGCGCTATGAAAATCTTACTCCCAAAAGATCCTACAATTAACATCAGATTTATCTTTTTTTACATGCAAACTATTCCCTATAATATCAGTGGGGAACATACAAGGCAGTGGATTTCTCGCTATTCAAAAATAACAATCCCCATCCCACCCCTAGAAGTCCAGCAAGAAATCGTTAAGATTTTGGATCAATTTTCAATTTTAACCACCGATTTATTAGCCGGTATCCCCGCTGAAATAAAAGCACGAAAAAAGCAATACGAATATTACCGAGAAAAACTATTGACTTTCAAACCACTTAAAAGCCTAAAACCATGAGCTATGAGATTATCGCAGAAAATAATGAAAGCACGGTAGTAGCGCAATTTCATAGCGATAATGAGAGGAAAGGCGCTTATGAGAGCGAAGCAGAGCTAGAAAGGGCGTTTATCGCGCTTTTAGAAAAACAAGGCTATGAATTTAAAGAAATCCACAAAGAAGAAGATTTAAAAGAGAATTTAAAAGAGCAGTTAGAAAAGCTTAACGATTATACTTTCACGCCTAAGGAATGGGAGACTCTTTATTACCAATTCATCGCTAATAAAAACGATGACTATAAGGCTAAAACGAGAAAAATCCAAGAAGATCCGATTTTTAACCTAACCCTAGAGAATGGAAAAACCAAAAACATTAAAATCATTGACAAGAAAAATATCCATAAAAACGCCTTGCAAGTGATCCGCCAATACAGCGTTAAAGGGAAGTATGAGAACCGCTATGATGTGAGTGTCCTTGTGAATGGCTTGCCTTTAGTGCATGTGGAATTGAAAAAAAGAGGCGTGGCGATCAGGGAGGCGTTCAACCAAATCAAGCGCTATAAAAGGGATAGTTTTAGCGCTGAAGACGGGCTTTTTGAGTTCGTACAGATTTTTGTTATCAGTAACGGCACGAGCTCTAAATACTATTCAAACACCACAAGAATAGCCCAGCTAGAAAAAAACCATAAAGCCGATACTTTTGAATTCACGAATTATTGGGCGGATAGCAAGAATAACAATATTGAAGATTTAATGGATTTTGCCCGGTCGTTTTTTGCAAAGCATAGCCTTTTGAACGTTTTAACGCGCTATTGCGTTTTCACAAGCGAAGAGGTTTTATTGGTGATGCGGCCTTATCAGATCGTGGCGGCCGAAAGGATTTTAGAAAAAATCAAAGTTGCGCAAAATAGTAAAACGAAAAGTCAGAGCGGAGGCTATATCTGGCACACCACAGGGAGCGGTAAAACCTTAACGAGCTTTAAAAGCGCGGTTTTGGCTAAAGAATTAGAGAGTATTTCAAAAGTTTTGTTTGTGGTGGATAGAAAGGATTTAGACTATCAAACCATGAAAGAATACGATAAATTCCAAAAAGATTGCGCTAATTCCAACACAAGCACCAAGATTTTAAAAGAACAGCTTGAAGATTCTAACGCTAAAATCATTATCACCACGATCCAAAAATTAGACAAATTCGTTAAATCTAACCTTAAAGGGCATGCGGTTTTTAATGAAGAAGTGGTGATGATTTTTGATGAATGCCACAGGAGTCAGTTAGGCTCCATGCACCAAGCTATCACTAAAGCGTTTAAAAAATACCACCTTTTTGGGTTCACAGGAACGCCCATTTTTGTAGAAAATTGCGATAAAAACAACCCGTTAGGCACGACAGAGCAGAAATTTGGGAAATGCCTCCACCACTACACCATTATTGATGCGATCAGGGATAAAAATGTTTTGCCCTTTAGGGTGGAATACCACAACACCATTAAAGCTAAAGAGGACATTAAGGATAACAAAGTTAGAGCGGTTGATGAAAAAAACGCCCTTTTAGATAACAGGAGGATCAAAGAAATCGCTAAATGCATTGTAGAGCGTTTCAATCAAACCACTAAAAATAAAAGATTCAATTCCATTCTGGCATGCTCTAGCATAGAAGCGCTGAAAAAATACTACATGGCTTTTAAAGAAGAAAAACACGACCTTAAAATTGCTGCCATTTTTAGCTATGGCGCTAATGAAGAATTTGACATGTTAGAAGATGAAAACAATGAAAGCGTTTGCCGGCTAGATAAAAGCTCAAGGGATTTTTTAGAGGGCGCGATTGCGGATTATAACGGGATGTTTAAAACTTCTTTTGACACTTCGGATCAAAAATTCCAAAGCTATTATAAGGATCTTTCTCAAAAAATGAAGGATCGTGAAATCGATCTTTTAATGGTGGTGAACATGTTTTTGACCGGGTTTGACGCTACAAGGCTCAACACCCTTTGGGTGGATAAAAATTTGAAATACCATGGGCTAATCCAGGCTTTTTCACGCGCAAACCGCATTCTAGATAGCGTTAAAACGCATGGGAATATCGTGTGTTTTAGGGATTTAGAGCAGGATTTAAATGACGCTCTCATGCTTTTTGGCAACAAGGACGCTAAATCTATTGCGCTATTGAGAAAATATGAAGATTATTTGAAAGGCTACACGCATAACCATAAAGAATACGAGGGCTATGAGGGTTTGATTAAAAGGCTTTTAAGCGAATTTCCCTTAAAAGAGCCCATCATTTCAGAAAGCCAGAAAAAGGATTTCATTAAGCTTTTTGGCAAGATTTTGAAATTAGAAAATATTTTAAACAGCTTTGAAAATTTCAAAAAAGACGATTACATCAATCCGAGGGATTTTCAAGATTATCAAAGCAAATACCTTGATTTTTACGATGAAATGAGGCCAGAAAAAGGGAGGGATAAAGAAGAGATTAACGACGATTTGATTTTTGAAATTGAACTCATTAAGCAAGTGGAAGTCAATATTGACTATATTTTGAATTTGATTGAAAAATTCGCTAAAGAGCATGGGGTGGAAATTCAAGGCGTTAAAACCAAAATAGAGCCGATCATCAACTCCAGCATAGAGCTAAGGAATAAAAAAGATTTGATCATGGATTTCATTGACAAATACAACAAAGATGAAGAAGTCCATGCGCATTTTCAAGATTATATCCACCAAAAAAGAGAAGAGGAATTCCAAAATATCATAGAAGAAAACCGCTTGAATGAAGAAAAAGCCTATTCGTTCATGCAGCATGCCTTTAAAGGGGGCGAAATTGATTTTAGCGGGACAAAATTCCCTGAAATCATCAAAGAAAGACCCTCTAGGTTTAGCCAAAATTCGCGTTATCAAGAGGTGAAAGAAAAAGTTGCTGCAAGCCTTTCTCGTTTTTTCCACCGCTTTTGTGATCTCACTAGCGCTATATTTAAGAAAGATGAGGTTAAAAAAGATGAGGTTAATGAAAAATAGTTCATGAACGCTTTTGTATTAAAACTCAAAGACAGCGCTGCTTAATGGATTTTTTTGTAAAATAAAAGAAATTTTAAGGAGGCTCATGATGTTAGAAGAATTACGCCAAAAACGCCCTTTAGTGCATAATATCACCAATTATGTGGCGGCGCAATTTGTGGCTAATGGCTTGTTAGCCTTAGGGGCATCGCCTTTAATGAGTGATGCGATTGATGAGATGCAAGATTTAGCGAAAATTTCTGACGCGCTCGCTATCAACATTGGCACCCTCAATGAACGCACTATTTTATGCGCTAAAGAGGCTATCAAACATTACAAGGCTTTGAATAAACCCATTGTGTTAGATCCTGTGGGGTGTTCAGCGAGCGCTTTGCGTCATGACACAAGTTTAGAGCTTTTAGAAAGCGAAGGAATTAGCGCGCTTAGGGGTAATGCTGCAGAATTAGGCTCTTTAGTGGGTATTTCTTGCGAAAGTAAGGGGCTAGACTCTCATGATGCCAACACGCCTGTAGAAATAATCAAACGAGCGGCTCAAAAATATTCTGTGATAGCGGTAATGACGGGCAAAACAGATTACGTGAGCGATGGGAAAAAAGTTTTGAGTATTGCTGGGGGGAGCGAGTATTTGGCTGTGATTACTGGGGCTGGGTGTTTGCATAGTGCAGCGTGCGCGAGCTTTTTAAGTTTGAAAAAAGACCCCTTAGATTCTATGGCACAACTTTGCGCACTCTATAAACAAGCCGCTTTTAATGCGCAAAAAAAAGTGTTGGAAAATAACGGCTCTAATGGTTCGTTCTTGTTTTATTTTTTAGACGCTCTAAGCTTGCCCATAGAGTTAGAAAATAGCCTTATTAAGGAAGAGTGGTGAAAATTTACCCGCAAGTTTTAAGCATTGCTGGCAGCGATAGCGGTGGGGGTGCTGGGATACAGGCCGATTTGAAAGCGTTCCAAACTTTGGGCGTGTTTGGGACGAGCGTGATCACTTGCATCACCGCACAAAACACGCAGGGCGTGCATGGGGTTTATCCGTTGAGTGTTGAGAGCGTGAAAGCGCAAATCTTAGCCATTAGAGATGATTTTTCTATCAAAGCGTTCAAAATGGGAGCGTTATGCAATGCTCAAATCATTGAATGCGTGGCGGACACTTTAGAAACTTGCGATTTTGGGTTGTGCGTTTTAGATCCGGTGATGGTGGCAAAGAATGGGGCTTTGCTTTTAGAAGAAGAGGCGATTTTAAGCTTAAAAAAACGCCTTTTACCTAAAGCCAATTTACTAACCCCTAACCTCCCTGAAGTTTATGCGCTCACAGGCGTTCAAGTGCGAGACGATGAAAGCGCTTCAAAAGCGATGGGCGTTTTAAGGGATTTAGGCGTTAAAAACGCTGTGATTAAAGGGGGGCATACAGAGCGTTTTCAAGGGGAATTTAGCAACGACTGGGTGTTTTTAGAAGACGCTGAATTTATCTTAAACGCCAAGCGATTCAACACGAAAAACACGCATGGCACGGGTTGCACTCTTTCTAGCTTGATAGTGGGCTTACTCGCTCAAGGGTTGGATTTGAAAAACGCTATTTCAAAGGCTAAAGAGCTTTTAACTATCATCATTCAAAACCCCTTAAACATTGGGCATGGGCATGGACCTTTGAATTTATGGAGCGTTAAAAAGCTTGTTTGATGCGAATTGTTTGAAACTCATGTTTGTGGCTGGTTCGCAAGACTTCTACCACATAAAGGGCGGCAAAAACGATAGGATAAACGCGCTTTTAGACACTTTAGAATTAGCTTTACAATCTCAAATCACAGCGTTTCAATTCCGCCAAAAAGGCGATTTAGCCTTACAAGATCCTATTGAAATCAAACAATTAGCCCTAGAGTGTCAAAAATTATGCCAAAAATACGGCGTGCCTTTTATTGTCAATGATGAGGTGCAACTCACGCTAGAATTAAAGGCTGATGGCGTGCATGTGGGGCAAGAAGACATGGCTATAGAAGAGGTAATAACTTTATGCAAAAAGCGCCTTTTTATCGGTTTGAGCGTCAACACTTTAGAGCAAGCCCTAAAAGCGCGCCATTTAGATAGCGTAGCCTATTTAGGGGTAGGCCCTATTTTCCCCACACCATCTAAAAAAGACGCTAAAGAAGTTGTAGGCGTAGATCTTTTAAAAAAAATACAAGATAGCGGGGTAAAAAAACCTCTCATAGCGATTGGGGGCATCATGATGCATAACGCTTCAAAATTGCGCGAATATGGGGGTATCGCCGTCATTAGCGCGATCACGCAAGCCAGAGATAAAGCCTTAGCGGTTGGAAAACTTTTAAACAATGCGTGAGGGATTCTAAAATCCCGCAATAAAAATTTTTCTACCCTAGCGTGTCCAATAAACGCTCTTCAAAGGCAAAAAGCATGGGGGTTTTTTCGCACACGATTTCCACGCAAGAAAAGCCTAAAAGGGTGTTTTGAGCCTCTTTTAAAACTTCTTGAGTCCTTTGGAGGGTGGTTTTTAAAAAAAGTTGTTTTTCTTTTTCCTTTAAATAAATGACGCCGCCAATTTCGCCCAAGTTAGGATACAGAGCGTAAAAATCAACGCTTTGTTTTTTGGCTTTCATCTGTAAAAAGGCTTTTTTGCGCTCGTTTTCAACTACAAAGCTTAAAACCTGCGATTGCAAGCTTAAAAGCATGTTGGCCGTATTCAAAAACTCTTGCGGATTTTTAGCATGGACTAATTTTTCGCTCAAAAGTTCTTTGTATTCTTTTAAAGGGGTATTGTCTTTGGCGCTCAAGATTTCTTTGATTTTATTCATTTCAAGGGCTGGCAAATCGTTTAATGCGTCCAAGATTTTTGGGGCAGGCACTAAATTTTTAAGCACAATATCGCCCAGCCGATCTCTTTGCATAATCGCAAAATAAGGCTGATTGATTTTTAATTCTTGTTCGCTTTTGGTGGGGATAATTTTATTACCCACTTGCAAAAGAAAAAGATCTTTATCTTGTTTTTCTAAAACCTTTAAAAGAATGGGTAAAGTGGCGTTAAAATGGTGCGCGGCGTTTTTGGAATGAAGAGCGTTAAGCTGGTTTAGGGCGTTTAGGGCTTCTAGCATTAAAGGGCGTTCTCTTTGATAAAATCAAGGATTTTAAAGCTCGCTTCTAATTTGTTCATAGAAGGGATTTTTTGGGTTTTTTTATGGCTAAAAAGCCACAATTCATTCTCTAATGAGCCAAAAGGGCGTGAATCTTTAATGAGATTCAAAGCAACCACAGAGCAATCCTTGCCGTTATCTTGAGAAGGTTTTAAAAGATTTTGTGCGTTTTGCATGGCGTTTTGTTGATCGTCTTCAGCTTTAAAACCGATTTTAACGAATTGGTTAGGATTGACAGAAGCCAGTAGATCCTTATTTTGAACGCATTCAATGTTTAGGGTTTCGCCCAGTTCGCTTTTTTTAAGCTTATGGTTAAAAGAAGTTTTAGGCAAATAATCGCTAATGGCGGCTAAATTGAAGAGCAAGGGTTTTAAGGCATGTTTTTGCAAGTTGTTAGCGGCACTATTCAGGGCGTTTTCATAAGAAGCGGTGTCGCTGACTAAAACGCTTGTGATTCCTTTAGGCAAAGGAGTGGGGAAGCTTGATGCAATCAAAGTCACTTTCGCTCCCTTAAAATATAATGCTAGGGCTAAAGCGCTTGCTTGAATCCCGCTAGAAAGATTGCTAATGACTCTAACGCTGTCAATCTTTTCCATGCTCGCGCCACCCATGACTATGACTTCTCTGTTTTCAAAATAAGCGTCTTTTAAGAGCGTTTGAGCGGCTTTAAAAAGGATTTCTAAAGGCTCAGTCATCGCCCCATCGCCTTTAGTATCGCATGCTAAAAGGCCGTTTTGCGTGTCTAAAATAATGTGGTTGGAATCTTTCAAGCGTTTTAAATGGCTTTGAATGATAGGGGAATTGAGCATGTTGGTGTTCATGCTAGGGGCTAGGATTTTAGGGGAAGTGCAAGCTAAAAAAGTCGCGCTTACGGTATTATCCGCTAAAGCGTGAGCGATTTTAGACAAGCTGTTAGCGCTTAAAGGGGCAAAGATGAGTAAATCAGCGCTAGCAGCGCATGCGATGTGGTTATGGTGCAAGGCGTTTTGGTGGTTGTAATACCATTTTTCATTACGATCATGCAAGACTTTATGGTGGCTCAAAGCTTCAAAACTTAAAGGCTTAATGAATTTTTTCGCGTCCTTACTCATCACCACTTGAATACTGGCCCCGCTTTTAAACAACAAGCGCGTTAATTCTAGGGATTTATACGCCGCAATAGATCCGCTCACGAGCAATAAAACGCACTTGTTTTCTAACAATCTTAAAGGGTAAAACAAATCTTCTAAAAAATTCATAGTAATTTTAACAAATCATCAGGCTCTAGCCATTGGTTGTTATTATGGCTGCTGTATTCAAAATCGGGGGCGACTTTTTGGCCTTTTTCGTGGAGTCTGGTGAGCGTGTAATCTTTAGGCGTTTGGAAGCTTATGGTGGGCTGAATGATAAAAAAGTCTTCAAATTCTAGGGCCAAATGGCTTTCATCTTTAGGGATCATCACTTCATGGAGTTTTTCGCCCGGGCGAATGCCTATGATTTTAGTAGGAATATTGGGGGCTAGGGCTTTGGCGAGATCGGTCATTTTCATGCTAGGGATTTTAGGCACAAAAATTTCACCCCCATGCATTCTTTTCAAGCTTTTAAGAACAAAAGAAACCCCCTCATCTAAGGTAATCCAAAATCGTGTCATGCGAGTATCGGTGATGGGGATTTCACTCGCTTTGTTTTGGACTAATTTTTTAAAAAACGGCACCACGCTCCCACGACTCCCCACCACATTACCATAACGCACCACGCCAAATTGCGTTTGAGAAGAGCCTTTAAAGTTGTTCGCGCTCACAAAGAGCTTATCGCTACACAATTTGGTTGCGCCGTAGAGGTTAATGGGGTTAGCGGCTTTATCGGTGCTTAGGGCGATGACCTGGCTGATAGCGTTTTTTAAGCATGCGTTAATCACATTGCTCGCTCCCATGATATTGGTTTTAATGCATTCTAGGGGGTTGTATTCAGCGATAGGCACATGCTTGAGCGCGGCCGCATGGATGCAAATATCCACGCCCTCTAAAGCGTAATTCAAGCGTTCTAAATCCCTCACATCGCCGATAAAAAAACGCATCCTAGGATCATTAAATTCCATGGCCATTTCGCTTTGTTTCAATTCATCTCGGCTATAAACGATGATTTTTTTAGCGTTGGTGGTGTCTAAGACTTTACGCACAAAGCGTTTGCCAAAACTCCCAGTGCCACCGGTGATTAAAATCGTTTGGTTATCTAGCATGTTTTGATGATTTGGCATGTTTTACCAGCGATAGCCTAAAGAAGCGCTAAAGATTCTCAATTGCCCAATACTTGGGGATTGATACAAACTGGAGCGGTTGCTTTTAAAAGTGAAACTCCCCGCTACGCCCAAATCAAAGCCCCTAAAATTGTATTTAGTCCCAAAAGCCACGGTATAGCCATTAGAATCCGGAATGCCTATCGCGTCTTGGGGGCTTGGGGCTTGGTCGTAATCAATAGCGCCCATTAAACGCAAGCTTTTGCCCATGTAAGTTACCCCTAATCTAAAGGTGTTGGTGTCCCTCCAGCCAGCCCCCATGTTCATCACGCTTTTAAAATTCGCTAAGCCTACCATTTTTTTAAGCGTTTCAGAGTCTAGTGAAGCCACCGTTCCGCTTAAGCCCTTGTAAGTAGCGTTCGCAAAATCAGGGGTTACTAAAAATTTATTCCCTTGACTCCAAAAGGTGCGCTCAAACACCCCCTCTATTCTTAAATGGTCTTTAAAAAATTGGTGGGCGTAGGCTAGGCTTAGGGTTTGGGGGAGTGAAACATTGATATTCAAGCTGCCTTTAGTCAAAACGCTCCCTAAAGAAGGGCCAAGCTCTGTGATAGCCACTAAACCTCCTTTCATATTAAATGTAACTGAAGAATTATACACCACAGAAAACATGCCATGATCAAAGATACGCAAACTCGAACCCACTCTATACCCCCCTGATACGCCTTGCCCGTTGGATTTTTGCACGACTTGAGTCGTGCCATAAAGATTCGCGCTCGCTTTGATTAAGCCGCTATAACCCATGATTTTTTTCAAGCCGTTATAAAACTCTTGACAGCTCTGATCGCTCATATCCCCACCGGCTTTTTGGCAATTAAGGGCCGGCTGGTAGCCAATATTGCCCAATAAAGTCATCATGTTGCTTGGCACTTGATCGGCAAAAACATTGTTGGGTAAATTTAAGATTTGCTCCGCGCTCAAAACCGAAGCGCCCTCTAAAGGCACATAAACGGTGTTATTAAAGCTCCCGGTTGCATAAAGCCCCCTTAAGCCTACGCCCACGGAAAAGCGCTTATTAACAGTATAGCTCATGCTAGGGGCGAGCTCTACCATCATGATAAACACGTCATGCAAAAATTCCCCCCCCTTACCATTCCATTTCATGCCTAACCCGCTAGGAGCGGTGAAACTCCCCCCAAAAGTGAAGCCGTTATGCGTGCGGGTTTTATAAAAGAATTTGGGTAAAACGAAATTAGTCGTTCCCGTCCAGCCATTCACGATTTGAGAATCAGGATTTGAAGCGAGGGTTACAACTTTTTGATTGGTTAGATTCATAAGCCCTTGAACACGATTGATTGCTTGTGATAAGCCATTGGTAGCGGCCGTATTGCCAAGCGCTTTAAGGATATTGCCAAGCCCTATAGTGTTGATGATGCCTAAAATATTTTGTTGGCTTTTATCAATTTCTAAACTCGTAACCGAATACAAGCCTTGGTTAGTCGTAGGGACTTTAAAGCTAAAGGCCGGGATATTAATCACGGTGGTGGTCATTTCAAATTCGCTTCTGTTTTCACCCCAATCGTTAGTAAAGCCCATATTCGCCGGGTTGTAAAAGGAAGCGTCAGCGCCCCTAGCCCCAGCGACATACGCCGAGCCTAAAGCCGTGCCATTTAGGCTTTGCTCTTGGATTTTAAAGCCATTGGCATAAGAAAGCAAGGGCAGGCTCAGAGCGATTAAATGGCGTTTTTTGAGCTTTTTAAAACAACAAAGTGGGGAAAAGTTTTTCATTGAAGCTCGCTATCAGCGTTTTCATTATCTTCTAAATCTTGCAAAGAAGGCTCATAGGGTTCAATCCTAATAGCAATTTTTTGCGTCAAATTCTGGAAAGAAATCAGGCCATTTTTTCTTTCATAAAGGATAATTTCCCCGCTTTTTTGAAACCTTTGGATCACGTATTCAGGGGTTAAGTGGCGTTTTCCTAAACCTTTAAAAATATCCCTCCCTAAAACAATATCATCAAACAAATCCCCATAACTCACCTTACCAAACAAATCCCTTGCAGCAATCCATTTAGCCGAACATTTTTGGCTAAAACAAATGTTTCGTTTAGTCATATAAATATCGCCCACTCTTTGGCTGAGCTTATAAAGGGTTACTTCAATATTATGGTCTTTATCGGTTTTAATCGTGCCGTAATCATAAAAGCGAAAAACCGGCGTGTTAATATAAATGAGCCTGAATTGGCGCAAGGCATTCAAAGTCTCTTCTCTTTTTTTATTGGCTTCTTCTTGTCTGATCTGCTCCCTAGTTTTGGGGGTTTGCTTAGAAAAAGGGTGCTTAGAGCAAGAGGCAAAAAAAAGCGTCATGAAAAATAATAAAAAAGCGTTTTTAAAATACCGCATGGTTATAGAGTAAGAGGGTTTATCCTCTCGCTCCGCTCAAAATACGATACCAAATCCTGCCGTCTAACTTAAGCTCCATGCTCACTTGACACAAGCCGTCTTTATAGATGGTCTCAGTGATTTCAGCGTTACGAATGAGAGCGTTGACTCTCGTTTTAATCACGGAATTTTGTAAAACCATGTCTTTGACGGTGTCTTGAGCGTTCACTCTAATACCATACATTTTTTCACCCAACTGGCGGTAGCCATCAACAATAGCGGCTCGCTTGGCCAAAGCTAGAGCTTGAGAGGGCGAAATGGTGGATTCTGGAGCCACACCCATGCCCACTGCGTTCAATTCAATGACATTATTAGGCGTGAGAATGGGGGTGTTAGGGATAGCGTTAGTGGGGTTAGAGCTAATGATGGGCTGATTGTTATTCTCAAAGCGTGGGCTTGGGAGAGGCTGAATACTCTTTCTGGGGGTGAAATTGGTTGGGGGATAAATGGGGGCTTGCAACCCGTTAGCTGAAGGGGGGATTAGTTGGGCGTTAGTGTTACGCTTTTTAAAGAGACTGCAACCGCTTATCAAAAGAGTGGCAACGAGCAACGAATTAATACCAAAAAAGGCAGAGTGCAAACGCATGGGCATTTCCTTAAAATGAGTTCATCAAGTCTATTATATCATTTTTGAATGGATTTGTCATGCGGACATTCTTATTAAGCTTATAGGGCTAGTGAGCTTTAAGTTTAAAGTCTAGGGGGTTATGATTTATTTTTTGGCTTTCCTAAATTTTTAATAGGGATAACTCAATTTTTAAAAAAAGGGATTTTAATGGCTTGATTGTATCGTTTTAAGGTTTTATTTTATGATAAAACCCATTTTTTGAGTTTGATTTTTAAACCCATTTCTTAATTAGGATAGGGGGCATTTTGAAAAATCCTCCCCTACAACCCACAACTAAAACCCCCTTAAAGAGTGCTTTTTAAGAGGTTATCGCTTGCTTTTTGAAAGATCTTTTTAATTGTAAAAAATGCTTTGAATATTTTTTAAATAAGATGAAAAATAAAATATTTTTTTGAGTACTTTTTTAAGGATAAGGTTAAATTTTTAATTTCTTTTAACTACCTTTTTCGCAAACAACACAAACAACGACTGTTTTAAATCCCTATGGTAGTAAAAATAATGCGAGTGGTGTCCTTGGCGGGATTCGAACCCACGACCTTACGATTAGGAATCATACGCTCTATCCAGCTGAGCTACAAGGACATAAGAAAGCAAGAAGCTTACCATCTATTGATAAGCCCCTTGCTGAGTGGATTAGATTTACTTGCCTTCTTCAACTTTTTGTTTAAGGATTTTGCCGGGTTTGAATTTAGGTACTCGTTTGTCTTCGGTTTTATAAGTTTTATCGCTTCCTGGAACTTTACCTTCTTTGCCTTTTTGCTCTGCGGTTTCAAATTTGCCAAAACCAATCAACTCCACGCTTTCACCCTTGCTTAAAGCTGTTTCTACCGCTAGAGTAAAGGCGCTGATCGCTTCTTCGGCTTCTCTTTTGCTGCTGTATTTACCCGCTTCTTTAACCAAATCAATAAATTCCGCTTTGTTCATGTGGATAACCCCTTTTCTAATAGATGCTAAAACCAAGCGATTTAACCGCCTAGCTTGACTGATTGAGCGGTAATTATAATCAAATCCTAAAGATAAATCAAGCAAAAAACGCTTTTTTAGGGGGGTTTAACGCATAAAAAATTTAATTTTGTTGGGCGCTTTTTTTATCTTTAGCGTTAAGGATTAAGGGCGTGCCTAAAAAATTAAATTCTTTCCTTAAAGTGTTGATCAAATAGCGTTTGTAACTGAAATGCAAGGCTTTAGGGCGATTCATTACAAGAGAGATTTGAGGGGGTTTGGTGGCAAATTGCGTGGCGTAATACACTTTCACTAATTTTCCGCCATCGCTTGGCAAGGGGTGTTTTTGGGTGGCTTGAAAAATCACGCTATTGAGTGAGCTTGTGGGAATGCGTTTGGAAAAACACTCATAGACTTCTATGATTTTATGCTTGATTTCATCTATATGGCGCGCTTTTAAGCAACTGGTTGTGATCACAGGGGCGTATTCTAAAAAGCGGAATTTCCTTTTTAAGGTTGCCATGATCTCTTCATAAGGGGCGTAGCGGATGTCCCATTTGTTTAAAACAAGAATGATGCCTAAAGAATGTTTATCCGCTAAGGAGCTGATCTTTTCGTCTAATTCCACAAAAGGAGCGCTCACGTCTAAAACTAAAAGCGCGATGTGGGATTTTTCTAAGGCTTTTTGCGTGCGTTCTAGCGCGTATTTTTCAATGCCTAAAATTTTACCCCTATGCCTGATGCCAGCGGTATCCACAAAGCAGATTTTTTGATCGCCTATTAGAATAGTTTCATCTATGGGGTCAATGGTAGTGCCAGCCATGCTAGAGACAAGGCTCCTTTCTTTTTTCGTGAGCGCGTTTAAGAGCGAACTTTTGCCCACATTCACCCTCCCAATGATGCCCACTTGAATGATTTCTTCTTCTTTAGTTTCTTCTAAAGCGTTATTAGGGGTTTCTAAGCTTTCTAAAATATCCGCATCCAAATCTTGCTCTATGATTTGGTTTAAATTCAGTGCGTTCAATATCGCATCAATTAATGCACTAATGCCTCTATTGTGCGAAACGGAGATGTTAAAACTCTTGGGAATGCCAAAAGAAGAAAACGCATAAGCTCGCTCTTTTTCTTTGTCGTTATCAATCTTATTGATCACTAAAAAGCAGTTAGGGTTGGTTTTAAAAACCTCTCTAAAAAGCTTGATGTCTTCATCGCTAGGGATAGACTTGCCATCCACAACGTATAAAATCAAATCGCTCATTTGAGCGGCTTTTAAATTAAGGGCTTTGATTTCTTTAGACAAAAGAGCGTCTTTAGCCATGCCCCCTGTATCTAACAATTCCACTTCATGACCATTCAATGCGATTTTTCGTTTGTTAATGTCTCGTGTAGTGCCTACAAAATCTGAAGTGATAGCGATCCTTTCTCTAGCCAGGCGGTTAAATAGTGAGCTTTTCCCCACATTAGGCTGGCCTAAAATCGCAATGGTTTTTAAAGTTTTAGGGCTTGTATTCATCTTTTTTATCGCTTCAATTTAATCAAAATTAGATTACAATATTATAGTTATTTAAAGCTTAAATAAGGGTCTGGCATTGTTTTTAGTCAAAAAAATAAGCGTGGTAATAATGATTTTAATATGCTTTTTAGCTTGCTCGCAAGAGAGGTTTATTAAGTTGCAAAAAAAAGCCCAAGAGCAAGAAAATGACGGCTCTAAACGCCCTAGCTATGTGGATTCGGATTATGAAGTCTTTAGCGAAACGATTTTTTTAAAAAACATGGTGTATCAGCCTACAGAAGAAAGAGATGCTTTCGCCCAACTGACTAAAGATGGAAACGATTCTTTTAACCCCGAAACTTCTGTGATTTTATTGAATGAGCCAAGCGATAATGATGCAAAAAATCCGCCCTTATACCAAAATGAGTTTCATAACAACAACACTGCCAATAACGATACAAAAAACCCGTTCCTTTACAAACCGAAAAGAAAAACAAAAAATCCAAAGCTCATTGAATATTCCCAACAAAATTTCTACCCCCTAAAAAATGGGGATATTGTGATGAGTAAAGAAGGGGATCAATGGCTGATAGAAATCAAATCCAAAGCCTTGAAGCGTTTTTTAAAAGATCAAAACGATAAAGATCGCCAGATCCAAACTTTCACTTTTAATGACACTAAAACGCAAATCGCGCAATTTAAGGGCAAGATTTCTTCGTATGTTTATACCACCAGTAACAGCGATTTGAGTTTAAGGCCCTTTTATGAATCCTTTCTCTTAGAAAAAAAGAGCGATGATTTTTATACGATAGGGGCGATAGGGGATAAGGCTTTAGACGCCATTGAGATTTCAAAGTGTCAAATGGTGTTAAAAAAGCATTCAACCGATAAATTAGACAGCCAGCATAAAGCCATCAGTATTGATTTGGACTTTAAAAAAGAGCGCTTTAAGAGCGATACGGAACTTTTTTTAGAATGCCTTAAGGAAAGTTAGGGCGTTTATTACAATAATTTAGATTTTTTGGATAGCATATAAATTAAATATTACAAAGTGATGAGAGAATGTCAATGTGGATCACCCAAGAAATCACGCCGTATTTGCGTAAAGAATACACCATAGAAGCGAAATTACTAGATGTTAGAAGCGAGCATAATATCTTAGAGATTTTTAAATCTAAGGATTTTGGTGAAATTGCGATGCTTAACCGCCAATTGCTGTTTAAAAACTTTCTTCATATTGAAAGCGAGTTGCTCGCTCATATGGGGGGTTGCACCAAGAAAGAGCTTAAAGAAGTTTTGATTGTGGATGGGTTTGATTTGGAATTAGCCCACCAGCTTTTTAAATACGACACGCATATAGATTTTGTGCAAGCGGATGAAAAGATTTTAGACAGCTTCATTAGTTTTTTCCCCCATTTCCATGAAGTGAAAAACAACAAGAATTTCACGCACGCTAAACAACTCTTAGATTTAGACATTAAAAAATACGATTTGATCCTTTGCTTGCAAGAGCCGGATATTCATAAAATAGATGGTTTAAAAAGAATGCTTAAAGAAGATGGGGTGTTTATTTCGGTAGCCAAACACCCATTATTAGAGCATGTGAGCATGCAAAACGCCCTTAAAAACATGGGCGGAGTTTTTTCTGTTGCCATGCCTTTTGTAGCGCCTTTAAGGATTTTGAGCAATAAGGGTTATATTTACGCTTCTTTTAAAACCCACCCCTTAAAAGATTTAATGACGCCAAAAATAGAAACGCTAAAAAGCGTGAGATACTATAACGAAGACATTCATAGGGCTGCATTCGCTTTGCCTAAAAATTTACAAGAAGTCTTTAAAGACAATATCAAATCTTAAAATGGTTTTAAAAAACGCTATCGCTCTGACAGGGGGGATAGGTACCGGTAAAAGCACCACCATTAAAATATTAGAATCGCAAGGTTATAAAATTTTAGATGCGGATAAGATCGCCCACCAATTATTGCAAGAGCACCGGTTTAAAATCGCCCAACATTTTGGATCAGAGATTATAGAAAAAGATATTTTGAATCGCAAAAAACTTGGCGCGATCGTGTTTCAAAATACTAATGAGTTAAAATGGCTAGAAGATTTTTTGCACCCCTTAATCCGTGAATGCATGCTTAAAAAAGCCTATGAATTAGAAAAAAATCATCAAGCGTATTTTTTAGACATCCCTTTGTTTTTTGAAGTGGGAGGTAAAAAACGCTATCCTGTGAGTAGGGTGGTGTTAATCTATGCGCCTAGGGCTTTACAAATTGAGCGCCTTTTAGAGCGAGACAAACTCAAAGAAACTGAAATTTTGCAGCGCTTAGCTTGTCAAATGGATATAGAGCAAAAACGCGCCATGAGCGATTACATCATAGACAACAGCTCCAGTTTAAAAGATTTAAATAAGCGAGTTGAACGCTTTTTAAAAACGCTCTTATAAGCTCGTTTTATATGTAAGCATGTTAAACTACCATTAAATTTTTTGTAAGGCTAAAAACATGATCACTTTAAAACAAGCCCTTTCTTTATCCCAAGATGAATTAGAAACCCTTAAAAACGAAATTGACGCTAAGGTCAGAGCTTCAGATTTGAACGCTTATATTAAAGCCCCTAGCCTTAATGGCGCTAGCGCTAAAGGGGTGCCGATCCTTATTAAAGACAATATCAGCGTTAAGGGGTGGGAAATCACTTGCTCCAGTAAGATTTTAAAAGGCTATATCGCTCCTTATCATGCGAGCGTGATGGAAAACTTGCACCAAAACAGCATGGCAGGGTTTGGGCTTTCTAACATGGACGAGTTTGCGATGGGAAGCACCACAGAGTCTAGTTGCTATGGGATCACTAAAAACCCACGAGACAAAAACAGAGTGCCTGGAGGGAGTAGCGGAGGAAGTGCAGCAGCTGTGGCAGGCGGCTTAGCGGTGGCGGCTTTAGGGAGCGATACGGGCGGGTCTATCAGGCAGCCGGCGAGCTATTGCGGGTGCGTGGGGTTAAAACCCACTTACGGGAGGGTGAGCCGTTATGGTTTGATCGCGTATTGCTCTAGTTTTGATCAAATTGGGCCTATCACGCAAAATGTAGAAGACGCTTCTCTTTTATTTGATGCAATTAGTGGGTATGATAGCAAGGACTCCACGAGCGCGAATCTCAAACCCACGCAAACCTTTAAAAACCTTAACAGAGACAAACGCTTTAAAATCGCTGTCTTAAGAGATCACATTAAAGATGCGAGCAATGAAGTGCAACTCGCTTATGAAAACACCCTTAAAGCCTTGAAAGAAATGGGGCATGAGATTGTGGAAAAAAAGATGTTGGATTCGCATTATCAAATCTCTGTCTATTATATTATCAGCATGGCTGAAGCGAGTTCGAATCTGGCCCGATTTGATGGGGTGCGTTATGGGAGGAGGGCTCAAAATATTAAAGATTTGAAAGAATTGTATCTCAAAAGCCGCAGTGAAAGTTTTGGCGATGAGGTGAAACGGCGCATCATGTTAGGGAATTTTGTCTTAAGCAGCGGGTATTATGACGCTTATTATTTGAAAGCCCAGCAAATGCGTTTGATGATTAAAGAGCAATACAACAAGATTTTTGAAGAAGTGGATTTGATTTTCACCCCTATAGCTCCCACGAGCGCCCATTTATTCAATTACCATGCAAGCCCTCTAGAAATGTATTTGAGCGATATTTACACGATTGGGGCGAATTTGAGTGGTTTGCCGGCCCTTTCCTTGCCGGTCGCTAAAGATCCTTTAGGCTTGCCCATAGGGATGCAATTCATTGCTAAGGCTTTTGATGAGCAAAGCCTTTTAGATGTTTCTTACGCTTTAGAGCAAGAATTAGATTTAAAATTAGATTAAGGATAGAAAATGAGAATTTTACAAAGGGCTTTGACTTTTGAAGACGTGTTGATGGTGCCTAGAAAGTCTAGCGTTTTACCTAAAGATGTGAGCTTAAAGTCTCGCCTAACTAAAAACATTCGTTTGAATATCCCCTTTATTAGCGCGGCTATGGATACGGTTACAGAGCATAAAACCGCTATCGCTATGGCGCGCCTTGGGGGTATTGGCATCGTGCATAAAAACATGGATATTCAAACGCAACTCAAAGAAATCACTAAAGTTAAAAAAAGCGAAAGCGGGGTGATTAATGATCCTATTTTTATCCATGCACACAGGACGCTAGCGGACGCTAAAGTCATAACGGATAATTATAAGATTTCAGGCGTGCCTGTGGTAGATGATAAGGGGTTGTTGATCGGGATTTTAACCAACAGAGACGTGCGCTTTGAAACGGATTTGAGTAAAAAAGTGGGCGATGTGATGACTAAAATGCCTTTAGTTACCGCTCATGTGGGCATTAGTTTGGATGAAGCGAGCGATTTGATGCACAAGCATAAGATTGAAAAATTGCCTATTGTGGATAAAGATAATGTTTTAAAAGGCTTGATCACGATCAAGGACATTCAAAAACGCATTGAATACCCTGAGGCCAATAAAGATGATTTTGGGCGCTTGAGAGTGGGGGCGGCTATTGGAGTGGGGCAGTTGGATAGGGCTGAAATGTTAGTTAAAGCGGGGGTAGATGCGTTGGTATTAGACAGCGCGCATGGGCATTCGGCGAACATTTTACACACTTTAGAAGAGATTAAAAAAAGCTTGGTAGTGGATGTGATTGTGGGGAATGTGGTTACTAAAGAAGCCACAAGCGATTTGATTAGCGCGGGAGCGGACGCTGTTAAAGTGGGTATTGGGCCAGGAAGCATTTGCACCACTAGGATTGTGGCTGGGGTGGGAATGCCCCAAGTGAGCGCGATTGATAATTGCGTAGAAGTGGCGTCTAAATTTGATATTCCTGTGATTGCAGATGGAGGGATTCGCTATTCAGGCGATGTGGCTAAGGCTTTGGCTTTGGGAGCATCAAGCGTGATGATAGGCTCTTTACTCGCTGGCACAGAAGAATCGCCAGGGGATTTTATGATCTATCAAGGGAGGCAATATAAAAGTTATAGGGGAATGGGCAGCATTGGGGCTATGACTAAAGGGAGCTCTGATAGGTATTTTCAAGAGGGCGTAGCGAGTGAAAAGTTAGTCCCAGAAGGCATTGAAGGGCGTGTGCCTTATCGTGGTAAGGTTTCGGATATGATTTTCCAATTAGTAGGGGGCGTGCGTTCTTCTATGGGGTATCAGGGGGCGAAAAATATTTTGGAATTGTATCAAAACGCTGAATTTGTAGAAATCACTAGCGCGGGGTTAAAAGAAAGCCATGTGCATGGCGTGGATATTACTAAAGAAGCCCCTAATTATTATGGGTGAATTTTAAAAGAAAACAGGATAAATCGTTAAAAAACTCGTTAAAAAGCTTGGTTTAATGAGTTTTTAAAACTTAATTGCTACAATTAAGGAAATTTTCAATAAGGCTTAGAGAAACTTTTTCATGGAACACAGAGTATTTACTATTGCTAATTTTTTTAGCTCCAATCATGATTTTATCACTGGGTTTTTTGTCGTTTTGACAGCGGTTTTGATGTTTTTCATTTCGCTTGGCGCGTCGCGCAAAATGCAGATGGTGCCTATGGGTTTGCAGAATGTGTATGAGAGCATCATTAGCGCGATTTTGAGCGTGGCTAAGGATATTATAGGCGAAGAATTAGCCCGCAAATACTTCCCCCTAGCTGGCACGATCGCTTTGTATGTCTTTTTTTCTAACATGATAGGCATCATTCCTGGCTTTGAATCCCCTACGGCTAGTTGGAGTTTTACGCTGGTTTTAGCGCTGATTGTGTTTTTTTATTACCATTTTGAAGGCATTAGAGTGCAGGGCTTTTTCAAGTATTTCGCTCATTTTGCAGGCCCTGTGAAATGGCTCGCCCCTTTCATGTTCCCTATTGAGATCATCTCGCATTTTTCTAGGATCGTGTCTTTATCGTTTCGTTTGTTTGGGAATATCAAGGGCGATGACATGTTCTTGCTCATCATGCTTTTATTAGTGCCTTGGGCTGTTCCTGTAGCACCCTTTATGGTTTTGTTTTTTATGGGGATTTTACAAGCTTTTGTTTTTATGATCCTCACTTATGTGTATTTGGCAGGGGCTGTTTTAACCGATGAGGGGCATTAAGCAAAACATTCTTGTTTGGCTTTAATGTTGTTTTTTTAAAACTTTGTTTTATGGTAAAGCTTTTAAAAGGATAGGGGGTGATTTTGAAACCATGTTCTCCTTATCCTTTGATAACGCTTTTTAAAATTACTGCTTGCTTGTGTAAGTTCTATTTTATTATCAATACCCAATTTTAATAGCTTTTATAATTTTTTAAGCAATCATTAGATAAAATCCACCATACTTCTGTTTTGGATGTGTTTGGGTTTTAGAAGTGTTACTTTTTTATAACTTTTTCATATTCTTATGGGTATGTTGTCATTTTTTTACCGGAGAATTTTATCTTGAAAAACATTTATGTAGGGAATTTGGTTTATAGTGCTACCAGTGAGCAAGTCAAGGAGCTTTTCAGTCAATTTGGCAAAGTTTTTAATGTCAAGCTGATTTATGACAGAGAAACGAAGAAACCTAAAGGTTTTGGCTTTGTAGAAATGCAAGAAGAGGGCGTTAGTGAAGCGATTGCTAAATTGGATAATACGGATTTTATGGGCAGAACGATTAGGGTAACCGAAGCCAATCCTAAAAAGTCTTAATCTTAAAGCATTAGAAAATTAGAAAATAATTTTCTAATGCGTTTCATTCTTTTAATGCGTCTTATTTTAGATTGCTTATAGAAGCTAAAAGGGGTTAAAAACCCTTTTAAAATCCACTCAAAATTTCAATCCATTCTTAAAAGCGATTAAAAACGAGCTTTATTCTAATCAAATAGGGACAGCTAAAGCTTTAAAACGCTCTTTAGTATTTTTATTATTGATTATACAAACTGCCAATATTTCAAATATTTAAAATGGAGTTCTCTCATTAGGGCGATTTTAGGGCTATAGGGTTCTTCTTTTCGCGCTATCGTAGAGATTTGCTCATCATCAGCGATCACAAAAGGTTGTAACACCAGATTTTTCACGCCATGGATAAAAATAGCGTCCATTATCGTATCCACAGGAACAACCCATTTTCGGCTGTTCTTTAAAAAAACTTTGGCAATCTTGGGCGTGATCACATAGCCTTGCGTTCCCACCCCATGACTATAAGCTTTAATGATCCCCACACGCTCTTGTATCTCGTGGTTTTTATGGTTCAATGGCTCACTTTTAACATTGGGGTCATATAATAAATGCATCAAGCGAACATAGCCTAACTCTTGGATGTGTTTTTCTAAAAAATCCAATCCCTCTTTAAAATCCTCTTTCAAGGTTATATCGTCTTCTAAAATACAGATCGCTTCATTGAGTTCTATGCATTTTTCCCACAAGGAATAATGGCTCGCATAGCACCCAAGCTCTCCCAAGCTCATAAACTTCGCATGGTATTTTAAAGCGTAATAAAACTTAGAAACCCCACTGATGAGATTGGTTGTGATCCCCATGTCTTTGATGTTTTGCGCGATGAAATAAGGGTGTAAATGCTTTTTCACTAAGGGGTGCAACCCGCCTTCAAAAGTTTTAGAATAAATCGCATCAAAAATTTGCGCCTTGTGGCGGGTGGCATTGATGCTATTGAGTAAAGTCGTGGTGTCTCTAAAAACCAAACCAAATTTATCGCACACTTTTTGATTTAAAGAAATAATAAAAACACGCAAAGCTTAAACTCCCATAATTTTTTAACAGAGTATATCGTTTTTAGGCTCTGTTTATAATAAAACTCTTAAGAGAATAGGGGGTATTAAAATAGTTCTCCCCCCTACAACCCCCAACTAAATCCCCACAAC
>NZ_PHLZ01000012.1:0-49426 GCF_002832345.1 Helicobacter pylori
GGTATGGATTTGATACACGGTGATTTGTTTTGGTTTTGTGGTGGTTTTGTTTTCTTTGATATAGCCATCTTTTTGTCGTATTGGGGGGGGGGGGGGGGGGTGTAACTTCATAATTTTCAATAGGCGTTTCTTCAATAGACGCTTCAGCCTCTTCAGTTTCTGTATAGATAGGGAGAGAGTACAAATTGGTTTTATGGCCTCCCCAATAATGCCCATAGAGTCTCACAAAATCAAAAGGGCTTTTCAAGCAATCTTCTAAGGCTTGCATGAAATGAGACTCTAGCGTTGCATCATCTTCTAAAATAACGACCGGTTGGTTTAATTTGACGCATTCCTTCCATAAAAGATAATGGCTTAAATAGCACCCAAATTCTCGGGGCAATAATTCTCCACAACAATAATCAGAATGGAACCAATCGGATTTTAACATGCTTTGCGCGTCATAAAGCTCTTGAACGAGTTTTTCAAAATCTTCGTGTTTAGGGCTAATAGCGTCAAAGATTTGAAAAACACAACGGCCTTTAAATTTTTCATTGGATTCTAAAACGAGTTTTTCAGTATCCAAACGCCTTTGACTTTCTTTTAAAGAAATGATATAAACTTGTGTCAAATGAACTCCTAAATATGGCATTCTGTGGCATTCTACCATAAAGTTTTTTCATTCTTTTTAAACCTCTTTAGGGGTTTTTAAAGGAGCGTATTGCTTGCTGTATTGTTGAAAGGCTTTTAAACGTTTTTTAGCGTTAATGCTGTAGTAGAAAAGATTCTTAAAAGTTGATTTTTTAGGCGGAAATGGGTAAGATTTCAAGCTCTTTTTTTGGGGCTTTTGAATGGTGCTGTCTAAAGAATGCTCGCTTAAAGAAACAGGGCAAGGCACATAAGTCAGATTCGCTATATCATGATAAGCAGAATTATCCATAAACATATCCACCGGCTCTATGATTTTAAAACGCTCCGTGGCTTCTATAAAAGTTTTAGCGCCCTTAGGGGTTAAGTAATAACTGGCTGTAGAAGCCACATACACGCTGGTGAGGTAAAAATGCTCTAAAAAAAAGGCTTCTTTTTCATGCGTTGCGTAATAGCTTTTTTGTATTTTTTTGAGAATATAGTGGATGACCTTATGGGTAGAAAGATTTAAAAATCTAGAAACATCAAAAAATTTTTTAAATTTTTCTAAAATAGGGTTATTTTTAAAAGGATAATCAAAGGGAGGAAATACAAATTCTTTGGGTAAAACATGGAATTTTGTCTCGTGGTAATACCAATAGCACCCATAGAGTCTCACAAAATCAAAAGGGCTTTTCAAGCAATCTTCTAAGGCTTGCATGAAATTAGACTCTAAGGCTACATCATCTTCTAAAATAACGACCGGTTGGTTTGTTTTGACGCATTCTTTCCACAAAAGATAATGGCTTAAATAACACCCCAATTCAGGCAAAGTCAAACCAGCGCCAACATAAGAATGATACCAATCAGATTGCAATAAACTTTGAGCGTCATAAAGCTCTTGAAGTAATTTTTCAAAATCTTCGTGTTTAGGGCTAATAGCGTCAAAGATTTGAAAAACGCAACGGCCTTTAAATTTTTCATTGGATTCTAAAACGAGTTTTTCAGTATCCAAACGCCTTTGACTTTCTTTTAAAGAAATGATATAAACACCAATCACAGCTTATTCTCTTTGGAACGCATTTTAATTTGCAAAAGACAAAATATATTTTTGCATTTCATTCACGATTTCTTCAATGCTTCTTTCGCCATCGATAACTTTATACACTTTCTTATTCTTGTAAAAATTTTGGATCTCACCCAACGGATCCAAAAACACCCGCATGCGGTTATGAAACACGACCTCATTATCATCAGCCCCCCTAGAGCGCCCTAAAACCCTTTCTTTAGCAGTGTTTTCACTCACTTTTACTTCAATCACGCTTTTTAAGATCACTTCGTTTTGAGCGTTCAATTCCTTATCCAAAGCCTGCATTTGTTCCACGCTCCTAGGATAGCCATCAATTAAAATGATCCCTTTGCTAGAGCTTTTAATCGCCGAAAGGATCGTTTCTACCACAATTTCTAAAGGCACTAATTCGCCTTGAGAAGTGAATTTTTCAATCAATAAGCCTCGCTCAGTCTTTTTAGCGCTCTCAGCCCTTAATAAATCCCCGGTAGAAAAATGAGCGATTGTTTCGCTGTTATTCTTAGCGATAAGCTCTGCATCAGTGGTTTTACCACTCCCTGGGGCTCCAATAATCAAAAATAGTTGTTTCATATCGTATCCTTTTAAATTATTTTCTTAAGCGAATGTGTAATTCTCTTAATTGCTCTTCATTAATGGGGCTAGGCGCGTCAGTCAATAAGCATGAAGCTTTTTGCGTTTTAGGGAAAGCGATCACGTCTCTAATGCTACTAGATTTAGTCATTAGCATGATCAAGCGATCAAAACCTATCGCAAAGCCCCCATGAGGAGGAGCGCCAAACTTTAGCGCTTCTAGTAAAAAGCCAAATTTTTTTTGTGCTTCTTCTTCATGGATATTGATTTTTTCAAAGACTTTTTTTTGCATTTCTTCTTTATGGATCCTTATGCTCCCCCCACCAAGCTCCACGCCATTAAGCACCACATCATACGCATGCGCTTCAACCTCTTCTATATCTTCGCATTCTATATTTTTAGGCATCGTAAAAGGGTGGTGTGCAGCATGATAGCCGTTTTCGGTTTTTTCAAACATGGGGAAATTGACTACCCATAAGAAATTCAAAGCGTCTTTATCAATCAAATCAAGCGTTTCAGCCACCTTCAAGCGCAAGCGCCCCATGTAGTCTAACACGATTTTTTTATCTCCCGCTCCAAAAAAAACAATATCCCCAACTTGTGCATCAGTCCTTTCTAAAATATTTTTAAGCCCCTTTTCGCTCAAAAATTTAACCAAAGGCCCTTTAATCCCATCTTCTTTAATTTGCAAATACGCTAAGCCTTGAGCCCCAAATTGGCGTACAAATTCTTCTAATTCTTTTAAAACGCTGCGGCTAAAAAGCGCATCAGCCCCCTTAACGTTCAAAGCTTTAATGCGTTTGTGTTTAGAATCTTTTGCGATATTAGAAAAAATAGAATTCGAGCTGTCCCTAAAACAATCCCCCACTTCTATTAAAGGCAATTCAAAGCGTAAATCCGGCTTATCGCTCCCGTAATTTTCCATCGCTTCCTTATAAGGCATGCGTTTAAAAGGTTTAGAAATAGTATGCCCAATCGCTTTAAAAATCTCTTGCAACAAATCTTCCACCACGCCCATCACATCATTTTCATCGCAAAAGCTCATTTCCGCATCAATTTGCGTGAATTCTGGCTGCCTGTCCGCCCTCAAATCTTCATCTCTAAAGCAGCGAGCGATTTGAAAATACCTGTCCATCCCCCCCACCATTAAAAGCTGTTTGAATAATTGCGGGCTTTGGGGGAGTGCAAAAAATTCGCCCTCATGCACCCTGCTTGGCACTAAATAATCCCTAGCTCCCTCAGGCGTGGTTTTAGACAAAATGGGGGTTTCAATCTCTAAAAAACCCTTTTGGGCTAGAGTGTTACGAGTGATTAAAGCCACTTCACTGCGCAATTTAAAGATTTCATAAGCATTCAAAGAGCGTAAATCCAAATAGCGGTATTTCAAGCGCAAATCTTCATTCACGTTTTTATTGCCAATTTCAATCGGTGGGGTAGCGCTTTTATTTTCAATAATTAACTCTTCTAAAACGATTTCAATTTTACCCGTTTTTAGTTTAGGGTTTTCTAACCCAGCACCCCTTAAACGCGCTTTCCCTTTAGCCACTAGCACAAATTCGCTCCTAACCTCTAAAGCCTTTTCATAAGCCTTAGAGCTAGGATCACAGACTAGTTGCACCAAACCGCTTTTATCCCTTAAATCAATAAAAACCACGCCTCCATGGTCTCTATAAGTGTTACACCACCCGGCCACTTTGACTATTTTACCCACATCTTTTTCACTAATTTCTGTGCAGAAATGACTTCGCATGTTTTATCCCTTTAAATTAAAACAAAAATTAAATTTATGAAAGCGTTTTTTTAAGCATTTCATGGATTTCAAGAATGTTAGATTTTACCACAAAACCATCCGCTTCTAAAGATTGGGCTAATTGGCGGTTAGAATCGCTGCTCATGGACGAATTGATGATCACAGGAAGATGCTCAGTTCTATGATCAGCTTTAATGGTTTTTAGCACTTCAAACCCTGAAACGTTAGGCATTTCTAAATCCGTAATAACCACGCCAACTTGTTGGTAATGTTCTTTTTCATACAAATAATCCAACAATTCCCTCCCATTTGGAAAGGCTAAATAACGCAATTCTAAAGTTTGAACGATCTTTTCTAAGGTTTTAAGAGCGCTCAAGGAATCTTCAGCGATTAAAATGAGTTTTTGGCTTTGAATGGCTTCTATGCAACGCAAAGTCAAATCGTCTAAATCCTTCAAGCTAGGGAAAACATCGCTAATCATTTTCTCCACATCTAAGATCTGCACCACTCGTTCTTCATCAAAACGGGTGATAGCGCTAAGCTTACCCTCTTCATTAATGCCTTGTTTGTCCCCGGCGCTAATCTCATTCCAATTTTTATGAATAATCCTTTCAATTTTTAAAACCTTTAGAGCGATGGAATGGTTAGAAAAATGGCACACGATCACTAAATTATGGTCATCTTTAACGCTACATTCTTTTAAATCACGACTCGGATCATTCGCGTTATAATGCAACCACCTTTTCACATCCACTAAAGGAATGGATTCGCCCCTAACGCTAAGAAACCCGAGCATCACGCCATCGCTCCCCCCAAGAATCTCTGTAATCTCCCCGTCATAATGGATAATTTCTCGGATCTTAAAAATGTTCATGCCATAAAGTTGGGCGTCTTTTTTTTCATCTAATCTAAAGCACAGAAATTGCACTGCGTTGTTTAAGTGCAACGAAGTCGTTTTGTCAATGTCTCTTACCACCTATTTTCCCCTAAAGCCCTATCAAAGATTAAATGTTATAATACTACCCTAATTTAGTTTAAAAGGTTTTTACAAAAATGATAAAAAGCCAAAAAGAATATTTAGAAAGAATTGAATACTTAAACACGCTATCGCACCATTATTACAACCTTGATGAGTCAATCGTAAGCGATGCGATCTATGATGAACTTTACCAAGAATTAAAAGCTTATGAAGAAAAAAACCCTAGCCACATTCAAGCGAATTCCCCTACCCAAAAAGTGGGGGCTACTGCCACCAATTCGTTCAGTAAAAACCCCCATTTAATGCGGATGTGGAGCTTAGATGATGTGTTCAATCAAAACGAATTGCAAGCGTGGTTGCAACGCATTTTAAAAACCTACCCTAGCGCTTCGTTCGTGTGCTCGCCCAAACTTGATGGGGTTTCGCTCAATCTTTTGTATCAACATGGCAAGCTAGTGAGTGCGACCACTAGGGGCAATGGCTTAGAAGGAGAATTAGTTAGCGCAAACGCTAAACACATCGCTAATATCCCCCATTTTATCGCTTATAATGAAGAAATAGAAATCAGGGGCGAAGTGATCATTTCTAAAAAGGATTTTGACGCTTTAAATAAAGAACGCCTAAACGCTAATGAACCCCTATTCGCTAACCCCAGAAATGCCGCATCAGGGAGTTTGAGGCAACTTGATAGCGAAATCACTAAAAAGCGCAAATTGCAATTCATCCCTTGGGGCGTGGGCAAGCATTCTTTAAATTTTTTAAGCTTTAAGGAATGTTTGGATTTTATCGTCTCGTTGGGTTTTAGCGCCATTCAATACTTACGCTTAAACAAAAACCACCAAGAAATAGAAGAAAATTACCACACCCTGATTAAAGAAAGGGAGGGCTTTTTTGCCCTTTTAGACGGCATGGTGATCGTTGTGAATGAATTGGATATTCAAAAGGAGCTAGGCTACACGCAAAAATCCCCTAAATTCACTTGCGCTTATAAATTCCCGGCTTTAGAAAAACACACCAAAATCATAGGAGTCATCAACCAAGTGGGGCGCAGCGGGGCGATCACACCGGTCGCTCTTTTAGAGCCTGTAGAAATTGCTGGAGCTATAATTACGAAAGCAACCTTGCACAATTATTCTGAAATTGAAAAAAAGAATATCATGCTCAATGATAGGGTCGTTGTCATTAGAAGCGGTGATGTGATCCCTAAAATCATTAAACCTTTAGAATCTTATAGAGACGGCTCGCAACACAAAATTGAACGCCCCAAAGTTTGCCCCATATGCTCGCATGAGCTTTTATGCGAAGAGATTTTTACTTATTGTCAAAACCTTAATTGCCCAGCAAGGTTGAAAGAAAGCTTGATTCATTTCGCTTCTAAAGACGCTTTAAACATCCAAGGCTTGGGCGATAAAGTCATAGAGCAACTTTTTGAAGAAAAACTCATTGTTAACGCCCTGGATTTGTATGCTTTAAAATTAGAAGATTTAATGCGGCTAGACAAATTTAAAATCAAAAAAGCTCAAAATCTATTAGACGCTATTCAAAAGAGCAAAAACCCTCCCTTATGGCGTTTGATCAACGCTTTAGGGATCGAGCATATTGGTAAGGGAGCGAGTAAAACGCTAGCCAAATACGGCTTAAATGTGTTAGAAAAAAGCGAAGCCGAGTTTTTAGAAATGGAAGGTTTTGGAGTGGAAATGGCGCGCTCTTTAGTCAATTTTTATGCGAGCAATCAGGAATTTATCCGATCGTTATTTGATTTGTTGAACCCTAAAAACAGCGATATGGCTGAAGAAAAGCAAAAAAGCTCTTCTGTTTTCAATAACAAAACGATTGTTTTAACCGGCACGCTTTCTAAACCACGGCAAGAATACGCTCAAATGTTAGAAAATTTAGGGGCAAAAATTGCTTCAAGCGTGAGCGCTAAAACCGATTTTTTAATCGCTGGAGAAAACGCCGGCTCAAAACTCGCTCTAGCAAAAAAACATGGCGTGAGCGTTTTGAATGAAGAAGAATTGTTAAAACGCCTTAAAGAATTGGATTAAAATTAAAATCAAATACCCGGTTAAATTCTAAAGAAAAATTCCAATTTTCATTCTTAATGAATTTACTCACAAAATCCTATTTTATAGTAGAATGCGAAAAATAAAGATATTTTAAGGAGCAATGATGGAACACCATAAAGTGCACACAACCATTCAGGCTTTACAAGCCAAACGCAAAAGGTTGCTAACCGAATTAGCCGAGCTAGAAGCAGAAATAAAAGTGAGCAGCGAACGAAGGAGCAATTTTAACATTTCGCTTTCGCCCAGTTTGTTAGCCGAAATAGAAGAGATAGAATACGAAGAAAAAACAAGTAAAGAGCGAAGAATCAATCATAGCGTTTTACTCTCGCCTAGTTTTATGGCTAAAGTGGATGAATACATGAAAGAGAAAGGTTTTTCTAACCGCTCGCTCCTCTTTGAAAAAGCGTTGGAATTTTATATGTTAAAACACCCATAAAACCAATAACGGACAAAAAACGAGAGAATATTTAGGGTTTTGAGAATGAAAAATCAAAAACCCCGTTTCTCTTTTAAGGTCTTTCTTATTTAAAGCTTTGGCTTTGTCTATTTTTTAGAGTTGGAGTGCTTTTTAAAATCGTTTCACTCGCTTAGAGCGTGTCTATCAGTAACGCTTTTGGCTCGTTTTAACAAAAATCGGTTAATTTTTTAATAACACTGCACTAAATAAAACCATTATTTGAATACAATAACCCTAAATGGGATTTTAAATCATTTCTATCAAAAGAGATTTTATGCAAAGGGGATTTTATGATTTCTAACATCAGCATACACCCAAAAACCATGTTTAAAAACGCTTTAAATATACAAGATTTTTCATTTAAAAATCATACTAGTACAGCCATTATTGGCACAAATGGTGCTGGAAAATCAACGCTTATCAACACTATTCTAGGCATTAGATCAGACTATAATTTTAAAGCACAAAACAATAATATTCCATACCACGACAATGTTATACCACAACGCAAACAATTGGGAGTTGTCTCTAACCTATTCAACTACCCACTTGGATTAAACGCAAACGACCTTTTTAAATTCTATCAATTTTTTCACAAAAACTGCACTCCAAATCTATTTGAAAAAAATCTTTTAAATAAAACCTACGAACACCTAAGTGATGGACAAAAACAGCGCTTAAAGATTGATTTAGCTCTTAGCCACCACCCCCAATTAATTATTATGGATGAACCAGAAACCAGTTTAGAGCAAAACGCTCTTATAAGACTATCAAATCTCATAAGCTTGCACAACACCCAACAACTTACAAGTATCATCGCCACTCAGATCTGATTGTCTTAGATAGTTGCGAATGGGTATTGTTCCTTAAGAATGGCAACATTGCTCAATACAAACCTTTAAATTCTATATTAAAATCTGTAGCTAAAACTTTTAACTTTAAAGAAAAACCAACCACAAAAGACTTATTAGCATTACTAAAGGATATTTAGTGGGAGCAATTCTATCTATCCTAAAACTTGAAATCAAATCTTATCTCACCAATACAAGCGCGCTATTTTGGACTTTTATTTATCCTATTTTAATGCTCCTATTACTGATTTTTGTTTTTTCAAAAAATACTACTGAAATTTTTTACTTTAATAGCATCATAGGTCTAATGGGACTCCTTATTATTTCTAGCGCGATCTTTGGTCTCACTCAAGCTATAACAAGCTTGAGAATCGCATAATATATTCTTGTTCTACATGCTATCACTAGCAACTTTCAAACAAATAACTCTAGCATTAATCGCTTCAAGACTAATCGTTGTAATCCTATATGCTTTTATCTTTATTATTCTCTCTTTTTATGCGTTCAATATCATCACTATTCTTAATTTTAAAGCGCTTATTTTGGGGTTTGTTAGTGTTTTTTCAAGCGCATTGTTTTGTTTTTGCTTAGCCATTTTTGTAGCTAGAATTTTTCAAAACGAACAAAGCATCTTAGGATTTTGTAATATCATCAATCTCTATGCACTAATGTCTTGTAATGTTTTTGTTCCTTTAGAATACCTACCTAATATTGGTCAATTATTTATCAAAACATCTATTTTTTACTACCTTAATCAACTTCTAATCAAAGCTTTTCAAGGGATTGATACTATACTGGTTTTAGCAACTTCAACATTTTTCATTATTGGTGGCATTATTTTATTTTTACTAAGCACTAATCGCATGTTACTAACACCAAAAGAACGCATGCGTTAAAGACTTAGTCCCACCATTGATTTATTTAATGGCTCAAAAAGGGGTAAGCCCCCACCCCTTAAAACGCTAAACGCATTCCAATATTTCCGGTAATGTTGATCATTTTATAATCCAATCCAAACCTAGCCCCCACCCCAGCATTCGCATAAAAGCTTTTAAACAACCTCACTTCCCCGCCTGTAGTGATGCTCGCAAAAGTGTTATAAAGCTCGCCTTTTCTGTAGCTCAAAGTGTTGTTACCAATGAAACGCACCAATTTATCCCCCATAGACCTCACAAGCAAATCCCTACCAAAGCCGCCAATCGCATAAAAATAAGAGTTTGTGTTGAAATAATGGCGGTTCTCTAAAGCAAGATCAATCGTTAAAACGGATTTTTTAGACGGATCGGCGTTCGCTTTAAACTGGTTATAGAGCGCGTTATTCATAACCCCTTCTAAACCGGTCATGCCAATATAGTAATACCTTAAACCAATTTGAGGTTTTAAAATGATGCTTTTGTTTTTAAACATGAAATCATACCCGTAATTAACTCTCGCATTCGTCGTCCATGTGCTGTATTTATAGGACTGATTGATCATAGAAAGCAGAGTGTCGTTGGAGCTGATTTGGGTTTTATTAGCCCCCCAAGTTTCATTGACGCTAAAGGTTAGCTCGCTCTTTTTAATGAAAGCTCTCGCATACAAGCCCACATCCACATTATCGGATTTAGAATTAGTGATGCGTTCATAAAACCCGCTATACCCATAAGCCGCATACCCTCCAACAATCACACCCTTAATGAATCTGTCATAGCCCACATTGACACCATAGAGCGTTCCTGTGCCATTTTCCACAAAACTCACGCCCCCAATACCGGTCGCCCAAAGGTTGTTTTTTAGTTTATCCCTTTGAGAGTATTTTAAAATCACATCCATCGCGTTAGGGATTGCATCAGCAAATCTTTGGTTTTTAAGACTGCTCAAGCGTTCGCTAAAATCCGTTGAATCAAAAGAAGCGAAATTAGAAAGCTTGGCTAGACGGCCCATTTGTTGCGTGTAAGTGTTGAGCTGTAAAACATCGGTGGAATTGTTTTTAAGATTGGGTTTAGAAAGCATGCCTAAAGCGCTGCTCACATCTTCCATTAAAGTCACAATGTGTTTGGTGGGCGTGTCTTGCAAATAATAAGGAGCGAACAAGGGATTACCCCCCTTAGCCACAAAAAGCTCATTCAGCCACAGAATGGAATTATTGCCCGCAGATTTGATCGCATTCAAACCAGCGCTGCCTTGAATGTATTTAATGTAATACTCCAAACTAGGGGCATGAATATCCATGGGCTTATCAGAGACGCTAACTTGAACTTTATCATAAAGGATAGATGAATACACCATTTGCCCTTGATTGTCTTTAAAGCTCACCACAAGACCCCCATCTTTAATATTGACTGGTTGGTTGTCATAGCTTAGTGAATCGCCCTTTAATTGCATGCGTTTGCCGTTAAAATCAATGAGGGTGTAAAGCTTGAGGTAATCGCTCAAGCTCCCTTGACGAATGATTTGATTGTCATAGCCATAAAGCATGCGTTTAGCGTCCATAAGCGTGTAAGCACCTTGCTTGAGTTGGGTATTAAAATGGATTAAAGCCTGATTATTGTAAGACATGATCGTAGAAGCACCCGTTACATTAATAATCGTTTGATGGGTGGGGTTATTAAGATTAAAGATTAATGACCCTTCGCTCTTAAAATTCCCCCCCACATTCAAACCATTTTCATTCGTGCTGAGAGCCGCTCCTTTTACCACATTGAGATTACCGCTAATATCAGCCCTGTAATTAGAATTGTTGTTAAAAGCGTTATTCACGATCAAATTATTCGCTTTAAAAGTGGCGTTTGGCCCTAAATCCAAAGTCCCGATAGTCGTATTTTGCAAAACTTGTGAAAAATTGACCATGCCGTTGGCGTTAATCGTGCCTAAGAACGAGAAGTTATTCGCATTCACTTCTAGCGTTTCATCGGTTGGGGCTGTCGCGCTTGAATAATGAGCTTTTTTCTCGCCCATGCAATCTAAGACATTCACGCAAATTTGACCTTTTTGAACGCTAATGTCATTTTTAGGAGCATTAAGCGTTAAGCCGTTGGTAGCGTTTAAGGTATCTAATGAAATGTTAGAAAAATCTTTAGATACAAAAGAAAGCCTGCCCTGATATTGCGTGAAATTAATCGTGTTTTTCCCATTAAAGATAATGGACTTGCCCGCCACAAAATTCAATTCCCCTCCTGTGGCGTTACTAAACGAGCTGTTATTCACAAACACATGGTTTTTAGCCACGAAATTAAAATTCCCTTTTTGCCAGAGATTGTGCAAGCCTTTAGGTTTGAGCAAAGAGCCCATGCCCAATTGTTTCAACTCATCTTGTAAAGATTTAGGGAGTATGGAGCCCAAACCTTGATGATAAACGCCTCCTAAGCCCTTATCAGCGACGATTTTATTGATCATTTGCCCTAGGACTTGATTGCTCATGATTTTATTCACTACGCCTTCGCCCAATAAGTCATTTAACGCTTTTTCACCTATGCTAGAAATGGTGCTAGTCAGCTCTTTACTAGGGTTAGTGATGCTGTTTAAAGCGATATTGACTAACACGCTCAAATCCTGCGGGCCTAGCCAAGAAATGAGCTTATTGATTAAGGGGGCTTGATTGATCATTTGATTGAGAATATCCCCAAAAGTCGTTTTGTCTAAGAAATTCTGTAAGTCTTTGGAATCAGCGCTAGAGCCTATTTTATCAAGGGCTTGATTTAAGCCTCCAGGCACAAAATTATTAGCAAAAGAACTCAAACTCTGCTTGCCATACCAGTTATTGATGAAATTCTCTACATTTTCAATCCCTAAAGTTTTAACGATGAATTTTTCAAACCCTGAAGAATGGGCTTGGATTTGCTCTAAAAGCATTTGATCGATTTCTTTTCTTTTTATAGGATCTAGCGCGTTTAAAAGCCCGTTTTCACCAAAAACATCGCCCACCGTTTTAGAATTTAAAATTTCCATGATCGCGTTTTTAAAAGCGCTCACGCCTAAGAGGTTATTCACTTCAGTAGGGCTAAGCAAGGAGCTTAAAGTCTTAGATCCAAAATCTTTAGGGATCATGTTGGCTAGATCTTTAGGGATAGCGTTATTATTCAAGCTCTCTTCATAAATGATATTAGAAAGCGCATTCCCTAAACCTTTTTCTCCAAAAAGCTTTTCAATGCCACCTTGCCCTAGATAAGAAAAGATTTTATCGGTCCCTTGAGCGTCAATATTGGCTTGATTGAGCACCAAATTCGTCGCGCTTTCAAAAGACACATTCGCGCTCCCTCCGCTCCCCCAAGCGTTCCCGCTGCCGATGGTTCCGGTGATATAAATGTTTTTAGCCTTAAAATTAGCGTTAATGTAGCCTAAATAAGGCGCACTAGAATAAAGCAACTGCCCCAAATTAGTCTGCCTGAACATCTGGCAAGTGTTATCCCCAACCGTGCATGGATTTTTATACCCATCGCCTCCAAACCACACCACGCTATTAGTGTTCGTTTGCCCTTCTTTGATCGCTCCTACAACGAGATTGCCCTGAGAGAAATCATAATTAGCCGTGTTGGAAAAATTATTGATAATACCCAACAAACTCTTCCAATTTGCTTGAGTTAAAGCAATACCATATTTTTCAAAGATACCAAAAAGAGTTTCAAAACCATTCGGACTATTGAGATTGAGATGATCTAAAGCCCCTGAAGATAAAAGATTGGCTAATTTAGGCAAAAATTCCTTACCCAAGCTGGCAATCGTGCTCAAATCTTGCTTAGTGATAGCCTGATTATAGATGTGTAAGGCTTGTAAGGGTTGGTTTTGCGCATTATAAGTCCCAGGTGTTTCATTGTTTTGATTAAAGCCTTTGATGTTACTATTCAAATAATAAGTGCCAGCTTTGCCGCTTGTATAATTATAGGAATTAGAACTTTCATCATAAGGGTTTTTTTGGTAATTATACAAGCTAGGAGCGAGGTTAAACATCGCATTATTAGAAACGCCATTTTGAGAGATCTGCACTTTCAAGCGGTTGTTATGTAAGGTTTCTGTAATCGTTTCAGTCGTATTGAGCGGGTTAGTGAAACTCCAAGAATGAACGCCGTTATTAAACGAGTAATCAGCCTTGTCAATCTGTATGCCATAAAAACGGATCTTTTCATAGCCGTTATTCCCCATTAAACCCTGAATGTTTTGAGCTTGTAAAATATTATAAACTAAGGGCTTGTTTTTTGCATCAAACAAATTCACATTAGACAGATTCAAAACGCCTTGAGATCCAAAGCTGAAATTCCCGCTTGCATTAATAGATAGAGCGTTACCGCCATTGCCTAAAAGGCTTAAAGTGCTGTTTAAAAGAACGCTTTGAAAATTCAGAGTGCTGTTGTTTTGTAAATCAAACAAGGCGCTAGAATTAAAAGTCGCTAATTTAGTGAAAGAAATTTGAGAATTATTGGCATAAAAACTCACAGGAGCGTTAAAAACACTATTGCCATTGAAATTCAACAAGCTTGATCCGTTGAGATTGAAATTCGTTTCCCCCTCTACGCTAAGAGCGTTAAAACTCGCTTGAGAACTTTCAGCCAAATTCATCGTAGAGTTATTTTCAAAAGTAGAAGCGCCTTGGAAATTGATATGGATATTTTTAGCCCTTAAATTGAGCGTGGCTTGATTAAAATTCGTATTCCCTTTGAAATTAATCAGGCGTGCAGAGTTGCCAAAATCAGGCGTTTTACCAAATAAAGGAATGCCATAAAAGGTTACATTAGCGTTATTGAAATTCGCTTGATTGAAGCTTAATTGAGCGTTAGGGTTCAAATTCAAATAAGACACCCCGTTAAAAGCGGTTGTGCCGTTAAAATTCGCTACGCTGTTGTTGTAAAAAGAAAGGCTTGAAGCGTTTTCTAAAGTCGTTTGGGTTTGGCTATCCCCAATATTAATAGCGGCGTTAGGCTTGACTGAAAGCCTGGAATTATTGAAAGTAACATTCCCATTCAATGAAGACTGATTCACATTTTTAGACACATCAATGACTATTTGAGAGTTATTGAAAATAACGTTATTAGCTTTCAAATCATAGCGAATACCCCCCCCTAAAATGGAATTAGAAAAAATCAAATTCGTATTCGCAACCATATTCACATACGATGAGCCGCTCTCAGTCGCTCCGTTAATATTGGTCCAGCCGCTAAAAGTGGTGTTTTCAAAAACCATGCGCCCTGAATTGAACCTAAAGCCTCCCCATGTGAAATCCCTAAAGTTGGAGTTTTTAATCTCCATAGAAAGCCTAGAATTAAAATTCGCCCAAGAATGTTGGCTCGTGCTGGTTTGTAAGCCCATAGCCACGGTTTGGAAATTCGTGTAATTTAACCCGTCAGCGTTCAAGATTTCATCAGCGTTAAAACTGATCGTCGCCCCACCGCCGGCGTTAGGGTTGCCGACATTAAAGTTATTCGTTAAAAAGATATTAGTCGCGTTGAAATTGCCATGCAAATACAGCAAATTATTCTTACCAAACCAGATAGATCCGCCATTGTTATTGGCCTTTTCTTGAGCGCTCCCTAAAAGCAAAGTCCCTACCACCGTGGCCCCAAAGTTCAGCGACCACGCAAAAGCGCTAGAGCCAATAAGGTCTTGATTTTTATAGGGTGCGATATAGCACACGCCAACACACACGGGGGTTTTTCCTGGAATGAAATCAAATTGCTTCCTCACTTGACTCCAAATATCCTTAGAATCAGCGTCTGTGTGGAAAGGCGAAGAATGGATAGTGAAATATTTATAAGTGATAGAGCCCGGGTTAAAAGTCTCTTCAAAGACAAATTTTTGGCCGTTGCTCTGCGTGAATTGCACAAAAAAAGTGTTGTTATCCGCTCTTAATAGAGTCCCTTGTTCGCCACCATAATGGATTAAATTCCATAAATTTTTTGAAAAAACATTATCCGTCGCAATTTCATTATCATATTTAATGTTATTCCCGCTTAGAAGCGTGTAGGTGGTGTTGTCAGTCAAATCCCTTTCAATATTAAAAATACTATTATTTTCAATAGCGATTGAGCCTTGGAGACGGCTAAAAGGATCGCTGTTAATGAGCGTGTTTGTGCCTTTAAAGGTGGTGTTTTTAGTGTCGTTAAACGAATAGCTACCGCCATTAAACGAGTTGTTGTTAAAAATTAGGTTTTGCGCTTTGGCGTTGATATTGTAGGAATTGAAAGTGTTGTTTTCTAGGGTTAGGGAATTTCCGGCGCTGTTTTCACCCCCCTTATAAATCAAAGTGCCGTTATTATTGAAAGTTACTCCGCTAATGGTGGTTGTGCCATTGCTATTGGCGTTATCCACACCAAAATTCCCCCCTCCACTCACAGACCCTTTATCCCAAGTGATATTATTGGCTTTAAGGTTAAAGCCTCCATGCGGGGTTTGGTTGCTAAAATTTGCGTTTGTTACATTCAAGTTGCCGTTATTGACAATGAAATTCATCCATGAATTTTGCAAACCGGCTTTATCGCTATTCAAATGAGCGTTAGCGATATTCAAACGCTTTTGAGCGTTAAACACTAAAGTCGCGCCCCCACCGGTTTGAGCCCCATTACCAGAGCGAATCGTGCCGGTAATGTCAATTTGATTGGCTTTAAAAACGCCTTGAATATAGCCCACTAGCCCCCATTCAGCCCCTGAAGTTTTCCCAAAACTCACCACGCTATTGGAAGCGGGATTTGCTCCATCAAGAAAAGGGGTGGTCTGATTGAACACTAAAACGCTGTTAGCGCCGCTGTAATCTTGCGTGAAAACGCCTGTGCCAGCAGTCTTCCAAGTCGTCATGCCATTGAGATAGAACACGGTGTTACTGGCGTTATTATTGACATTTTTAAGATGAAATACATCATTGTGGATATTCACGCAATGCGTATAGCCTAGAGTGCATAAACGAGTGAGCGTGATCCCGTTATTAAAATTTTCTTTGATGTAGTAAGTCAAGCCGTTATCGGTGAATTGGACATTATAAATTTTAGCGTTGCTTGGCGCGGATTGATTTTTATCAACTAGCGTGCCGCTAGGATTTTCCCCGCTCGTCCAGCGCAACATTTGATACAAAGCACTATTGTTATCCTTATAATCCACGCTTTTAGCGTTAAGCAATTGATAAGTCGTGCCTACGCTTAAATTGCTCAAAAGCCCTTGCATGTTAAAAATAACGCCCTTATTGAAAGTGAAAGTTGTTTGAGCGCCGTTTATTTTGAATTGGTTGTTCACATTAAAAGCGTCATCAGTGAAACTGACTTTAGGGGTATTATTGAAATTAAACACGCCCCCATTGAACAAGTTATGATTAAAATCCACTTGTTTGGCGTTGAAATTAAACGAACCGCCATTAAACGAATTGTTATTGAAAGCGTCTGTCTGCTCGGCGTGGTTGAAATTAAACGATCCGCCATTAAATTTGTCTTCATTAAAGGTGTTGTTCGCGCCATCAAAAGAATAAGAAGCGTCATCTAAAACGGATTTTTCAATGGTGGTCTTGCCTTGAAACTTAAAATTCCCTGCTAAAAAGTTCGTGTTTTTAAAAGTGTAAGAATTTTCAGCGCCTTGAAATTTGTAATAAGCTTTGTTGAAATTCACGCTATCAAAAGCGCCATTACCGGTAAAATCATACCCCCCACCCGTCCAATCGTAAAAATCAGACTGAGAGACATTGATCTTACCGCTCCCAGAGCTATCCCCTAACGCCATAAAAGTCATGTAAGAATTTTGTGAAGTGGTTTTTAGGTTTTTAAAGGTGGCTCCAGCGATATTAATTTCAGTCGCGCCCACAAAATTCAAAGTCGCTCCTCCACCGGTTTGAGCGCCGTTACCAGTCATCATGTTACCGGTGATATAAACCCTATCGGCTGTGAAAGTGCCAGTAATATAGCCCGTTTTCCCCCAATTGACTCCCTCATACCCTCCAAAACGCACCGTGCTGTTAGATTTAGGGATACTGCCATTAGCCCAAGGGGTCGTGGCGTTAAAGACTAAAGCGCTGTTTTTCCCGCCATAGGTTTGAGTGAATCTCGCATTAGTGTAATTCCAAGTGTTCAAGCCGTTGAGGTAGAAAATCGTATCAGCCCTATCATCGTTAATATTTTTTAAATTAAAAACATTGTCATGGATATTCACGCTATTGGTGTAATAAATATTATTCGCGCCATAATAAACGGATTGTAAAACAATGGAATCAGGGCTAAAAATTTGTCTGAAATTATAGAGCGTGCCGCCTAAATTGTAGGTTACATAGTAAGTGTGGGTGTTATTATTGGAAGTGGCGTTTTTGCTATTGTCCTTTGTGGCTTGCGTGTTTTTAAGCCTGATGATATTCCATAAATTATCCACATCATTATAAGCGATAGAGCCATTTTTCATGCTAAAGAGCGTGTAAGCACTCCCTATCGTGGGCGTGTAATTTTGAATATTAAAAATCGCGTTAGCGTTAATATTCACCTTACCGGTCATATTCAAAAAGGGTGAAGTGGGGTTGTTGATCGTGGTCGTGCCTTGAAAATCTATTTTAGAATCCGGCCTATTAAAAACAAACCACCCTCCATCAAAAGTCAAATTATTAAAAGTAATGCGTTCAGCGTTAAGGATATAAGCATCCCCTACGGTGTTAGCGCTGCCATTAGGCATACTCCCTAAAATGCTGTTATTAAAGGTAACGCTATTAGCGTTAAGATTGAGTTTGTAATGATTGATATTAGAGTTAGTAAAGGTGATGCTCCCCCCAATACCATTCCCACCCTTATAAGTGAGCGCGCCGTTATTGTTGAAAGTTACTCCGCTAATGGTGGTTGTGCCGTTGCTATCCACATTATCAAAGCCAAAATTCCCGCCATTGACGATCCCACCATTATAAGTAACCTTTCGCCCCATCACATTAAAGCCCCCATTAGGGGTTTGGTTGCCAAAATCCGTGTTTGTCAAATTCACGCTGTTATTGGAAATCAAATTGATCCAAGAAGTTTGCGTCCCAGCTCTGTTATTTTGAAAATAAGCCCCATTAGCGTTTAATTCGTTTGAGCTTTCAAAAACAAGTATCGCACCCCCACCGGTTTTTAATTCATTGCCTGAGCCAACAGCTCCTGTGATAAAAATGTCTCTAGCCTTAAAAACCCCTGTAATAAAACCTATATAGCCCTCTTTCCCAAACCATATAGAATTGTTGTTGGGCGTTGCGGAAGCGTTTTTTGTCCCTATATACAATTTGCTGTTGTTATAGTTTTGCGTAAAACTCCTACTCCCCCCAGCCCAAGTGCGTAAAGGGCTGACATAGTAGGATTTGTTGCTGTTATTTTCATTCACGCTATTGAGCCAATATACTGAACTATTATAATCTTCAGCGCTCAAAGCTGAAACAAACCCTAGCCCTAAGAAGATTTTTTTGTTAAAAGATGCAGAAAGATTTGATCGCATTTTGAATGCATGAGCGATCAAGGACGGATTTTTGGCTTTGTGTTTTTTAGCGATTTTCTTTTTAACGCCCTTAAAAGAGCGGTTTTTACTAAAGCGTTCATTCTTTAAATCTATTTTGCCATTTCTATAAGTCATATTTTAAACCCTTTCATGTGGTCATACTCGTTGTTATATTTTTTGATGCTATCCATATTATACAATTTAATTAAAAACGGCACAATCTCCTTATATCATAAGGATCTTATCTTATTGATAACGACCACCAATAGGCTATTTTTATTCTCTCTTAAAACATATAGCTATAAGCCGCATGGATAAAAACGCTCTCTAAAAAATAAGAATTTTTAAAAGAATTTCTGGTGTTTGAAAAAGGGATTTTAGCCCCAATCTCTACGCGGTGGTGGTAATCAATCGTGCTGCCAAGCCCCACATTAAACAAGCCGTTATAACCCATAAACGAACTATTTTTCATGCCTAAATGGTTGCTTTGATAAAAATACCCTATCCCAAGCCCCCCATACACCCCAAAGCTGTATTTTTTGTAAGTGTAAAAATCGCTCAATGCATCAATATTTAAGCTCAATAAAGAAGTGTTAATCGTGTGCAATGCGGTGGGTTTGATTGCCATAAGGTAGGAAAATTCACCCCTTAGCGCTAGAGCTTTAAAAAAAGCGAATTGATACCCCCCTTTAGCCCCCCATAAAAAAGCCGTATAAGAAGAATCACTAGCCGGTTTTGGGGTTATTTTAATAGGGGCTAAACCCACCATAGCCCCAAAATAAATATGACTTTTTTTAGGCTCAAACGCCCCTAACAAGCCCACCCATAAAGCCAAAATTAAAACAATTTTTTTCATTCTAAAGTTTTTTGGTTTTGATAAAACCGCTTGATTTTGTCGTCTATGGGAGCGAGCAAACGATAAAACACCGGCACAATGAGTAAGCTTAACACCATAGAAATCATTAAGCCCCCACTCATCGCAATCCCTATAGGGGATTTCATCGCCGCTCCATCCCCACTCGCTAACGCTAAAGGTAGCATGCCACAAACCATCGCAATGGTCGTCATTAAAATCGGTCTTAAACGGGTTTTGCCCGCAAACAAAATGGCTTCTTGGATATTCAAACCTTTTTTACGCTCTTCATTCGCCACATCAATTAAAAGCGTGGCGTTTTTACCCACCATACCAATGAGCAAGATCAAGCCTATCATAGAGAACATGCTCAAAGGCTGATGCACTAAACCTAGAGCAAAAAACGCCCCTGAAAAGCTTAAAGGCATGGTAACCATGATGATAAAAGGCTCTAAAATGGACTCATACAACGCTGCTAAAATCATATAAATCAGCACAAACGCTGTCGCTAAAGCGACTAAAAACTCCCCGTTGCTCTCTTTGGCGTTATCCGCTTCTCCGGTAAATCTGTAATTCGCCCCTTCAACCAGCCATTCTTTAGTGTTTTTACTCACTTGCGTTAAAATCTCGCCCAAAGAAACGCCCGCATTCCTATTAGGCTCAGCAAGCACCGTAACGCTGCGTTGGCGGTTATAGCGAGAAATACTGGACGGGCTTTTAGTTTCTGTGATTTCCACTAAAGCGTCTAAAAACATCAATTTATCGTATTTGTTACGCACTTGCAAGCGTTTGATGTCTTCTACAGAAACGCGCTTGTCATTAGGCACTCTAATGATCATGTCGTATTCTTTGCCATCTTCTTTGAACACGCTCGCTTGAGAAGTCCCAGAAAAAGCAGAGCTCACCACCGATCCAATGGTTTGAGCGCTCACGCCGTATTTGTTAGCGTTTTGTCTTAAGATTTTGAGTTGCAATTGCGGTTGCGATTCGCTCGTGCTTGTATGGTAGCTTTCAACCTTGCCTTTTAATTCAGGGCTTTCTAATAAGAATTTTCTCAAATTCTCCACGCTTTTATCCACCGCTTCTTGAGAATGGGAGAACACAAAGGTTTGGAAGGGCGAACTATCCCCACCGCCCCCTATAAGAGCAACTTCAGAAAGATTAATAGTATCTAAACCTTTAGCTTCAGGCAAGCTTCTCAACTCTTTCCTTAAAGCGCGCATCAACTCAAATTGCCCCAATTGGTGTTCTTTTTTGCGCTCTTTTAAAGGCTTGAGTTGCACAAAAATCTTAGCCTTAAAAGGGTTTTGTGTGGTGCCATAACCCACTTGCAAAGTGGTAAATTCCACTTCATCATGTTTTTCAATCGCTTTTTGAAAGATCTTACTCTTTTGTGTCATGTAATCTATGCTCACACCCGGTTTAGCCTTAAGCCACACTAAAAACCTCCCCCTATCTTCTTTCAGCATGAAATCCATGCCGAGCTTAGAAGCCACAAAAAGCGAACCCACAAACACCAAAACCACCGCTATAAAGATAATGAGCTTGTGGTTTAATACCCATTGGAGCAACTTGGTATAACGAGACTCTAAAGCCTTAAAAAAAGGCTCACTCCACACATAAAAACGAGAATGCCTGGGATTGACCACGACTGAGCTTACCATGGGGATAATCGTAACGACCACCACATACGATAAAGCGATCGCTAAAGCCACTGTGATCCCAAAGCTTTGGAAAAAGCGCCCGATAATGCCTTTCATGTTCCCTATAGGCACAAACACAGAGAGCAGCATCGCTGAAATCGCTACTAGAGCAAAGCCAATCTCTCTCACCCCCTCATAGCTTGCTTTTCGTTTGCTCATGCCCATTTCTAGCTTTTTATGGATATTTTCAATCACCACGATCGCATCATCAATGATAATCCCTATCGCTAGCGTTAAAGCCACCATGGTGAGCATGTTTAATGAAAAGCCCATCCATTGGATGAGCGCAAAAGTCCCCATGATAGAAATAGGGATAGAGATCGCTGAAACAAGGGTGATCGTGCCGTTACGCAAGAACGCAAACACCACTAAAACCGCTAAAATCGCCCCTAAGATTAGATCAAATTTCACGTCTTCAATAGAGGTGCGGATATAGCTCGTGGTGTCTAAAAAGGGTCTGATTTCATAGCTAGGGCTAATGGCTTGAATGTGTTTTAACGCTTCATACACCCTATCTACGATTTCAATTTCATTCGCTCCGGCAATCTTTTGGATTTCTAAAATCACACCGGGTTTATCTTTAAAGCTCGCAAAAGTGTTGTCTTCTTCCAAACCGATTTCAATCTTTGCAATATCGCCAAGACGCACATGATTACCCACTTGAATCTTTTCTACATCCGCCACGCTATAACTATTCGCATTAATCAAAATAGACAATTCCCTTTGGCTATTGACAATGCGCCCCCCATCAATTTCCACATTCTCCGCTTTAAGCGTGCTGAAAAGATCCGCATAAGTCAGGTTGTATTTATTCATCAAAGTGGGATCGGCATAAATCCTAATCTGGCGCTCCCTAAAGCCGTTGAGCTGCACGCCCCCTACCCCATTGATTTTTTGGAGCATGGGTTTAATGGTGTTTTTAGCGTAATCATTAAGGGTTGTAGCCGGCACGCTTGAACTGCTCACAAACAATGAAATAATGGCTTGGCTGTCGGTATCAAATTTATTGATAGAGGGTTTTTTAATATTGGAATCATCAAAACGCACCGAAGAAATTTTATTAACCACATCGTTTAAGGCTTCTTCATTAGGTTTTTCTAACTCAAATTCAATGACGACGATGCTCACATTTTTAGAACTCGTAGAAGTAACCTTTTTGATCCCATCAATCCCCATCACCGCTTCTTCAATCTTATCGGTTACCTTACTCTCTATGATTTCAGCGCTAGCCCCAGGATAAGTCGTAGTAACCACCACCGTAGGCAAATCAATTTTAGGGAAAAGCGCCACGCTCAATTTTTTAAAACCCATAGTCCCAAAAAAGACAATCGCCAAAGCAAACATCAAGGTCGTAATAGGACGATTAATCGCTGTTTTATACATCAAAATATCCTATTATTTCGTTTGGATAAACCCATCGCCAAAAAGCCCCACTGCCATAGGCTTAGACAAAAGGGCTTCAGCGCTCACTTTCCTAGTGTTTTCATCAACCGTGGGGTAAATCTTAGTGATTTTAATTTCATGCTGATTGGAATCCCCATCTATAGAATAAGTGTAAGTATCCCCCACTTTGACTGCATTAATATATTTAGAATCAAATTCAATGACCAATTTCCTGGCATGGCTGACTAGTCTCAATAACACCGTATTATTCGCGCTCACCCCTTCGCCCACTTGAATGTTTTTACTCGCTATTACGCCATCAAAAGGGGCTCTTAAAATGGTTTTATTCAATACCGCAATAGAATAAGCGTAATCAGACTCCAAGCGCCTGTAAGTGAACTCATAACCCTCTAGAGTGTTTTTATCCACAGCGCCCCCAATTTTGCTGTATCGTTGGTATTGCTTTTTAGCGAAAATGAGTTGTTGCTCGGTAGAATCGCTTTGAGCCTGTTTGTCTTGATTATACAAAAGCAACAAAACATCGCCCTTTTTGACCACGCTCCCCTCAGTAACCTTAATGCTATCCACAATCCCTGTGCTGTCTAAGGTGAGTTTGGAATCTTGCATCGCTTTCACATTGAAAATCGCATACACTCTTTCGCCAGCTTCCATGCTCAAAAAACTCAAAAAAAGTCCTATTAAAATTTTTCGTATCATTTTCATTCCCTTAATGCACATAGTCGTCTATTTTATGCCCGCTGTTGAAAATGTAATTGGCTTTTTGCACTTCATAATTATTGAGAGCTAAATTGTAAGCCACTTCTGCATCAAAGCGCGTGGTTAAGCCCCTTAAATAGGTGGTGAAATCCACTAAATTAGCGTCGTATTTCCTTTTAATATTGGCAAAAGAAAGATTGGCCGCATCCAAACTAGCCTTAGAAGATTCAATCTTAGCTCTGGCAATATCAAGCGACTTTCTGTAAAGCTGTTCGTCTTTTTCTTGCTCCAATTTTTTATACGCTAAATTCTTTTCATTCGCTAATTGGCCTAGCATGATGGATTGTTTTTGCAAGCTCAAGCCTATATCATCAAAAATATTCAAAGTCGCAGTAACCCCAGCCGTATTTTGCTGACCGGGGTAGAAATTCCCAAAACGCCCTGTGGCATAAGCGGGTTTTTGGATCCAAAAAAGCCATGAGTCAAACACATCTATCTTGGGGTAATAGTTGAGTTGCTTGTTTTGGTATCTGAGTGCAGAAATTTGCTCCCTTAAAGAGACTAAATCTTGCCTTTCTCTTAATTGCAAATTAGGCGCATCAATCGTGGTCTTTTTCAAATTTTTCACGCTGAGGTTAGTGAGGTATTCTAAAGTCAAGCGGTTTTGCTCCAAAGCAAATTGCATGTCCAAAATATCGTATTCGCTCAAGTTCCCTTGCGCTTTTAGGCTTTGTAAATCATCAATCGTGGTCAGCCCTTTGTCATAGAGTTTGGTAACCCTTTTAATATCCGTTTTGATTTGCTCTAATTTTTTTTGCAAAGCGATCATGCGAGCGAGGTTGTTAAAATACTCATAATATTGTTGCACCACTTGCAAATACACGCTTTGGCGGCTATATTCTAAATTAGCCACATTGGAGCGGTAAGTCGCAGACTTTTCTTTGACATTATTCACATCGCTAAAGCCATTAAACACATTCAATGTGACTTGAGCTTGGAGTTGTTGGGTGTTATAATGCTTATATTCTGGAGTATCCCTAGCTTCATTTTTAAAATTATAACTCGCGTTCAAAGTGGGCAAAAACATCGCTTTGGCGATGGTGTGGTTTTTCATCGCTTGCTTGACACTGAGTTCTTGCGCTTGCAAACTAAGATTAGTGGTAGCCCCTTTTAGCAATTCATAAAGCCCCAAAGCGGCTTTATCGCTTTTTTCATGGTATTTAGCGATCTCTTGATTGATCGTGGTCGCTGTTTCTTTAGGCGAGGATAAAAAACTCGGTGTTGCTTCTAAAGAACTTGTCGGCGGATCAATGAGTTTTAAATTCTTGTGGCTATAATTGTTAAGGATTTGCTTGATTTCATCAGGGGTTTTAGAGGGGGTTTGGGCTAGAGTTAAAGCCGCACACAAGCCCCATAAACTCGCATATCTTATAATAGTTTTCATCAATCCCCCTATCGCCTGGTTTTAGCATGCACTAATTGCACTAAATATTTTGCGTTTTCTCTAGGCAGATCCGGCAACATCCCATGCCCTAAATTAAAAATATGCCCTTGATTGCCCATGACTTTTAGAATCTTTTCAACCCCTTCTTCCAAAGCGTTTTTATCATAAAGGCGGGTGGGTTCTAAATTCCCTTGCAAAACATATTTATCGCCTAAAATCTTTTTTGCCGCTTCTAAAGGCATGCCCCAATCCACGCTAAACACATCAAATTCCCCATCTATGCTGTCCAAATAAGCACCAATCCCTTTAGGGAAAAGGATAACCGGGATATGCGCATAGCGTTTTTTAAGCTCTTTAGAGATTTTTTTCAAATAATCCCAACTGAATTCCAAATACGCTTCTTTCTCTAAAGCGCTAGCCCATGAGTCAAAGATCATCACCGCATTGACCCCTGCTTGGATTTGAAGGCTCAAATACTCTATCAATTCAAGGCTTAATTTTTCTAAAAGAGCTTTTAAAACTTCAGGCTCGCTATAGAGCATTTTCTTGCTTTTAGCATACGATTTGCTCCCCTCGCCTTCAATCATGTAAGTCGCTAAAGTCCAAGGCGATCCGCAAAAACCGATTAACGCTTTCTCTTTAGAAAGCTTTTGGCGCGTTTGAGAAATCGTATCATAGACATAGTTTAGTTGTTTATAAGCCCCTACTTTTAGGCTTTCCACGCTTTTTAAATCCGTAATCGTCTCTAGAAAATGCGGCCCCTTTTTGGGGACAAACTCCAAATTCAAGCCCATTTCCAAAGGCACTACTAAAATATCGCTAAACAAAATAGCCGCATCCACGCCCAAAATCTCTACCGGCTGCAAAGTAACTTCTGTGGCTAAATCGCTATTTTGACACAATTCCAAGAAACTCCCCGCTTTTTTACGGCTCTCTTGGTATTCGCTAAGGTAACGCCCCGCTTGCCTCATCATCCAAATGGGCGTGTAAGGCGTTTCCTTTCTAAAACACGCATCAATGAAAATCATCATAAATCCTTAAAGGTTTGTCTAATTATGGTTTTTATACCCTATGGTTAGTTTTTAAAATGAATATTTTACCCTAAAAATCTCGTAAAGTCATAAAAAGTGAATGTGATACCAACAGAATAGATGTTCAATCGTGGCGTGCCAAAGGCTTTAGAAAATTTGCTTTGGATGAAATAAAAAGGGATACCACCCCTTGCTTCTACACTCAAGCCAAAATTTTTAGCCGCATTGAAAAACAAGCCCACACTCCCTACTGCTGATTGGATATTGAATTGATACTTATCAATCTTAGCCCCTAAAATTTGAAGCTGATAGCCTAAGGCGATTTTAGGGATAACCCACCCCTTAAAAAGCCTCACCCCAGCGACTAGCCCAGCGCTCATGAAATACGAATCGCCCATTCCTGCATCCAAATACCCCCCTAATAAAGCTTTCTTTTTTAAAACGAACCCTGCCTGAAAGCCTAAAGAAGCGTCATGGTAAATTTTATCCATTAAAATAGGCGGGCGGTTTTTAGGGCGGATGGGGGATCTTTTAGTCGTTTCTGCATGCTGATACAGATAGCCGATTTTAAAAGAGCCAAAATATTTTTTAGTAGGCTCTAAAGGTTTGAAAAAATTCCCATCCTTTTTAGCCAGTAAAACCCCTTTCAAAAGGCTTAAGATTAAGAAAAATCTGAAAATCAAAGCTTTAATTCCAATTTTTGTTTGGAAAATTCTACGATCTTTCCATGGAATCTCGCATAAAGTTGTGCTAAAGAAATGGTGTTTTCATAAAGCGCTAAGGCGGAATTTAAATTCTCTTGAACGCCTTTTTCAAAAAAATGTTGCAATTCGTCATAATCTTCTATCTCTATGCCTAATTTTTTTAAAAAAAGATAGCTGTATTTATCCACCACCATCACTTCTTTAGCGCACGCATAGCATAAAATCGCATCCGTGCTTTCTTTGCCAATACCTTTTTGGTCTAAAAGCCACTCTCTGGTTACTTCTTGTTGAAAATTTTCAAAACTCTGAAAGTCTTTTAAAATATTCTTACTCAAATCAATCAGTCGTTTGGCTTTTTGGTTATAAAACCCGCTAGGGCGGACACACTCTGCAAGCTTTGAAAACTCTATATAAGCGATTTTTTTAAGATTGATCTCATCATCATTTTCTAAAATGAAAGCGTTTTTTAGATTTTCTAAAGATTTCAAAACGGCTTCAAATTTAGTATTTTGCGTTAAAACCGCCCCTAATAAAGCTTCAAATTTCAAAGCGTTAGGCCACCACCAAGCAGGGGCGTTTTTCAATAAGTCCAAACTCTTTAAAGCCTTTAAAATCTCAAAACTATCCAACACAATAACCGCCTGTAATTAAAGTATAAATAAAGAAATCAAAAAGAGTATTTTATTAAAAAAGAAGCAAAAATTAAAGCGAAAAGCCAACGCTTAAAGCGTTAGCCCCATACAAACACTTTTCTCAAAACTAAGTTAAAAGCCTTAAGATATTTTGTTGAACGGTGTTGGCTTGACTCATCGCATAGCTGCCTGATTGCGCCAAAATGTTGTTTTTATTGAAATTCGCGCTCTCTTCAGCAAAATCCACATCCCTGATTTGAGACTCAGCCGCTTTAACATTCACTTGAGTGATGCTGATGTTATTCACGGTGCTAATCATTTGATTTTGCACAGAACCTAAATCAGAGCGGACTTTATCCAACATTTTCATCGCAGACTCGGCAATATCAATCACCACCATCGCGCCTCTTAAGGTTGTAACCCCAGATCCCAAGCTTTGATTGCCGCTAGCGATGACAGCGTTATAGTTCGCGCCACTGGCTGATTTGACATTAGCGTTAAAATTCCCGGTAACATCGCGCAAATTCACCGTGGTTTCTGCCACTTGAGATTCCCCAAAACCAATCGCTGTGAAGCCTAAATGCTGTGAGTCAGAAGCTGAAACCACATTGATGCTCTTAGCGTCTAAGCGTGTGAGAGAAAGCCTTCCGTAGTTAGTAGAGCCTTTTGTTAAATCCTGACCGCCGTTAACCATCGTTAAAGCGCTAGGCCCGTTACTGACGCTATCGGTTTTGATTTCAATCCCACGACCATCTATACTGCGCAAATTCAAGCGCCCTTTTTGATCCGTATAAGCTTCCACGCCGGTTTCTGAAGTAACCGCATTGATCGCTGCGACTAACCTTCCGTCTGAGTCATTTTTCTTAATATCTGCGATATTACCCAAATGAATCCCATTTAAGGTTAAATTACTCAAACTTCCTGACTGGACCGCCACATCGCTCGTGGTGATAACGCTCGCATAAGCTTTAACCCCTGTTCGGTTAGAGTTTTTGTTGATCACCTCTGCTAACACGCCAATCCCTGTGCCTGCTGAACTAGAAACTTTCACGCTCTCTAAAGTTACATCATTCACGCCATCCACTTGTTTAAATGTCAAGCTAATATCCCCAGAAGCCGTGATTAACGCACCTGTAGCGATACGAACCTGACCGATTTTATCAGAAGTGGTAGAGCCGATAGAAGCCTTAATACTTTGGTTAGAATAAGCCCCTACTTGGAATTCTTTGTTAGTGAATTGACCAGACAATAACGCTTGCCCGTTATAAGTAGTCGTGTTACCGATATTGTCTAAACCTTGAATCAAACGAACGATGTCAGATTGAATCGCTTTACGAGATTCAGTAGTTTGCCCGTCTTGAGCCGCTTGAGTCGCTTTAACCTTAACGGTGTCTAAGATTTTCAACTGCTCATCCATAGCCTTATCCGCAACCTGGATAATCCCCATGCCGTCATTCGTGTTGGCAATCGCTTGACCCAAACTGCTCGCTTGTGAACGCAAAGAATCCGCCACCGTCATGCCTGATGCGTCATCAGCCGCTTTATTAATCCTTAAACCTGAACTCAATCTCTCCAATGAAGTTTTAAGTGCATTTTGAGTGAGTGCGGATTGCACATGCGCATTCATCGCATTGATATTTGTATTGACCTGAAAAGCCATTGTTGTAACTCCTTGTTATAAAAAACCCAAAGGCATCCTTGCTTTTGGTTGGAACTATTATCGGTTAAAGTTTGAAATTTTAAAGGGCTTTATTTTAAAAGCAAAATTTAAAAGAGCATGAAAATGGACTATAATAAAGAAAATTGATACCAAATCTTATTGAATGCAAACACCAATGGATACCATAAAAAACATTCCATTAAGGACTTTTGCTTTACTCTACAAAAGCTCACCAAAACGTGTTGTGTTGGCGTCAATTATAGTGCTGTTTGTCGGCATTATTCCATCTCTAAATATCCTTGTTATGATAAGATTGATTGATATTGTGGTGAATCTATTGCAAAATCATACGCATTTTGAATACAGCTTGCTGTTACCAACTTTGCTACTATGGGGAGCCTTGCTGTTTTTAACGCATGTGTTCTCAGGAATTTCATCAAGCTTGCAAACCATTATTGCTGAACAATTTTCTATAAACATCATCACTCAGCTTGCTAATAAACTCACAAAAGTTAAAAATCTAAATTTTTTTGAAAACAAAGATCACACTATTAAGCTTAACGCTATCCATAACGGTCTATACATCCGTCCCCTAAATTATGTCAGTAATCTATTTTTTAACTTGCAACGCATTATAGGGCTTGTGAGTCTGTTTGGGATATTATTTTCCATTAGTATTTATCTACCCCTTATAATGATTTTTGCAACAGTGCCTTGTATTTTCATCTCCAATCATATAGCAAAAAAACATAGCGCTTCCATAGATAAGCTTCAAGACAAAAAAGAGAGCATACAAAATTATCTATATTCTGGACTAGATAACCAAAAGAACAAGGACAACCTATTATTTAACTTCATGCTAAATTTTCATCATAAATTCATTGAAAACAAAGAATTGTATCTTAATAATTTTGTGAAAATCGCCCAAAAAAACTTAATATTCACCATATATACTGATGTTTTAACCACCATTCTAAGTGTCGCATTATTCTTCTTAATGGTTTTTATTATTCTTTCAAAATCCATTGGTGTGGGGGCAATTGCTGGGTATATCCAAGCATTTAGCTCTACCCAACAGCAACTACAAGATTTATCATTTTATGGAAAGTGGTTTTTTGCTATCAATAAATACTTTGAAAATTATTTCTGTATTTTAGATTACAAAATGCCAAAACCAGAAACACAAATCAAATTAGAAGAAAAAATCCATAGCATTACATTTGAAAATATTAGTTTCTCTTATCCTAATTCAAAACTTATTTTTGAAAACTTTAATCTCTCTTTACACTCTGATAAAATTTATGCACTAGTCGGCAAGAATGCTAGCGGAAAAACCACGCTGATTAAATTATTGCTAGGGTTTTATATCCCAAATTCAGGTCAAATTATTATCAATAACAAATACTCGTTACAGGATTTAGAGCTAAACAGCTACCACCAACAAATGAGTGCCATATTCCAAGATTTTTCTCTTTATGCTGGGTATAGCATTGATGATAATCTTTTCATGCAAAACAACCCCACAAGAGAGCAATTAAAGCAAAAGAGAGAAATGCTAAAATCTTTTGATGAAAATTTTCAAAATTGTCTTAATGATTATAGCAACGCATTATTTGGAACACAGTATAATGGGATAGATTTTTCTCTGGGTCAAAAGCAACGCATAGCCACTATAAGAGCCTTTTTAAAACCAAGTCATTGTGTTGTTTTAGATGAGCCAAGCAGTACTATTGACCCCATTATAGAAAAAGAGTTTTTGGATTTTATTTTTAAAAAATCGCATTCTAAGATGGCTTTAATTATTACACACCGCATGAATAGTGTCAAGCAAGCTGATGAAATTATCGTTTTAGATCAAGGCAAACTAATAGAACAGGGCAACTTTGAAACCCTTATGAAAAAACAGGGATTATTTTACGAATTGTTTTTGAAGCAACAATACTAGCGAGCGGTTAAATGTTTGGTAATTTTGGGTATAATCCCAAAAGATTCAAATTTAAATAAGGAATGCCACCATGTTTGGGAATAAGCAGTTGCAGCTTCAAATCAGTCAAAAAGATTCTGAGATTGCGGAGTTAAAAAAAGAAGTCAATCTCTATCAAAGCCTTTTAAATTTGTGCTTGCATGAAGGTTTTGTGGGTATTAAAAACAATAAAGTCGTTTTTAAGAGTGGGAATCTTGCAAGCTTGAACAATTTAGAAGAACAGAGTGTTCATTTTAAAGAAAACGCAGAAAGCGTTAATTTACAAGGGGTTTCTTATTCTTTAAAAAGCCAAAATATTGATGGCGTGCAGTATTTTTCACTAGCCAAAAAAACAGGGGGTGTGGGGGAATACCATAAAAGCGATCTGTTTAAGACTTTTTGCACGAGCTTAAAAGAGGGCTTAGAGAACGCGCAAGAAAGCATGCAGTATTTCCATCAAGAAACCGGCTTGCTCTTAAATGCGGCTAAAAATGGTGAAGAGCATTCTACTGAAGGATTAGGGACCGTTAATAAAACGAGCCAAGACATTGAATCGCTTTATGAAAAGATGCAAAACGCCACTTCATTAGCGGACTCTCTCAACCAACGGAGCAATGAAATCACTCAAGTCATTTCTTTGATTGATGATATTGCAGAACAAACCAATCTCTTAGCCTTAAATGCCGCTATTGAGGCTGCACGAGCGGGCGAGCATGGGAGAGGGTTTGCGGTGGTGGCTGATGAGGTGAGAAAACTCGCTGAAAAAACCCAAAAAGCCACTAAAGAAATCGCTGTTGTCGTTAAAAGCATGCAACAAGAAGCGAACGATATTCAAACCAACACCCACGATATTAATTCTATTGTAGGCTCTATTAAGGGCGATGTAGAAGAGCTTAAATCCACCGTGAAAAACAACATGATTGTCGCGCAAGCGGCAAAATACACCATCTACAATATCAATAACCGGGTGTTTTGCGGTCTGGCCAAACTTGATCATGTGGTCTTTAAAAACAACCTTTATGGCATGGTCTTTGGCCTCAACTCCTTTGACATTACCAGCCATAAGAATTGCCGTTTAGGCAAATGGTATTATGAGGGCGCGGGCAAAGAGAATTTTTCCAACACTTCAGGCTATAGAGCTTTAGAAAGCCACCATGCGAGCGTGCATGCTGAAGCTAATGATTTGGTTAAAGCCGTTCAAGAAGACCACATTACCGATTCAAAATACCTAGAGCATAAAGTGCATTTAATGGAAGATAGCGCTAAACATGTCAAAGAAAATATTGATAAGATGTTTTACGAAAAACAAGATGAACTCAATAAAATCATTGAAAAAATCCAAAAAGGCGAATGATTTTATTCAATGAAGTGTTTTGATGTTTTCTAAATCTTTAGAAGCCCTACGCCATGCCAAACGCTACCGCAAAAGAGAGTTGTTTGACCCTTCATTAAAGGATTACGCTTCTAACGATTATTTGGGTTTGAGCGTTAAAAAAGATTTGCTTCAAAACGCATTTAATAAGCTCCAATCCTTTGACACTCATTCCCCCAAGGCTTCCATGCTAGTGAATGGCTACCACCCTTTGCATGCAGAATTAGAAGAACGATTAGCGGATTTGTTGGGGTTTGAAAGCGCTCTTTTAGTGGGGAGTGGTTTTTTGGGCAATCTGGCTTTAATAGACACCCTTTTAGTCAAAAACGCCCTCTTATTCATAGACGATCACTACCATGCAAGCGGGATTTTTAGCACTAAAACCAAGTCTAATCAAGTGGTTTTTTTCTCGCACAATGACGCTAAAGATTTACAACAAAAACTCTTCAACGCTCCTAAAAATAAACTCAAATTCATCGCCATTGAAGGGGTTTATTCTATGGATGCGAGCGTCGCTCCCTATGATTTTTATACAATCACTCAAGAGATCCCTAACGCTTTTTTAATCGTAGATGAAGCCCATAGTTTTGGGACTATCGGTGAGAATTTATTGGGTTTTTTAGAATATTATCGCATCAAAGAAAAAGACAAAATCATTAAGCTCAGCACTTTTTCTAAAGCCCTTGCGAGCTATGGGGCGTGTATTTTAGCCCCTTTACAAGTCATAGAGTTTTTAACTAATCGCGCTAAAAGCGTGATTTACACCACCGCTTTAAGCCTGTTAGACACCGCTTTGACTTTGGCCCATTTAGAATACTTTATCGCGCAAAAACAAGAATTAAAAAATGAGCTTAGCAAACACCAACAGATTATTTTTGAAACCTTAGGTATTAGAACGCTCGCAGGATTTTTTACTTTAGAATTTGAAAACAATCCCGCTCTTTTAAACGCCCATCATTTTTTGAAAGAAAAGGGGTTTTTAGTGGGAGCTATCCGCCCCCCCACGGTTTCTAAACCCCTTTTACGAGTTTCTTTATCCCTCAAAAACAGATTAGAAGACACTAAAGAGCTTGCGAACACCCTTTTAAATTATTCTAAAATACAATCTTCTTTTAAGAGTGGTTAAATGCTAAAAAAGATTTTTTATGGTTTTATCGTTTTATTTTTGATTATCATAGGGTTGTTAGCCATTCTTATCGCTCAAGTTTGGGTAACTACGGATAAGGATATTGCTAAAATTAAAGATTATCGCCCGGGCGTCGCTTCACAGATTTTAGACCGAAAAGGGCGTTTGATCGCCAATATCTATGATAAAGAATTCCGTTTTTATGCGCGTTTTGAAGAAATCCCCCCACGATTCATTGAAAGCCTTTTAGCGGTAGAAGACACCCTCTTTTTTGAACATGGGGGGATCAATTTAGACGCTATCATGCGTGCTATGATTAAAAACGCTAAAAGCGGTCGTTACACTGAAGGGGGTAGCACCCTAACCCAACAACTCGTTAAAAACATGGTGCTCACACGAGAAAAAACCCTAACCAGAAAACTCAAAGAAGCCATCATTTCTTTACGCATTGAAAAAGTCTTAAGCAAAGAAGAAATTTTAGAGCGTTATTTGAACCAAACTTTTTTTGGGCATGGGTATTATGGCGTGAAAACCGCAAGTTTAGGGTATTTTAAAAAACCCCTTGACAAACTCACGCTTAAAGAAATCACCATGTTAGTCGCCTTGCCTAGGGCTCCGAGTTTTTATGATCCTACCAAAAATTTAGAATTTTCACTTTCTAGGGCTAATGATATTTTAAGGCGGTTGTATTCTTTAGGCTGGATTTCTTCTAACGAACTCAAATCCGCTCTCAATGAAGTGCCAATCGTCTATAACCAAACTTCCACGCAAAATATCGCTCCCTATGTCGTGGATGAAGTGTTGAAGCAATTGGATCAATTAGACGGGTTAAAAACTCAAGGCTATATTATAAAGCTCACGATAGATTTGGATTACCAACGCTTAGCGTTAGAGTCCTTGCGTTTTGGGCATCAAAAAATCTTAGAAAAAATCGCTAAAGAAAAGCCAAAAACTAACGCATCTAATGAAGATGAAGACAACTTGAACGCTAGCATGATCGTTACAGACACGAGCACCGGTAAGATTTTAGCTTTAGTGGGGGGGATTGATTATAAAAAAAGCGCTTTCAATCGCGCCACGCAAGCCAAACGGCAGTTTGGGAGCGCAATCAAGCCTTTTGTGTATCAGATCGCTTTTGATAATGGCTATTCCACGACTTCTAAAATCCCTGATACCGCGCGGAACTTTGAAAATGGCAATTATAGTAAAAACAGCGCGCAAAACCACGCATGGCACCCTAGCAATTATTCCCGCAAGTTTTTAGGGCTTGTAACCTTGCAAGAAGCCTTGAGCCATTCGTTAAATCTAGCCACGATCAATTTAAGCGATCAGCTTGGCTTTGAAAAAATCTATCAATCTTTAAGCGATATGGGGTTTAAAAACCTCCCTAAAGATTTGTCTATTGTGTTAGGGAGCTTTGCTATCTCGCCCATTGAAGCGGCTGAAAAGTATTCTTTATTTTCTAATTACGGCACCATGCTCAAACCCATGCTCATTGAAAGCATCACTAACCAACAAAACGATGTCAAAACTTTCACGCCTATGGAAACCAAAAAGATCACCTCCAAAGAACAGGCTTTTTTAACCCTTTCAGTGCTGATGAATGCGGTAGAAAACGGCACAGGGAGTTTGGCTCACATTAAAGGTTTAGAAGTCGCCGGTAAAACCGGAACTTCTAATAACAATATTGACGCTTGGTTCATTGGCTTTACCCCCACCTTGCAAAGTGTGATCTGGTTTGGGAGGGACGATAACACGCCTATTAGTAAAGGAGCGACAGGAGGCGTTGTGAGTGCGCCTGTGTATTCGTATTTCATGCGTAATATTTTAGCGATTGAACCTTCTTTAAAAAGAAAGTTTGATGTCCCCAAAGGCTTGCGTAAAGAAATCGTGGATAAAATCCCCTACTATTCAACTCCTAATTCCATCACCCCCACCCCCAAAAGAACAGACGATAGCGAAGAACGCTTGTTGTTCTAAGCCTACATGGCTATAGGGACTTTAATGTCTCCGTAATTGACAGAATCTTTAAAGATTTCTTCCACTTTAGCCACAAGGATACTCACCGCTTGATTGTCTAAGGCCATTTTATGCAACCCTTCGCTCAAAGCGTCCTTATCAAAACCACGCGCACGCACTAACGCAAACACTTCCTCATTGTTAGGATTGATATAAATCCCTAAACGATCCACATTCATCAAGCTATCATAAATAGGCTGTGTCATTTGGATAAACATTTCATTAGTGATCTTTTGCTTGATGCGGTTAGATTTGGAAAGGTAAGCCTCTTTGAGTTTATGTACGATATTTTGCGCCACTCTTATTGTCGCTCTTTTGGTAGCGATTTTTTCTATTTCTTCAGTTTTCTTACCATCCACAATGTGCGAGCTATCCACCCCTTGCGTGATATACTCACTACGATTTTGCAACATCCAATAAGGCACATCTTGCAAGAAAGAATTCCTTTGTGAAGTGTTTGGGCAAGTGCAAGCCTGCAGCATCAAAACACCCAATCCGCATAAAAATAATTGCTTGCTTTTTAAAAAAGATTTTTCTAACACGCTATCCCCTTTGATTTTGATTTTATAGAGTGTAACACAAATCTTTAAGGTTTTAAACAATAATTAGGTAAAAAAATAAAAAAAAATAAAATGATTGAAACTTTGTTAAAAAAATCAACACGCAATTAAGCATTAGAATAAGCCGGGTTCTGTCAATGGATGGCCATTTATCTGGGAAATATTTTGCAATATTCCTCAAGCGAAGCGTGTATCAATTTAGACTTACCATGCACTTCTTGCTACAAATTGGGTTTGCCCAAACAAGCTAAATTGCTTTAGCTCTGGTGGGCTCTTACCCCACCCTTTCACCCTTACCTTAAAAAGGCGGTTTGCTTTCTGTGGCACTTTCCCTTAGCTTGCGCTAGCCATCCGTTAGATGGAATTTTGTCTAATGTAGCCCGGACTTTCCTCTATTCTAAAATAGCGACCATCTTCTAATGCGTTAATATATTAGAAAAAAGTAGCTTTAAAAGAGTTTAAAAATTAAGGGTATAGAGAATATTTTTATCATTCTCATAGCTCACAAGGACAAGCTCATTATCCCTAAACCCCCCAGCGCTGATATTTTTAATCTCTTTAGGCAAGCCATAAACTTCAAGGATCTCTTCTTTTGTGGGGTCTATGACTAAAAGCGTGTTAAATTCCTTACTGAACGCATAAAGCTTATTATCCTTTAAAGCCAACGCGCTGATAACTAACTCGCCCAATTTCCTTTTTTCTTTAAGTTTGGCATTGCCCAGTTCAAGCAAAAACTCCCCATGCACTTGTTTGTCGCTATTACGCATAGAGATAATAATCAAATCCTTATAACGCTTGTTAGGAGCGGTGATCAAATAAGTGAATTTAGCCCCTCTTCTTGCAGCACTAACATAATAGTTTTTCGCCCTAGAAGTTTTCAAGCGGGTTCGTTCCACTTCATCAAAAGAGTTGGCCCCTTCTAAAAAATAAGGGAAATTTTTAAGCGCGTTAGCGTTTTTGTTAGGAGTGATTTCTACGCTCGTTTTATTATTGCCCATGATCACAATGTTTTCATCTTCGTTAAAATCCGCCCCCACGAACGACCCCACCGTCGCGCTATAATAGCTATCTAGCACCATATGGCTATGAATGGTTTTCAAATCGTTACTTACAAGATAAAGGCCTTGGTTTTCTGTAGTAAGAATCGCCTTGTCTTCATTGAAATTCAAATCCGTGATCGCTCCATTCAATTTTAAAAAAAGCTCTTCTTTTTTCTTAATATTCAACGCTTTTGCGATTTCTAAAGGCGAATGATCATAATCATTATCTCTAGGCAAAGCGCTCAATTTCAAAGGCTCACCCACATCTCTTCTGCCTAAAACGCTTCTTGGGAATTTCAAATGATCCCAATTCTCCATAGACCAGACCGATTCTTTCAAATTCCACGAAAAACGCACCGGATCGCTTTGCCCTATGTAAGGGAAAGGCCCGGTAGAAATGAACGCTTGCACGGCGTTAGAACCCACCACTATAAAGAAAACATAAAAAGCGCTTTTTTGGAGCGCGTTTAATGAATAATCTTTAAAAAGTTGGGTATTAGGGGCAAAAAAGAGCAAAACCGCTAAAAGCACCACCACGCTAAAAAAGACAAAAAGCGCCCAAAACTGCGTGTGCAAGCCCAAAATAGCGAGCGCGAATCCCTGCCCCACATCTTCTAAAGCATGGCTACCGGTATGATAAAAGCTCTCATGCAGCCCGCTACTAGCCATAAGCAATAGCAAGGCAATGTATTTAGGCTTAAACCCAAAACGCACCACCAAAAGTGCCACAGCCCCTATTAAAATCATGTTGATGCGTTGCGCCCAGCAAAAAATACAAGGCGAATCTTTCAAAACATAGCCAAAATAAAAATTCGCCAAACCCACAGGAAAGATCAAAATCCCTAAAATTGCCAAAGAAAAAAGATTGTAAAATCGGGTTTCTTTATTCATGCATACCCCTATAAATTCATGTTAGGCAAAACGCTAGAGCTGTGGGCTATAAAAATGATAAGCTCAACCAACCACACCACCATCAAAATCCCAAACGCCCAATTTTCTTTTTCAGGCTTTTTAAACGCTATCAAAATAGCGGCTAGACTCAAAAGCAGTCCTAAAAACTCCATGCCATTCCTTAAAATTTTCGTAGGATTATACTCAAAAACGGATTATTTGATAAATAAAAAATATCTAGTGGATAACTTTTGAGAGAATTATATTAAGGGAGAAAGCCCTATTTATCCATATTTGATTAAAAACAGAGCCAATTTTATCATTTCTTTTTTAACTTCCCATAGATTTTTTTAATTAGAGATAATATTTTAAACAACCTCTCTTGCTTGTTTGTCCTAAGGCTTCTTTTTAATACGCCATAACTTTGTGAAGGTTTTAAAATACAAGACAACAAAGAAACATCGTTGCAAAACAAGGGCAGAGCGTTTTTATGCGTTGCGTCTGGAAGAAAATAAATTTGTTTAAATTGCTCTTGATCTTGAATACTAGGATTGTCAATAAAGAAATTGACCCATTTTATCACATCATGAATGTCTAAAAAAATTTGACTTTCTTTAAAATATGAAGCATATCCAACAGCCCCTTCTACTATTTTTTCATAAGCTTTAGAGCGGTGTTTTTCACAAGATGAAACGTCTTTTTGATAAATTGGAACGCCATTTTCTACATTTAAAATAGGGTATTCAGGGCTTGTTAGCAAAAACTCCATAAAATCCCAATTATGAAAATAAACGGATTTAGGGTGTGAAAAAGGTAAGAAACTCACGCAATCATAATTTAAAATTCTTAGGAGATCCACATAGCACCCAAAAACTTCTTTGTTTAAAGCTTTTTGGATTAACCCTTGCGAAGAATAGCCTAAAGTAATCGTATCTACAATAGCGATATTTCCCTCTAAATTTGATGAAGACAAATATTTTCTGTAATTATCTAAACATTTTAACGCTAAATGGCGGCAGTATTCAAAGTTACTACATATGTATATATAGGCTTGTTGGTTGGTGGTGATTTGCTTCTTTTTAATTTCTTCTTCGCCTTCTAAAATACGCAAAATTTCCAAACTCTCGCTCTCTACGACTTCTAAAAATACCGCTTTTTTTAAAATTCTGGGAGCATAGACATAAGTAGTTTTATATGAATTTGGATATAAAATATTAAAAATTTTTTGCAATAAATAACCATCTCGCGCAACAAACACTAAAGTATCAATATTTCTTTTATGAATTTCCTTATAGATAAACTGGCAATAAGCAACAGCTGCAATTCCTGCCTGCATCGCTCCCAAAAGAAACCAATAATCAAATTTTTCATGTTTTTGAATATAATTTTTATAAAAAACGCATAAAGATCCTAAAATAAAACTTTGCGCAACACTGGTTGGATTAAATGTTTTGTATTTAGGAAAAACTTCTTCTAATTGTTTCAACACGCTTTTTCTAAATAGCGTTGCTATGCCTAAACTTTTAGGCATAGCGTCATCTGCCCAAGAATTATCACCGATATGCAACATCTGCGTATTAGTAATATTTTCTTGTTTTAAAACATGCTTAAACAAATCCTTTGAATGTTTAGTAAGCATTATATGGTTACTAAGATAGAAATTTGTATAACCATCAAAACCCTTAGAAATTAAAATATCTTCAAGGACCTCTAAGGGTAAATACATATCTGATACAATAATCACTCTCTTATTGTTCTCTTTAGCGAAACGATAGAGTTCTAACATCTCTAAGTTTGGAATAAGCATCTCTTTTTCAGTGGCAATTTCTACTCCCTTATATGAATGAAACTCTTTTGGGATTTGATGATAAATTTCATCTAGAGTAATGTCTTGTTTTTTACTGATTTCTCTAGATTGCATTTCTGCCAGGATTCTTGCTTGATGAAAACCTTTAATATTGTATTTAGTCTCAATATACAAAAATAAATCTGTGGGTTTAATGAAAGGTCTTAGAAGAAGGGTATCAAAAATATCAAAAGAAATCACATCATATTTTAAAATCTCACTTTTTGCCCCATCCAAAAATTTGTGCATATAAGAATCCTTTTTAAAATTTTAACATTATATCTTTTTTTTTTTTTTAAAAATACAAAAAAAGGGGAAAAAGCTATAGCTAAAGAAAAATAAGATAAGGAGTTACCCCCTTATTTTTTCAAAGCTTCTAAAGCATGTTTTTTGCCAATTTCAAAGGCTTTTTTGTTCGTTTCAGCGACTTTTGCAGGGACTTTTTTAAGCATGGTGTCTAGCACGATATTTTCTTCTACGCATTTGGTAAGCTCCACGGTAATGGCTAACGCTACCACAGATTGCGTGATAATGTTACCCACTTCATCTTTAGCGATGCTGATAATGGGGATTTTATAAATTTGATACTTTTCTTCATCTTCTTTAGTGGGGGTTACCAAATTGGGATCAATGACAACGATACCGCCTTTTTTAATATCGCTTTTAAACTGGTTGTAGCTGATTTGAGCGACTGAAAGCATGAAATCAATCTCGCCCTCTTTAGCATAAGGGAAAATGATTTCATCTCTGTCTAGCAAAATATCCACTTTAGTGGGTCCTCCACGCACTTGCGAAGTGTAGGTGGAAGTCTTAGTGCCATAGCCCCCACTCACAATCTTAGCTTCAGCTAAAATCTCCCCCGCTAACAACACGCCTTGCCCTCCAACGCCCGTAAATCGTAATTGCGCTTCCATTATTGTTTTCCTTGTGCTTTTTCAATGATTTCTTGATACGCTTCGCAATATTCTTTCCTGTCCGTGTCATGCTTTAAAACGCCTGTAGGGAATTTATCCACCCTTTCTTCAGGGCTCATGGCTTCAAATTGGCGTTTGCTCACCAATCGGCTTTCCATCCATTTTAGCATTTGAGACGCTTCGCCCATTTTATTTTTACGCCCTAAATTGATATGGCAATTACTATGGACATCAAAGAAGCTAAAGCCCTTGTGTGTAAAGCCTTCTTTAAGCACTTTTTCTAATTTTTGAGGGTCTAAAACGCTCTCTCTGGCCACAAAACTCGCCCCGGCGGCGGTGGTTAAAGCGCATGGGTCAAATTGGTTATCAATATTCCCCCATTGAGCCGTAACCGTCCACATGCCATTAGGCGTGGTGGGCGAAGTTTGGGAGTTGGTCAAACCATAAATGAAATTATTCACTAAAATAAAATTCAAATCAATGTTTCTTCTGCATGCATGCATGGTGTGGTTGCCTCCAATCGCAAAGCCATCGCCATCGCCAGAAACCACAATCACATGCTTACTAGGGTTAGCTAGTTTAATCCCTGTCGCATACGCTACAGCCCTGCCATGCGTGGTGTGAACGGTGTTGCAATTCACATACGAACTCATGCGCCCGCTGCAACCAATCCCGCTCACCAAACACACATCATCCATTTTCCAACCTAAAGCGTCAATCGTGCGGATAATGGATTTTAAAATCACGCCATCGCCACAGCCCCAACACCACAAAGTGGGTATTTTATCCACACGCAAATATTCATCATAATTAAACGCCATTTTAAAGCTCCTTCAACTTTGCGATGATTTGTTTAGGCGAAATCGTGCGCCCATTGGCTTGCCCAAAGAAATGCACCTTTCTTTGCATAGCCCTTTCAATTTCTTCTAAATACTGCCCCTTATTCAATTCAATCACAAGGATTTTTTCGTATTTATCCCCTATTTCTTTCAAGCGTTTAGCCGGGCTTGGCCATAAGGTTTTAGGCCTGAAAAAGCCGACTTTTTGCTTGCTTTCTTTATTGTAATCTTTCAAGGCTTCTTTAACCGCTAGAGAAACCGAACCATAAGCAATAACAACAATTTCAGCACTCTCTAAATCCATTTCCTCATTTTCGTTGATAATGTCTTGCTTGGATTCAATCTTATTAAATAATCTGTCAATCAAATCCCCACCGATTTTAGCGTCTTCAGTAGGAAAGCCAATAGGCCCATGGTGCAAGCCTGAAACATGGTAGCGATAGCCTTTAAAGAAAGGGTTTAAGACAGCCGGCTCATCTTGCGCGACCCCATAAGGTTTGTAGTCTTTTTTATCGCCCACAAATTCCTTACGATTAATAGTCATCTTTTGCACTTCTTCTAAATCCGGGATTTGCACCTTGCCATACATATGCCCCACGGTTTCATCCATGAGCAAGAATACAGGAGTCATGAGCATTTCAGCCAAATTGAACGCACGAACGGTTTCGGTGTAAGCTTCTTCTAAATTCGCAGGAGCGAGCGCAACGGCTTTAAAATCCCCATGTATGGGGTGTCTTAAGAAATTCACATCGCCTTGAGCCACACGAGTGGGCATTCCGGTTGATGGGCCTGAACGCATCACATCAGCGATCACTAAAGGGATTTCTGCCATGAAAGAATAACCGATTTGCTCCACTTTCAATGAAATACCAGGTCCAGAGCTCGCTGTCATAGACTTCGTCCCGCTCATGCTCGCTCCTAAAGACACACTAATCCCGCTGATTTCATCTTCCATTTGGATAAAATGGCCGCCGCATTTGGGCAGAGCCACGCTCATCGCATGCATAATATCCGAACTTGGCGTGATAGGATAGCCCCCAAAAAACCGACACCCCACTTCAATCGCCGCTTTAGCGACTAATTCATTCCCATCAGAAATAATCTCACGCATTATTTGCCTCTCCCTTCTAAAATAGTCTCTTCTAAGAGCATGTATTTATTGGCCTTAACCTTTTGGCTTCTTTCTTGGGCTTCTTTAGAAACTTTAGCGAATTTGAAATCCTTCCTGTCAGCCACATAAATCGCAAAGTCCGGGCAGTGCAATTCGCATTGCACGCAACCGATACAACTCTCTGGATAGGCTACTTTGGCCACTTTTCCAAGCACCCTTTCTTTTTCAATCCCCATGCCAAGAACCCCAGCAGGGCATACCGATACGCAAATATCACAACCCTTACACCTGTCTTCATTCACCCAAACGGCAACCCCATCTGGAGCGCTCATTTTAGCCATTCATTCTCCTTTGTGCTAAAAGCTGTTTTTAAAGCCCTAGCAATCAAAATTTGCCTAAAATTGTAGCAAGCCTTTTTTAATAAATTCTAAAATGCTTTAATAGTAGGAACTTAAAATTGAAATGAGAAAATACTAAACACTTTTTACTCAATTTAAAAGAAAAAACGCCTCATTAACCTTAATTTTAAAAATGATTATTAGAAAGATTAATGTTTTTTAAATGCTCCTTATAAGTCGCGCTGAAAGCATGTTTTTTATCCGGCATTTTCACAAAATACAAGAAATCCGTTTTTTTAGGGAAAACCACGGCTTTGATTGCTTCTAGGCTCACGCTCCCTACAGGATTTTTAGGCAAGCCCTTAAATTTATAGGTGTTATAGGGGGTGTTATCGGTTTTAATGCGTTCTTTGGTTACTTTAGCGTGTGAAAATTCCTGATAATTCAAAGCCCCATCCATTTGCAAAGGCATGCCTTTTTTCAAGCGGTTAAAAATCACGCTCGCAATCAAGGGCATTTCTTCAGTATTAGCGGCTTCTTTTTGCACAATGGAAGCGAGAATGATTTTTTCAAACCACTCTTCTTTATGGTAGTATCCAAGCCATTGTTTGCTTAAAGCTTCGTGTTTTTTGAGAGATTGACTGATTAAAGTTTGCATGATTTTAAAAGCGTCCTCCCCTAAAGGCAAATGATAAGTGTCTGGCCATATCACCCCATCTTCTATCACAGCGCCATCCAATCGTGGAGCGATGCTTTCATAAGCTTCATTGAGATCGCTTGTTTCTAGTTGGTAAGTCTCGCTCAAAATTTGCGTGAAAAAATAGCGGGTTTCTCCAGGGATTAAAGTCGCGCTTTTTTGCGCCGCTTTCGCTTTAATCAAACGGACTAAAAAATCCCCCCTCCTTAAAGCCCCATCGCCCATATCAATATAACCTTTTTTGGGCATGCCCATCAGGCGTAAAAAAAGCAAATCTAAAGCGTTAATATCCACGCCTTGCTCTTTTAAAGAAAAAAACACTTTTTTGAGCGAACCTTGCGGGACAACCACCACTTTGTTAGGATAAATTGGTATACTTAAATAAAAAAGAATACTAATGAATAAAAGAAAACATGTATCCAAGAAAGTATTTAATGTCATTATCTTGTTTGTGGCAGTATTCACTCTTTTAGTCGTCATTCACAAAACCCTTTCAAACGGCATTCACATACAAAATTTAAAAATCGGGAAGCTTGGCATTTCTGAATTATACTTAAAACTTAACAACAAGCTTTCTTTAGAAATTGAACGCATTGATCTCTCTTCTTTCTTCCATCAAAAACCCACTAAAAAGCATTTAGAAGTTTCTGATTTGATTAAAAATATCCGTTATGGCATTTGGGCGGTGTCTTATTTTGAAAAGCTTAAAGTCAAAGAAATCATTTTAGACGATAAAAATAAAGCCAATATCTTTTTTGATGGGAATAAATACGAGTTGGAATTTCCAGGAGTCAAAGGGGAATTTTCCCTAGAAGACGATAAAAACATCAAGCTTAAGATCATCAATTTGCTTTTTAAAGACATTAAAGTCCAAGTAGATGGCAACGCCCACTATTCACCTAAAGCTAGGAAAATGGCGTTCAATTTGATTGTCAAGCCTTTAATTGAACCCAGCGCTGCAATTTATTTGCAAGGGCTAACCGATTTAAAAACCATAGAATTAAAAATTAACACTTCTCCAATGAAAAGCTTGGCGTTTTTAAAGCCTCTTTTCCAACGTCAATCGCAAAAAAATTTAAAAACATGGATTTTTGACAAGATCCAATTTGCTAGCTTTAAGATTGATAACGCTTTAATTAAAGCCAATTTCACTCCCAGCGAGTTTGTCCCATCGCTTTTAGAAAATTCTGTAGCCAAAGCCACTTTGATTAAACCTTCAGTCGTTTTCAATGATGGCTTATCGCCCATTAAAATGGATAAAACCGAATTAGTTTTCAAAAACAAACAGCTCCTCATACAACCCCAAAAAATCACTTATGAAACCATGGAATTAACCGGCTCTTACGCCACTTTTTCCAATTTGTTAGAAGCCCCTAAGTTGGAGATTTTTTTAAAAACGACCCCTAATTATTATGGCGATAGCATTAAGGATTTATTGAGTGCTTATAAAGTCGTTTTACCTTTGGATAAAATCAGCATGCCATCTAGTGCAGATTTGAAACTCACCTTACAATTTTTGAAAAACACCGCCCCCTTATTTAGCGTTCAAGGCAGCGTTAATTTGCAAGAAGGCACTCTCTCGCTCTATAATATCCCCCTTTATACGCAAAACGCTAATATAAGCTTAGATATTACCCAAGAATACCAATACATTTACATAGAAACTACCCACACCCGCTATGAAAACATGCTGGATTTAGACGCTAAAATCGCTTTAGATTTGAATAAAAAAACCCTTTCTTTAGATTCTTTAGTCCATAAAGTACGATTCAACACTAACAATAATATCAACATGCGTTCTTATGGCTTGAATAACGACCAAGATAACCCACAGCCTACTAAATTTTCTTTGGATTTAAAAAGCTTGCATTCTGTTATTCAAGAGGGTGAAAACTCAGAGGTGTTTAGAAGAAAAATCATAGACACCATTAAAGCCCAAAGTGAAGATAAATTCACTAAAGATGTTTTTTACGCTACAGGAGACACTCTTAAAAACCTTTCTTTGAATTTTGATTTTTCTAACCCCAACCACATGCAATGGAGCGTGCCACAACTTTTATTAGAGGGCGAATTTAAAGATAACGCCTATGTTTTTAGAATCAAAGATTTGAAAAAAATCAAGCCCTATTCCCCTATTATGAAATATTTCGCCTTAGAAGATGGCTCTTTAGAAGTTTCTACGAGCGATTTTATCAATATTGATTTTTTTGCTAAGGACTTGAAAATCACTTTACCCATCTATCATAGCAACGGCAAGCAGTTTAATTCCCTCTCTTTATTTGGATCTATTAATAAAGATGAAATTTCTGTCTATACTCCAAGCAAAAGCATATCTATAAAAGTTAAGGGGGATCAAAAGGATATTACCCTTAATAACATTGATTTGAGTATTGATGATTTTTTAGATAGTAAGATGCCAGCGATTGCGGGATTATTCTCCAAAGAACGAAAAGAAAAGCCTAGCTCTAAAGAAATCCAAGATGAAGATATTTTCATTAGCGCCAAGCAACGCTATGAAAAAGCCCACAAAATTATCCCTATCTCTACACGCATCCATGCTAAAGATGTCGTGTTAATCTATAAAAAAATGCCTTTTCCTTTAGAAAATCTTGATATTGTCGCTCAAGATGACAGAGTGAAAATTGATGGCAATTATAAAAACGCCATGATCATGGCGGATTTAGTGCATGGGGCTTTGTATCTTAAGGCTCATAATTTTAGCGGGGATTATATCAATACCATCCTCCAAAAAGATTTCGTAGAAGGGGGCTTATTCACGCTTATTGGGGCTCTTGAAGATCAGGTTTTCAACGGCGAATTGAAATTCCAAAACACAAGCTTAAAGAATTTCGCCCTCATGCAAAACATGATCAATCTCATCAACACCATTCCCTCTCTCATTGTCTTTAGGAACCCTCATTTAGGGGCTAATGGCTATCAAATCAAAAAGGGGTCTGTTGTTTTTGGAATCACTAAAGAATATTTAGGGTTAGAAAAAATTGATCTTATCGGCAAAACGCTTGATATTGCTGGCAATGGGATTATTGAATTAGACAAAAACAAATTGGATTTGAATTTAGAAGTTTCCACTATCAAGGCTTTGAGTAATGTCTTAAATAAAATCCCTATTGTGGGTTATCTTGTCTTAGGAAAAGGAGGTAAAATCACCACTAACGTGAATGTCAAAGGCACGCTGGATAAACCTAAAACTCAAGTAACTTTAGCATCAGATATTATCCAAGCACCTTTTAAAATCTTGCGCCGTATTTTCACACCTATTGACATCATCGTGGATGAAGTCAAAAAAAACATTGATTCAAAAAGGAAGTAAAATGACGCTCAATGAAGCCATTAAAGACAAAGTTTATGAAATCGTAGAAATCGCTAACTGCGATGAAGCCCTTAAAAAACGCTTTCTCTCTTTTGGTATCCATGAAGGGGTTCAATGCATTCTTTTGCATTATTCCATGAAAAAAGCCACGCTTTCGGTTAAAATCAACCGCATTCAAGTGGCTTTAAGATCCCATGAAGCGCAATACCTTGTCATCAAAGAAAGCGTGTGAAAATGGGTTTAAAACGCGCTAAAACTCACCAAAAAGCCCAACAAATCAAAGAGTTGCTCTTAAAACATTACCCCAACCAAACCACCGAATTGCACCATAAAAACCCCTATGAATTGCTGGTGGCGACCATTTTAAGCGCTCAATGCACGGACGCTAGAGTGAATCAAATAACGCCCAAGCTATTTGAAAAATACCCGAGCGTGAACGATTTAGCCCTCGCTTCTTTAGAAGAGGTTAAAGAGATTATTAAATCCGTTTCGTATTTCAACAATAAAAGCAAGCATTTAATCAGTATGGCGCAAAAAGTGGTTAGGGATTTTAAGGGCGTTATCCCCTCTACGCAAAAAGAATTGATGAGTCTAGATGGCGTGGGGCAAAAAACCGCTAATGTGGTGCTTTCAGTGTGTTTTGATGCAAATTATATAGCCGTAGATACCCATGTGTTCCGCGCAACACACCGCTTAGGCTTAAGCAACGCTAAAGATCCCATTAAAACCGAAGAAGAACTCAGCGATCTTTTTAAAGACAACCTATCCAAACTCCACCATGCCTTAATCTTGTTTGGCCGCTACACCTGCAAGGCTAAAAACCCCTTATGCGGCGCGTGTTTTTTAAAGGAATTTTGCGTTTCTAAAGCTAGCTTTAAAGCGTAGTGGCTTTATTTGTTATAAAATTTATAGTAAAATTAAGATTTTATAATCAAAGTCAAATCATTCTTGAAAGAGTAGAGTTTTATGTCAGAAACAGAAGCTAATAAGTTAAAAATAGCCGAAAAAGAGAAAGAAAAAGCTAGCAAGGAAAGAGAACTAGAGCTTTCCACTTATTTAGAAGAACTCATTTGCGATTATAAAAACCTTTTAGACATGGAGATTGTTTTTAGCGCCGAACTTGGCTCTACGCAAATCCCTTTATTACAAATCTTGCGTTTTGAAAAAGGCTCTGTGATTGATTTGCAAAAACCCGCCGGAGAAAGCGTGGATACTTTTGTGAATGGGCGGGTTATTGGTAAGGGTGAGGTGATGGTTTTTGAAAGGAATTTAGCCATTCGTTTGAATGAAATCCTAGATTCTAACGCCATTGTGTATTATCTCGCTAAAAATTCATGAGATTGTTGTTCTTGTTATTGAGTGCTGCTTTGATGTTACTGGCTGAAGAAAAAATACCTTTAAATGATGATGCCCCCATTAAATTGGTGCATTGGCAAAATGCACTAAAAGAAATCCAACCTGATTCAAACGCTCTAACAACCCCACCTATAAAAGCCGTGCAAACCACGCTCACTTTTGAAACGCCTTTTAACAAAACGCCTAAAATCATGGAAGTTGAAGGGCAAAAGGTGATCGTTTTAAAAAACGCTAAACTGGATTCTAAAAAAATGATGGATTTTAAAGAAGCCTCTTTAAATGCATTAGAAATGTTTTCCTACCAAAATGACATCTACCTCTTGTCTAAAAAAGCCACAACAGAATTAGAAATCCAAGCTTCAAACAGCAAGGATAAAAAACGCATCCGCTTTCTCTTTTTACCTAGAGGTTTTCATTTAGCCCCACCGCCTAACCTGAAAGAAAAATCTCAGCAAACTAACCTTACACAAAAAGACACCAACGAGCAACCCCAAAGCCCCTTAAACGCTCTAGAGTTAAAACCCCCACTGGATTTAAGCCATGCTTACAAGGGGTTAGCGGTTATTGTTGCCTTACTCTTAATATTGTATATAATCAAAAAAAAAATTGTTCCTACACAAGGGTCTTTTTCTGCAAAAGATTTTAAGTTAGAAGTTAGTGTTTTGGGTCGTGTTGATGCGAACCATAAAATCATTTCCATAGAAACCAATAAGGAGCGTTACTTGGTTTTATTAAGCGACAAATACGGCCTGCTTTTAGACAAAATAAGCCCAAAAACATCTAAAGAAGAACTGATTAAAGAAGCTGAAAATAATATAAAGAATTCAAAATTAGGAAATTTATATGACGGAAAATTCTAAACTACAACCTGCTAAGTTAGGGAAAAATTTTGACCCTGTGGATCATTCTAACAGGAATTTTTTCTTTTCTCTCATTCTGTCTGTATTGTTACACTGGTTGATTTATTTTTTATTTGAACACAGAGAAGATTTTTTCCCTTCAAAACCCAAGCTCGTTAAATTAAATCCTGAAAATTTATTGGTTTTAAAAAGAGGCCATTCACAAGATCCCAATAAAAACAACCCAGGTGCTCCTAAACCCACGCTAGCTGGCCCTCAAAAACCCCCAACACCCCCCACCC
>NZ_PHLZ01000013.1:0-48650 GCF_002832345.1 Helicobacter pylori
AACTAATGATTATTTATGATTTTTAAATTTTTTTTCTATTTTAAATTCAAACTTTAACTTTGTTTTATTTTTTATTTTTTGTTCTCGTTCCCCTTTTAATTTTAATTCACAAATTTTACTCATAAATTTCCCCCTTTTTCACTCACCGGATTCATGAGAAAATTATTTTCACAAAATTACCCCCCCCCCCCCCCAATCAGCGATAAAAAATCATGCGTTAAATAACGCGCCCAATAATAAAGAAATAGATCTACCCACCCACATCACCAGTAATTTAAAGAAAGAGCTTAGAGATTACCAAAAAAAAGCGATACACCATTATTTAGAAAAACGACAATCCAACCCAACTCAAAAGCATTTCATGTTTGAAATGGCCACCGGTAGCGGTAAAACCTTAGTGATGGCGGGTTTGATTTTAGAATGCTGCAAGCAAGGCTATCAAAACTTTATCTTTTTTGTGAATAGCACCAGCATTTTAGAAAAAACGAAACTGAATTTTACAGACAGCGCCTCATCAAAATACCTTTTTAGTGAAAATATCAATATCAATGACAAAAACACAGAAATTAAAAGTATCAATAATTTAAACGAGAGCCACAGCAACGCTATCAACATTTATTTCAGCACCATTCAAGGCTTGTTTTCCTTATTCACTAAAGCTAAAGAAAACGCTATCACCCTAGAGGATTTAAAAGATCAAAAATTGGTTTTTTTAGCGGATGAAGCGCACCATTTAAATACAGAGACTAAAAAGAAATTAAATGATAGTGAGGCTAGTGAAAAACGCAACTGGGAAAGCGTGGTGAAATTAGCCCTAGAACAAAATAAAGACAACTTATTGCTGGAATTTAGCGCCACTATCCCTAAAGAAAAAAGCGTTGAAGAAAAATATAAAAACTTAAAGGTGGCAACTTACACCTTAAAAGAATTTAGCGAGGATAAATTTTGCAAAAACATCTACTCCCTTTCTTATGAAAATAAAGCATTAGAAACGCGCTTTTTAGGGGCATGCGTTTCAAGTTTGTATAAAGAATTATTAGCCCAACACCATAATATTGAAAACTTTAAACCATGCATTTTGTTTAAAAGCGAGAGGATTGAAGACAGCAAAAAAAATCAAGAGCGCTTCAACGCCTTTTTAGAAAATTTAAGCCCCTTAGATTTAGAAAATTTTTTCAATTACAGCCGCAACGCTTTTTTTAAAGACGCTAAAAACTTTTTTGACAAGCAACATTACACCCCTAACCTTACCGCATTCTTGCAAACGAAATTCAAAAAAAGCACCCAGATTAACACCAATAACGAAAAAGAATTAGAAAAGGGCATGCTTTTATTGAACTCCCTAGAAGACAGAGACAACCCTAAAAGAGTGGTTTTTAGCGTGGATAAGCTCAATGAAGGTTGGGATGTGTTGAATTTGTTTGACATTGTCAGGCTTAAAAATAAAGCGAGCCAAAAAGACACCATTAAAGACGCCCAGCTCATAGGGCGAGGAGCGAGATACTACCCCTTTAGCTATAACGATTTAAAACCAAGCCAAATAGAGTTTTACCAACGCAAGTTTGATTTTTCCAACCCCTTAAGCACGCTAGAAAGGTTAGACTACCATGCCGTTTATGACAGCGAGTTTATCGCTAAATTAAACAACGAGTTACAAGATTTAGGATTAGGATTTGTAAATGAAAAACAGACCATCCCTTTAACACCCACCAAGCATTTCAAATGCTACTATGCGAGCAACACAAAAGACAAAAATAAAAACCTATTCAATAAAGACTATACAGACCCTGTTGAAGCCACACTCAAAAGTTTGCATGTCCCCTTATTTGCTTTTGATGTGCGTGAAAAGAAAGTGGATTTTAAAGAAGAAAATAAAGGCGATAGAACTTATTATATACCCCATACCTTAGGTGAAATCCCTATAAACTATTTTCTAAAAGCCCTTAATTTAAAAAACCTGGATTTCAAAACGCTTAAAAAAGCCTTTAAAAAACATGCCTTTAACAATAAAGTGGAATTTATAGAGCGGTATGTTTCTTTATTAAAAACAAACTTCCATAAAAGCCAAAAGTTTGATAACAACGAAATCCTTTTAAAACTCGCTGTTTATATCATTGGAAACTTAAAAGACACGCTTTTAAAAGAGCAAGATAAATACGAGGTGAGCGCGTTAGAATTGAAAGAATTTGAAACGCATAATAAAAGCCTTAGCGCTAGCGAATGGGAAAAAGACATTCCCTCTTATGAATGGCTGCTTTTTAAGGACATGCGAAAACTAGACAGCGATTTAGAAAGGGATTTTTTAGATTTTATCAATAAAAATAAAGAGGTTTTAGACAAGAAATTCAAAGAATGGTGCGTTTTAAGGAACGATCATTTCGCTGAATTAAAAGTTTTTTGCAATATAGAAAACAGCCCCTATTACGCACAAGGTTTTGAGCCGGATTTTATCCTTTTTGCCCAAACGCATAGCGATGAATTTTTAGGCTTCACTTGTTATATGGAAGCTAAAGGCGAACATTTAGAGCCTTCTAACGCTTGGAAAAAAGAATTTTTAGAAACGCTAGAAAACGCTGCACTTAAAAGCCATAACAAAAAACTCCATTTAAAAGGCTTGCCGTTTTTCACTTTCACAAACAACAACAGAAGGCTAAACGCAGAATTTGTTGAAGCTTTCGATCAAATTTTTGAGGACCACAAATGTTAAAAAACCCACTCAAAACCCTAGTAGATATTTTAATTAATCATTTCACTAAAGAACGCTTAGAAACTTTAATCCTAACAGCTGATGAAAAGCTTTTAACCTTCATGCTTGAAAACAAAAACGCTAACGACTACAAAAACGCTTTTTTTAAAACGATCGCCAATTCGCTTGTATTCAATCAAGAAGCGTTATTAGAATGTTTAACCAAAGAAATAGAAAACTCTTTCACACGATTTGAAAATAAAATAGGCTTATATTCACAAGGGCATCCTAAAGATCGTCCTATCAAATCCAGCGAACTAGTCGTTTTGAATTTCCCTTTTAAAGACAATGTTTTACTGGGCAGCGCTAAAGATAACAGTGCCAAAACTAACGAGTGTTTTTACCATGAGATACTGCATAAAAAAGAAATTGACACGCTTTTTAAACAAAAAGCGTTGTGTAATTTTGAAATGCATGGAGAAGGCGATTTAGAAAGCGCTTTAAAAGATAAAAGCACAAACTACCTTATCAAAGGGAATAACTTGATCGCTCTTCATTCTTTAAAAAAGAAATTCGCTAAACAAGTGAAATGCATCTACATTGACCCCCCTTATAATACCGGTAATGACAGCTTTAATTACAACGATAATTTCAACCACAGCTCTTGGCTAGTGTTTATGAAAAACAGGCTTGAAGCGGCTAGGGAATTTTTAAGCGATGATGGCGTGATTTTTGTGCAATGCGATGACAACGAACAGGCTTACTTAAAAGTGTTAATGGATGAGATTTTTGGGAGAGAGAATTTTGAAGTCAATTATTTTATTCAAGTGCGATATGGTGATAAAACACTTGCAGAAAAAAATAATTATCAAAAACTGATAGAACAAATATTTTGCTACAAAAAGAATACTAATTTTATTCCAAATAAAGATAAAGAAAATTATTCTATTGAAAACTTTGTTTGGAAAATAGACACAAAAACACCCATTAAAACAATTGAGTTAAAAGGAAGAATAGTAGAAATTTTTACAGAACAAAATTATCAAATAACTAAAGAATTACCCAATGAAAATTTATTAAAAGAAACTTGGGCAAGCGGAACGGTGCTAACCGGCAATGCTTCTGGTAAATTTTTTGATGAATATCTATCTTCACGAGTTGAAGAGGATGGGTTAAAAGTATTATATAAAGTGCATGGTATTGGAGAAGATGGGCTAGGTTATCGGTTTTTTACTGGACCAAAAAAAATAGGAGCTAAGCAAGGAAAATTTTACTCAGGGATACCTCTAGTGCGATTAAAAGAAATGAAAGAAGGAAAATCTATAAAATATAAGCCGATAGAAAATTTTATTGATTTGTCGGGAAGTTTTGGTAATTGTCGCTTAGAGGGAGATGCTAGTTTTAGAGCCGGTAAAAAACCCGAAGCCCTAATTTCAAGAATTTTAGAAATTTCCACAAAAGAAAACGATCTCGTGTTAGATTTTTTTGCCGGGAGCGGGACGACTTGCGCAGTGGCGCACAAAATGAAACGCCGCTACATTGGAATCGAGCAAATGGACTATATAGAAACGATCACTAAAGAAAGGTTAAAAAAAGTCATAGAGGGCGAGCAAGGGGGCATTTCTAAAAAATGCGGTTTTAAAGGGGGCGGGAGTTTTGTCTATGCTGAATTGAAAGAAGTGAATTTAGAAATTAAAAGACAAATCCTTAACGCTAAAAGTAAGAGCGAATGCCTAAAAATCTTTAACGCTCTTAGCGAGCGTTTTTTAAAACGCGCCGATTGTAAGATTGATGAAATCCATAGCGAAGAGTTCCACAATTTAGATTTAAACGAGCAAAAAAGGATTTGTTGCCAACTTTTAGACTCTAATGAAGACTATTTGAACTTGGGTGATATTGACGAAGACGCATGGGAGATAGATGATAGCACTAAAAAATACAATGAAATTTTTTATTCTTAAGTTTGATCGTTCAATGCGAACCACTTAACGCATCAAAACGCTACGCCTATTTAGTGGGTAAAAATAAACAATATAGAATAAACAATGTGGTTTAAAAGCTAGAGGAATTTAAAACACTTGGGCTAAAAAATTTTTAGCTTTGTTTGACATAAGGATAACTAATCCGCTAGCAGTAAGCATCCGCTCGCTATAAACTCGCTATAAAATAAAAAAGATCATTAAAAACAAACGATTAAAAATATTGTTGTAGTATTCAAGCCAATCAACAAGGAGCAAAACATGAAAACCTTTAAAAACTGGATCTGTTTTAGCCTGATCGCTATGAGTTGGCTCCAAGCGGACATGCTGGATAATTTCACTAAGGCTATTAACAGCTACACCGCTAAAAAGCTTAATGAAATCAAGAATCAAGCCAATAGCGCTAACCCCACTAAAAATCGCAATACCGCTTATAACGCTAAGGGCATGCTCACTGGCATTGATTGTAAAGTCTTGAAAAATAACTTTTATTCGGTGTGTTATTCTAGCGAGTTAAAAAACCCTATTTATGGCGTGAGCGTGTTGTTTGGGGATTTAGTGGATAAAAATAATATTGAAAAACGCTATGAGTTTAAAACGGACACACGATTAGCCAAATACCAACAAGCCACGACACAAGATTACACCAGAAGCGGTTTTGATAGGGGGCATTTTGTGGCGAATGACGCTTCTTTTGATTTTGCCTCTAACCCTTTAAGAGAGACTTACAGAATGACTAATATCACCCCTGAAGCCAAAAACACCAATAGGCATTCTGTTTTGTTGGTGGAAAAAGAGGGCCGTAATTTGGCCAAGAAATACCATCAAGTTTTAGTCGAAGAACTCACCATCATCAAACAAGGTTATAGGACTTTTAGCTCTAAAAATATCGCTATCCCTAGCGGATTTTGGTACCACTATGATACAAGCCTAACGGACAGCTATGAAAACGCTAAAAGCGAATGCTTTTACATCCCTAATGACAACCAAAACTATCCCTTACAAGAAATGAGAAGAGATTGTAAAGAATATGAGCGGGTTGAAAAGCAAGTGGTTTTTAAGAACAATAAAAACACTGAGTTGAACGAATTGCCTAAGTATCTTAACAACGCTAAGAAGTATTGAAACCGCCCTTAAAATGCCCGTAAAACACCGGTATTGTGGATAAAAAGGTTTGAGAAATCAAATCCCTAAATGGCTAAAATTGGTTTTTTTGTTGGAAGCGATAAGGGTTTTATAGGCGTTGGAAGAATGAGATGAAATGATTATTACAATTATGGCAAACACAACAATAAATCTAGGTTTAAGATAATTTCTTGTAGTTGCTTGCTGGTTTGCTGGATCAATCCATGCTATCTATCCATGCACCCCTAAAAACAACAATATACAAAATTTTAAATTATTTTACATGAACTCCTGGAGCTTGTTCGCTTGCGCCATCCATTCTGCAAGGCTTTCATAATCGTTATTTTCTATCCAAGCCTTAGCTTGCGCGATTTCTTTTTCGCATTTTTCAATCGCTTCTAAGACATTGTCTCGGTTTTGTTTGAAAATATCTTTCCACATTAAAGGCGAGCTTTTAGACAAACGGCTCATGTCCCTAAAACCCCCACCCGCTAAGGATAGAATCATCTCTGGGTCGTTTTGCTTTAAAACGCTATTGGCTAGAGCGTAGCTCAAAACATGGGGTAAATGGCTGATATAAGCCACATGGGTGTCATGCTCGCTAGATTTCATTTTAATCAAGCGCGCTTTAATGCCTAAAAAGATTTCTTTAGCGAGCTCTACTTGCTTGGTCCCTGAATCTTCTAAATCGCACAATATCACAAGGGCGTTTTCATACAACCCCTTAACGCTCGCTTTAGGGCCATAAAACTCTGTCCCGCACATGGGGTGCGCGGCGATGAAATTTTGACGGATGCTTTTAGGGATATTGTGAATGATTTTAGCTTTTGCCCCCCCTAAATCAATAATCGTTGCACTTTTTTTGATAGAGGTCATTTTTTTCAAACACCCAATGATGCCCTCAACCGGAATGGCTAAAAAGATCACATCGCATTCTAAAATCTTTTCAAATTCCACGCACTCATCTACAAGCCCCAAAGTCAAAGCCAATTTAGCATGCAAAGCGTTGTGATCATAGCCTATAACGCTTTTAAAACGCCCCCATTCTTGTAAGGCTAGCCCTAAACTGCCCCCCATAAGCCCTAAACCAATAATGCTTGCTTTCATGCCAACTTCTAAAGTAAGGTTTTTTCTAACACTTCAGCGATGTTTTTCACCGCAACGATGTTTAAATTCTCTCGCACTTCAGCAGGGATCTCGTCTAAATCCCTTTCGTAATTTTTGACAGGGATGAGAGCGGTTTTAATGCCGGCTTTAAAAGCGGCGATCAATTTTTCTTTCAACCCTCCTATGGGTAAAACTTCCCCGCTCAAAGTCAATTCGCCCGTCATTGCCACTTCGCTTCTTATAGCCCTGTCGCACAAAATGCTCGCCATCACGCTCGCCATAGCGATCCCAGCGCTCGGACCGTCTTTAGGCGTAGCCCCCTCAGGGACATGCAAGTGCAAATCATAAGCGTTATAAACTTTCAGCGCTTTTTTCTTTTTCTTATTCTCTGCATCGGTTTCGCTAGGGATTTTAGGCGCTTTTAAGGTTTCGTTATCCAATAAGACTTTGACAACAGAAAAGGCAATAATGGCGGATTCTTTCATCACATCGCCTAAGCTCCCGGTGAGTTTCAATTCCCCCTTGCCCCTGATCTTAACCGCTTCAATTTTAAGCACATCACCGCCCACTGGAGTCCATGCCAAACCATTGACGATACCGATTTTATTTTCTTCATCTATGGGGTCAATTTCAAACACCATGCGTTCTAAATACTCTTTAAGGTTATCAGGCGTGATAGAGACGCAGAAATCTTTACTCTCGCCTTTTTGATTTTCGCCTTTTTTATCCTCGCTTTTTTTGGTCCGCCCTTTTTTGTGCGGGTTATCTTCTAGGTATTTTAAAGCCACTTTACGCATAATCGTTGCGATTTGTCTTCGTAAATCCCTAACGCCCGCCTCTCTGGTGTATTTTTCAATAATGAGTTTCAAACACTCATGGCTAATATCCACTTCGCTAGGCTTTAAGGCGTGCTTTTCTAATTCTTGGGGGATGAGGTAGTTTTTAGCGATCTCTTCTTTTTCGCTAGGCGTGTAGCTGGACACGCTGATAAATTCCATTCTGTCTCTTAAAGGAGCCGGGATTCTGTCAATATTATTAGCGGTAGCGATAAAAATCACTTGCGACAAATCAATGCTGAAATTCGCGTAATGATCCCTAAAAGCGATATTTTGCTCAGGGTCTAAAATTTCTAATAAAGCACTCGCTGGATCGCCCCTAACGCTCCTATCCACCTTATCAATTTCATCTAAAACCATGACCGGATTCATCTTTTTAGCTTCAATAAGCCCTTGGACAATACGCCCGGGCATGGAGCCTATGTAAGTGCGTCTGTGCCCTCTTAATTCATTCACATCTTCTAATCCCCCTAAAGCGATCCGAACTAAAGGGCGTTCTATCGCTTTAGCGATGGAATTAGCTAGGCTCGTTTTACCCACGCCAGGAGGCCCATAAAAGCATAAAATCGTGCCTTTAGCTTTGTCTTTTTTTTCTGGTTTTTTCTTGTGGCGCATTTCTAAAAGCTGCATGGTGGCAAAGTATTCTACAATACGCTCTTTAGGCCTTTTTAAGGAATAATGATCGTTATCTAGTTGCTCTTTGACATGCTTAATGTCAAGCGCTTTTTTTTCATATTGCCCAAAAGGCACATCTAACATGGTTTCAATGTAATTTTGTAAAGTCGCGCTATCTGAACTATCCGCATGGGTTCGGCTTAATCGGTCAATTTGCTTTTTGATTTCCTTAAACGCTTCTTCTTTTAAAAAAGGCTTGATGCTTTCTAGTTTTTGGTAGTATTGGTTTAAATCTTCATCTCGCTGTTTGTCTGTGCCAAGTTCTTTTTGGATTTGTTTGAGCTGCTCTTTTAAGAAATATTCCTTATTGGTTTGCTCCATTTTTTGATGGACTTTGGATTTGATTTCTTTTTGGAGTTTTTGGGTTTTAGTCTCTTCTATCACAATATCAATCAAATCCAACAAGCGCTGTTCGGTGTTGTTGTTGGCAAAAAGAGAATACGCTTGATCTTTTTTCAAATGCAAGGCCGCTGCGATTAAATCAGCGATGCGGTTAGGATCGTCATTGTCTTCTAAAGCCTTGATCAAATCCGGGGGGAAGAGTGAGCTGACATTGGCTAGAGTGATCACCTTTTCTTTTAACACTTCCACGATCGCTTGAATGTTTTCTTTATCGTATTCTAAATATTCAATAGGGCTTATTTGAGCTTCTAAAAAGCCTTGCTCGTTTTCTTTGGCAGGCTCTAAAATACGCCCCTTAGCGATGCCATTAAAGAGCAATTTCACGCGCCCATTAGGCATGTTGGCTTCACGCATCACCGAGCCTATCACCCCCACATCATAATAAGGGGCTTCATTATCGTTCAATTTGTCTTTTTGGCATGCAATAAAGACCAATGATTTGTTGTTTTTAGCGTAAGCCACCGCCTTAATGCTCGCGTTATTTTGCAAAAAAATAGGGGCTATCATAAAGGGGTATAAAAAGGTGTCTTCTTCTACCAATAAAGGCAGAATTTTAGGAAAATCTTCAGTCATTTTTCATCTCTCTGTTATAAATTTGTATGGTTTTGAAATATCCTACCAATCAAAAATTAACACATACCAAGGCATGTGCGATGGTTTGGGTTTAGTCTCTTTTTCTAAAGTCTCATCTATCCTTTCTAAATAGCGTTTCACGCCCTCGGGCTTGTGGCGTTTTTTATAAACATTCGCGATCGCGCGATTGAGCTCATTTTGCCCTAAAATGAATTTGATTTGCATGTATTCTACATAAGGGCGGTAACGGCTGTTAGGGTATTTTTCTATAAATTCGCCTAAACTCACAATAGAATTAGAAATAAATTCCTGGTCTTTAGAATGGTTTTTGAAAGCGTAATAATGCGATTGCAGTTTCAAAAAGGTCAAATAATCCACATTGTCCTTAGTCCCAAAGCGCTTGATGTATTCATCAAAGTAAAAAGACGCTAAAACATACTCTTTCTTTTTCATGTGCGCTTGCCCTAAAGCCAGCATCGCCTCTGGGACAAGGGGGGAATTGATGTGTTCGCTCTGTAAAGAAGAATAATAATTGTCCGCTGTTTCTAAATTAGCAAAAAGGATTTCTCTTAAAATCCCTTGATACCAAAAAATCGCCGGTTTGTTGTATTCATCTTTTTTTTTCTTTTTGTTCGCGCAACCGGTGCCTATCACAATAATCGCCATTGCGATAAAAAGGAAAGTTTTAAAATGTTTTAAACGCATGCCACCTGTCTTATAAAATTAAATTTTTGAATAACTCATTTTTTCTTATCTTTCTTATTCCCACCGAATAATGTCAGCACCATTTCTCCAAATCAAGCCTAACCGCACCAAAAACATTCCACCCAGTGCTGTAATGAGATTTGCCGGAATTATTTTTCTTGATTTGTGGTTTTATCTTGCTCATTTCTTACGCCTTATTATTTTTTATAATTGTTCCGTTAAACTTCCATCATGATTAAATTATTGGGATTATACCCAAAACTAGCAAAAATTGATTTTACCAAAATTGTTTGATATAATACAGAGTTTAGTTTAGAAATCATTGAGCGCTGGTTTTAAGGCGGTCTTTTATTCTTTAAGGAGAAGATTTTGTGCTTTTTTAAAGGGAATGCAATCGCCTATGATTTTTGATGTGAAAGCGCCTATATTAGGGTTTGAAACCATTCATAAAATACGTTTGCAAAAGGTTGATGAAATCTTTTTGCGTTTGAATAGCGCAGAAGACAATTCTGTCGTGTCTTTCACGCTGGTTAATCCCTTTGCTTTAAGAAAATACGAATTTGAAGTGCCTACTCCCTTAAAAATCCTTTTAGAATTAGAGGGAGCAAAGAGCGTTCTGGTCGCTAATATCATGGTCGTTCAAACCCCCATTGAGCTTTCCACCGTGAATTATTTAGCCCCTTTAATTTTCAATTTGGACAAGCAGTTCATGGGGCAAGTGGTTTTGGATTCTAACAAATACCCACACTACCATTTAAGAGAGAATATTCTAAGCCACACGCATGAATGATGCATGAGCGGTGCATGAGTGATGCATGAGCGGTGTTTGAATAAAGCGTTTCTTTAAACTTAATGGCGCAATGCATCGGTGTTTTTGCAAATACAAGCGAGCGGTTTTCTTATGGTATAATAGCGGTTATTTTTTAGAATAACCAACGCTAAAAATAGCGCTTTAATTGAATCCAAAACAAGGAGTTTATTTTATGGAACAAAGCCATCAAAACTTACAATCTCAATTTTTTATAGAGCATATCTTACAGATTTTACCTCACCGCTATCCCATGCTCTTAGTGGATAGAATTATAGAGTTACAAGCCAATCAAAAAATTGTCGCTTATAAGAATATCACTTTTAATGAAGACGTGTTTAACGGGCATTTCCCTAATAAGCCCATTTTCCCGGGCGTTTTGATCGTAGAGGGCATGGCGCAAAGCGGAGGGTTTTTAGCCTTCACTAGCATGTGGGGGTTTGACCCTGAAATAGCCAAAACAAAAATCGTGTATTTCATGACGATTGATAAGGTTAAATTCCGCATTCCCGTAACCCCAGGCGACAGATTAGAATACCATTTAGAAGTCTTAAAGCATAAGGGCATGATCTGGCAAGTGGGCGGCACGGCTCAAGTGGATGGCAAAGTGGTCGCTGAAGCCGAATTAAAAGCCATGATCGCAGAGAGAGAATAAAAATGAGTAAGATTGCAAAAACAGCCATCATCTCTCCTAAAGCAGAGATTAATAAGGGCGTAGAGATTGGGGAATTTTGCGTGATTGGAGATGGCGTCAAACTAGATGAAGGCGTAAAACTCCATAACAATGTAACCTTACAAGGGCATACTTTCATCGGGAAAAACACCGAAATTTTCCCTTTTGCCGTGCTAGGCACACAGCCTCAAGATTTAAAATACAAGGGCGAATACAGCGAACTGATTGTTGGAGAAGACAACCTTATTCGTGAATTTTGCATGATAAATCCCGGCACTGAAGGGGGGATTAAAAAAACCCTTATTGGGGATAAAAACCTGCTCATGGCTTATGTGCATGTCGCTCATGATTGCGTGATTGGCAGCCATTGTATTTTGGCTAATGGCGTAACTTTAGCAGGGCATATTGAAATAGGCGATTATGTCAATATTGGCGGTCTTAGTGCAATCCATCAGTTTGTGCGTATCGCTAAAGGCTGCATGATAGCCGGTAAGAGCGCTTTAGGCAAAGACGTGCCGCCTTATTGCACCGTAGAGGGCAATCGCGCTTTTATTAGGGGGTTAAACCGCCACCGGATGCGCCAATTACTAGAGAGTAAGGATATTGATTTTATTTATGCTCTTTATAAAAGGTTGTTTCGCCCTATCCCCTCTTTAAGAGAGAGTGCTAAATTAGAATTAGAAGAGCATGCCAATAACCCTTTTGTAAAAGAGATTTGCTCTTTTATTTTAGAGAGTTCTAGGGGCGTGGCGTATAAGTCAAGCGAATATTCTAGCGAAGAAAAACAAGAGGAATAACATGAACGAAACGCTTTATTGCAGTTTTTGCAAAAAACCAGAATCCAGAGATCCCAAAAAACGCCGCATTATTTTTGCGAGCAACCTGAATAAAGATGTGTGCGTGTGCGAATATTGTATAGATGTGATGCATGGGGAATTGCACAAATACGACAGAATGGATTCTTTATTAGCGCTCAAAAGAGACCGATTGAGAAAAATGGAATCTAGCGCCTATGAAGAAGAGTTTTTGCTCTCTCGCATTCCAGCCCCTAAAGAGCTTAAGGCGGTTTTAGACAATTATGTGATAGGCCAAGAGCAGGCCAAAAAGGTTTTTTCCGTAGCCGTGTATAACCATTACAAGCGCTTGTCTTTTAAAGAAAAACTCAAGAAACAAGACAACCAAGACAGCAATGTGGAGTTAGAGCATTTAGAAGAAGTGGAGTTGAGCAAGTCTAATATTTTATTGATCGGCCCTACAGGATCAGGCAAGACTTTAATGGCGCAAACTCTCGCCAAGCATTTGGATATTCCTATCGCCATTAGCGATGCGACTAGCTTGACTGAGGCGGGTTATGTGGGCGAAGATGTGGAAAATATCCTCACAAGATTGCTGCAAGCGAGCGATTGGAATGTCCAAAAAGCCCAAAAAGGCATTGTGTTTATTGACGAGATTGATAAAATCAGCCGTTTGTCAGAAAACCGCTCCATCACTAGAGACGTTTCTGGCGAGGGCGTTCAGCAAGCGTTGTTGAAAATCGTTGAAGGCTCTTTAGTGAATATCCCCCCCAAAGGCGGCAGAAAGCACCCTGAGGGCAATTTCATTCAAATTGACACGAGCGATATTTTATTCATTTGCGCCGGAGCGTTTGACGGGCTAGCTGAAATCATTAAAAAACGCACCACGCAGAATGTGTTGGGTTTCACTCAAGAAAAAATGAGCAAAAAAGAGCAAGAAGCGATCTTGCATTTAGTCCAAACCCATGACTTGGTTACTTATGGGCTTATCCCTGAGCTTATCGGCCGTTTGCCGGTTTTAAGCACGCTAGATAGCATCAGTTTGGAAGCGATGGTGGATATTTTACAAAAACCTAAAAACGCTCTCATCAAGCAATACCAGCAGCTTTTCAAAATGGATGAGGTGGATTTGATCTTTGAAGAAGAAGCCATTAAAGAAATCGCTAAACTCGCATTAGAAAGAAAAACCGGGGCTAGGGGCTTAAGGGCGATCATTGAAGATTTTTGTTTGGATATTATGTTTGATTTACCCAAGCTTAAGGGATCGGAAGTGCGTATCACTAAAGATTGTGTTTTAAAACAGGCTGAACCTTTGATCATTGCTAAAACGCATTCTAAAATTCTTCCTTAAGGGACACGCTTATAAATTTAACAATAAAGGATTAGAAAAGGCATGATTTTTAGCAAATTGATCGGTTTGTTTTCGCATGATATTGCCATAGATTTAGGCACGGCTAACACGATCGTGTTGGTCAAAGGGCAGGGCATTATTATCAATGAGCCTTCTATTGTGGCGGTGCGCATGGGGTTGTTTGATTCTAAAGCTTATGATATTTTGGCAGTGGGGAGCGAGGCTAAGGAAATGCTAGGCAAAACCCCTAACAGCATCAGAGCGATTCGCCCCATGAAAGATGGCGTGATTGCCGATTATGACATTACCGCTAAAATGATCCGCTACTTTATTGAAAAAGCGCACAAACGAAAAACTTGGATCCGCCCGCGCATCATGGTGTGCGTGCCTTATGGGCTGACAAGCGTAGAAAGGAATGCGGTTAAAGAGAGCGCTCTAAGCGCTGGGGCTAGAGAAGTCTTTTTGATTGAAGAGCCTATGGCAGCCGCGATCGGGGCAGGCTTGCCGGTGAAAGAGCCACAAGGGAGTTTGATTGTGGATATTGGTGGCGGCACGACTGAAATTGGCGTGATCAGCCTTGGGGGGTTAGTCATTTCTAAAAGCATTAGAGTGGCTGGGGATAAATTGGATCAAAGCATCGTGGAATACATCCGCAAGAAGTTCAACTTATTGATAGGGGAGCGCACCGGCGAAGAGATTAAAATTGAAATCGGTTGCGCGATCAAATTGGATCCGCCTCTTACCATGGAAGTGTCAGGGAGGGATCAAGTGAGCGGGCTGTTGCACACGATTGAATTGAGCTCTGATGATGTGTTTGAAGCCATTAAAGATCAGGTGAGGGAAATCTCTAGCGCTTTAAGGAGCGTGCTTGAAGAAGTGAAGCCGGATTTAGCGAAAGACATTGTGCAAAATGGCGTGGTGCTTACCGGCGGTGGGGCTTTGATTAAGGGCTTAGACAAGTATTTAAGCGATATGGTTAAACTCCCTGTATATGTGGGCGATGAGCCTTTATTGGCGGTAGCCAAAGGCACAGGGGAAGCCATACAAGATTTGGATTTACTCAGCCGTGTGGGTTTTAGTGAATAATGCATGCGCTTTTATTTTAAATTCCTTTGGCTTTTAGGGATTTTTCTTATTTTTTATTTTTTAGACATTAAAGGCAGTTCTTCTTATATCAGCGACCGGATTAAAAACGCCTTGATGAGCGCTAAAAACAGCTTATTAGACAACATTCAAGCGTATTTTTTTCAAGCCCAAAACATTAAGGAATTTCAAAAAGAACGCTTGATTTTAGAAGCTTTAAAGCTAGAAAACGCTGATTTGAAAGAGCGTTTGAATAGTATTTATCCTTTAGAAAATCCAAAAATGACTTATACCCCTACTTTTATGACTTCATTTATCAGTTTAGAAGACACGCACAGCGTTTCTCTCAACCCTATTGTGAATTTAGAAGAAAACAAGATTTATGGCCTTGTCTCTCACAATCAAGCCATAGGCATTGCGGTGTTAGAAAAAGGGCGCTTGAATGGGTTTTTGAACGCTCACAAGCGGTGCGCTTATAGCGTGATGGTAGGCAAAAATCAAGTGTTAGGCTTTATAGGATCTAATTTTAGGCAAGAATTAGTCGTGGATTTCATTGTCCCAAGCGCTGAAATCAATATAGGCGATCAAGTGCTAACGAGCGGGCTGGATGGGATTTTTGGAGCGGGGGTGTTTGTGGGCGAAGTTTCAAGCGTTGAAGATCATTACACTTATAAAAGCGCGGTGTTGAAAAACGCTTTTTTAAGCGAAGCCAAACTTTTAAGGCATGTGTTTTTAAGCGATGTGAAAAACTAGCGCTCTATTCAAGGCTAATTCAAGCGCATTTTTAACCCCTTTCAATAAAATTAGGCTAATTGTTTTAGAAAAAAATCTTTTAATTCCCCTTCTTTAATCCAATCATCTCTATAACGCTCCCCCACACCATCCTTATTTCCATAAAATTTTAAAACCACTTTGATTTTGAAATTTGGATCGTCTTTAGGGTTAAAAATTTTATCTTTAAAAAGTTTATACGCATCTGCCTTATGCTCGTAATCAGTGTGTTTGCTCCCTTTAGGGTCAATGAAACAAATGATCTGCGTGCCGCTCTTTTGCAACCAAAAGATAAAATCAGGGAAAAATTTCCTTTCTGTAGCGCCGTTGTCTATATAGGGAATAAACAAATTGTCTAAATGCTCATCAATCTTGCTGAACGCCCAAAAATCATAGTTTTCTTGCAGCGTTTCTGTAATCTTTAACAACTCTTCTAAAAAATCGCTCTCGCTCTTTACTTTAACCACATGCTTAAGCCAATCGCAGTTTTTGGCTTTAATTAAAGGGGTGTAGTAATGCTCTTTGAGTTTTAACAGCTCTGCTTCATCAACTTTGAATGTTCTGTCTTGTTTGTGTTTTTCTGTATCATAAGGATCGATCTCGCCTTGCGCGATTTTTGTTCTTAAAGTTTCTTTATCCAAAGGCGCATACTCTTTCACTTCTTGGATGGCTTTCATTAATGCTTCTTTTTTATCCGCCTTAACTTTAACCCTTTTAAAATGCACGATTTTCTCATCATCTAGGGCGTTAAACTCGTCTTTAGGCACTTTTTGATTAGGGTATAGCTTGCCTTTAATTTCAGAAATCATGTAATCTAAATCTTTATAATGCCAAGTTGATACCTTTTTAAAATGCGCTGTTTGTATCATTTCTTTTAACAGCGTGTAATCTTTAGGGTCATAAATTTCATGCTTTAAAATAAAATGCTTTTCACTCATTAAATGAAAACACTCTTTTAAATCCTTAAAATTTTTTTCGCTCATTTTAAACGAAGCGCTTGGAGAAATTTTAAGAGCGTTGGTTTGTTCTTTTCGGTAGCAAGGCACGAATAAGGCATGCTCTATGGGCGTTTTTTCTAATTTGATTTCACGCCAAGAACCTCTATTCTCGCCCCTATTTTCGCTCTCTTTTTGGAACTTTAAAATCGCTTCAAGGCTTGCATGGTTGGTGGGTATCACAAAAAGCGTTTCCAACATTGCAGCGTTTGGTTTCAAGTCTTTTTTAACGGCTTCATCTATGTCTAAATACGCTAACCTTTGGCGTTGGTTTTTGACGCTTTCAATCCTTACGCCCCTGCCAAAAGATTGTTTCACCAGCTTTTTAGCGTCATCATCAAGCCCTATATTTAAAAATAAAATCACGCTAGGCCTTGTGCTATCCCACCCGGTGTCAAAAGTGCGAGACCCCACTAAGATATTGATACTGCTCTTATCAATCTGGCTGAAATAGCTCTCTTCTTTAAAGCTTAAATTCTTGCTCACCACCTTCACGCTCTTTATTTTTTCATAAATCCATTCGGTAATATCGCCTATTTTAATCAAGCAAAAGACTTTATCGCTTGTGTTGAGCTTGAAAGCGATTTCTTGGTTGTTTTTGGGGTTAATAATGACTTCAATATGCCCGTTATTAGCATAAAAAACTTCTTCTTTTAAGCCTTTAAAATCCATGCTCTTTAAACCCTCTTTAAAAACCTGAATTTTATAGTCTTTATCTTTGCTGTCGCTAAAAAGAAATTCCGGCTTCATTAATTCCTCTAATAAATCTTCTTTAGCTTTTAAAAAATCGCTCTCATCGTCATTTTCAATCACGCGCGCTAAAGTTTTAAAAAAGATTTCCGCATCGCTGTTTTTAACATTCACAGAATGCGTGAACACGAGCATTAAAGGGTCGTAAAAATAGCCTTCTGTTTTATAGCGTTTTTGCATGCCCAAAAGCAATAACGCTTTTAAAAGAGCGATCTCTTTTTCCCTATCGTTTAAATCTTTTAATTCCTTAAAAGCGCTTAAATTGTTTTTCTTCAATAAAACAGACTCTTTACCATAGCCAAGCTTCACCCACTCGCCCACGCTTAAATTATACACCGAAGTGATGAGATCGCTTTCTTCGGTGAAAGTGGCGCTGAAATTGAATAAAAACCCTTTTAAAGACAACAGACTAAAAATCGCTTGCCTTTTGCTTTCAGTCTTGTTCCCCTTATGCGCTTCATCTAAAATCACATAATTTTCCCCATTATCCCAATAATCCTTATAATTTAAAAGGTTTTCCTTGCTTTCTTCATCATTCATTAAATCCGCGCGGTAATAAAAAAGGGTGATTTTTTCTATGAAAGAACCTTTTGGAGCATGGTAAAAATCCTTATTAGTAACATCTTTAAGGCTTTTGAAATCAATTTGTTTGGAATAGTCCTTATTGCGGTTGTATTTTTCAATTTCTTTTTCAAATTGCTTGATCAAATGCTCGTTCGCGCTAAAAAACATGATATTTTTCTTAGGGATTAAACCCATTCTTATAGCCACGCTTAAAAGCTCTACCAGTTTGATAATGACAATCGTTTTACCGCTCCCTGTGGCCATGTAAAAGGCTAAGCGGTTGATAAAATTTTCAAAACGCATGCAATGATTTTCCACCTTAAAATGGCTCTTTAACAAAGGATTGAGTTTCTTTTTAGCGAAATCGCAATTGGCGAATGAATAATGCTTTTGATAAAACGCGTAAAATTCTTTTTTATTTTCTTTGAAATCTCTAAAATAAGTAACAAGCATTCTAAAAGCGTTGATCAAAGCTTGCTGTTGGTAATCTAAAAGCTCCTTATTATTATCAAAGCTTTTAAAGTCTAGCCTTTCTAATGGCTCGTTAATCTCATTAGTGTTCAATTCGTCTTCAGCGAGTTTTTGAGCGACAAAAATTTCGTTATCGGTGGTTAAATCTTTTTTCTTTGCCATTATTTTTCCTTACCAAATGAGCGCTTCTTTTAAGGCTTTTAAAATTTCTACTTCTTTATCATTCCCTTTAAATTTCACCACCTTTTCATTAAAAAACTCCACTCCAACCCCCCATAAATTTTCTAAAGTCTCTTTAATATCCACGCCCATTTTTTCTAACGCTTCTACATTGAGCGTGTAAGATTCGTTTTTGCATTCCACTAAATCGCTGTATTGTTCGTCATAAGCTAAGGGTTTGTCGTTGTCTTCATACTTGATTTTTCTTAAAATCTCTTCATAGCTTTCTAACGCATAAACTTTCACCACCCCACCTCCATTAAACTCTTTAGCCGCACCGCTTTTAAAACCGCCGATGACCTTTTTAAGGCGAGGCAAAATCACGCGCTCAAAATGCTCCCCCATTTCAATACCGATATACTTTCTCTTAAGCTTGTGCGCCACCGCACAAGTCGTCCCGCTTCCGGCGAAAAAATCACACACGAGATCGTTTTCTTTTGTAGCGTGTTCTAAAATTGTAGCGATTAAACTTTCAGGTTTAGCGTTTTTAAATATTTCAGCAAACCCTAAAGAAATCAATTCTTTAGTCGCCGCTTGGTTCATATAACAATTATCGCTAAATATCAAACTATCAAAAGTCTTTTTTGTGGTTTTTAAATCCTTTAAATAGCGTTTGTAAATAAAGCCTCTTTCATAATCCTTATGCTCTTTTTTAAAGCAAATCCGCCCTTCATCAATGTGTTTTTGTATCGTATTTTGCGAAAAACGCCAAAACATACCCACAGGGGGATAATCCACTTTATTCGTGTAAGGGTTAGTAACTCCAAAATACCCCGTTTTCATATTCCCACTTTTTGCACTAGGGTTATCATTAATCCATGCTCCATTAGGGTCGTTATCGGGGTTTTTGTAATTTTCTAAATTCTTTTCTCCCCCCAAGAGATTGACAAATTCTTTATTTTTCGCATAACAGAGTAAAAATTCATGTTGGTAATTGACACCCGTTTTAGCGTCATTAGTCGTGCTTTTAGTTTTTCTAATGAAATCAGCCACAAAGTTATCACCCCCCCCCCCCATTAAACACTTCGTCCATTAAAGCTTTGCAATAAGCCTGTTCGTTATCATCAATGCTCACAAACATCACGCCTTTATCATTCAATAAGGAATGTGCAAGCTCCAAGCGGTTTTCCATCATAGCGAGCCAACTGGAGCGCTTGAAATTATCCGCATAAACAAATTCATTGTTTTGCGTGTTATAAGGCGGATCAATATAAATGCAATTAATGGCTTCTTTATAGCGGTTTTTAAGGGAGTTTAGGGCTTGGTAGTTTTCGCTTTTAATGAGCGTGCCGTTGATTTCATTTTCACTGAATAAGCTTTTAACCTCTTCTTCTAAATCTTTAAAATAGATAGTGTCTAGGGGTAAGAACTCGTTTTCTAAAAGATTGTCTGTAATTTTTAAATTCAAGTCTTGCCATTCTTTAACTTGTTTATGGTAGTTTGGGTGGTTTGTGATTTTATCCAAATCGTAGTTTTTGGCTTTGAGTTTGTCTAAGCTCACGATGAAATGCGAGTTCAATACAAAGCGGGGTTTATTCCAAATCTTACAAAGTTCGTTTTCAAACTCGCTCACTAATGAAATCACTTCTAAAGCCACTTCTTTAATGGTATTGATTTCATTAAGGCGTTTTAAATCAAATGCAGTCATTTCTTTAAAAAGGTATTCAAACAGATACAAATCCAACTGCTCTTTTAAAAACCCTAGCGCGTTTTTATGAATAAAATAATCCATACTGCCTTGCTTTTTGAATTTCACAAACGCTTTTTTTAACGCTTCTTCATCAAGTTTGACGCCTTGATTGAAACATTTTTTGAGGATTTCATTCACTTTAGTTTGACTCCCCTTGCTGCTAAGAGTAACGCTAAAATTTAGGGTGTTGGTTTTTGTGTCTGTATCTTTTAAAGTAAAGACTAAATCCACTTTTTCATTATACTTTTTGCTCTCCAGTAAAGAAGTATCAAAATTAAAAAGAATACCCTCTAATTCAAAGCAAAAATCCTTATAAATCGTTTCGCTTTTCACGTAATAGAGATCTTTGGTTTTATAAAATAAGGCGGTGTCTTTTTTAAGGGAGCATTTTTCATAATCGCTTTTGGCATAAAGGCTGTCATAAAGGGGCGTGTCATTGAAATAAATCCCTCCATTAGCGCTCAAATAACGCTTGAAAAAGCTATAGAGTTTGTCAAACAATTCTTCTTTGAGATCGTTGTTGTTTTGGCATTTCAAATCAATGAATTTTTCTAATTCTTGTTTTTTGCTTTGATAATACTGGCTTTTAGCCTTCATGAGGTTGATCATGCCGCTTTTGATTGCTTTAGCGTTAGGATTTAAAAGGCTTTCTGGCTGGTCTTCAATCTTAACGCCTATGAAAAGGTTTTCTAAAACTTCATAAAATTGCGCTTCGTTCGTTTTCATTATCACGCTCCTTAAAAAACATGAAAAGTATTATAACAAAGCCCGCCCATTAAGCGCTACAATACCTCCATGCAAAAAAAGATTTTTTTACTAGAAGACGATTACCTTTTAAGCGAGAGCGTTAAGGAGTTTGACTCATTGAAAATTTAGATTGCCTTGACTGACTCATTTTTTAAAATACCCCTATTTCATTGTAAAATTCTTTCATGCAAAACCCATTGAAGTTTAATAAAAGGTAAAAATAAGATTGAATATCAATAAAGTGTTTTATCACAGCAGCACCAACATGAATGAAGTGCCAGATAATAGCGTGGATTTGATCATCACAAGCCCGCCTTATTTCAACATTAAAGATTACGCAAAAAATGGCACACAAGATTTACAGCATTCAGCCCAACATGTTGAAGATTTGGGGGCGTTAGAAAAATATGAAGATTATCTTTTAGGTCTTTTAAAAGTTTGGCTTGAGTGCTATAGAGCGTTAAAACCAAACGGTAAGCTATGCATTAATGTGCCTTTAATGCCCATGCTTAAAAAAGTTTTAAACACGCACTATAACCGCCATATCTTTGATTTGCATGCTGATATTCAACACTCCATTTTGCATGATTTAAACAACACGCTAGAAAACAAGCCTAAAATGTTCTTACTAGATGTCTATATTTGGAAACGCGCAAATCCTACTAAAAGATTGATGTTTGGGAGCTACCCTTATCCTAGAAATTTTTATGCGCAAAATACTATAGAATTTATCAGCGTGTTTGTCAAAGACGGCAAGCCCAAACAACCCACAAAAGAGCAAAAAGAACAAAGCCAATTGACTCAAGAGGAATGGGTGGAATTTACCAAACAAATTTGGGAAATCCCAATCCCTAATAAAAACGATATTGCTTTTGGCAAGCATGCGGCTTTGATGCCGGCTGAATTAGCAATGCGTTTGATTAGGTTGTATAGTTGCGTGGGCGATGTGGTGCTAGATCCATTTAGCGGGAGCGGGACAACCTTAAGGGAAGCAAAACTTTTAAAAAGAAATTTTATAGGTTATGAACTCTATGAAAATTATAAGCCCTTGATTGAGCAAAAACTAGGAAACTTGTTTGATTTTGAATAAGATTTATATAGAAGATGTTTTCACATTTTTAGACAAATTAGAAGATAAAAGCGTTGATTTAGCCATTATTGATCCCCCCTACAATCTTAAAATTGCTTCATGGGATAGTTTTAAAAATGATGAAGAGTTTTTAACATTTTCTTACGCTTGGATTGATAAAATGCTGCCCAAACTTAAAGACACAGGGAGTTTTTATATCTTTAATACCCCATTTAATTGTGCTTTATTTTTAGCGTATTTGCACCAAAAAAAAGCGCATTTTTTAAATTTTATCACTTGGGTTAAAAAGATGGGTTTGCCAACGCCAAAAAGCGTTATAACCATGCGCAAGAAAGCATTTTATTTTATAGCATGCACAAGAAAAACTACACTTTTAATGCCGATGAGGTTCGCATCGCTTATGAATCCACCGAACGCATCAAACATGCTCAAAGTAAGGGGATTTTAAAAAATAACAAACGCTGGTTCCCTAACCCTAAGGGCAAATTATGCCTTGATGTGTGGGAAATCACTTCACAAAGGCATGTTGAAAAAGAGAAGGGTAAAATCCTTAAGCCCAAACACCCTAGCATTAAACCTAAAGCGCTCATTGAACGCATGATAAAGGCTAGCTCTCATAAAAACGATTTGATTTTAGATTTATTTAGCGGCAGTGGCATGACTAGCTTAGTAGCTAAAAGTTTGGGGCGTAATTTTATAGGGTGTGAGAGCCATGCTGAATATGTGCATGAGAGTTTGGAAATGTTTAAGTATAATTAATGCCAATAAAAAAGGATATTTAACATGCTAAAATTAGAAAAAATTTTGCTAGAAATCACACAGCTTGACCCTAGTAAAAAGTGTTTGAAATTCTTAGCTAACCGCATAAAAAGTTCTGATTATAGGGGCTTACACTTATCCCAACACAATCGTTACGATCAAAATAAAATTAAAACCATTATTCAAGCTATTTTTAATGAAGTGGGAGGAGATTTTTTACAAATTCGCACCACCGATATGAGCAAACGCCCTAGCAATATCATAGGCGAAGAGGTTTATGCAAAAGTGGTTGATAGTATCTGCAAGTCTGAAATGTCTCAAGATAATTTAGGAAAAAAGAATCAAGTAACCCAAGATAGCTTGAGAAAAAATCTTTTTGTAGATATGCATAGAATGGGGCTGATTGAACGCTACAATAAAAATAAGGAACCTACAAACCCCTACATTCAAAGCAATATTAAATATATTAGTTTAACTCCCTTAGCTATAGAATTTTTAAACGCGCAAGATTTGTTAAGAAAAAATTTTTGTTACACGCAAGCTTTAGAAAATCTTTTACAGGGTTTTGGGGCAGAATGCAGAGAGGTAATGATAGAGCTTGACAATCATTATTTAGACATTGAAGAAATGATGTTTTTTGTTACATTTTTAAATATTGAAAATTTTACTAGAAGTGAAATTATAGAATATGTTAGAGAATATAGGAGTTTAAGCCGTATCCAAAAAGAAAAATTAAAAGAGTTAGTGTAAGACTATTGCAACCCTAACCATTTTAACGGGAACAAGCTAGAAAAGAGAGATTATCATAATTGGAAAAATCAAGCCCAACAGATTTTTAGCTTGCTAGAACAAAGCGTGTTTTTTGAAACCAATAAAGAGAGGCTTATTTTAAAAACGCTCAATGAAGAAAGCAAACAAAACGATAAAAAACTCAAACGCTCTATTAAAGAGAAAGCCCTTTATTTTGAAAAACATGGCGTTAAAAAAGAAAAGGGCTTTGAGTTGCATCATATTGTGCCTTTATGTTTGGCTCGCTCTATAGAAGAATTTGATCTTTTGGATAAATGGGAAAACTTAATCTATGTTGACGCTTTTAACCATGCGAAAATATCTCAAACGCAAAATAAACATATTTGTTTGTATTTTAAAAATTGCGATGTGATTTTATCTAAAGGTTTAAAAGAAGAACAAGAAAGCCTTTATTTTACTTACATTAAAAATGTGTTATATAAACTTGATTTACAAAATGCCATGTTGGAATACAATAAGGATCTATTGCACTCTAAAAACGGCTGATAAAATAAGGCGGTGTCTTTTTTAAGAGAGCGTTTTTCATAACCGCTTTTAGTATAAAGGCAATTAGCGCTACAATACCCCCATGCAAAAAAAGATTTTTTTACTAGAAGACGATTACCTTTTAAGCGAGAGTATCAAGGAATTTTTGGAGCATTTGGGCTATGAAGTGTTTTGCGCTTTTAATGGGAAAGAAGCTTATGAAAGGCTCTCGGTTGAGCGCTTCAATCTCTTGCTTTTAGATGTGCAAGTGCCTGAAATGAATAGCTTGGAATTATTTAGGAGCATCAAAAACGATTTTTTAATCTCTACGCCTGTGATTTTTATCACCGCCTTACAGGATAACGCTACCTTAAAAAACGCTTTTAATTTAGGAGCGAGCGATTATTTGAAAAAGCCTTTTGATTTGGACGAATTAGAAGCACGCATTAAAAGGTTTTTCAATGATGATCCCATAGAAATCATGCCTAACATTTTTTATCACCAAAATTGCTTGAGTGTCAGGGGCAAAAAAGAGATCTTGTCGCCCAAAACCGCCCAACTTTTAGAATACTTTTTAGAGCATAAAGGGCAAATCATTAGCTCTCAAGTATTAGAAAATAATTTATGGGAGCAGGCTATTGATGATTCCACCTTACGCACTTATATTAAAGTGTTGCGCAAGCTTTTAGGTAAAAATTGCATAGAAACGCACAAGGGGGTGGGCTATCGCTTTAACCCACTATGAAAAAAAATCCCTCAAACTCTTTTTAGGGACTTATTTAGGCTCTTCGTTTGTGTTAATGTTAGTGATTAGCGTTTTAGCGTTTAACTATGAAAAAAACGAAAAAATCAAAATGATACGCATGGACATGGATAAAATGGCTTCTAAGATCGCTAGTGAAGTGGTTGCCTTGCACATGCAAACGCATGGGGATTACCACAACGCTTTAAACGCTCTGATTTCACGCTATAAAGACGCTTCCATAGCCCTTTTTGATAGTAAAAAGCGTGTTTTGTATTCTAATATCCCTGAAAGTGCGGATTTGATTAAAACCCATAAAGAAGCGGGCTTTTTTAGTTTTAGGGGAGAGTATTACCTGTTTAGCGATGAAACTTTCGCCCATTTAGGCGTGGCTAAAATGCTTTTTAAAAATTCTAAACCCCTTCATTTTTCTTCTTTGTATCGTAACATTGTTTTAGTGTTTGTCATAGCGTTTTTATGCGTGATAGGGGTTTCTGTGTTTTTAGGGCATTTGTTTTTAAAGCCCATTAGGAATGAAATCACCCGCATTGATCATTTTTTAAAAAACACCACGCATGAATTAAACACCCCCATGAGCGCTTTAGTCTTGTCTTTAAAAACCCTAGAAGACAACCAACAGCACCGCCGCATTAAAATCGCTATCCAGCGCATGAGTTTTTTATACCGCTCGCTCTCGTATTTAGTGATGCAAGATATTGAGCGTGAAACCCCCATGCTTTTAGATTTAAAAGCCCTGATTATTAAAGAAAACACGCTTTTTAGCGAGATGATAGACTACCACAAGCTGGAATTTAAAAGCGATTTAGTGGGAGTGGAGATTAAGGCTAAAGAGCAGGATTTCATTTCGCTTTATAGCAATTTGCTCATGAATGCGATCAAATACAGCGTCATGCATGGGTATATCCACATAGAGCTAACATGCGAGTTTTTGAAAGTGAAAAATTTAGGGTATGAAATCCCTAAAGATAAGATTAAAGAATTAAGCGTTCGTTACGCGCGTTTCAATTCTAGCGTGTTGGGTTATGGTATAGGGTTAGATTTAGTGAAAAAAGTGTGTGAAAAGTATAAAATGCGTTTAGAAATTCATAGCGAACCCTCTTTAAAGGGATCGTTTTACGAAAATTCGTTCTGTATTCATTTTCAAGGATAAAAATGCTTTCAGTGTATGAAAAAGTGAATGCCCTAGACAAAAGGGCGATTGAAGAATGGCTTTTAAGCGAAGACATTTTAATGGAAAACGCCGCTATGGCTTTAGAAAGGGCGGTTTTACAAAACGCTTCTTTAGGCGCTAAAGTCATTATCCTTTGTGGGAGTGGGGATAATGGGGGCGATGGCTATGCTCTAGCTAGGCGTTTAGTGGGGCGTTTTAAAACGCTAGTTTTTGAAATGAAATTAGCCAAAAGCCCCATGTGCCAATTGCAAAAAGAAAGGGCTAAAAAAGTGGGGGTAGTCATCAAAGCATACGAAGAAAAGAATGAAGATTTAGAATGCGATGTGTTAATAGATTGCGTGATAGGGAGCACTTTTAAGGGCGAATTAGAGCCGTTTTTAGACTTTGAAAGCCTTTCTCAAAAAGCGCGCTTTAAAATCGCTTGCGACATTCCTAGCGGGATAGATTCTAAAGGCAGGGTGGATAAGAGGGCGTTTAAAGCGGATACGACTATCAGCATGGGCGCTATCAAATCATGCTTATTGAGCGATAGGGCTAAAGACTATGTAGGGGAATTGGAAGTGGGGCATTTGGGGGTTTTTCATCAAGTTTATGAAATCCCAACAGACACTTTTTTACTAGAAAAAAGCGATTTGAAACTGCCCTTAAGGGATAGAAAAAACGCTCATAAGGGCGATTACGGGCATGCGCATGTTCTTTTGGGTAAGCATAGTGGGGCTGGGTTATTGAGCGCTTTAAGCGCGTTAAGTTTTGGATCTGGGGTGGTGAGCGTTCAAGCGTTAGAATGCGAGATAACTTCTAATAACAAGCCTTTAGAATTGGTCTTTTGTGAAAATTTCCCTAACTTATTGAGCGCGTTCGCTCTTGGCATGGGGTTAGAAAATATCCCAAAGGATTTTAACAAGTGGCTTGAATTAGCCCCATGCGTTTTAGACGCGGGCGTTTTTTACCATAAAGAGGTGTTACAAGCCTTAGAAAAAGAAGCCGTTTTAACCCCTCACCCCAAAGAGTTTTTATCGTTGTTAAAATTAGTGGGGATCCATATAAGCATGCTAGAATTGTTAGACAATAAACTAGAGATCGCAAGGGATTTTTCTCAAAAATACCCCAAGGTGGTTTTGCTTTTAAAGGGGGCTAATACCCTAATCGCTCATCAAGGGCGAACTTTTATCAACAATTTAGGGAGCGTGGCTTTAGCCAAAGCTGGGAGTGGCGATGTGTTAGCGGGACTGATTGTAAGCCTACTTTCTCAAAACTACACGCCTTTAGACGCCGCTATTAACGCAAGCCTAGCGCACGCCCTAGCGGGTTTAGAATTTAAGAATAATTACGCTTTAACGCCCCTAGATTTGATAGAAAAGATCAAACGATTATAAAAGGATAAAAATGGATCATTTAAAGCATTTGCAACAATTGCAAAACATTGAAAGGATCGTGCTTTCAGGCATTGTGTTGGCCAATCATAAGATTGAAGAGGTCCATAGCGTTTTAGAGCCTAGCGATTTTTACTACCCGCCTAACGGCTTGTTTTTTGAAATCGCTTTAAAACTGCATGAAGAAGATTGCCCCATTGATGAGAATTTTATCCGCCAAAAAATGCCCAAAGACAAGCAAATCAAAGAAGAGGATCTAGTCGCTATTTTTGCGGCAAGCCCTATAGATAATATTGAAGCCTATGTGGAAGAAATTAAAAACGCTTCCATTAAACGAAAACTTTTTGGCTTGGCTAACACCATTAGAGAGCAAGCCCTAGAAAGCGCGCAAAAATCTAGCGATATTTTAGGCGCTGTGGAGCGAGAAGTCTATGCGTTATTGAATGGCAGCACCATAGAGGGCTTTAGGGATATTAAAGAAGTGCTTGCAAGCACGATGGATCTTATTACAGAAAACCAAAGAAAAGGGAGTTTGGAAGTTACTGGCATACCGACTGGCTTTGTCCAATTGGATAATTATACGAGCGGTTTTAATAAGGGGAGTTTAGTCATTATAGGGGCAAGGCCGTCTATGGGTAAAACCAGTTTGATGATGAACATGGTCTTAAGCGCGCTCAATGACGATAGGGGGGTAGCGGTTTTTAGTTTAGAAATGTCTGCAGAGCAACTCGCTTTAAGGGCGTTATCGGATCTCACTTCTATTAACATGCATGATTTAGAAAGCGGGAGGCTTGATGATGATCGATGGGAAAATTTAGCCAAATGTTACGATCACCTTTCTTGCAAAAAACTCTTTTTCTACGATAAAAGTTATGTGAGAATAGAGCAAATCCGCTTGCAACTACGAAAGCTTAAATCCCAACACAAGGAATTGGGTATCGCTTTTATTGACTATTTGCAACTCATGTCAGGGAGCAAAGCCACTAAAGAGCGCCATGAGCAAATCGCTGAAATTTCAAGGGAGCTTAAAACTTTAGCCAGAGAATTAGAAATCCCTATCATAGCGTTAGTGCAACTCAACCGCAGCCTGGAAAATAGGGACGATAAACGGCCCATTCTTTCGGATATTAAAGACAGCGGAGGGATTGAACAAGACGCTGATATTGTTTTATTTTTATATAGAGGCTATATCTATCAAATGAGGGCTGAAGACAACAAAATAGACAAACTCAAAAAAGAAGGCAAAATTGAAGAGGCGCAAGAGTTGCACCTAAAAGTTAATGAAGAAAGGCGTATCCACAAGCAAAATGGCAGCATTGAAGAGGCTGAAATCATCGTGGCTAAAAACAGGAATGGGGCTACAGGAACGGTTTATACGCGCTTTAACGCTCCTTTCACGCGCTATGAAGACATGCCCATAGATTCTCATTTAGAAGAGGGACAAGAAACTAAAGTGGATTATGATATAGTTACAACTTGAAAGATAAAACTTTTCAGGGGGCGTTTGAACTTCTTTCAACCCCCAAAGAATACTTATGGTGTGGGGTGTTTTTAAGCCTTTTGTTGGCAATCAATCTTTATTTAGAATACTTGAATTACCAAAAGCTTGATTTTTCAAAACCTACAAGCCTGAACGCTCAAATCTTATTGCAATACCCTAAAACTAAAGATCAAAAAACCTATTTTGTCTTAAAGCTCCAATCAAAGGGCATGATCTTTTACACCACCATTAAAGAGCCTTTAAAAAACCTCCAATACCGCCATGCGCAATTTTTTGGCAGGATCAAATCTTGCTCGTTCTTAGAGTCTCTAAAATCATGCTTTTTTCAAACTTATTCTTTTTCTTTAACACGAAAACACAATTTCAAATCGCATGTGCGCCATTTCATTGATAGCGTTCATTCCAACGCTTTAGTGGGTAATTTGTATCGCGCGTTATTCATAGGGGATAGCTTGAATAAAGACTTAAGAGACAGGGCTAACGCGCTAGGGATCAACCACTTACTAGCCATTAGCGGGTTCCATTTAGGGATTTTGAGCGTTAGCGTGTATTTTCTTTTTTCGCTTTTTTATACCCCCTTACAAAAACGCTATTTCCCTTATAGGAACGCTTTTTATGATATAGGGGTTTTGGTGTGGGTTTTTTTGCTAGGGTATTTACTGCTATTAGATTTTTTACCCTCTTTTTTCAGGGCGTTTTTAATGGGCTTATTAGGGTTTTTGGCATGCTTTTTTGGGGTAAGGCTTTTGAGTTTTAAGCTTTTGGTTTTAGCGTGCTGTATCGCCATAGCGTTACTCCCTAAATTGCTTTTTAGCGTGGGGTTTTTGCTTTCTGTTTGTGGGGTGTGGTATATCTTTTTGTTTTTAAAACACACTCAAATTTTTTTTAAAACCTCTTCTTTTTTGGCGCGATCTTTTCAAGCCATAAGCTTAAGCGTGCTGGTGTTTTTGAACATGCTCATTATCGCGCATGCCTTTTTCCCTATGTTTTCGCCCTACCAGCTCTTTAGCATTCCTTTAGGCTTGATTTTTATCGTGTTTTTCCCTTTGAGTTTGTTCTTGCATGCGGTGGGTTTGGGATCTTTATTGGATCATATTCTAAGCATGCCTTTAACAATCCCTACGATTTCGGTTTCTTCGCCTTTATGGCTTTTAGGGGCGCATTTATTTTTAACGATTGTGAGTGCGCGTTTTTTTAAGGTTTATTTAAGCATGAATGTTTTAAGCACGGGCTTTTTCTTGTATTGTTGCTATCAATATATTATAATGCCTAGTTCAATTGTGGGTTAGAAAAGTCATTTTATTAGGGATCAAATAATTGCTTAAAAAAATCACGCACCAAATCAAAGCTTTAAGCGAATTGGTCGCTTTGGAGCATACGATATTTTCTAGCATGTTTTTACTCATGGCTATGGTCATAAGCTCCTATCAAAAAAATCAAACGCTCTTTTTTGACTTAGAAACCTTAATCCTTTGTTTTTTAGCTTTATTAGGGGCAAGAAACTTCGCTATGGGGTTTAACCGCTTGGTGGATAGGGATATTGATAAGGATAACCCAAGGACGAAAAACCGCCCGAGCGTGGATGGCAGGATCAGCGTTAAAGGCATGGTCATTTTTAGCGCTTTAAACGCTCTTTTGTTCGTGGGGGTGAGCTATTTCATTAACCCTTTAGCGTTCAAGCTTTCGTTACCTTTTTTAATCATTTTGGGGGGGTATTCGTATTTCAAGCGCTTTTCTTCTTTGGCACATTTCATCGTGGGTTTGGCTTTGGGTTTGGCTCCCATTGCGGGAAGCGTGGCGGTTTTAGGGGATATTCCTTTATGGAATGTCTTTTTGGCTTTAGGGGTGATGCTGTGGGTGGCTGGGTTTGATTTGCTCTATTCTTTACAGGATATGGAGTTTGATAAAGAAAGGGGCTTGTTTTCCATTCCTAGTCAATTAGGGGAAAAATGGTGCTTGAATCTCTCAAGGCTCTCACACCTTGTAGCGCTTGTGTGCTGGCTTTTTTTTGTGAAATGCTATCATGGGGGGATTTTTGCGTATTTAGGATTAGGGGTTTCAGCCTTGATTTTACTCTATGAGCAGATCTTAGTGGCCAGAGATTATAAAAACATCCCGAAAGCCTTTTTTGTGAGTAATGGCTATTTGGGGGTGGTGTTTTTTATTTTTATTGTCCTTGATGTGGGGTTCAAGCATGCATGAGTTGGTTTTAAGATCCCAAGCTTTAGGGTTTGAAACGCGCTTAGTCCAGTGCGATTTATCGTTCTCTTATGAAAGGTTTATCTCTAAAACTAAACGCTCTTTAGCGGTATTAGAAGAATTTGATTGGTTAAATTCTGGCTTTGATTTTTCACGCTTGAACGTTGAAAATGACACTCTGGAATTGCTCAAAGCGCTGTATTTTAAATTAGAAAAATTAGAAAGCCTGCTTTTAAAAGAAAATTTACTTGAATTAGAGCAAAAGGATCGCATCGCTGCTTTAGGGCATGGACTCATTTGCATTAAAAAACAAAGCCTGATAGCGCCTCAAACTTACTATGGGCGTTGCGTGTTAGAAGGGAAAATCCTAGCCTTTTTTGGCGTGGCAAGGGATAAAGATTTTTTAGAAATCACTCGCATGCATGCCCTAGATATTAAGCGTTATGATTCTTTCATTGTCCATAGCGAAAGAAAAGGCTTGAAATTATGAACGGGAGCGGTAATGTTATCTTCTAATGATTTGTTTATGGTCGTTTTGGGGGCGATTTTATTGGTGTTGGTGTGCTTGGTGGGGTATTTGTATCTTAAAGAAAAAGAGTTTTACCATAAAATGAGGCGTTTAGAAAAAACCTTAGATGAATCTTATCAAGAAAATTATATCTATTCTAAGCGTTTGAAAGAATTAGAGGGGCGTTTGGAAGGCCTTTCTTTAGAAAAAAGCGCTAAAGAGGATAGCTCATTAAGAACGACTCTTTCACACCTTTATAACCAGTTGCAAGAAATCCAAAAATCCATGGACAAAGAGCGCGATTACTTAGAAGAAAAAATCATTACTTTAGAAAACAAATTCAAAGACATGGGGCATTATGCCGCTAGCGATGAGATCAATGAAAAACAGGTTTTGAAAATGTATCAAGAAGGTTATAGCGTGGATTCTATTTCTAAAGAGTTTAAAGTGAGTAAGGGCGAGGTGGAATTTATACTGAACATGGCAGGGTTAAAATGGTAGCTTTAAGCAACGCTCTTTCAAGAGTTTTTGGCTCTGTGGCTGGCTATAAATTCCCTTCTTTTATCCAAAAAGGCATCAACGCCCTTTACGTTAAGATTTTTAAAATTGATTTGAGCGAGTTTGAGCCTTTAGAAAACTACAAGAGTTTGAACGCTCTTTTCACGCGCTCTTTAAAAAAAGAACGCCCCTTTGACAAAGCCCCTAATATTTGCATTGCGCCTTGCGACGCTTTGATCACCGAATGCACTTTTTTAGACAACGATAGTGCTTTACAGATTAAAGGCATGCCCTATAAAGTGCATGAATTAGTGGGCGAAATCAACCCCTTAAGCCCTTCTTTTTTCTATGTGAATTTTTACCTTTCGCCCAAAGATTACCACCACTACCACGCCCCTTGCGATTTAGAAATTTTAGAAGCTCGTTATTTTGCGGGGAAATTACTGCCAGTCAATAAGCCCTCATTACACAAAAACAACAATCTGTTTGTGGGCAATGAAAGAGTGGCACTTGTTGCAAAAGACATTCAAGGCAATAGGTTGTATTTTGTAGCGGTGGGAGCGTTAAATGTGGGTAAAATGCGTTTTAATTTTGATAAGAATATCCAAACTAACGCTAAAGCCCGTTTCACGCAAACCTACTCTTACAACCCGCCGATTAAGGTTAAAAAAGGGGATAATTTAGGGAATTTTGAAATGGGCTCTACGATCGTTTTATTCATTCAAAACACCGCTTTTAAGGATTTGAAAGAAAAAAGCGTGAAGTTTGGGGAAAGTATAGGGGAATTTCATGCCAACTGATTTAAAAACTTCTATTTTAGAATTGTTGAACGATTTAGACGCGCTTTTAGTGGCTCATTTTTATCAAAAAGATGAGATTGTAGAGTTAGCCCATTATACAGGGGACAGCTTGGAATTAGCCAAAATCGCAAGCCAAAGCGATAAAAACCTCATCGTGTTTTGCGGGGTGCATTTCATGGGTGAAAGCGTGAAAGCCCTAGCCTTTGACAAACAAGTGATCATGCCCAAACTCTCATGCTGTTCTATGGCAAGAATGATAGACAGCCATTACTACGATAGAAGCGTTCATTTATTGAAAGAATACGGCGTTAAAGAATTTTACCCTATCACTTATATCAATTCTAACGCTGAAGTGAAAGCCAAAGTCGCTAAAGATAACGGCGTGGTCTGCACGAGCAGGAACGCTTCTAAAATCTTTAATCATGCCCTAAAACAAAATAAAAAAATCTTTTTTCTACCGGATAAATGCTTGGGGGAAAATCTAGCCCTAGAAAATGGCTTAAAAAGCGCGATTCTAGGCGTAAATAGCAAAGAAGAAATCAAAAACGCCGATGTGGTTTGTTATAACGGCTTTTGTTCGGTGCATCAGCTTTTCAAATTAGAAGACATTGAATTTTACCGCCAAAAATACCCGGATATTTTAATCGCTGTCCATCCAGAGTGCGAGCCTAGCGTGGTTTCTAACGCTGATTTTAGCGGATCAACGAGTCAAATCATAGAGTTTGTAGAAAATCTAAGCCCTAATCAAAAAGTCGCCATAGGCACTGAAAGCCATTTAGTCAACCGCTTGAAAGCCAAGCGAAATCATCAAAACACTTTCATTCTTTCTAGCACGCTCGCTCTTTGCCCCACCATGAACGAAACGACTTTAAAAGATTTGTTTGAAGTCTTAAAAGCCTATAAAAACCACAGGGCTTATAATACGATTGAATTAAAAGATGAGGTGACGCGCTTAGCCAAACTCGCTTTAACTAAAATGATGGAGTTATCTTAATGGAGGTAAAAACCTTTTTAGAATGCGCTTTAAAAGAAGATTTAGGGCATGGGGATTTGTTTGAAAGGGTGTTAGAAAAGGATTTTAAAGCCACGGCTTTTGTTAGGGCTAAACAAGAGGGCGTGTTTTCAGGCGAAAAATACGCTTTGGAGTTGCTTCAAATGACCGGCATTGAATGCGTTAAAACGATTAAAGATAAAGAACGCTTCAAACCTAAAGACACTTTAATGGAGATTAGGGGGGATTTTAGCATGCTTTTAAAGATTGAGCGCACCCTTTTAAACCTGTTGCAACACAGCAGCGGGATCGCCACTTTAACGAGTCGTTTTGTAGAAGCTTTAGATTCTCACAAAGTGCGTTTGTTGGATACGAGAAAAACCAGACCCCTTTTAAGGATCTTTGAAAAATATTCGGTGCTTAATGGGGGAGCGAGCAACCACCGCTTGGGGCTAGATGACGCTTTAATGCTTAAAGACACGCATTTAAAGCATGTGAAAGATTTAAAAAGCTTTTTAACGCATGCCAGAAAAAACTTGCCTTTCACGGCTAAAATTGAAATTGAATGCGAGAGCTTTGAAGAGGCCAAAAACGCCATGAACGCGGGAGCGGATATTGTGATGTGCGATAACATGAGCGTTGGAGAAACGAAAGAAATTGCCGCTTACAGAGAGGCGCATTACCCTTTTGTCTTACTAGAAGCGAGTGGGAACATTTCACTAGAGAGCATCAACGCTTACGCCAAAAGCGGCGTGGATGCCATTAGCGTAGGGGCTTTAATCCATCAAGCCACTTTTATTGACATGCACATGAAAATGGCTTAAAGACTTTAAAAAGGGGTTATTAACATGCTAAAAGAATATTTAGAAAGCATTAAAGACATTACGGATAAAAAGAATGAACTCACGCACCGCCCTTCTTTATACAACTTGCTTAAGGGTTTAAAAGACCATTTCAATAAAGAATATAAGATTGAACATGAGCCTAACAGAGACAAACAAGGGGGTCAGCCTGATTTTCGCGTTTCTTTTCAAGGGCTAAACATTGGCTATATAGAAAATAAAAGGGTAGGGACTAACCTTAGCCAGCTCTTAAAAAGCGATCAAATCCTTAAATATTTAGAATTAAACCCTAACCTCATGCTCACCGATTACCTTAATTTCATGTGGGTGGGGAAAGATGAAAACAACGCTCCTTTCATTAAAAAAGAAATCTCTATCGCTAGCCTTGATGAACTCTCTAAACCCCTAAACCCCAAAACACAAACCGAGAGCGATTTAATTGAATTGTTCAAAAGCTTTTTCAATTACGAAGCAGCCCCTATCACTAACGCTAAAGATTTCGCAACGCATTTAAGCCCGCACACCAGGTATTTAAAAGACGCTTTAATCCAAAACCAAGAAAAAACGCAAGTTTCTAGCATTTTTAATAATTTTAAAGCATATCTTTATGAAGAATTGAGCTTTGAAGACTTTAGCGATGCACTCGCTCAAACGCTCACCTACAGCCTTTTTTTAGCCAAGCTCAACCACCCTTTTGAAAAAATTGATTTGAATAATGTGAGAAGTTTTATCCCTAAAAATTTCGCTGTGATCAGAGAAATGGCGGATTTTTTAAAGAAACTTGATGCAATCAAAGAAATCCAATGGCTTTTAAATGAAATTCTAAGCTTGATCAATCATGTTGATATGGTTTCTATCCTTAAAGATTTGAATGACGATAAAGACCCTTATTTGCACTTTTATGAAACCTTTTTGAGCGCTTATGACCCAAAATTGCGAGAGAGTAAGGGCGTGTATTACACCCCAGATTCGGTAGTGGAATTCATCATTAACGCTTTGGATAGTTTGCTTAAAACGCATTTCAAAGACGCTCCCTTAGGCTTAAAAAGCGCATTAGATAACGAAAATATCAAGCTTTTAGATTTTGCCACCGGCACAGGCACTTTTTTATTGGAAGCGTTCAGGAAAGCCTTAGAAATGAGAAAGACAAGCGATGGAGGCACCTCCACTAAAGAGGACAAATACCAAAACCTCTTAAAGCAATTTTATGGGTTTGAATACTTGATCGCTCCTTATGCGATCGCTCACTTGAATCTCAGCCAAGCCTTTAAGGAGGAATTTAAAAAGCCTCTCAAAGAAGACGATGCGCTTAAAATCATTTTAACCAACACCCTCATACAGCCTAGTGAGACTATCGCTTATCGTGGGTTGCAACCGATTTTTGAAACAGAGCTTAAAAGCGCTCAAGAAATTAAAAAAGATGAAAATATCCTTATCATCACCGGTAATCCCCCTTATAGCGGGGCGAGCAGTAATGAGGGCTTGTTTGAATGGGAAGTGAAAGCCACTTACGGCATAGAGCCCAAATTCCAAACAATAGAAACTAAAAAAAATGTTAAACTTACCGATGAAATCAAAACGCTTTTAAAAAACATTCAAAAACAAAAGGAAAGCGAAAACAAAAAAGCTCTAAAGGCACTTAAAAACCTCCATTCCAAATACAAACTGCAAAAGGAGAAAAACCCTAAATGGCTCTTAGACGATTATGTGAAATTCATGCGTTTCGCTCAAAACAAGATCGAATCATTAGGGCATGGCCTTTTTGGCTTTATCTCTAACAACGCCTTTTTAGACAACCCTACTTTTAGGGGGTTGAGGCGCTCTCTTTTAGAATGCTACGATGAGCTTTATATTCTCAATTTGCATGGAAATGCGAGGAAAAAGGAGAAAACCCCACAAGGCACAAAAGATGAAAATGTTTTCAATATCATGCAAGGCGTGTCCATTAACCTTTTTGTCAAAAAGGCGCAAATCACCAAGCCAAAAATCCGCTATTATGATGTTTATGGCCAAAGGGCTGAAAAATACGCCTTTTTAGCCCAAAACGATTTGAATAGTATTGAGTGGCTTGAGCTTGCCCCAAGAACGCCTTTTTACTTACTCATACCCCAAGAAACGCCCTTGTTAGAGGAATACGAACAAGGCTTTAGCGTTCAGGATATGTTTCAAATCTCAAGTGTGGGGATTGCTACAGGAAAAGATAGAATTTTTATTGCCAACAACACTGAAAGCTTAAAAGAGCAAGTTTTAAAATATTGTAATGAATTTAATGAACAATGCATCAAAGACATTCACTATCGTCCTTTTGATATACGCAAAGTTTATTACGACACCAAAAAACTAGAAAGAGCAAGGGAAAATACATTTAAGCACATGTTACCCCCCCCCCCCAACAAACCCTAAAACACCCAATCAAACGCGCAAAAATGTCGCGCTAAACACCCCACGACAGCTAAAAAACAATGATAAAAGTTGGACGCAATGCTTTATAAGCTCTAGCATTAACGATCAAGGGTTAAGCTCTGGGGGCAATGGAGCCGGGGTTAATTACCCCCTTTATCAGTTTAGAGATCCTAACTACACCGAAAATTTTACGCCAGAGTTTAGAAGCTTTATAGACAAGCATTATAACCACTCTTTTGAGCCGCTAGAGATTTTAGGCTATATTTATGCGTTATTGTATTCCCCAAATTACCGCAAGCGCTATGAAGATTTCCTCAAAGCCGATTACCCTAAAATCCTTTTCACAGAAGATAAAGATTTGTTTAGGGCTTTAAGCCTTTTAGGGATTGAGTTGATCGGTTTGCATGTTTTAAATAAAGAAAGCCTGAATTACAGCTTTGAAAAACTAAAAGACGCCACCATAGGCGAATCTTGCTATAAAGATGAGCGTAACCCCATCATCAAAAAGCCCTCTTATAACGAGCCAGAACAACGCCTTTATATCAACCATAACGCTTATTTTAGGGGGGTGAGTGAAGAAATTTATGATTATAGGATAGGGGGGTATTGCGTTTTAGACAAATATTTAAAAAGCCACAAAAACGAGCCTTGCGACTTTGATCATGTAACCCATATCATTAAAGTCATCGCGCGCACGATTGAAATCCAAAAAACGCTTGGATTTTTAACGAGCGATTTGCCTCATTTAAAAGGGAACGACAGCGAAGCGTTAATGCAAGAAATCTTGCACAATCCACCCCCCCCCCATTTAACACCAATACCGCCCTTATCTTATCGCGTCAAGCCAAAGCCATCGGAGAATTTGACTTTGATGCCGCATTCATCAGCAAAGAAGCAAGCGACAACAATATCTACCGCAGAGGCGGAGGTTCAGCCTTCCCTTTATTCTGTATTGCCTAATCTCGCTCTCATTTGCGATAGAGGCTCTAAAGTAAGCCCCATTTCTAATGTTTTTGTAACGGGCATGCTTTGTGATTTGCATGTGAATGGATCGGGGAGTTATGCGTTTTTGTTGTATCGTTTAAAATAGGTGAGAATAGATAGATTCTATCGCTTGATGAGAACAAAGCTAGGGACCAAACATTAAGATAGCCTTAAAACGCTTGTGTTAAAATGGCTAGAGTAGCAGATATAAAAGGTTAGTTAATCATGGATTTTTTAAAAGAAAACTTAAACACTATCATAGAGGGGGATTGTTTAGAAAAGTTGAAAGATTTTCCTAATAAAAGCGTTGATTTTATCTTTGCTGATCCCCCATATTTTATGCAAACAGAGGGGGAATTGAAGCGCTTTGAAGGCACAAAATTTCAAGGCGTTGAGGATCATTGGGATAAATTTGGCTCTTTTAAAGAATACGATACCTTTTGTTTGGGTTGGTTAAAAGAATGCCAAAGGATTTTAAAAGATAATGGCAGTATTTGTGTGATAGGGAGTTTCCAAAATATTTTTAGAATTGGTTTTCATTTGCAAAATTTAGGGTTTTGGATACTCAACGATATTATTTGGCACAAGAGCAACCCGGTGCCCAATTTTGCTGGCAAGAGACTATGCAACGCCCATGAGACGCTTATTTGGTGCACTAAAAAATTAAGGAAAAGATAAATGGATACCATATTTTTAAAAATTAAAATTAAAAAAACCGATCAACAAGCAGAAGAACTAAGAGAGCAAGGGTTATTTTTTGCAAGCATTGCAGAAGCTTTGGGGATTGGACGCTCTCAAATTGTGGAGATTGAAAACAAAAAGCCAAAGGCAAAAAAAGGCAAAAAATAAATGACAAAAGTTGATGCAATTAAAAAAGTTATGGAGGATAATAAAGGGATTGTTTCTTGGACTATCCTATATAACCAAATTGAAAAATACTATCCTAGCATTAGAGCCCCTAAAAAATGGGAGGCTGGGCTTAGAGGGGTATTATACAGAGAGATTAGAAATCATAAAAATTTTAAAAAAGTAGGGCTATCATTGTATGCCCTTTTAGACTATCAAGAAGAAGAGCTAAAAGAAATTCAAGAAAACCCCATTCGCATGCATTCCTTTATGGAAGGTGTTTGCGTAGAAATGGGTAACTTTTTAAAATTAGACACTTATAGTGCTGATCCAAAGGCTAGTTATAATAATGTGCTTTTATCAGATTTGACAACCTTACGCACTATTCCTAATTTTACTTATAAAGAAATTTTAGATACAAGTAAAAAAATTGATGTGCTTTGGTTTAATCCTAAAGGTTTTATTTTCCCTAAAAGAGCTATTGAAATTGTGGATAGCATAAGCACACTAGAACCAGCTTTGCAACGCACCTTACAATTATTGGAATTTAATCTTGATTTCTATATTTTGCTAAAAGAAAAAGATTTGCAAAAAGCTTTTAAAAAGTTAGAAAAAGAACCATACAAGAGAATAAAAGAACGCTATAAAATTAAAAGCTACACTGCTATTTTAGATATTTATCATAACCCCATTGCTCATATGCATGATGATTTTTTACATGTAAAAACATTTTTTAATTGAAAATTTAAAACATTCAAGGCTATTTTTATTTTATAGATGAGAGTTTGAATAAAAATCAAAATTATTATAAGGAAGAATTGCAAAAATTATCTGTTGATTATGGCGTGCCTTTGAGTTTGTGTTATGGTAAGGAGTTGTTTGAAAAACTTAATGTCCCGCAAGTTTGGGATGAGGTTTTAACCCATTTAGCACGATGGCGTGAAACCTTACCCGATTTACCCAGTTTGAATTTTGATGAAAATCCTTTAGAGAGCTTTAAAGAAATCAAAGATTTAGTGCCAAGCGTTTATAGAAAACTTTTGGATAATGATGAAATTTTCAATCTTGTGTTAATTTTATTCCCAGAACAAAAAGTTTTAAAAATATTAGTAGAGCATTTGAGACAACAGAATAAAACGATTTACCAGCAATTAGCGTTAAAGTTAGCGGCAAGGTTATTGTCTTTGCGATAGAGGCTCTCAAGTAAGTCCCATTTCTAATGTTTTTGTAACGAACATGCTTTGTGATTTGCATTTGAATGGATCGGGGAGTTACGCGTTTTTGTTGTATCGTTTAGGCTCAAAATGAGTGAATGAATGGGCATGTTATCTAAATTTTAGATAGAATAAACGCAAAAAATTGAATAAAACCTTAAAGGTGATTCTTTCTAATCTTAAAAATGGGTGGTGCTATTAACAATGACAAAACGACTTTTTAAAGGGTTGTTAGCGATTTCTCTTGCTGTGAGTTTGCATGGTGGTGAAGTTAAAGAAAAAAAGCCGGTCAAGCCGGTTAAAGAAGATCCGCAAGAATTAGCGGCTAAAAGGGTGGAAGCGTTCAGTCGTTTCTCTAATGTGGTTTCAGAAATTGAAAAAAAGTATGTGGATAAAATCAGTATTTCTGAGATCATGACTAAAGCGATTGAGGGCTTGCTCTCTAATTTGGATGCGCATTCAGCGTATTTGAATGAAAAGAAGTTTAAGGAATTTCAAGCCCAAACCGAGGGCGAATTTGGGGGGCTTGGGATCACGGTGGGCATGCGCGATGGCGTTTTAACCGTTATTGCCCCTTTAGAAGGCACTCCAGCTTACAAGGCTGGGGTTAAGTCAGGCGATAACATTTTAAAAATCAATAACGAAAGCACGCTGAGCATGAGCATTGATGATGCGATCAACCTCATGCGCGGCAAGCCAAAGACCCCTATTCAGATCACCATTGTGAGAAAAAACGAGCCAAAACCCTTGGTGTTTAACATCATTAGAGACATCATTAAACTCCCCTCTGTCTATGTGAAAAAGATTAAAGAAACCCCTTATCTGTATGTGAGAGTGAGTGGTTTTGACAAGAATGTTACCAAATCGGTTTTAGACGGCTTAAAAGCTAACCCTAAGGCTAAGGGGATCGTGTTGGATTTAAGAGGCAATCCTGGAGGGTTATTAAACCAAGCGGTGGGCTTGTCTAACCTCTTCATTAAAGAGGGGGTTTTAGTCTCTCAAAAAGGCAAAAACAAAGAAGAAAATTTAGAATACAAGGCTAACGGCAGAGCCCCTTATACCAATTTGCCTATAGCGGTGTTAGTCAATGGCGGTTCAGCGAGCGCGAGCGAGATCGTCGCAGGGGCACTGCAAGATCACAAACGAGCCGTGATTATCGGTGAAAAAACCTTTGGTAAGGGAAGCGTGCAGATGCTGCTCCCTGTCAATAAAGACGAAGCCATTAAAATCACGACCGCACGCTATTATTTGCCGAGCGGGCGCACCATTCAGGCTAAGGGGATCACGCCTGATATTGTGATTTATCCGGGTAAAGCGCCAGAAAATGAAAATAAATTCAGCTTGAAAGAAGCGGATCTAAAACACCATTTAGAGCAAGAGCTTAAAAAGATTGATAACAAAACCCCTAATTCCAAAGAGGCGGATAAAGACAAGAAAAATGAAGAGGAAAAAGAGGTTACTCCTAAAATGATCAATGATGATATTCAGCTAAAAACCGCTATTGACAGCTTGAAAACCTGGTCTATCGTGGATGAGAAAATGGATGAAAAAGTGCCTAAGAAGAAATAAAAACTCATGGGGTTTTTATTTGAAAAATCGTTAATGAGTTTTTGCACCCACTCAATCAAAATCCTTAAAATCATCAGTTTGATTTTAAGCTTTTTGATAAGCTTTTTGGTTGCTGAAAACACTTCTGAGCCAGAAGAAATCAAGGCTAAAGTGGTTTATGTGAAAATCCCCCAATTAGAAGATTTAGAAAACAACCCGGTTTATATCGGTCAAATTATAGGCGTAACTTATGATTTATTGCTGTTTGACGCTGAGTTTTTGGAAGCCAAAATCAAAGACGGGTTGGATAAAACCCAAATTGAGCTTTTGAATAAGATGCCCAAATGGAAAAAGGTGGAAAAAGAGCTTTTCAGAGCGACTTATTATTACAAGATTAAGGGCATAAAAGCGAGTATCCCGTCTTTAGAAGTGAGCGCGTTTTCCAATAAAGACAAATACATCGATCATTCCATAGCCCCAAAAGTTACTTTACAAGTAACGGATTTGTCCAAAAACCCTCGTTACGCGAATGTCATGGCTAAAGATTTACAAGTTGTGCAATACAAAACCAAAGATTATGACGATAAAAACAATATTTTGGTGATGGAAATAGCGTTCAAAGAAGCCACTTGGGAAGATTTCCACATCAAAGAAGCGATCAAGCAAGGGTTTGATAACGCCTCTTTAAACCAGATCAAGGCTAAAGAAGGGAGCGTTTTTTATTATTGCGTGTTGCCTAAAACCATTCAAAACCTTTCTTTTGATTATTTTTCGCTTTCTAATAGGCAATTTAAAACCTTATCTTTTTCAACCATTCCCACTCAAGACACTACCGGTATTCAAAGCGATCTCATCCCTAAAAACAATTTTTTAGTTTTTTCTAATGTGGCACTGCTTGCTTTGTGCGTGTTTTTCTTGGTGTTGTTTTTCATTTTTGGGCACAAACTCATTTTTTTAGGGCTTGGGGTTTTGTGCTTAGGGTTTGTTTTGTATCACCTTTTATTCACGCAAAAATCAGCCCTATTGCTCGCTCATAAAAAAATCCGCATTCTGCCCACGCAAAATTCCACCATTTTAGGGCTCTCTAAAAATGAAATGCCGATTAAAATCTTAGGTTCGCATGATGATTATTACAAAATCCTAACGCCGCATGAACAAATAGGATGGGTCAAAAAAGATGAAATCAAATAAAAAATCCAATCGTTTAAGAGCGATTTATAGGGCTTTAGTGATCGCTATAGGACTAGCTGTTATCATTGTTTTCAATTACTTTAACCGCAAAAACAATAACGCCCGCTCCAGCCGTAGGGCTTGTTTGTGCTTTTTTTCCCTTACTGGGGTTAATTTAGAAAAAATAGGTTCTTTTGATACGGACGCTAAACTCATTGTCTTAAACCACCAAAGCTTACTAGACATCATTTATTTAGAAGCCTACCACCCCAGTAATATTTGCTGGATCGCTAAAAAAGAGCTGGGTGAAATCCCCTTTTATGGGCATGCCTTAACGGATACGGGAATGATTTTAATTGACAGAGAGGATAAAAAGGGGATTGTGAGCCTTTTGAAAGCGTGTAAGGAAAAGCTAGACCAAAACCGCCCTTTAGTGATTTTCCCTGAAGGCACTAGAGGCAAAGGGGGAGAAAAATTCCTCCCTTTCAAGCAAGGGGCTAAGATTATCGCTGAAAAATTCCAGCTCAAAATCCAGCCCATGGTGTTAATCAATTCCATTAAAATCTTTAATTCCAAGCCCCTAGAAGCCTATAAAACGCGCACCCGTTTAGTCATGCTAGAAAGCTATACGCCTGATTTTAATTCGCCCACCTGGTATGAAGAATTACAAGAACGCATGCAAAAAGAGTATTTAAAACACTACCATGAATTAAACCCTAGCGAACAATGAAGCTTTTTGACTACGCTCCTTTGAGTTTAGCTTGGCGGGAGTTTTTGCAAAGCGAATTTAAAAAGCCTTATTTTTTAGAAATAGAAAAACGCTACTTAGAAGCCCTAAAAAGCCCTAAAACCACTTTCCCTAAAAGCTCTAATCTGTTTTATGCGCTCAATCTAACGCCCCCTAGCGCGGTTAAAATCATCCTTTTAGGGCAAGACCCCTACCATTCCACCTACCTAGAAAATGAGCAAGAATTGCCGGTGGCGATGGGGTTGAGCTTTAGCGTGGAAAAAAACGCCCCCATCCCCCCAAGCTTAAAAAATATTTTTAAAGAATTGCATGCGAATTTAGGCGTGCCTATGCCTTGTTGTGGGGATTTGAGCGCATGGGCTAAAAGGGGCATGCTGTTATTGAACGCCATTTTAAGCGTGGAAAAAAACCAAGCCGCTTCGCACAAATATATTGGCTGGGAAGCTTTTAGCGATCAAATATTGATGCGCCTTTTTAAAACGATTTCCTCTTTAATCGTGGTGTTATTAGGGAAAGTCGCCCAAAAAAAGATCGCGCTAATCCCTAAAAACAAACACATCATCATCACAGCCCCTCACCCTAGCCCCTTATCTAGGGGGTTTTTAGGGAGTGGGGTTTTTACAAGCGTTCAAAAAGCTTATAGAGAGGTTTATCGCAAGGATTTTGATTTTAGTTTGTGATTGATGCTTAATGAGACAGAACCCCTTAAGAATACCTTTATTTAAGAGCATTTGTGATAAAATGGCAATTTTTAAATAAAGGGAAAACATGTCAATTAAAATCGCTATCAATGGGACCGGGCGCATCGGTTTGTGTGCTATAAGAATTGCTAGTCAAAGAAAAGATATAGAGATTGTAGCCATCAATTCTACCGCTGAATTAGAAACTCTTTTGCATTTGATCCGCCATGACAGCGTGCATGGGCATTTTGAAGCCAAATTAAACGCCAATAGAACCCTAAATATCGGGCATAGTAAAAATATTTTAGTGTTGAGCGAGCGAGATATTAACAAGCTTGATTTTTCTGTCGCTAACGCAGAAATCATCATAGAATGCACCGGGAAATTCAATTCCCTAGAAGCTTCAAGCGCTCATCTTAAAAACAGCGTGAAAAAAGTCATCATCTCCGCTCCCGCACAAAATACACCCACCTTTGTCTATGGGGTGAACCACACCCATTACCATAACGAAAGCGTGATCTCTAACGCCTCTTGCACGACTAACGCTACCGCTCCTTTATTAAAAATCCTAGATGAAGCCTTTAAAGTAGAAAACGCGCTTTTAACTACCATCCACAGCTACACTAACGATCAAAACCTCTTAGACACCAAGCACAAAGACATCCGCCGCGCTAGAGCGGCTGGTTTAAACCTTATCCCCACAAGCACCGGCGTGAGCAAAGCCATTTCGCTAGTCTTACCGCATTTAGGCCCTAAAGTTACAGGTCTTGCGATTAGAGTGCCTACCCCTAATGTGAGCTTAGTGGATCTGTCTTTAAATTTTAAAAAATCCGTGAGTAAAGCGAGCGTTCAGCATGCGCTTAAAGACGCTTGTAAGCATGCCTTTAAAGGGGTTGTGGGTATTGATGAAGAAAGGCTTGTTTCAAGCGATTTTATTTCTTCGCCTTTTAGCGCGATCGTGATTGATGATCAAATCATGACAATAGGCGAAAAAAATGCTAAAGTATTGGCATGGTATGACAATGAGATGGGTTATAGCGAGCGCTTGATAGACATGGCGCAATATATAGCACAAAATTAAAAGAAAGGATTTTTCATGTTAGCTAAAATGTCGTTTATGCAAAATGTTAAAAACATTCAAGAAGTGGAAGTGAGCCATAAAAGGGTGCTTATTAGAGTGGATTTTAATGTGCCTTTAGATGAAAATTTGAATATCACTGATGATACGCGCATTAGAGAGAGCTTGCCTACCATCCAATATTGTATTGACAATAAGGCTAAGGATATTATTTTAGTGAGCCACTTGGGCCGCCCTAAAGGGGTTGAAGAAAAATTGAGCTTGAAACCTTTTTTAAAACGCCTTGAAAGACTCTTAAATCATGAAGTGGTTTTTTCTCAAAATATCGCGCAACTCAAACAAGCCCTAAACGAAAACGCGCCCACAAGGATTTTTCTTTTAGAAAACATCCGCTTTTTAAAAGGCGAAGAAGAAAATGATGAAAATCTGGCTAAAGATTTAGCGAGCTTGTGCGATGTGTTTGTGAATGACGCTTTTGGCACGAGCCACAGAAGGCATGCCAGCACTTATGGCACGGCGCAATTCGCCCCTGTTAAAGTGAGCGGGTTTTTACTCAAAAAAGAAATTGATTCGTTTTATCAGGCGTTTAACCACCCTTTACGCCCTTTATTGTTGATTGTAGGGGGGGCTAAGGTCAGCTCCAAACTCACCTTGTTAAAAAATATTTTAGATCTCATTGACAAGCTCATCATTGCTGGAGCCATGAGTAACACCTTCTTAAAAGCCTTAGGCTATGATGTGCAAGATTCTCCTGTAGAAGACGCTTTGATAAAAGACGCCCTAGAGTTATTGCAAAGCGCAAAAGAAAAAAAAGTCAAAGTCTATTTACCCATAGACGCTGTAACCACTGATGACATTCTCAACCCCAAACACATTAAAATTTCACCCGTCCAAGACATTGAGCCTAAACACAAGATCGCTGATATAGGGCCTGCGAGCGTGAAATTATTTTCTGAAGTCATAGAGAGCGCACCCACGATCCTATGGAATGGCCCCTTAGGTGTGCATGAAAAGCAAGAATTTGCCAGAGGCACAACCTTTTTAGCCCATAAGATCGCTGACACTTACGCTTTCTCGCTCATTGGTGGGGGCGATACCATTGATGCGATCAACCGCGCGGGCGAAAAGGATAACATGAGTTTTATTTCTACCGGTGGGGGAGCGAGTTTGGAATTGTTAGAGGGCAAAATTTTACCTTGTTTTGAGGTTTTGGATAAACGCCATTAACTCTAAGGATCGCTTATGGTGAACGTGTTTTTCAAACAGCAAAAATTTGTCATTAAAAAACGCTTTAATGATTTCAATGGCTTTGATATAGAAGAAAATGAAGTGTTATGGTTTGAATTAATCAACCCCACGCCCAATGAATTAGCCACTCTAAGCCAAGAATACGCTATCCACTACAACACGGATCATTCCCAACGAGTCTCATCGGTAACCAAATATTGGGAAGACAGCTCCAGCGTTACGATCAACGCCTTTTTCACTAACCAGGATGAAAATGAGACTTTCCACACGGAAATGGCGACCTTTATTTTGTCCAATAACATTCTTTTCACGATTTATTACGGGACTTTAGAAATCTTTGATTCTATTCAAAAAAAGGTTTTGGCTAGCCCTAAAAAATTTGAAGACGGATTTGATATTCTAACCAAAATCTTTGAAGTGTATTTTGAAAAAGGGGTAGAATGCCTAGAGTGGATCAACAAACAAACGAGCCTGTTGCGCAAAAACATCATTTTCAAAGAAACTTCTACGCATGATGATATTTTAGTGCGCTTGTCCAATTTGCAAGAATTTAATGTGGCTTTAAGGGATTCCTTTTTTGACAAACGGCGCATTATTACCGCTTTATTAAGGAGCAATAAAGTGGATAGCGATACCAAAAATAATTTAAATATCATTTTAACCGATTTTAGCTCTTTAGTGGAGTCTACAACGGTCAATCTCAACTCGCTTGATAACATTCAAAACCTGTTCGCTTCTCAAGTCAATGTGGAGCAAAATAAAATCATCAAGCTCTTCACGGTGGCGACCATGGCGATGATGCCCCCCACATTGATTGGCACGATTTATGGCATGAACTTTAAATTCATGCCGGAGTTAGAATGGCAATACGGGTATCTTTTTGCGCTGATTGTCATGGCGATTTCTACGATTTTGCCTGTGCTCTATTTTAAAAAGAAGGGTTGGTTGTAGCCTTTCATGGAATTTTTATCCTCACTCTTAGACGCTCTTTCTACACCGCATGGCATAGTCTCCTTGGCTACGCTCACGCTTTTAGAGATCGTTCTAGGGATTGATAATATCATTTTTATCACGGTGATGGTCTATAAACTCCCCAAACACCAGCAAAATAAGGCCATGATTTTAGGCTTGGGCTTAGCGATGATCGCTCGTATAGGGCTTTTAGGGAGCTTGTTTTTTATCATACATTTGCAAAAGCCTTTATTCACTATAGCGGGCATGAGCTTTTCATGGCGTGATGTGGTGCTGCTTGTAGGGGGGGCGTTTTTGGCTTTTAAAGCGTTAGCGGAATTAAAAGAGCAGATCTACCCTAAAGAAAAACACCAAGAAAAAGCGTTTAGCTTTTCCATCACTTTAATAGAAATCATGTTTTTAGACATTGTCTTTTCTTTAGACTCCGTGATCACGGCTATTGGGATCGCTAAACACCTAGAAGTCATGGCGCTTGCTATTATTTTATCTGTAATCGTGATGATGTTTTTTTCCAAAATCGTTGGCGATTTTATTGAAAAACATTATCGCATCAAAACTTTAGCCTTTGTGTTTTTGCTCGTTGTAGGCGTGTTTTTGTTTTTAGAAGGCTTGCATTTGCATGTTGATAAAAATTATTTGTATGCGGGTATTGGTTTTGCCTTGCTCATAGAATGCTTGAACATTTTCATAGAAAAGAAAATGAAAAAAAGTTAAAAAGCGTTTTTTAAAAACAAAATTAAAGAAATTGTTTGTAAAAGGCTTTCATGTTTTTGTGAACAACCAAATTTTAATCAAAATTCATAAGCACATAGGGGCATTTCGCAATGAAACCCCCTTAAAAAGAGGATTTGCGCCACCTAGTAAGCAAACACATAATTGAGGAAAAGGCTATACATCCTTCTGTATTCTAGTTTAGCACCCATGAAAGAATAGTAGCTTGTGTTGATCGTAGGGATTTTAAAACCTAGTTCAATGCCATGTTGAG
>NZ_PHLZ01000014.1:0-47065 GCF_002832345.1 Helicobacter pylori
TCTCCAAAGGCGTAACTTTGCGCACTTCCTGCGCTAGATACGAATGTATGGGGATATGATACCATGAATTGGTAGCATTCATCCCAAACACTAAAGATATTTGGGATTTCTGCTTTGGGTGGTTAAAATGGCTTTCAACAATGCTATAATGGCAAGTTCAAAACCCCACTCATAAAGGTTCTGTTTGTGGATAACTACACCTATAGCGAATTGTTAAAAAGCTTGCAAAACAAATGCGATAATATCGCTTTGATCATCAAGCCTGAAAAGATCAAGCAAGAATTAGAACGCATTGAAAAAGAGCAAGAAGACCCTAATTTTTGGCAAGATGTCTTAAAGGCTAGAGACACCAATAAAGAAAAAGTGCGCTTGAACCGCTTGCTAGAAACCTATCAAAAAACCAAAAATTCTTTAGATGAAAGCGTGGAATTGTTTGAACTCGCTCAAAACGATAACGATGAGGTTACTTTATCCTTACTTTATGAAGAGGCTCCTACTTTAGAACACAGCGTCCAAAAAGTAGAAATTGAAATCATGCTAAGCGGTGAAAACGACGCTTCAAACGCTATTATCACCATTCAGCCTGGAGCGGGAGGGACGGAGAGCCAGGATTGGGCGAGTATCTTGTATCGCATGTATTTGAGATGGGCGGAAAGAAGGGGCTTTAAAAGCGAGATTTTAGATTATCAAGATGGCGAAGAAGCGGGCATTAAAGGGGTCGCCTTTATCATTAAGGGCGAAAACGCTTATGGCTATTTGAAAAATGAAAGCGGGGTGCATAGGCTTGTAAGGATTTCGCCCTTTGATGCGAACGCCAAACGGCACACGAGTTTTGCGAGCGTGCAAATTAGCCCTGAATTAGACGATGATATTGATATTGAAATTGATGAAAAAGATGTCCGTTACGATTATTATAGGGCCAGTGGGGCGGGCGGTCAGCATGTCAATAAAACAGAAAGTGCAGTCAGGATCACGCATTTCCCTACCGGTATTGTGGTGCAATGCCAAAACGACAGGAGCCAGCATAAAAACAAAGCGAGCGCGTTAAAAATGCTTAAATCCAAGCTTTATGAATTGGAATTAGAAAAGCAGCAAAGCACCGCCAAAAATGAAGAAAAAAGCGAGATCGGCTGGGGGCATCAAATAAGAAGTTATGTCCTAGCCCCCTACCAGCAAGTCAAAGACGCGCGCTCCAATACCGCTTATAGCAATGTGGAAGCGATACTAGACGGCGATATTGATGCGATTTTAGAAGGCGTTTTGATTGCTAAAGCTTAAGTGCGCTAAAATGACAGCTAATCAATTATGGTTACTATAAAACGCTTTTTAAAACCAATTGGCAAGGAACAACAATGACACAAGAAGAATTAGACGCTTTGATGAATGGTGGCGATTTAGAAAATTTGGAAGCCTTAGAGGCTAAAGAAGAGACTAAAGGAGAGACTAAAGAGGAAGCTAAAGAGAAAGAAGAGGTTAAAGAATCCAAAGAAAGCTCTAGCCAAAAAATGACCGTCAAAAAAGAAGACGCTGAAAAATACGGCAAGATTAGCCCCAATGAATGGCCTCCCCCTCCCCCCACTGAAGAGCATAAAGTCGTGCATCAATTAGATGATGTTACAAGAGATTCTGAAGTGAAAGCCACGCAAATTTTTGATCAATTGGATTTGATCGGGGCTAGCGCTGAAAAGATCGCTAAAATGGTTAAAAAAATCCAAGAACCTTTGCAAAAACACCAAGAAATTTTTGACAATTTGCATGGCCATTTCCCCCATGTGGAATCTTTTAAAACCGCACTCAACGAACAACAAGAAATCCTAAACGCCCTTAAAAGCATTGAAGAAGAAGCCGCTAATTGCTCTGATAGCTCCATGCAAGCGATGGATATTATGCAGTTTCAAGACATCCACCGCCAAAAAATTGAACGAGTGGTCAATGTCATGCGAGCGCTCAGCCAATACATGAATTCGCTTTTTGAAGGCAAAATTGATGATTCTAAGCGCGTGAGTTCAGCGACTTTTATCACCGGCGATGACGATAAAGATTTAGCCAGCGCTGATGATATTGAAGCCTTGATCGCTTCTTTTGGAGCCAAGTAGTTTTGAACCAAGTTGAATTACTCTCTCCCGCTGGTAATTTAAAAAAACTTAAGATCGCTCTCAACTATGGGGCTGATGCGGTTTATGGGGGAGTGAGCCATTTTTCTTTACGCAATCGCGCAGGCAAGGAATTCACTTTAGAGACCTTTAAAGAAGGGATTGACTACGCCCATGCCTTGAATAAAAAAGTCTATGCCACGATCAATGGTTTCCCTTTCAATTCACAGCTCAAACTTTTAGAAGAACATATTTACAAAATGGCAGAATTAGAGCCAGACGCTTTCATTATCGCTGCGCCTGGGGTGGTGAAACTCGCTTTAAAAATCGCCCCGCATATTCCCATCCATTTATCCACGCAAGCGAATGTCTTAAATTTGCTAGATGCGCAAGTGTTTTATGATTTAGGGGTTAAACGCATTGTGTGCGCGAGGGAATTGAGCCTGAATGATGCGATTGAGATTAAAAAAGCCTTACCCGATTTAGAATTAGAAATCTTTGTGCATGGGAGCATGTGCTTTGCCTTTTCAGGGCGTTGCTTGATTTCGGCCTTACAAAAGGGGCGCGTGCCTAATAGAGGGAGTTGCGCGAATGATTGCCGGTTTGATTATGAATATTATGTGAAAAACCCTGATAACGGCGTGATGATGAGGTTGGTTGAAGAAGAGGGTGTAGGCACGCATATTTTTAACGCTAAAGATTTGAATCTCTCTGGCCATATCGCTGAAATTTTAAGTTCAAACGCCATTAGCGCGCTTAAGATTGAAGGGCGCACCAAGTCCAGTTACTACGCCGCGCAAACCACGCGCATCTATCGTTTAGCGGTTGATGATTTTTACCATAACACCTTAAAGCCGAGTTTTTATACTAGCGAATTGAACACGCTTAAAAACAGGGGTTTTACGGACGGCTATTTGATGCGAAGGCCTTTTGAAAGGTTGGATACTCAAAACCACCAAACAGCCATTAGCGAAGGGGATTTTCAAGTCAATGGCGAAATAACCGAAGACGGGCGTTTTTTTGCATGCAAATTCACCACGACCACTAACACCGCTTATGAAATCATCGCCCCCAAAAATGCGGCTATCACGCCCATAGTCAATGAAATTGGCAAGATTTACACCTTTGAAAAACGCTCTTATTTAGTGCTGTATAAAATCCTTTTAGAAAATAACACCCAGTTAGAAACTATCCATAGCGGGAATGTGAATTTAGTGCGACTGCCCGCACCCTTACCGGCTTTTAGTTTTTTACGCACCCAAGTCAGAGTCTAAAAATGGCGTTTAGAGATTAGGGATTAAAAACGATTAAGAGAAACGCATGCCATTAGAAACTATCACGCTCGCTAATATTTATGAAGAACAAGGGTTTTTTGAAGAAGCGTTGCAAATTTATATTAATATTTTAAAAAAAACCCCTGACCATGCAGAGGCGTTAAAACAAATGAAGCGTTTGGAAAAAATCCAAAAAAATCTCGCTCCTTTCAAACACGATGCATTGTTAAAGCAGCACTATTTAAATTTTATCAAAGGGGATCGTTTGAGCGTTGAGAATTTAGAAAAATGGCTGGTAGAATGGAATTGAAAAACATTATTTCAGAAACCCTTAGTGAAATTGAAAAAATGGCTAAAACCATTGATAATAACTTTGATGCGGCGCAAAAAACGCCCTCTTTTTTCAAAACGCCCCCTTATTTGCAAAACACCCCAAACCCTAAAAATGCTAATGCCCCTTTAGAGCCAAAAAACGCTACTAAAAACGCTGCTAAAATAGAAACGCAAGAAAAAATCACAGAAGAAAAAGAAGAAGAGGTGCCAGAAATCATTACAGAAGAAATCGCACCCAAAAACCCCACGCAAGTGTTAATTCCAAACGAGCGGGTTTTTTTAAAAAATTTATTAGAGAGGACCTTAGTGTTGTTTAAAGGCATACAGGCTTTAGAAGAAAAAGAAGCCATGGAGCGTTTGGATTTGGTGGCGCGTTTCTTGCAATACCAATTGAGCGTGCTTGAAAAACGATTAGAATCTTTGGAGCGAGAAAACACAGAGTGAAAAACGATCAAAGGAATTATTTAAAAACATTAAAAAATAAGGCTTTAATTTTCAATATTCCATGAAAACAAAGCCTTAAATTCCATTAATAACTATGATAATGTTTTGAATTTTTATTTTTAAGATATTTTCAAGGTATCTTTAATAATAAAATGCTAGAATTAGTTCCCTAAAACATTAACAAAGTTAATCGTTTTTAAAGTTGCAGAAATCATTGAAGGAGTTAATTGAAGTATGATAGAAGTTTTAATGATAGAAGATGATATAGAATTAGCCGAGTTTTTGAGCGAGTTTTTGCTCCAACATGGCATTCATGTAACCAATTACGATGAGCCATATACCGGCATTAGTGCGGCTAACACACAAAATTATGATTTGTTGTTGTTGGATTTGACTTTGCCTAATTTAGATGGGCTTGAAGTGTGTAGGCGCATCTCCAAACAAAAACATATCCCTATTATTATTTCTTCAGCAAGAAGCGATGTGGAAGATAAGATTAAAGCGCTAGATTATGGGGCTGATGATTACCTCCCTAAACCCTATGATCCTAAGGAATTATTAGCTCGCATCCAATCCTTACTCAGGCGTTCTCATAAAAAAGAAGAAGTGAGTGAGCCAGGCGATGCGAATATCTTTAGGGTAGATAAGGATAGCCGAGAAGTGTATATGCATGAAAAAAAGCTAGACTTAACCAGGGCTGAATATGAAATCCTTTCGCTTCTCATTAGCAAAAAAGGTTATGTGTTTAGCCGTGAAAGCATTGCGATTGAGAGCGAGAGCATCAACCCTGAAAGCTCTAATAAAAGCATTGATGTGATCATTGGCCGTTTGCGATCCAAGATTGAAAAAAATCCTAAGCAACCGCAATACATCATCTCTGTTAGAGGGATTGGTTACAAATTAGAATACTGATTCTAATGAGGAGTTAAGGGGTTTTGCGTTTCTCTATCTTTTTTAAGGTTGTCGCTTTGTTTATGATAACGCTCTTTAGTTTTGGAGCGTTCGCTTATTATTTCGTGTCTTCTCAAATCAGCCATGAAAACTATCAAAACGAAATGCGCCATTATCAGTTTGTTACCACTATCAATGAAATTTTAAATAACTACTCTGATTATAGAGCCATAGAAGATTACCTCTATAAAATCGGTTTTAGAGAAACCACAATAGAAAATTTAGAAAAGGTTTTAGCCAAAAGACGCCACCAGTTGCACCACAGAAATATTGGGTATGCTGAGGTGTTTAAATTCAGCGACATGGTTTTTATCCTTTTAAAAAAGGATGAGCATTTTGTGCTTTATAAAGATTTGCATTCGGTTTCTTACAGGAATTATTTCTTAGCGATTACGGTGGGTTTGTTATTGATTTTATTCCTCTTTTTATTTGTTTTACAGAGTTTATTGCCCTTAAGAGAGTTGAGATCTCAAGTGAAGCGCTTCGCTCAAGGGGATAAAAGCGTGAGTTGTAAAAGCAAGCAAAAAGATGAAATAGGGGATCTGGCTAACGAATTTGACAATTGTATTCTTAAAATCAATGCGATGAATGAATCTCGGGTTTTATTTTTGCGCTCTATCATGCATGAATTACGCACCCCTATCACTAAGGGCAAAATACTAAGCTCTATGCTCAAAGAAGAATTGCCACAAAAACGCTTCATTTCCATTTTTGATCACCTAAACACGCTGATTGAGCAATTTGCCCGCATTGAGCAGCTCGCTTCTAAAAACTATGGGAGCAATAAAGAAAAATTTTTAATGAGCGATTTGATCGATAAAATTGAAAAAATGCTTTTGATTGACGAAGATAAAAAAAGCCCTATCCATGTGTCCTCTTCCAGTTACATTATTGAAGCGGATTTTGAATTGTTTGCTATAGCGTTAAAAAACATGGTGGATAATGCGATTAAATACAGCGATGACAAACAGGTGTTTTTGGATTTCATCGGCAATGATTTGGTGGTGTCTAATAAAAGCAAACCTTTAAAAGAAGATTTTGAAAAGTATTTGCAACCTTATTTTAAATCTTCTAACCCCAGCCAAGCCCATGGTTTTGGGTTAGGCATGTATATCATTAAAAACGCTTTAGAGGCTATGGGATTGAATTTGAGCTATCATTACAGCAACGGAAGAATTTGTTTCACTATCCATGATTGCGTTTTTAATAGTTTTTACGATTTAGAAGAGGACAATGAAGAGCTACCCCCCCCCCCCGAAAATTTGAGAGAGGTGAGCGGAATGAAGGGAACAGAAAAAGCCAATTGTGGGGTTAAAGAAAAACAAAAAGAGAGAACATGTTCAAACGATTGAGAAGATTACGAAGCAGCGAAAATTTAAGAGCGATGTTAAGAGAAACGCGTTTAAATATTGATGATTTCATCGCTCCCTTATTTGTCATAGAAAGCGGTAGTTATATTAAAAATGAAATCAGTTCCATGCCTGGCGTTTATCAAATGAGTATCGAGCCTCTTTTAAAAGAATGCGAAGAATTAGTGGGTTTAGGCATCAAAGCCGTTTTATTGTTTGGCATTCCTAAACATAAGGACGCAACAGGAAGCCATGCGTTAAATAAGGATCACATTGTCGCAAAAGCTACGAGAGAAATTAAAAAACGATTTAAGGATTTGATCGTTATAGCGGATTTGTGTTTTTGTGAATACACCGACCATGGGCATTGCGGGATTTTAGAAAACGCTTCTGTGTCTAACGATAAAACGCTAGAGATTTTAAATCTTCAAGGGCTTATTTTAGCTGAAAGCGGTGTGGATATTCTAGCCCCAAGCAACATGATGGATGGCAATGTTTTAAGCTTGAGAAAAGCGCTAGATAAGGCTGGGTATTTTCACACGCCCATCATGAGCTATTCCACTAAATTTGCGAGCAGTTACTATGGGCCTTTTAGAGATGCGGCAAACTCTGCGCCGAGTTTTGGCGATCGCAAAAGCTATCAAATGGATTACGCTAATCAAAAAGAAGCGCTTTTAGAAAGTTTAGAAGATGAAAAACAGGGCGCAGATATTTTAATGGTGAAACCGGCTTTGGCGTATTTGGATATTGTTAAAGAAATTAGAGATCACACTTTGCTCCCTTTAGCGCTCTATAATGTGAGCGGGGAATACGCCATGCTCAAACTCGCGCAACAACACAACTTAATCAATTATGAAAGCGTTCTGTTAGAAACGATGACTTGTTTTAAAAGAGCGGGAGCGGATATGATTATTAGCTATCATGCTAAAGAAGTGGCTAACTTATTACAAAGGAATTGAATGGGACGAGCGTTTGAATACAGAAGAGCGGCTAAAGAAAAACGATGGGATAAGATGAGTAAGGTTTTCCCCAAGCTCGCCAAAGCGATCACTCTAGCGGCAAAAGATGGCGGGAGCGAGCCGGACACGAACGCCAAACTACGGACAGCGATTTTAAACGCTAAAGCGCAAAACATGCCTAAAGACAATATTGACGCAGCGATTAAAAGAGCGAGCAGTAAAGAGGGGAATTTGAGTGAAATCACTTATGAGGGTAAGGCGAATTTTGGCGTGCTAATCATTATGGAATGCATGACTGATAACCCCACCAGAACCATTGCCAACCTTAAAAGCTATTTCAATAAAACGCAAGGGGCAAGCATCGTGCCTAATGGCTCTTTAGAGTTTATGTTTAACCGAAAAAGCGTGTTTGAATGCTTGAAAAATGAAGTGGAAAATTTAAAACTCAGCCTAGAAGATTTAGAATTCGCTCTCATTGATTATGGTTTGGAAGAATTAGAAGAAGTGGAAGACAAGATTATTATTAGGGGGGATTATAACAGCTTCAAACTCTTAAATGAGGGGTTTGAAAGCTTGAGATTGCCCATTTTAAAAGCGGGTTTGCAACGCATCGCCACAACGCCCATTGAATTGAATGACGAACAAATGGAGCTTACCGAAAAATTATTGGATAGGATTGAAGACGATGATGATGTGGTCGCGCTTTATACGAATATTGAGTGAAAGGCTAAAAGACTCAAAGGATTTTTAACAAAACCAACAAAAAGTTTTGTCGCTATAAGCTTGTAAAATCCTATAAAGAGTTATAAAAACTCCTTTTTGATTGGATTTTTAATTTTATTTTGATTAGTTTTTGTTTTTATCAAATAGGAATAAGCTTGATTCAATATTCTTTTTTAAAAAACTTGTTTTTAAGCTTTTTTTATGGTTAATTTTTTTGTGGTAGAGCTATTTCTTAAAGCGGATAGGGGGATTTTGAAATAACGCCCCCTTTAACCCCATTAAACCCCCTAAAGAAGCGCTTTAAAAAATTATCGCTTGTGTCTTGTGCAAGCTCTTTTATATTTATTTTAAAAGGCCTTTGAGTATTTTCATTATCAATATGGGAATAAATCCAAACCCTAAATTTGTAGATTTTTATCGCATTCTCAATTTTCATCAATAGAGAATATTAATCCCTATTTGATAGCAAGAGAGGTGAAAGATTCCTATAAGATGAGTTTTAATGATTAGCCCCTAAGCTTTAGCTTATTGCGTATCGTCTTACGTGTCGTTTTGCGCATCATCTTGCAAATCATCAAACTTCTTACCAATCACTTCTTTTAACACTTTACAGCTACCACTAAAGCCTAAAGTACACCCTTTCTTGTAATATGAAACGGCTTTATCTAAATCCTTTGGAGCGCCCTTACCCGTGTAATACATCACCGCCACATTATGGCAACCGCTCCCTTCTTTTAAATGACAACCCTTTTTATAAAGATTCAAGGCTTGCTCTCCATTTTGTTTGACATCCATACCGACTTCATACATGTATCCCAAGCTCACACAGCTCGCCCCATCTTTTAAATGGCACCCTCTTTTAAAATTCGCAAGGGCTTTTTTCAAATCCTTCTCCACACCTTTGGCGTTCCTATACATATACCCTGCAAAGTTACAACTAATGCCGTAATTCAAACTGCAAGCGTATTTAGAAAGAGAAATGGCTTTGGCATAATTTTGCTTAACGCCCGTGCCATTAAAATACATAAAACCTAAACTCCCGCAGCTCACCCCACCCTTTAAGTGGCACCCTCTCCTATAATAATAGAGAGCCTTTGGAAGGTTTTTTTGAACGTCATCACCATCTTCATACATAGAGCCTAAACTCGCGCAAGCGAGATGATTCCTTAAATTGCACCCTCTTCTGTAATAAAAAACGGCTTTTGGAATGTTCTGATCCACGCCATCGCCATCTTCATACATAGAGCCTAAACTCGTGCAACCAACCCCCACCCTTAAATTACAGCTCCTCTTATAAAAAGCCACCGCTTTATGGTAATCCCCTTTCTTAAAGGCTTGAGTAGCCATTTTAAAATATTTCTCACCGGTTGTAGCCACCAAATGACTGAAACAACTCGCCATTAAAAATAAAATCAAAAACCACTTTTTAGTCCAACTCTTTATCATCTCATTCCTTACAAAACTAAGCCAAAGCTCACACAAAGAAAAATCAGTAAAACCCCAATCTAATTGGTTATTATAGTATAATATTCAAAAAAATAAATTCAACTTCGGATTAAATTCAATTAAAAACCTATTTTAGGAAAACCACTTAAAATGAGTATTATTATTCCTATTGTCATCGCTTTTGACAATCACTATGCCATGCCGGCTGGCGTGAGCTTGTATTCCATGCTAGCTTGCGCTAAAACAGAACACCATGATAAAAAACTTTTTTATAAGATCCACTGCCTAGTGGATAACTTAAGCCTTGAAAACCAGTGCAAATTAAAAGAAACTCTAGCCCCCTTTAGCACTTTTATGAGCGTGGATTTTTTAGACATTTCAACCCCTAATCTTTACACCCCTTCAGTAGAACCCTCTGTGATTGATAAAATCCATGAAGCTTTTTTGCAACTCAATATTTACGCTAAAACGCGCTTTTCTAAAATGGTCATGTGCCGCTTGTTTTTGGCGTCTTTATTCCCACAATACGACAAAATCATCATGTTTGATGCGGACACTTTGTTTTTAAACGATGTGAGCGAGAGTTTTTTTATCCCGCTAGATTCTTATTATTTTGGAGCGGCTAAAGATTTTTCTTCTCCTAAAAGCCTTAAACGCTTTCAAATGGAAAGGGAGAGAGAGCCTCGCCAAAAATTTTCTCTCTATGAGCATTACCTTAAAGAAAAAGACATGAAAATCATTTGTGAAAACCACTATAATGTTGGGTTTTTAATCGTGAATTTAAAGCTATGGCGTGCTGATCATTTAGAAGATAAACTATTCAATTTAGCCCATCAAAAAGGCCAATGCGTGTTTTGCCCTGAACAGGATATTTTAACGCTCGCATGCTATCAAAAAGTTTTACAATTACCTTATATTTACAACGCCCACCCTTTCATGCTCAATCAAAAACGCTTCATTCCTAACCAACAAGAAATCGTCATGCTGCATTTTTATTTTGTAGGAAAACCTTGGATTTCACCCACTGCTTTATATTCTAAAGAATGGCATGAGACTCTTTTAAAAACCCCTTTTTATGCTGAATATTCCGTGAAATTCCTTAAGCAAATGACAGAATGTTTAAGCCTTAAAGACAAACAAAAAACCTTTGAATTTCTTGCCCCCCTACTCAATCCAAAAACCCTTTTAGAATACGTTTTTTTTAGATTGAAGAGGATTTTCAAACGCTTAAAAGAAAATTTTTAAACTCTTAGCGTTCTCGTTTGGGCAACACGCTATAAGCGAATTTAACATAAATCGCTAAACTGATCAAAAGCACTGCCACGCCAATAGCCAAATACACCGCATAAGTGATTTTATCCGGTTCGCTCACGCTGAATTTAAACACGAGCATTAACGCTTCAATGGCTAATGCGATAATGATAGAGCCTAAAAACCTGATCATCGTGCGGTGGATCGCATGGTGGTTGTCCCCGCTATTTTTACCCAAAACTTCCTCTTCAAAAATCGCCTTGACTAGATCAAAGGTGGCTAAGGCTAGGGTTAAAAGCACAATGGGGTGGAACACTTCTTTAATGTCAAAACTGCTAAAATTGACAATCGCTGTCCAAAAGCTAGAAATGCATTTCACAAATAAAAGCAGCGACACTAAAGTGAGCATGATAGAAATCATAAAATACATGACCATGCTCCCCTCGCTAAAGGTCCTGAAATACTTTGAAGGCGAGCTGATTTCAATCGCCACCCTCAAAGGGATTTGCAAGCACACCACAAACGCTAGATCGTTATTTTGATCATACACCGGGTAAGATGCGCTCACTACCAAATGGTTTCCTTTTTTAGAAGGGTAAGGGTCGGTTAAAATGCAACGCTTTTCATTCACGGCTTGATAAAAATAATATTTATCGCTAAAACTGGCATGCGATTCTAATTCAATCCCTTCTGTTAAATCATGCTCTAATATCCCCTCCTTATGCCCTTCCTCTTTAAGTTGGCTTGGCTTAAGAATTAGCATGCCTTTAGCGTCTAACACAAAAAAACTTTTTGCCATTTTGATTTCAGCATGCATTCTTCTGATCTGTTTGTTTAAATAATCCAAAGTGATTTCAGGGAGGTGGTTGCGGATATTGTGCGAAAACAAATAGGTAAGATAAGCGTATAACTCGGTGCGGATCTTGGAATATTGGACAATGTCTCTACTTAACATCAAAAGGCCTTTAAAAAGAATTTATGCGATGAATTGTAGCACTTGTTTTAAAGAATTATTTAAACCACCCCTTGCATCAATGATAAAGGAGGCGTTTTTTTCATAGAGAGCTTGACGTTTTTCAAAAAGCTCTTTAGCTTGAGTGAGATCATTCAAAAGGGGGCGTTTTTCCCTTTCTTTTTGGTTCAAACGCTTAATCAAGGTCTCAAAATCAATTTTCAGATAAAAAGTTGTGCCTAAACCCTTAAGGTTATCATGCATCACAATGCCCCCACCGGTAGAAATAACATGGGGGGTTTTGAGCGTTTTTAATTCATCAATCAAATTTTTTTCAAACATCCTGAAATTGTCTTCGCCAAGCTCTTCAAAAATCTCTCTCACGCTCAAGCCCACCCTCTCGCTAATGATCATATCCGTATCCAACACTTCTAATTTCAAAGCCAGCCCCAATTCTTGCGCTAAAGAGCTTTTACCGCTCCCCATAAAACCGATTAAGACTAAATGTTGCATGCTTTTATTTCAATTTTAATTCATACGCCCCATTTTTTTCTTCCAAAAGATAGCGGTATTTCCCGTCTAAAATGAGCGTGATGCGGTAATAATCTTTGTGCGTGCCGACTTTAATGTGAGAAAAAAACTTCTGGTTTAAATCCATATTTTGATAAATATCCAAAGGGCCTTTTTGCGTGTCTAACACGATTCTATAAGGATTGACTAACACAAAAGAGCGCAAAATTTTATAAGGGGAGCGCAAAATTATCGTGTTGTTTGCCATTAAAAAATCAAAATCTTGGATCTGGTAGCGTTTTTCAAAGGCGGCTTGATTAAGGGTGTGTTGGGAAAGTTTTAAAGGGTAGTGCCAATCAATGCTTTTATCAATGCCCACGACTTTAGAATGGATAGAGCCATCAATATCCTGGTAAGTGAGCGTGATTTGTTTTAAAATCCTAGCACTCGTGGGCAAATCCACATGGATTTCTTTAAAATAGCTATCATAGATCCCATTAAAGCCCCCTTGCAAATTCTTGGAATTGATTTCAGGCTCAAAAGGGTTGTCTCTGGCTAATAAAACACTTAAAACCACCACCAAACCTATCATCTTTTTTAACACTACCATTTCCTTAAATCTAATCTCTAGGCCGTAATTCTCTCAATTCAAACAAACGCTTTTGCAAGTGCACATTCTTGCTTTGCAATTCGGTGATTTCTTGTTGCAATCGTTCATGCTTGTCTCTTAAATCCAAATAAACCTCTAAAGAAGAACCCCCAAAAAGCAATTTCCCTAAATAATACCCAAACCCAAGCAGTAAAAGGAAAAAGACAATAAGGGAGCTATGGCTATAAAAAAAATCTCGTGCTTTGTTGTCTTTGATTTTATCGTTTTCAAAAAGGCCACTAGCCATGCTTAAACAACTCTTTACCGATATAAATCCCCCCTTTTAATTCATGCTCAATCTCTAAAAGGCGGTTGTATTTGGCGATCCTTTCACTCCTTGCGGTGGATCCGGTTTTGATTTCTCCCGTATTCAATGCGACCGCAAAATCAGCGATAAAGCTGTCTTCACTCTCCCCGCTTCTATGGCTCATCACGCATTGATAGGCATGGTGTTTGGCTAATCTTATGGTCTCTAAAGTCTCACTAATGGTGCCGATTTGATTGGGTTTGATCAAAATGGCGTTCGCAACGTTTTTTTCAATGCCTTTTTGCAAGATGCTTGCATTCGTTACAAACAAATCATCGCCCACTAATTGGATTTGACGCCCTAATTCCTTGCTTAAAAACGCCCAACCCTCCCAATCGTCTTCACTCAAACCATCTTCAATGGATACAATCGGGTATTTTGCCACCAATTCTTTATAATAAGCCACCAATTCATGCGAATCTAAAATCTTATTTTCACCCTTTAAATGGTAATTGAAATGTTCATCCACTAACTCACTGCTCGCTACATCTAAAGCGAGCACGATTTCTTCGCCTAATTTATAGCCGGCTTTTTCAATGGCTTGAGAAATGACTTCAAGGGGTTCTACATTGTTGTTAAAATTAGGTGCAAAACCCCCTTCATCGCCCACGCTTGTGAGCTGATTCTTTTCATCTAAAAGTTTTTTAAGCGTGTGATAGACTTCCGCGCTCGCTCTTAAGGCTTCTTTAAAACTTTCAAACCCTAAAGGCATGATCATGTATTCTTGAAAGTCTATGGAATTATTCGCATGCGATCCGCCGTTGATGATATTGAGCATCGGCACAGGCAAAGTCAGAGCGTTAGCCCCCCCTAAATAGCGGTATAATGGCAGATTTAAAGCCTTCGCGCTAGCCCTTGCTAACGCCATAGAAACGCCCAAAACAGCGTTCGCCCCTAAATTAGCGTAATTAGGCGTGCCGTCTAAAGCCCTTAACCTCTCATCTACAAAGGCTTGATTGATCGCTTCAAGCCCTATTAAATGGTGTTTGATCACGCTATTGACATTTTCGCATGCCCTTAAAACCCCTTTACCCAAAAAACGGGTTTTGTCATTATCCCTTAATTCTAACGCTTCTCTTTTACCGGTGCTCGCCCCACTAGGCACAATCGCGCTCGCCTTAGTGTTATCGCTCAAAATCACGCTGGCTTGAATGGTAGGATTGCCCCTACTATCCATCACTTCTAAAGCATGAATGTCTTTAATGGTTAGCATCAAAATCCTTTTTATTCCATTTCTTCTAAAGGCTCATCTGGTAAGGGCATGATCTCTTCATTAGAGCCAATGCTCTCTTTAATCTTAAGAGTGATTTCATCCGCTAGGGCTTTATCTTCTTTCAGTAAGGCTTTAGCGTTTTCTCTGCCTTGCCCTAGCTTTTTATCCTGGTAGCTAAGCCATGCCCCACTCTTATCCACAATGTCTAATTTCACGCCATAATCAATGATTTCGCCCTCTTTAGAAATCCCTTCCCCAAACATGATGTCAAATTCCGCTTCTCTAAAAGGCGGAGCGACTTTATTTTTAACGACTTTGGCTTTAGCCCTATTACCGATATGCTGTTCGTTTTGTTTTAAAGTGGCGATTCTTCTAATATCAATCCTAACGCTCGCATAGAATTTTAAAGCGTTGCCTCCGGTTGTGGTTTCTGGACTCCCATAACCCATCATGCCGATCTTCATTCTTATTTGATTGATAAAAATGAGAGTGGTGTTCATCTTGTGCAAAACACCGGTGATTTTCCTTAACGCATGGCTCATAAGCCTTGCTTGCAAGCCCACATGCTGATCGCCCATGTCCCCATCAATCTCCGCTTTAGGCGTAAGAGCCGCCACCGAATCCACCACCACTAAATCAATCCCTCCGCTTCTGGTGATCGTTTCTAAAATCTCTAAGGCTTCTTCGCCTGTGCTTGGTTGGGAAACGAGTAAATTTTCCGTATCCACGCCCAGCCTCTTAGCATAATACACATCTAGGGCATGTTCAGCGTCAATGAACGCGCACACGCCGCCATTTTTTTGGCATTCTGCGATAATGTGCAAGCTTAAAGTGGTCTTCCCGCTTGACTCTGGCCCATAAATTTCAATGATCCTGCCCTTTGGAACGCCCCCAATCCCTAAAGCCAAATCCAATCCTAACGAGCCTGTAGAAATAGCGTCAATCTTTTCTACTTGCTTATCCCCAAGGCGCACTAACGCCCCCTTACCAAAAACCTTATCAATTTGTTTGATCGCTAAAGAAATCGCTTTTTGTTTGTCTTCATCTATTGCCATAAATCACCTTATTGAATTTGATTTGTTTATTCTATCAAATCCTAGCCTAAAATCTATTATAATAAAAGGACTTACCCTATCACAAAAGGATTTTACTTTGATTAGTGTCGCTCATAGCCCTGATGCTGATGATATTTTCATGTATTATGCGATTAAGTTTGGCTGGATAGATTGCCCCATTAAAAACAAAACATTCCATAATATTGCCCTTGATATTGAAACCCTAAACCAAGAAGCCCTAAAAAACACTTATGATGTGAGCGCGATAAGCTTTGGGCTATACCCTAAAATTGCGAATGACTACGCCTTGCTCCCTACAGCGACAAGCTTTGGGAATGGCTATGGGCCTAAATTAGTGAAAAAAAAGGGCGTGAAATTGAAAAAAGATTTTAGAGTCGCATTAAGTGGGGAACACACCACCAACGCTCTCTTGTTTAAAATCTATTACAAACATGCGCGCACCACTTACATGAATTTTTTAGACATTGAAAAAGCGGTTTTGGAAGATAAAGTGCATGCGGGCGTGCTCATTCATGAAAATATCTTGGATTTCCATGATGAATTAGAAGTGGAAAAAGAATTGTGGGATGTTTGGAAAGAACTCATTAAAGTTGATTTACCCTTGCCTTTAGGGGGCATGGCGATTAGGCGATCTATCCCCTTGTATCGCGCGATTTTGATTAAAAAGGCTTTGATTAAAGCGGTTGAAGTTGCGCTAAAACACCAAAATTTGCTCTCTGGCATGCTGTTAGAGCGCTCGCTCATTCGTGTCAATAAAGAGCGCTTACGAACTTATTTAAGCTTGTATGCGAATGAAACTTCAACACGCTTAAGCGAGATTCAAATTCTCGCCATAGACAAGCTTTTTGAATTAGGCTATCAGCATGGGTTTTATGCCAGTTTGTTAAAGACTAAAGATTGCTTGCTCACTGATGAATATTTGCAATACCGCTTTTCTTAATCCAATTCTAATTTATGCGTGAGCAAGTAACGACTCATTCCATACAACAAAAGGATTTTTAAAAAATCCACCCCCCATAAAAGGTAGTATTTATTTTCTTGTAATTCTTGTTGTTGCAAGAAATAATAAAACCCCTCATTGATGCTTAAATTAGAGCTCATTAAGGGCAGTAACGAATTAAACGCTAATTCCAAAACAACCCCTACAAGAATGAACAACAGCCCCCCTAGTAAAAAACGCGCTTTTTTGATCCTAGCAGCGTTTAAAACGCTCAAAACAAATAAAAATTTCATTAAAACAAGCCCTAAAAATAGCACGATACCTAGGGTTTTAGTGGGTTTTAACACAAAGGTTTTTAAAGCGGTGTGCAAGATAAACAGCACGCTGGATTGCGCGTTAAAAAGAGAATAGCCCAAACGCACGCTCGCCACAAACCAGAACAAACTGAAAATAAAAAACACCATAGGGAGCAAGATTTTAGGGAGCAATAAAGACTCTAAACTAATGGGTAAAGAAAAGCTTAAAACCCCCCTTTTAGAAAAAAGCGCGTTGAGATTTTTGATCGCTCCCACACTGATTGCGATCAGTAAAAACGCCCCCAAGACAAAAAAGAGCGTGTAGCTTAGGGTGAGCATGGTCGTTTCTTCAGCGCTTTGAGAGGAAAAACAAACCGCTAAAATAGTGAGCGTTATTAAAAAATTCCCCACAACAACATTCCCTACTTGCCCCAAGGCGTCATGTTTAAAAACTTTTAAAAAACCCATAGCCTTATTATACCCGTTTGGATAGAAAATTCATGGTTTTTAATGATTGAGTGTCAATAAAAAACGCTGAAGGCATTTTTTAAACGCGCTACTTGAAAAAAGCCAGTTGCTCCAAAACCAATTCTTCTTGATTTTTAAAAACAAATTTAAAAAGGATCTTATAACGCCCCATTTTGTCGCTCTCCAACAAATCAAATTTTAAAGGTTTGCATGCGTTTCTACAATCAAGCGTTCCTAACCATCTGGGCTGTGATTTGCTGGGATAAAACGCTAAATACACTTGAACATTTGGCGGATCTAAAGCGGGTTTGAGCGGTTGCAATTGCGCATAAAGCGTGTTGGATTTTTCTAAAATCAAAGCGTTGTTTAAAAGGTTTTCTTGGAGTTTTTTATCCCCATGCGTGCCTTTAGAAAAATAGGGCAAAATGGGGGTTTTAGGGCTTTTAGTAAGGGGCTTTAAACCCACTAAAAAACGATAATTAGACTTAAAGTTTTCATAAGTTTTAAGCATAGCGTTAAAGTTTAAATCCACTTCGTTATGCCCTTTGAAATACACTAAATCGTTTTTAGGCGAATTTTTTAGGGCAAACACTACCAAAAACACCACGATCCCAAGCCCGAAAATAAGCACGCTCATGATCCCCAAAGGCCAAAAGTTTTTTTCTTTCATTGGTTTCTCTCTTAAGATTTTTTAAAAAAATAAAGCCCCAAAAACGTGCCTAAAAGCGTCAATAATAAAATATAAATAACCACCTTTACAAAAGTTACTCCCTTAGGAGCGTTAAAATTTTGTGCGATATTCACATGATATTTTTCCGCTAAAGCATCTACTGCGACCGAATAGCCGTTAATGAGCATGGCTGAAATCCTTTGGGGCGTGTATTCTTTAGCGTTTGTGGGGAGTAAGGGAGCGATTTTTTCAAAAAAGATTTTATCAGTGTCTAACAAATCTTTAGGGTTAGCCACTAATTCTATTTTTTGAGCGTCATGGTAAAAAAAGAATACCACAAAAGGGGGTTTGAATTGCTTTAAAAAGCCCTCTTGATAATTTTGGCGTTCCTTTTTGGCCGCTAAAGCGATAGGATTTTTTTCAAAATCCGTCATATCAATCACAAAACGCACGCCTGTTTTAAGATAAAGCTCTTTAGAAACGCCCTCCACAAACACAACACTTTTTTCTACCAAACGCCCTTTAGCGTTATTAAAAACATAAGACTCATTAGCCCCCAAACAACAAACAAAGGCTATTATAAGCCATAAGATCCTCATGTGCTAAACAAAAACAAGTTAGGCACAAAAGAAATAACAATCGTCATTAAAATGGTCGCTACTACCATTAAGGCTAAGATTTTTTCTAAAGTCGTGAATTTCATTTTTTACTCCCTTGATTGACTAATTCATAATTGGCCCGGTTTTGGGTGTTTTTTGTCTCTAAAGCGTTAATATCCTTATAGCGGTAATAATTGGTGGCTTGCTCTTTTTGGATATGGATCGCTTTGAGCGTAAAAAAAACGGCCACACACAATAAAATAACCACAATCAGTAAATTCCCTGCTAATCCGTTTAAAAATTTCATCTCTTTTCCTTTAATCTTCTAAGGGTTTTAGCGATTGGATAAATTCGGCTAACGCTTTAACTTGCAAATCGCTAAAGTTTTTATATTTGAATGATGGCATATGCCCTATATTGCCCTTTTTACCATGCGTTAAGATATTTCTCAAAAAATTCTCTGTGCCGTAAGCGGTCAAATCGGCCGCAAACACTTGATTTTCTTGCAAGCCCTTACCATCATTGCCATGACAGCCTGTGCAACCCATGCTTCCAAACAGCTCCTTGCCCTTATCAATGAGTTGAGGGTTTTTCGTCTTTTTAACGCTAGAAATTTCTGCCATCACATAGCTTGCAATCGCTTTAGCGTCTTTTTCGTCCAATTCCATAGCGGGCATTTCCCCAGCGAGATAATCCATGCCCTTAGAGCCATGCTTAATGGTGTCCATAATACCCTCTTCTTTACCCCAACGCACCAGATTTTGAGCGCTCCCATGCAAGCCCTCAGCGGTGATGCCATGGCATTGCGAACAATGGACTAAAAAGATGCCTTGACCCATATCCACCAATTCCTTTTGACCCAAATGCTTCCATTTGGCTTCAAATTTTTGGTTGTGCACTTTAACCTCTTCATTGTATTGCCCGATTTGAGAAAAGCTATTCAGCGGATACCCAAAGAAAAAATACCAAAAAGCCCACACAATCGTGCACATAAAGCTTGCGATCCAGCCTACTGGCACATTATTGGCAAACTCCCCTATCCCATCAAACAAATGCCCATTTTCTACAAGCTCACCCTGAGATTTGCTGTCGCGCATTTCTTTAATGAGCGAACTGGATTCATAGATGGTTAAAACTAAAATCACAAGCGCTGCAATCAAGCCAAAAACATTTATATGGTCGTTTAAAAAATCCATTTCAACTTTCCTTTATGCCCTTATCATGAACTTCTTTATGGCGTGGTTCAATCAACTCATCTTCTAAAGCGTCATTTAGCGCTAAGTATCCGTACCGCTCATAATCCACGACGCCCTTTTTTTGCTTTCTATACATGCTAAAAATATAGGCATACAAAAAGAGCGTAAAAAGAATGGTAAAAAACGCATACGCAAAACCTCTCAAACTTTCTAAATCCATCATTCACCCCTTATTTAGCGTTTTGACTAGCGTTGATCCTGGAATTGCCCAAGCTGTTGAGATAAGCGATCAAAGCCACAATTTCTAACACTTCACCTCTCTCAATCGCTTCTAGCACCCTCTTGTCTTTCATATCAGCTGTGATTTTTTTAGCTTCTTCTAAATAAGCTTTTTTCGCTTCTTCTACACTCCCTAATTTCACGCCGTTTTCGGTGTCATAAGGCACGCCAAAAACCTTTTTTTGCGTCAAAGCTTCTGCATAGGCGGTGTCAAAATCGCTCTTTTTTGCAAATAAATGCTTATAGGCCGGCATGATGCTGTGCGGCACAACGCTTTTAGGATCAAACATGTGCTTTTCATGCCAATCGGTTGTGCGATAATCCCCCACCCTGTGCAAATCAGGGCCAATCCTTTTAGAACCCCACAAAAATGGCCTGTCATACGCATATTCCCCGCTCAAACTATACGCGCCATATCGATCCACCTCAGCTTGGAAAGGGCGGATGAGTTGGGAATGGCAATGATAGCAACCCTCTTGGATATAAATTTGCCTCCCCGCTGTCTCTAAAACCGTATAAGGCCGTAAGCCTTCAATCGGGCGAGCGGATTTGAAGAAGTTGGGCAAAATCTCCACCAAGCCCGCAATCGCAAACACAAAAATAAACGCAAGAGTGAAAAAGAACGGGTTTTTCTCTAAAAAACTAAACATTTCCAACCTCCCCTATCTGGCCATAGGCGTGGCGTAATTGGGCTCACGCTCTAATTTTTTGCCTGCTGTGATGGTCATAAAAATATTGTAAGCAAAAATAATAAATCCGGTAAAATACATAAGACCCCCAACGCCTCTAATATTGTAATAAGGGATTAGCACCTTAACCGTGTCAATGAATTGGTAAGTGAGATTCCCATACTGATCCACATCCCTCCACATCATCCCTTGCGTGATCCCTGCAATCCACATGGACGAAAAGTAAAGCACAATCCCTAAAGTCATGATCCAAAATTGGAAATCCACAAGCCTGCCTGAATAAATCTCTCTTCTGAAAAGCCTAGGGGTCATGTGATACATGCTCGCAATCAAAGTGAAGCCTACCCACCCAAGCACGCCGTCATGCACATGCCCTATGATCCAATCGGTGAAATGCGCTAAGGCGTTCACGCTCTTAATAGCCTGAATAGAGCCTTCTAAAGTGGAAAGCATGTAGAAAGTTGAAGCTAAAACTAAGAATTTAATCAAGGGGCTTTCTTTGAGCTGGTGCCATTGCCCTCGCATCGTTAAAAGCATGTTAATAGCTGTCCCCCACGAAGGCAAGATCAACACCACTGAAAACACGCTAGAAAGGGTTTGCACCCAATCAGGCACGGTGGAATAAATCAAATGGTGCCCGCCCGCCCAAATATAAACAAACATCAAGCTCCAAAAGGAAAACAAAGTGAGTTTGTAAGAAAAAATAGGCTGACCGCTCTCTTTAGGCAAGAAATAATAAATCGTGCCAATCACCCCACTCGTAAAGACAAAAGCGACCGCATTATGCCCCCACCACCATTGAATGAGCGCATCATTACTGCCTGAATACATAGAAATAGAATGCCAAACACTCCCCATATCAGCGACAAAATAAGTAGGGACAGAAAGGTTATTGAAGATATACATCACCGCTATACCCACATAAGTAGCGATGTAATACCATAAAGACACATAAATGGTATTCTCCCTCCTAACGCTCATGCTCCCAAACATATTAACCCCCCATAGCACCCATGCCACAACCACAATAATATCTAAAGGCCACATCAATTCGGCGTATTCTTTAGATTGAGTAAGACCAGCAAACAGGCTAATAACCCCTAGAATTAAAAGAATAATCCAGAGCCAAAAATGCAATAACCCCACAATTTTCAAAAAGGGGTGTTGGTAATAAGTGATTTTAAGCACCCTTTGACCGATATAATACCAACTCGCCCAAATCCCTCCAAGAGTGAAACCATAGATCACCGCATTCGTGTGTAAGGGGCGTAAGCGGCCAAAAACGCCATACTCCCCTGCAATGTAATTCAAGTTAGGGAAAGACAATTCAAAGGCTAACACGATCCCTATTAACATGCCCACTATCCCAAAGCCAACCATCGCATAAAGAAACAATTTGCTAATGGAATAATCATAACTCAAAGGCACATTTTCTTGCATGCAATACTCCTATTTGTAGTAAATTCAACAAAGATAAACATAATTATAAAATTTTATCTTTTTCAAAAAGCTTAATTTTTAATCTTTTCCTGTAACATTGTAATAACTCAATCCCATTTGAATGGCATTTTTAAGCCAAATTGCTACTATCTTTGGCTAAAGGTTAAACATGATTAAACAAACTCTCATCATTCTTGCCCCTTTTTTTATCGCAACGCTGTTGTATTTTTTAGGCGCACCGGACGGGTTAAACCCTAACGCATGGCTTTATTTTTGTATTTTCATGGGCATGATTATAGGGCTAGTTTTAGAGCCAGTGCCAGCAGGTTTGATAGCACTAAGTGCGTTAGTGTTGTGCGTGGCGTTAAAAATTGGAGCGAGCGATGAAGTAGCGAGCGCTAATAAAGCTATTTCGTGGGGTTTGAGCGGGTATGCGAATAAAACGGTGTGGCTTGTGTTTGTCGCTTTCATTTTGGGTTTAGGGTATGAAAAAAGCTTGTTAGGGAAACGGATCGCTCTTTTATTGATTAGGTTTTTAGGGCAAACCCCTTTAGGTTTAGGGTATGCGATCAGTTTGAGCGAATTGTGTCTAGCCCCCTTTATCCCTAGCAATTCCGCTAGAAGTGGGGGTATACTCTATCCCATCGTTTCTTCTATCCCGCCTTTAATGGGTTCGACTCCCAATAATAACCCTGACAAAATCGGCGCGTATTTGATGTGGGTCGCTTTGGCTTCAACTTGCATCACTTCGTCCATGTTTTTAACTGCGCTCGCTCCTAACCCCCTAGCAATGGAAATCGCTACCAAAATGGGGGTGAATGAAATCTCATGGTTTTCGTGGTTTTTAGCGTTCTTACCTTGTGGGGTGGTTTTGATCTTACTCGTGCCTTTATTGGCGTATAAAACCTGCAAACCCACCTTAAAAGGCTCAAAAGAAGTGAGTTTGTGGGCTAAAAAGGAATTAGAGGGCATGGGGAGGTTTTCTTTAAAAGAAATTTTAATGCTCAGCCTCACTTTATTGGCTTTATTGGGCTGGATTTTTGGCAAACCTTTAGGCTTGCATGCGAGTGCGACGGCTTTGATTGTCATGGTGTTAATGGCGTTTTGTAAGATTGTAAGCTATGAAGACATCATTAAAAACAAGAGCGCATTTAACATTTTTTTATTGCTGGGATCGCTGCTCACGATGGCTGGCGGGCTTAAAAATGTAGGCTTTTTAAATTTTATTGGTAATGCGGCTCAAAATTTTTTAGAGCATGCTCACTTGGATCCGTTAATAGCGGTATTGTTTATTGTAGCCTTATTCTATCTGTCGCACTATTTTTTCGCTAGCATCACCGCTCATGTGAGCGCGTTATTCGCGCTTTTTGTAGGGATTGGTTCGCACCTTCAAGGGGTCAATTTGCAAGAATTGAGCTTGTTTTTAATGCTTTCTTTAGGGATTATGGGGATTTTAACCCCCTATGGCACAGGCCCATCCACCATTTATTACGGGAGCGGGTATATTCCAAGCAAGGATTTTTGGAAATGGGGGTTTATTTTTGGTATGGTGTATTTGATCGTGTTTTTAAGCGTGTGCACACCTTGGGTCAAATTCATCGCTTACAGGTGGTTGTAGCTGGAAACTTTACACAACGCCCTTTTAAAATGGTATGAAGAATTTGGGCGCAAAGGTTTACCCTTTAGGAATTTAAAGGGCATTAACGCTCCTTATGAAGTCTATATCAGCGAAGTGATGAGCCAACAAACCCAAATCAACACGGTGGTTGAGCGTTTTTACTCCCCTTTTTTAAAGGCTTTCCCCACTTTAAAAGACTTAGCGAACGCTCAATTAGAGGAGGTTTTATTGCTCTGGAGAGGGCTTGGTTATTATTCAAGGGCTAAAAATTTAAAAAAAAGCGCTGAAATTTGCGTTAAAGAACACAACTCACAACTACCCAATGACTATCAAAGCCTATTGAAACTCCCCGGTATTGGCGCATACACGGCTAATGCGATCTTGTGTTTTGGCTTTAGAGAAAAGAGTGCATGCGTGGATGCCAATATCAAGCGCGTGCTTTTAAGGCTTTTTGGTTTGGATCCCAATATCCACGCTAAAGACTTACAAATTAAGGCGAATGGCTTTCTCAATCTCAATGAAAGCTTTAATCATAACCAAGCCTTAATTGATCTAGGGGCTTTAATCTGCTCTCCTAAACCCAAATGCACGATTTGCCCTTTCAATCCTTATTGTTTGGGTAAAAACCACCCAGAAAAACACACGCTTAAGAAAAAACAAGAGATCATTCAAGAAGAGCGTTACTTGGGCATTGTGATCCAAAATAACCAAATCGCTTTAGAAAAAATAGAGCAAAAACTCTATTTGGGGATGCACCATTTCCCTGACTTAAAAGAAAATTTAGAATGCAAACTCCCCTTTTTAGGCGCTATCAAGCACAGCCACACTAAATTCAAGCTCAACTTAAACCTCTACCTTGCCACCACAAAAGATTTAAAAAACCCCGTTCGTTTTTATAGCCTTAAAGACTTAGAAACCTTACCCATAAGCTCTATGACGCTTAAAATCTTGCATTTTTTAAAACAAAAAAATTTATTTGGGGGTTAAACCCTGCCAAATCCAAAATGGCTCTACTTTATCGCAGGCACCACTTCAGGGATCAAATACGCAATCGCACTGATCACGACTCCCATAATCGCTACAAAAATAAGGGAGTATTTAACCGTGAATTTGAATAAATCGCTCTCTTTCCCGGCTAATCCCACCGCCGCGCAAGCGATAGCGATACTTTGAGGGCTTATCATTTTTCCTAAAGTGCCTCCCACGGTATTAGCCGTTAGGGTTAAAACCTCAGGGAGATGCAATCGTTGGGCGGTGAGTTGCTGTAAAGAGCCAAACAAAAGATTGGAACTCGTATCGCTTCCGGTTAAAAACACGCCTACCCACCCGATCAAGGGCGAGAAAAAGGTGAAAGCCAGACCCGTATGCGTGAGCGCTAAAGCCAGAGTGGAAGAAATTCCGCTGTAATTAGACACATAGGCAAAGCTTAAGACTAAGCCAATGGTGAGAATGGGGTAACGCATTTCTTTTAAAGTTTCGCCAAAGACGCTCACTGCATCGCTCACTCGCACCCTTAAAACGAGCATGCTAACAAGAGCGGCTAAAAAAATGGAAGTGCCAACCGTGTTGATTAAGAGAAATTTAAACACCACCGGAAAACTCACGCTTTGATCGGATTCTACAAAAGGTGGGCTTTTAAAGATGTGGTTGCTGATGTTATTGAATTCAAAATAAAAATTAGAAAAAGCTAACAAGCCGTCTTTTTCAAATAAAGCCTTAAAAAAAGGCTGTATCCATAACACAATCACTAAAACCAAAATCACAAAAGGAGACCAAGCGACATAAACCTTACAGATATGATGGTTACTCTTAGTGAATGAGGCCGCTTTGCCATCGCTTCTAAAAATGACTTTAGGCTGCCAAAATTTCAAAAAGAGCGCCGTTGCAACGAGTGAAACAAGGGCTGAAATAATACCGGGCAATTCTGGCCCTAAATAATTAGAGCTTAAAAATTGCGCGCCAGCGAAAGAAAAAGCCGCAATAAAAACGGCCGGAAAAGTCTCTTTAATCCCCTTAAAGCCATCCATTAAAAACACAATAAAAAACGGCACTAACAAGCTCACAAAAAAGAGGATTTTACCCGTCATGGCTGAAATTAAAATCGCTGGCACCCCTACCGCGCTCGCCATAGCACTTATAGGGATACCCACCGCGCCAAAAGCTACAGGAGCGGTGTTAGCGATTAGGCACAATCCGGCAGAATATAAGGGGCTTAACCCTAAGCCCACTAAAATCGCTGCTGTTATAGCAATAGGCCCTCCAAACCCGATCGCTCCTTCTAAAAACGAGCCAAAACAAAAGCCAATCAAAATCACTAAAATCCGGTGATCTAAAGTGATGGACTGGACGCTTTCTTTTAAGATTTCAAAATAGCCGGATTTAACGCTGAGTTTATATAAAAAAATCGCCGCAATAATGATCCATGCGATCGGCCATAAGCCATAGAGAAAGCCATAAAGAAAGCTTGATCCCACCATGCTAACAGGCATTTTATACACTAAAACCGCAATAACGGCTGATAAGGCCACGCTCAAAAAGGCCGCTGTATAACCTTTGAGTTTAAAAACCATTAAAGATAAGAAAAATAACAAAATCGGCAATAAGGCTACAAGAGCGCTCAGCCAAATATTACCCAAAGGGTCATAAACTTGATGAAATTCTAGCACTAAAAAATCCCTTTTTAAAAATATTCTCTTAGCGCTAGATCTCTTTAAAAACCCCCTTATTTAGGAATGATGGGGATAATAAAGGGGAAGACATAAGCAATAAGAGTGAAGACAATCCCCATAATGATCGCCAAAGCGATGGAGTATTTTACTGTAAATCTGAACAATTCGCTCTCTTTCCCCACTAACCCCACCGCCGCGCAAGCGATAGCGATACTTTGAGGGCTTATCATTTTACCCACAACGCCCCCTGAAGTGTTGGCTGCTAAGAAAAGCACTTCAGGCAAGCCAAGCTGTGTAGCGATGAGCATTTGCAAAGAGCCAAATAAAAGATTAGAACTTGTATCGCTTCCGGTTAAAAACACCCCAAGCCAGCCTACAACAGGCGAAAAGAAAGTGAAAACATGCCCAGTATCCGCTAACGCTAAAGCGAGCGTAGCACTCATGCCGCTATAATTAGCCACATACGCGAACGCTAAAACCACGCCAATGGTTAAAATCGGCAAACGCATTTCTTTTAAAGTGGCCCCAAACACCCCTATCGCATCGCTGATTTTCACGCGCAACAAAAACACGCTTAAAAGAGCGGCTAAAAAAATGGAAGTGCCTGTCGTTAAAATCAAAGGGAGTTTGAACACGACGGGAAAATTGGTCGCTTCAGTAACAATGGGAACGGTTTTAAAAATCTTTTGACTGATAGAATCAAATTCAAAAGCAAAGCTAGAAAACGCCAAAGCCCCGCCTTCTTTAAAGAGCGCTTTAAACCAGGGTTGCGTCCATATGATAATCGTAATCGTGAGCAACACAAAAGGCATCCACGCCACAACCACCTTACAAATATGGTGTTTTTCTGTGTTTATCGTGGGCTCTTTGCCATTGCTGGTGAAAATGCGCTTGGGCTGCCAAAATTTTAAAAATAAAGTGGTAGAAATCAATGACACTAAAGCTGAAATAATATCCGGGAGCTGTGGCCCTAGATAATTAGAGCTTAAAAATTGCGCGATAGCGAAACTAAACCCGGTAACGGCCACTGCAGGAAAAGTCTCTCTAATCCCTCTAAAACCATCCATTAAAAACACGATGAAAAAAGGAATACCAATGGAAAAAATGGGTAACACCCTGCCCACCATTTGAGAAATCTCTAACTCAGGGATACCCACCACGCTAGCCATCGCCGTAATAGGAATGCCCACCGCGCCAAAAGCCACAGGAGCGGTGTTAGCGATCAGGCACAATCCGGCAGCGTATAAGGGGTTTAGCCCAAGGCCGACTAAAATCGCTGCTGTGATCGCTACCGGGCCTCCAAAGCCAATCGCTCCTTCTAGAAACGAGCCAAAACAAAAGCCAATCAAAATCACCAAAATGCGGTGATCCGGAGTTAGGGTTAAAATGCTTTCTTTTAAAATCTCAAAATACCCGGATTTCACTGAAAGGTTGTAAAGAAAAATCGCAGCGATCACAATCCATGCGATCGGCCATAAGCCATAAAGAAAGCCATAGAAAAAACTCGCGCTCACCATTTGAGCGGGCATTTTATACACAAATAACGCAATAAGGATTGAAAGCACTAAGCTTAAAAACCCAGCGCTATACCCTTTAAGTTTAAAGACAATAAGGGAAATAAAAAAGAGCGCAATAGGCGAAAGTGCGACTAAAGCGCTCAGCCAAATATGGCCTAATGGGTCATAGACTTGATAAAATTCCATAAATTTTCCTTGAATAATTAAAAGTACTTTTTTATCTTACTTAAAAGAAAAAACTAATTTTAAGTAGCATTTAATATTAAGTCAAATTTAATGGGTTTGTGGTTTATTTTAGTAACAATGTTTGAGCGAGTGGGTTTATCAACTTGTGGTTACAATCTTACTAATTTTGAGTATTATATTGTGTTTGAAACTCTTAATTTGGAATTTAAGGAGCCTTCTTTGAAAGTCAATTTCTTTGCTACTTGTCTAGGAGCAGCCATTTATAGCAACGCATCGCTTAACGCTATCAAATTACTCCGTAGGGAAAATTTGGAAGTGGTTTTTAAAAAAGACCAGACATGTTGCGGCCAGCCAAGCTATAACTCAGGGTATTATGAAGAGACAAAAAAAGTCGTTTTATACAATATCAAGCTTTATTCCAATAACGACTACCCTATTATCTTGCCTAGCGGTTCATGCACAGGGATGATGCGGCATGATTATTTGGAATTGTTTGAAGGGCATGCGGAATTTAACATGGTTAAAGATTTTTGCTCTAGGGTGTATGAATTGAGCGAGTTTTTGGATAAAAAATTGCAAGTCAAATATGAAGATAAGGGCGAACCCCTTAAAATCACATGGCATTCTAATTGCCATGCCTTAAGGGTGGCTAAGGTGATTGACTCGGCGAAAAATCTTATCAGACAGCTTAAAAATGTGGAACTCATTGAATTGGAAAAAGAAGAAGAATGCTGCGGGTTTGGAGGGACTTTTTCAGTCAAAGAGCCTGAAATTTCAGCGGTTATGGTCAAAGAAAAGATTAAAGACATAGAAAGCCGTCAGGTGGATGTGATCGTTTCAGCGGATGCTGGGTGTTTGATGAATATCAGCACCGCTATGCAAAAAATGGGCTCTCTAACAAAACCCATGCATTTTTATGACTTTTTAGCCTCAAGGCTTGGGCTTTAACATTTAAAGAATTATTTTAAGGAATGATCATGGAAAAATACCATAGCGACCAAGAATACGAAGAAATCATCACCGACCAATTAGGCGATATGCAATTAAGGGAAAATTTGCGTTCTGCAATGGATACCTTAAGGGCTAATCGTAAGAATCTGATTAAAAATCGTTACAGCGAATGGGAAAATTTAAGGGAATTAGGCAAAGAAGTCAAGCTTAAAATTTTATCCAGGCTTGATGAATATTTGGAATTGTTTGAAAAAAACGCCACCAAAAACGGCTTTAAAATCCATTACGCTAAAGACGGCGATGAAGCCAATGAAATCATTTACAACCTCGCTAAAGAAAAGAATATCAAGCGCATTTTAAAGCAAAAATCCATGGCGAGCGAAGAAATTGGCTTGAACCATTACTTGAAAGAAAAGGGCATTCAAGCACAAGAAACGGATTTGGGCGAATTGATTATCCAGCTCATTAATGAACACCCTGTGCATATTGTCGTGCCGGCTATCCATAAAAACCGCAAGCAAATCGGTAAGATTTTTGAAGAAAAACTCAACGCCGCTTATGAAGAAGAGCCTGAAAAGCTTAATGCGATCGCCAGAAAGCACATGCGCAAAGAATTTGAAAGCTTTAAAATGGGGATCAGTGGGGTTAATTTCACTATCGCTAATGAGGGAGCGATCTGGTTAGTGGAAAATGAAGGCAATGGCAGAATGAGCACCACTGCATGCGATGTGCATGTCGCAATTTGTGGGATTGAAAAATTAGTAGAAAGCTTTGATGATGCGGCGATTTTAAACAATCTGCTCGCCCCAAGCGCTGTGGGTGTGCCTATCACTTGCTATCAAAACATCATCACAGGCCCCAGAAAAGAGGGCGATTTAGACGGCCCTAAAGAAGCCCACATCATTTTATTAGACAACAACCGCTCTAATATTTTGGCTGATGAAAAGTATTATCGTGCTCTTTCATGCATCCGTTGCGGGACTTGTTTGAACCACTGCCCTGTGTATGATAAAATCGGTGGGCATGCCTATCTTTCCACTTATCCTGGCCCTATAGGCGTGGTGGTATCCCCCCAACTCTTTGGCTTGAATAATTACGGGCATATCCCTAATTTGTGCAGTCTTTGTGGGCGTTGCACTGAAGTATGCCCCGTAGAAATCCCTTTAGCCGAACTCATTAGAGATTTACGAGCCGATAAAGTGGGCGAGGGCAGGGGTGTAATTAAGGGGGCTAAAAGCACCCAACACAGCGGGATGGAAAAATTCTCTATGAAAATGTTTGCCAAAATGGCAAGCGATGGGGCCAAGTGGCGTTTCCAATTGAAAATGGCTCAATTTTTCTCGCCTTTAGGCAAGCTTTTAGCTCCCATACTGCCTTTAGTCAAAGAGTGGGCGAGCGTTAGGACCTTACCCAATATGGACACGAGCTTGCATGCAAAAGTCCAGCACTTAGAAGGGGTGATTTATGAGTAAAGAGCTTATTTTAAAGCGCATTAAAGAAGCCAGAGCCAAGCATGCCATTCAAGGAGCAAACCCTATTTACAGGAATATCATTAAAGTGGAGTTTGAAGACTTGGTGGAAGAATACAAGCATTTCCAGGTGTTGAATAAAGCTGAAGTCATTGAAAGCGCTAAAGAAAATTTAGAGCAAGCAATCTTAAAGGCTTTAGAAAATTTTAAGAGCAAAAAAGTCTTACACTCTACAGATTTGAATTTGAATTTTGAAGCGTTTAAGGATTTCACTTTACAGCCCTATGATAAAGAAATTGAAGCGATGCGTGAAGAATTGTTTGAGATTGATACGGCTTTATTGCATGGGGTTTGTGGGATTTCAAGCTTGGGCATGATTGGGGCGGTTTCTTCGCATGCAAGCCCACGATTGCTTTCGCTCATCACCCTTAATTGCATTATCTTATTGAAAAAAGAATCCATTGTGCGCAATTTAAGCGAAGGCGTGCAAGCTTTAAAAAATCAAAGCCAAAACGGCGCATTGCCCACGAACATGCTCCTTATTGGCGGGCCTAGCCGGACAGCCGATATTGAATTAAAAACCGTTTTTGGGGTGCATGGGCCTCAAAAAGTCGCTATCATTCTCTACTAAAGGATAAGAATGGAAAAATTAGAAGTAGGGCAATTGGCCCCTGATTTCAGGTTGAAAAACAGCGATGGCGTAGAAATTTCTTTAAAAGATTTGCTCCATAAAAAAGTGGTGCTGTATTTCTACCCTAAAGACAACACCCCCGGATGCACTCTAGAAGCCAAAGATTTTAGCGCTCTGTTTAGTGAATTTGAAAAGAAAAACGCTGTTGTCGTAGGCATAAGCCCTGATAACGCGCAATCGCATCAAAAATTTATCAGCCAATGCTCTTTGAATGTGATTTTGCTCTGCGATGAAGATAAAAAAGCCGCCAATCTTTACAAAGCTTATGGCAAACGCATGCTTTATGGGAAGGAGCATTTGGGGATTATCCGCTCCACTTTCATTATCAACACGCAAGGCGTTTTAGAAAAATGCTTCTACAATGTCAAAGCGAAAGGGCATGCTCAAAAGGTTTTAGAGAGTTTGTAGTTTAACTCTCAAGCTTTCGCTCGTTTTAATTTTAAGCTTTTTAGCCATTCTCTCACTTTTAAAAACTTGTTTTTAAATTTCGTTTGATAATAAACTTCATAAGGGATAGGGAGTGTTTTGAAACCATTCCCTCTTAATAGCCCCTAAGATCGCTTTACAAAAAACTACCACCAGCTAGCTTTTTTATTGTGTTATTTTAAAAACGCTTTTGAGTATTTTTACAATTTTTATTTTTGTTCAGGTTGCCAAATGGTTTTTTCTGAAGGGGTGCTATCGGCTTCGTTTTGTAAGATTTGTTTTTTAGTTTCGTGGCAAGCCACAAACAATAACGCTAAAATTACAGCTAAAAGAGAAATTCTCATTTCAAGCTCCTTTGAATATTAAAATGCTTACGATAATTATAAAGTAAAAGAGTTAAAGATAGATTAATCTCTTTTTAACTAATCGCGTTGTTTTTTAAGCATGTCAGCGATTAAGAAAGCGAGTTCTAGGGCTTGGGTGGCGTTTAGTCTTGGATCGCATTGCGTATAGTAATGGCAACTCAAACCCTCTTCGGTGATCGCTTGCGAGCCACCGATACATTCTGTAACATTTTCACCTGTCATTTCCAAATGAACCCCTGAAGCCAAACTCCCTTCAGCCCTATGGATTTCAAAAAAGCTTTTCACTTCATCTAACACGCTATCAAAAGCCCTTGTTTTAACCCCCAAGCTGGTTTTGACCGTGTTGCCATGCATGGGATCAATGCTCCATAAAATATGGCGTTTTTCTTTCAACACCCCTTGTAAAAGCTTAGGCAAGCGCTCTTTAATCATCTTAGAACCCATGCGCACGATCAAATTCAAACGCCCCTTAATGTTGTGCGGGTTTAAAACATCGCACAATTCTAACACTTCGCTCACGCTCGCATTAGGCCCGATTTTCACGCCAATAGGGTTACAAACCCCCCTTAAAAACTCCACATGCGCACCCTTAGGATCTCTTGTCCTTTCGCCAATCCACAGCATGTGCGCAGAGCAGTCATAAAACTGGTTAGTCAAACTATCCTTACGCACCAAAGGCTCTTCATAATGGAGCAGTAACGCTTCGTGGCTGGTGTAAAATTCCACTTCCCTAAGAATAGGCGTTTTTTCTATCTCCACCCCACACGCTTGCATGAACCCTAAAGCTTGCGTGATCCGGTCAGCGATTTGCTGGTATTTTTGCCCAAAGTCGTTGTTTTTGACAAAATCCAAATTGAAACGATGCACTTGTTCCAAATCCGCTAACCCGCCTTGGGCAAAAGCTCTGATAAGGTTTAAAGTCGCTACGCTTTGATGGTAGGCTTTAAGCATTCTTTCAGGATTTGGTTCTCTTTCTTTTTTGGAAATCCCATTGATAATATCCCCTCTGTAACTCAACACTTCTTCATTATCCAGCATTTCAGTCGCATTGGAGCGAGGCTTGGCAAATTGCCCGGCAATGCGCCCCACTTTCACAATCGGTATAGAGCCAGCAAAAGTTAAGACAATCGCCATTTGCATCATCACTTTAAACATGTCTCTAATCCGGTTAGCGCTAAATTGAGAAAACGACTCCGCACAATCGCCCCCTTGCAACAAAAACGCCTTATTGTCAATGACTTGGGCTAAACGCTCTTGCAAATTCCTCGCTTCGCCAGCAAACACTAAGGGAGGGTAAGAGCGTAATTCTTTTTTGACCCTTTCTAATTCTTGCTTATCTTTATAAGTGGGGTGTTGCTCTATCTTAAAAGAATGCCATGAAGTGGGCGACCAAGTTGTGTTTGACATTTCTATAATCCTTTATTAATCTTTTTTTAAGCGTTATTATAGCTTGTGAGGGTTAAATCGTGGATTTTAGAAAATAAATGCACGCTCAAAACCACCCCTTAATCTCAAAAAACCCCAATCATAAAAAGCTTTATGCTACAATGAGAACTCTTTAACACGATACAAGGGCGGTTTAATAGCATGGCACAAGAAAAAGCAGTTCCAAGAGATCCTAAAAAACTCAATTTGTTTGATTTGCGTTGGATGGTGTCTTTATTTGGCACGGCGGTGGGGGCTGGGATTTTATTTTTGCCTATTAGAGCCGGTGGGCATGGGATATGGGCTATTGTGGTAATGAGCGCAATCATCTTCCCTTTAACTTATCTGGGGCATAGGGCTTTAGCTTATTTCATAGGATCTAAAGATAAAGAAGACATTACCATGGTCGTTCGCTCTCATTTTGGCGCTCAATGGGGTTTTCTTATCACTTTGCTTTATTTCTTTGCGATTTATCCTATTTGCTTGGTTTATGGGGTGGGTATCACGAATGTGTTTGATCATTTTTTCACTAACCAGTTGCATTTAGCGCCTTTTCATCGGGGCTTACTGGCTGTGGTATTAGTCTCTTTAATGATGTTGGTAATGGTTTTTAACGCTACGATTGTTACGCGCATTTGTAACGCTTTAGTGTATCCTTTATGCTTGATTTTATTGCTTTTTTCTTTGTATCTTATCCCTTATTGGCAAGGCGCTAATCTTTTTGTGGTGCCGAGTTTTAAAGAATTTGTGTTAGCGATTTGGCTAACCTTACCGGTGCTTGTGTTTTCATTCGACCATAGCCCCATCATTTCAACCTTCACCCAAAACGTGGGAAAAGAATACGGCGCTTTCAAAGAGTATAAACTCAATCAAATTGAATTAGGGACATCGCTGATGCTTTTAGGGTTTGTGATGTTTTTTGTGTTTTCGTGCGTCATGTGCTTGAATGCTGATGATTTTGTGAAAGCAAGGGAACAAAATATCCCCATTTTAAGCTATTTGGCTAACACTTTAAACAACCCTTTAATCAATTATGCGGGGCCTGTGGTGGCTTTTTTAGCGATTTTTTCATCTTTTTTTGGGCATTATTATGGGGCTAAGGAGGGTTTAGAAGGCATTATTATTCAAAGTTTAAAATTGAAAAAAGCTTCTAAAACCTTGAGTATTAGCGTAACGATTTTTTTATGGCTGACTATCACGCTTGTGGCTTATATTAACCCCAATATCTTGGATTTTATTGAAAATTTAGGCGGCCCCATTATCGCACTCATTCTGTTTGTGATGCCCATGATAGCGTTTTATAGCGTTTCTAGTTTGAAGCGTTTTAGAAACTTCAAAGTGGATATTTTTGTGTTTGTCTTTGGGAGCTTGACGGCTTTGAGCGTGTTTTTAGGACTATTTTAATGGCTAGTTTTTCTATTTTATCCATTTTTAAAATCGGCGTGGGGCCTAGCTCTTCACACACTATAGGGCCTATGGAAGCGGGAGCGAGATTTTGCGAGTCGTTAAAAGATGTTTTAGAGCAGGTTATGCACATTCAAATCACCTTGCATGGCTCATTAGCCTTGACCGGTAAAGGGCATTTGAGCGATGAGGCGGTTTTAATTGGCTTGCATGGTATTTATGCTAACGAATTGGAGGTAACAACCAAAAAAGCCTTATTGCATGAGGTGTTTGAAAACAAAGTTTTAAAACTCGCTAACCAGCATCGCATTCATTTTGATTATTCTAAAGATTTGATTTTTGACAATAAGCCTTTAGCCAGACACCAAAACGCTCTCATTCTAAAAGCTTTTAACGCTAAAAATAAGGTTTTAAAAGAAGAGACTTATTATTCTGTTGGTGGAGGGTTTGTCTATACTGAAAAAGAATTAGACAACTTGTCTGAAGAGGATGGGAATGAAAGCATTGCCTATGATTTTTCAAGCGCTAAAGAATTGCTAGAATTATGCCAAAAACACCAAAAAAACATCGCTGAAATCGTGCGTTTGAGAGAAGACGCCCTGAAAAACCGCCCTGATGCAACGATGACTAAAATCTATCATGCGATGCTTGAGTGTTATGATAATGGGGTTAATTCTAAAGAAAGGTATCTGCCTGGTTCTTTGAGAGTAACACGATTAGCCCCAAGCATTAAAACGCGTTTAGAAAAGCACCCCACAAGCGGGAAAGACCCCTTAGCCTTGATTGATTACATTTCGCTTTACGCTCGCGCCATTGCTGAAGAAAACGCTAGCGGAGGAAAGGTGGTAACCGCCCCCACTAATGGAGCGTGCGCGGTGGTGCCAAGCGTGCTTTTATACGCTAAAAACCATTTGTTTGAAAATTTATCGCAAAAATCTATCAATGATTTTTTACTCACTAGTGCGGCGATTGGCTATCTTTACAAGAAAAACGCTTCCTTGAGCGGCGCAGAAGCGGGGTGTCAGGCTGAAATTGGCGTGGCAAGCTCTATGGCTGCGGGGGGGTTAGCTCATTTGTGCCAAGCGACCACGCAACAGGTTTTAATCGCTAGTGAAATCGCTATGGAACACCATTTAGGATTGACATGCGATCCGGTGGGGGGCTTGGTGCAAATCCCTTGCATTGAACGCAATGTTTTAGGAGCGATCAAAGCGATCAGCGCTTCTAAACTGGCTTTAGAAGATGAATACAAGCCTAAAGTGAGCCTAGATGAAGTGATCGCTACGATGTATGCGACCGGAAAAGACATGAATGAAAAATACAAAGAGACTTCGTTAGGGGGATTAGCTAAGACTTTAGAATGCTAAGGGATAGCCCTCAACTTTTAGGGCTTTAAATTCAAAATAAAAAGGCTTTGTTTTTAACAAATACAAATAAGCCCTATCCAACTTTAATATCCTTCAAAAATTTTTAAACATAGGGTCTAAAGCGTTCTTTCATTGTTTTGGATTTCATTTTTATAGCAAAACTCATTAAGTTTATTCAAGCTCATAAGGGGATAGGAGGCCTTTTGAAATAACTCTCCCCAACCCCAAAACTCCCCATAACCCTATAAAAGCGCGTCATGAGAAACTATCGCTCGCTTAGCTCTTTTATTTTGATTGTAAAAAACACTCAAAGGTATCAATGCCAATACTCCATTAAAATTTTTATAGGCTTTATAAAATGCGTTGGAATGTCTGAGATTGTGTTTAACTCTGTCAATCGCTATATTTCAAAGATTTTTGCGTAACAAAACCTTAAGCTTACCGCAAAAAAACCAAAAAGCTTGAAGTCTAAAGATTTTAAAAAAGCGGTGGTTTTTAAAAAGATAGCTTAAAACATAGGATAGAGTGATAGGGAGCTAAAAGCCCAAATATAAAGCCTAAAAAGGAGTGCTTAAGAGATTTGTTGAAAGCCCCCCAAAAAGGTAAGCTAGGCTATTTTGCTATTTTTCAGACTTGCTAGAGTCGCTAATTTGCTTTTCAAACTCTTGTTGCAAGGCTTGTTGTTGCCTTTCTTTCTTTGAAAGGCGGCGTTTTTTCTTGGGCTTTTTCTCTTTGTTTGAAGAAGTCTCTGGCTCTTTTGAAGCTGTTTCTTTGAGCGCGTTAGCATTGGTCGTAGAATCTAGATCCGAATTAGAAGCGTTCTGTGTCCTCTTAGAAGAGCTTATAAATTCAGGGCTATCAGTATGGCTTTCAAGCTCCTCACTGCCTCTCTTTTGAAACGCTGCATTAGTGTCTTTCTCAGCTTGATCTTCCATTTTTTTAAGAGTGAGTGCATCCACTTTTCTAGCCTTTTCTTTTTGGCTTATCCTAACCATGCTGATCAAATACTTGATATACCCATCATACATGTCCCCAAACTGCTCATGCAAAGCCCCAAAATCCGAGCCTTTGTAAAGCCAGTTAAACAAAGGGAGTGAAAGCTCTGTCCCTAAGTCTTTAAGCACATGTTTATAAAACTTCTCCCTGTCATTCACCACAAAAGAAACCTTGCCATTTCTATGCTCATAATAACAAATCTTTTGATCCACACAACTTTCCAAACTCCCCTTAAAGAAAGCTCCAAAAGCGGATAAGTCGCCCTTACTCATCTTGGTTTCAGAATACTGGTTAAAATTCTTCACGCGCTCTTTTTCCAAATTAACCATACTCTTTAAAACCCTCTTGCGATCTTTTTTCACATTCCCTGTGGAGCTTTCAGAAAACATAATATTGGGATCAATTGTGGTGTTAATAGTGGCAGAATCCGTTTCTGCTCTCAACAAAAAAGTCGTAGCTACTAAAAAAAATAAAATCCGCTTCACACCAAACTCCTAATTAAAATATATAACCGCAACAAAATATAGATACTGTTCTTCATAAAAGCTCTCTTTTGAATCTTCTTCCATTGATAAAATGATAAAAAACCACCTAGAATTCAAGCTGTTTTAGCCATCTTAAAATACAGACTTTCAAAGGGTCTTTACTATTGGGTATGATACTATAAATATCCAAAAAATACAAACATTCCAAAAACTTTAACTCTAAAAAATTGGCATGCCCTTCACAGCTAAAGGATTTTAAGAGTAGCAAAGCCCACCCACCAAGCAAATAGCCTTTATTTTAAGTGCCCAAACGCTATGACAGAATTATAACAAAAAAAAACGCCTTATATCCCCATAGCCAAAAGCTAGGGATTTACGGCGTGGTTTCACAAAAATCAAAAAAAGTTAGCACACCTTAAGCGTTAATGCTTATGATGGCTTGGTTTTTTCCCTTTTTTTCCTTTTTTTTCATGATCATGAAAAGGGCCTTCACATGCACAATCGTGCAAATCTAGCCCCTCTTCACGATATTCTTTCATGGTCATTGTTTTCTTTTTGTTAGCAATCACTTCAAGAATTTCTTTTTTACGCTTGTTGCGATCTTCTTGGCTTAAAGAAGCTAAATTCTTATCCATCGCTTTCTTAAAATCCGCTTTATAATTTTTACGATCTTCTTCTTTCATCACCGCTAATCGCTTATTGACTTCTGCGCGAAACTCTGGAACTTCGCTAGGAGCGACTTTCCCTGCTTGCTCTAATAGTTGCTTATCATTCATGCTCTTAAAATCGCTCGCATTCAAAAAAAGCCCTAAAAAAGTCCCTGTAAATAATAAAGAAAACGCCAATTTTTTCATCAAATGCTCCCAATTCAAAAATAAGAAATAAATTCTATCATCTGATTGATTAAAGATAACTTATAGCGCTTTAATAGCCAATTGATTTTTAGATTTTATGATCAGCACTCCATTAAAACAGCTAACCTATATTCCCTATCATTATTTTCAAAAATAATCAATTCATTTTTGATTTTTCAAAGATTTGTTTGTGTGCGGTTGTTGGTAAGTTCAATTGCTTGTAAGGATTGCGATTTCATTTTTGCCAAGCGGTCGTATTGATTTTTTAAAGTCTTTGATACAGGAAAATCATAAAAGGCCACAAAGAGCAAAAGCCCTTTTCTATACCCCCATAAGATTAGCCCTAAAACACCTTAAAAGCTTACAATGTAACGCCAATAAAAGGCGTAGGGGCGGTGGAAAGTGAATCTATAAGTAACCCCTTCAGGAACATTATCCGCACTAGCGGTATAATAATTGTTGCGAATGGTTTGGATTTTCAAGCCAATTTCAAAACCTTGGTGTTTCGTGCCTAAGCGGATCCCACCATTCACTAAGACTTGGAAATTTGATGGGTGGAAACTCCCTCTATACTCTTCAGCTAAGTCCTTAAAATAATAGTTTGTTGGACCCCAAGAGGTACCGCCGATCGCAACGCCCAAGAAAAACCCAAAATGCAAGTTCTCACGATTGAAAATAGCTGGGTTAAACAACACATCTGTGCCAGCCCCATAGCCAAACATGAAACTTTGAGAACCCTTGCGAGCGTCTCTCATGCCATAATCATTATAAGTGTAATACTTATAATAAGAGCTTGCAAAATCAAAGAACCCGTAATAACGCATTCCAAATTGCGGGGATTTCTTAAAAAAATGCTTATACCCTACAACAAACCCAAAACCATTGATAGCGTATTGTTGGTTGCTTAAGCCTTTATACCCACGAGTCCCTAGAGCGCCATGAGTAAGCCCTCCTGTTGGGTTTGACGCTGTAGGCATGTTAGGCGTATTAGAGCCGTAAGCCCCACTTTGATTACCATTACAATTCCCATGGGAACAATTTTGAGCGGTAGTGCTGAGCATACCCAACTGGTAATCAATCCCTATAAAAGCAGCATTTCTTTCACCTTTTTTGGTAGGGCTAGTCTTAATAGCTTTTTCTTGCTTAGGGGTCTCTGCTGACAATAAGCTTGTCATTGCTAGAGAGATAGCACCTACTATAACAGATTTCTTCATGTATTCCTTCCTTCTACATTTTCTCTACTTGAGTTCTAAATGCTACATTCTACTATAAAATTGCTTTCTTTTTGATTAAATATAGCGATTGAATGAGAATAAATTGAAACAAAAATCAATTTTAGGAACTTTTTAGTAAAAATTCCTAAATTCTCTCACCTTTTTTAGGCTAAAACTAAAACCTAACAGCCAATAGAGATTAAAGATGCTCTTTCACGCTCTCTAACACGCTTGTAAAAGCTTGCATGTCATTCATCGCCATGTCTGCTAAAACCTTGCGATCTAATTCAATGTTAGCCACTTTTAGGGCATGCATGAAGCGCGAATAACTTGTATTGTGCATTCTGCAAGCCGCATTAATCCTTACCACCCACAAACTCCTGAACTCTCTTTTCTTTTGTTTGCGATCCCTAAAGGCGTAATACATGCTTCTTTCAAGCTGTTCTTTAGCCTTTCTAAAATGCTTTCTTCTGCCACTATAAAACCCTCTAGCGAGTTTTAAGACTTTTTTATGGCGTCTTCTGCGCACAACGCCTGTTTTAACTCTCATTTCTTTACCTTTCTTTTTAAAATATTTTTAGGTGCGTTTTTCAAACGACTTTCCCTTAAATAAGGGGTTAACTCCACTTTCTAATGAGCATTCCTAAGCCCTGCAAAGCAACGACATGACAGAATGCGCGTTAGTGTGATGCACATGTTTTGGCGCGTTTAGATTGGCTTTGCGCTTAGGGCTTTTTTTAGTCAAAATATGGCTTTTAAAAGCACTGCCACGCTTAATCAAGTTTTTTTTAACTTTGAAACGCTTAGACGCGCCGCGATTAGTCTTCATTTTTGGCATGATTTTCTCCTTTCATAAGGTTAATACGATTAAAAGGCGGGTTATTTTCTTTGGTTTTCTTTTCGTTTTTGGGGGCTTCTTTAGCCTTAGGCACAAACATCCACGAAACAAAACGCCCCTCGGTTTTTGGCTCTTTTTCAGGGTTGGCTAAATCTTGCATCATCGTTTGGACTCTAAAAAGCACATCAAGCCCGGCTTTTGAGTTTTGGCTCTCCCTACCCTTTAAGACCACTTTGAATTTGACATGCTTATTGGCTTCAATAAATTCTCTCGCATGCTTGACTTTGTAGTTAATATCGTTTTGCGCGATTTGAGTGGAAAGCTTGATCTCTTTGATTTCAATTTGCTTTTGCTTTTTCTTGGCTTCCTTGATTTTCTTTTCATTTTGGTAGCGGAATTTATTATAATCCATCACCTTACACACAGGGGGTTTCGCGCTCGCTGAAATCAAAACCAAATCCAAACCTAAATTTTGAGCGATTTTTAGCGCTTCTTTAGAAGAAATAATCCCATACACTTCGCCATCATCGCCCACGCAACGCACTTCTTTAAAATTAATGTCTCCGTTTAACAACACTTCGCTTCTACTCAAAAACTAACCTCTTGCATCTTAGATTCAACCATGTTTAAAAACTCCTTTAAGGGCATTTTATACTGAGCTTGTTTTTCTCTGTCTCTAATGGATAAAATTTCGGTCTCCATTTCCTCATTCCCTAGAACTAAAATCATAGGGATTTTTTGCTTTTCGGCTAAGCGCACCTTTTTATTCAAGCTGTCGTTTTTATCCAACACTTCTACAAAAATATCGCGCTTTTTTAATTCCTCTTTTAATTTCAAAGCAAAAACATGATGCTCTTCATTAATAGGAATGAGAGCGATTTGAGTGGGCGCGACAAAGAAAGGGAAATTCCCTCCAAAATGTTCGCTCAAAATCGCAATGAACCTTTCAAACGAGCCTAAAATCGCCCTATGGATCATCACCGGCTGTTCAGCGTGATTGTGTTCATTAGTGAAAGCGAGTTTGAAGCGTTCAGGCAAATTCATATCCACTTGAATCGTGCCACACTGCCATTTACGCTTTAAGGCGTCAGTGATTTTAATGTCAATCTTAGGCCCATAGAAAGCCCCTCCTCCTTCATCAATCTTATAATCAATGCGGTGCTCTTTTAGGGCTTCTTTTAAAGCGCTAGTGGCCTTTTCCCAAACTTCATCATCGCCTATGGATTTAGCCGGCCTTGTGGATAATTCCATTTCATAGCTAAAACCAAACGCTTGCATGATCTTATGCGTAAAATCTAAAATTGCACTCACTTCGCTTTGGATCTGTTCAAAAGAGCAAAAAATATGTGCATCATCTTGGGTAAATTCCCTAACCCTTAAAAGCCCATGCAACACGCCGCTTTTTTCATGCCGATGCACCACGCCGTATTCATAAAACCTTAAGGGCAAATCTCTGTAGCTGTGCAAAGCGCTTTGATAGACTTTAATATGCCCCACGCAATTCATGGGCTTTATGCCGTATTCTTGCTCATCAATCGTGGTGAAATACATGTTTTCTTTATAGTTGTCATAATGCCCGCTGATTTTCCACACATCGCTCTTTAAAATCTCAGGGCCTTTAACCGGCTCATAGCCTCTTAAAAGTAACGCTTGACTCAATAAATCTTCAATGCGTTTCCTAAGCCTTGCCCCTTTAGGCAGCCATAAAGGTAAGCCCGCCCCTATCTCATCATCAAAGCTAAAAAGCCCTAGCTCCACGCCTAGCTTTCTGTGATCTCGTTTTTTTGCTTCTTCTATTTGGAAAAGATAGTCTTTTAAACCCTCTTTGGTGGCAAAAGCGATGCCATAGATTCTAATGAGCATTTCATTGTTTTCATCGCCGCCCAAATAAGCCCCAGCCAATTTAGTGAGCTTGAAATGGTTTAAAAAACGGGTGTTTGGGAGGTGTGGCCCCTTACACAAATCTTCAAAATCGCCTTGTTGGTACACGCCAAATATATCGCCACTGATTTTACTCATCACCGCATGCTTTAATTCATCGCCCTTAAAACGCTCCAAAGCTTGCTCTCTGGTTAAAACCTCTTTAGTGATAGCGAGCTTTGACTTCGCAAATTCTTTCATTTTCGCTTCAATTTTAGGCAAATCCTCTTCGCTGATTTTTGAAGCGGTCTTGAAATCGTAATAAAACCCCTCTTCTACCACAGGGCCTACAAAAAATTTCGCGTCCGGATAAAGGGCTTTCAAGCTTTGCGCAAGCAAATGCGCGCATGAATGCCTGATCACTTCTAAAGCCAAAGGCGAATCATCAAAATATACCGGCTCACTCCCTTTTAACGCTTTAATCCCATCGCTCAGCCCTAAGACTTTCGCGCTCTCTAAATCTATTATTTGCTCGTCTTTATAAACAGCAATCAGTTCCGCACTCATTCTTTAAAACTTATGTTTCCTTTCTTATAAACCTTAAAATTTAGCAATCTTTTGAGCCAAACCCGCATTGCACTTGCGAATCCACTTTCTCAGCTTTAGGGTCGCTCATAGGCTTTAAACACGCTTGTAAAAATACCATACAAAACAAATTCAACAATAACCGCCTATACAAAACCACCCTTTCTATTCAAAAATACCTAACTAACCGCTCATTATACAATAAAATCATAAACCAAAAAGAATACACCCCTTATTAGAAAGCTTAGAATACAAACTAGCTAAAACTAAAGCTCTATCATGCTATCATTATTATATTTTATGTTTTAAGAGACTTAATGATCATTTTAAGGGAGTTTTGTGCGATATATCAAGTTTTTCAAAGAGTTGAACAATAAGAATGTGAATCTGGTTGGGGGCAAGAACGCTAGCATTGGCGAGATGTTTCAAGAACTAGTGCCAATTGGTATTAAAGTGCCTGATGGTTTTGCGATCACCAGCGAAGCGTATTGGTATCTTTTAGAGCAAGGGGGGGCTAAACAAAAAATCATAGAACTTTTAGAAAATGTAGATGCCACGGAAATTGATGTGTTAAAAATCCGCTCCAAACAAATCAGAGAGCTTATTTTTGGCACGCCTTTTCCTAGCGATTTGAGAGATGAGATTTTTCAAGCTTATGAGATTTTAAGCCAGCAATACCACATGAAAGAAGCCGATGTGGCGGTAAGGAGTTCCGCTACTGCAGAAGACTTGCCGGACGCTTCTTTTGCTGGGCAGCAAGACACTTATTTAAACATTAAGGGTAAAACAGAATTGATCCACTATATCAAATCCTGTTTAGCGTCGCTTTTTACCGATAGAGCGATTAGTTATAGAGCGAGTCGTGGGTTTGATCATTTAAAAGTCGCGCTCAGTGTGGGGGTGCAAAAAATGGTGCGAGCGGATAAAGGCAGCGCAGGCGTGATGTTTTCTATTGACACTGAAACCGGTTTTAAAGACGCGGTGTTTATCACTTCAGCGTGGGGGTTGGGCGAAAATGTGGTGGGCGGCACGATAAACCCTGATGAATTTTATGTGTTTAAGCCCACTTTAGAGCAAAACAAACGCCCCATTATCAAACGCCAACTCGGCAATAAAACGCAAAAAATGGTCTATGCCCCAAGGGGTAGCGAACACCCCACTAGAAACATTAAAACCACCAAAAAAGAATGGCAATCCTTTTCATTGAGCGATGAAGACGTGCTGATTTTAGCCAAATACGCCATTGAAATTGAAAAACATTACTCTAAAGAAGCCAAACAATACCGCCCTATGGATATAGAATGGGCTAAAGATGGCGAGAGCGGGGAAATCTTTATCGTTCAAGCGCGCCCAGAAACCGTTCAAAGCCAAAAAACTAAAGAAGAAAGTCAAGTCTTTGAAAAATTCAAATTCAAAAACCCTAACGAAAAAAAAGAAATTATCTTACAAGGCAGAGCGATTGGGAGTAAAATCGGCTCAGGGAAAGTGCGCATCATCAACGATTTGGAGCACATGAATTCTTTTAAAGAGGGCGAAATTTTAGTTACGGATAACACCGACCCAGATTGGGAGCCTTGCATGAAAAAAGCGAGTGCGGTTATCACCAATCGTGGGGGGCGCACTTGCCATGCTGCTATTGTGGCTAGAGAAATTGGCGTGCCAGCCATTGTTGGGGTGAGCGGGGCGACTGATAGCCTTTATACCGGCATGGAAATCACGGTTTCTTGCGCTGAGGGTGAAGAGGGCTATGTGTATGCGGGCATTTATGAGCATGAAATTGAAAGGGTGGAGCTTTCTAACATGCAAGAAACTCAAACAAAAATTTATATTAATATTGGAAACCCTGAAAAAGCTTTCAGCTTTTCTCAGCTCCCTAATCACGGCGTAGGGCTGGCTAGAATGGAAATGATTATTTTAAATCAAATCAAAGCCCACCCTTTAGCTTTAGTGGATTTGCACCACAAAAAAAGCGTGAAAGAAAAAAATGAAATTGAAAACCTCATGGCAGGCTATGCTAACCCTAAAGATTTTTTTGTGAAAAAAATCGCTGAAGGCATTGGCATGATCAGCGCGGCGTTTTACCCTAAACCTGTAATTGTAAGGACTAGCGATTTCAAATCCAACGAATACATGCGCATGCTTGGCGGCTCTAGCTATGAACCCAATGAAGAAAACCCCATGCTTGGTTATAGGGGGGCTAGTCGGTATTATTCAGAAAGCTATAATGAAGCGTTTTCGTGGGAGTGTGAAGCTTTAGCGTTAGTGAGAGAAGAAATGGGCTTAACGAACATGAAAGTGATGATCCCTTTTTTGCGCACCATTGAAGAGGGTAAAAAAGTCCTAGAAATCTTAAGAAAAAACAATTTAGAATCCGGTAAAAACGGGCTTGAAATTTATATCATGTGCGAATTGCCGGTGAATGTCATTTTGGCTGATGATTTCTTAAGCTTGTTTGATGGCTTTTCTATTGGATCAAACGATTTAACCCAGCTCACTTTAGGCGTGGATAGAGACAGCGAATTAGTCAGCCATGTCTTTGATGAAAGGAATGAAGCGATGCTAAGAATGTTTAAAAAAGCGATTGAAGCTTGTAAAAGGCACAACAAATATTGCGGGATTTGCGGGCAAGCCCCAAGCGATTACCCTGAAGTGACAGAGTTTTTGGTCAAAGAGGGCATCACTTCCATTTCTTTAAACCCTGATAGCGTGATCCCCACTTGGAACGCTGTAGCCAAGTTAGAAAAAGAATTGAAAGAACATGGCTTAACTTGATAATAAATGGGTTAATCTAACTTGAGTGGGTTTTTCGTATTAGTTTCCATGATATAATTTAGAAAAGTGGGATTGTTTTTTGAAAAAAGGTTGGTAATGGAATCAGTAAAAACAGGAAAAACAAATAAAGTTGGCAAAAACACAGAGACAGCTAACACAAAGGCAAGCAAAGAGACTCATTTTAAACAAGCGAACGCCATTACAAATATAATCAGATCGATTGGTGGGTTTTTTACAAAGATTATGAAGAGGGTTAGAGAACTTGTAAAAAAACACCCCAAGAAAAGCAAGGCGGCATTAGTAGTGTTAACCCATGTTGCATGCAAGAGGGCAAAAGAATTAGACGATAAAGTCCAAGATAAATCCAAACAAGCTGAAAAAGAGAATCAAATCAATTGGTGGAAATATTCAGGACTCACAATAGCGACAAGTTTATTATTAGCCGCTTGTAGCGTTGGTGATACTGATAAACAAATAGAACTAGAACAAGAAAAACAGAAGGCAAATAAGAGTGGGATAGAGTTAGAACAAGAAAGACAGAAAACAGAACAAGAAAGACAGAAGACAAATAAGAGTGAGATAGAGTTAGAACAAGAAAGACAGAAAACAAACAAGAGTGGGATAGAACTCGCTAATAGTCAAATAAAAGCAGAACAAGAAAGACAAAAGACAGAACAAGAAAAACAAAAAGCAAATAAGAGTGAGATAGAGTTAGAACAGCAAAAACAAAAGACAATTAATACACAAAGAGATTTGATTAAAGAACAGAAAGATTTCATTAAAGAAACAGAACAAAATTGCCAAGAAAAACATGGCCAATTGTTTATTAAAAAAGCAAGAATTAAGACCGGTATTACTACTGGCATTGCTATAGAAATAGAAGCTGAATGCAAAACCCCTAAACCTACAAAAACCAACCAAACCCCTATCCAGCCAAAACACCTTCCAAACTCTAAACAACCCCGCTCTCAAAGAGGATCAAAAGCGCAAGAGCTTATCGCTTATTTGCAAAAAGAGCTAGAATCTCTGCCCTATTCACAAAAAGCTATCGCTAAACAAGTGAATTTTTACAGGCCAAGTTCTATCGCTTATTTAGAACTAGACCCTAGAGATTTTAACGTTACAGAAGAATGGCAAAACGAAAATTTAAAAATACGCTCTAAAGCTCAAGCTAAAATGCTTGAAATGAGGCATTTAAAACCAGACCCACAAGCCCACCTTTCAACCTCTCAAAGCCTTTTGTTCGTTCAAAAAATATTTGCTGAT
>NZ_PHLZ01000015.1:0-43893 GCF_002832345.1 Helicobacter pylori
TTTAGTCTTGCTTTTTATTTAATTTCATTATTGATTGCTTGTTTTTGTTTGTTTGGTTTGTTTGGTGGTTAATGTTTTATTCAAAGGTTTTTGTTTGCTTATTTTGTTTAAGTTTTTTTATTGTTTTATTCTTTTATTCTTTTATTCTTTTATTCTTTTATTCTTTTATTCTTTTATTCTTTTATTCTTTTATTCTTTTATTCTTTGAGAAAAAGGAAGGGTGAAGGTTATAAGCCTTATAAAAAGGGTCAAAAAATTAAGATTACTAACCGCATCAACATTGACCAAAATTGAGAAAGCCCCAACTCCCCTAAGTTCTTAAAGAATTACTCAGAGGCTTTTAAACACACCATAGCTTTTATGCGAAAATTTTATAGAGCGGTATCTGTTGATAGCGTAACGATAAAATCCATTAAAGCCAAGCTAGGGGGTAACCATTGCCATAAAGTAAGCGGTAGTCATCAAGTAGGGGGTGTGCGTAAAGTAATCTCTAGATTCAACACTAAAAAACCCTTTTTCATTAGACAGCGTGCTAAAAGCCAATCAATTTGACACTGGCATTGGGTTGAGCGTTTGAGTTGTGGTAATAAGGTTAGTCCTAAACATGCTAACATGTCAAAATTAGCTACATAAGGGTAAGTTATCTTGTCTCTTTTAGCGATTTTGTGATTTGCAAGGAAAGATTTATGGATGAAATTAAAACGCTGTTAGTGGATTTTTTTCCGCAGGCAAAGCATTTTGGGATAATCTTAATCAAGGCTATTGTTGTCTTTTGTATAGGTTTTTATTTTTCGTTTTTCTTACGGAACAAAACCATGAAGCTTTTATCCAAAAAGGATGAGATTTTAGCGAATTTTGTCGCGCAGGTTACTTTTATCTTAATCCTTATCATCACCACAATCATTGCGCTCAGCACGCTAGGCGTGCAAACCACCTCTATTATCACTGTTTTAGGAACGGTGGGGATTGCGGTGGCGTTGGCTTTAAAAGATTACCTCTCAAGCATTGCTGGAGGGATAATCCTTATTATTTTACACCCTTTCAAAAAAGGAGACATCATTGAAATCTCTGGCCTAGAGGGCAAAGTAGAAGCGCTTAATTTTTTTAACACTTCTTTACGCTTGCATGACGGGCGCTTGGCGGTTTTGCCTAATAGAAGTGTCGCTAATTCTAATATTATTAATAGCAATAACACGGCGTGTCGGCGCATTGAATGGGTCTGTGGGGTAGGGTATGGGAGCGATATTGAACTGGTGCATAAAACTATAAAAGATGTTATTGACTCAATGGAAAAAATTGATAAAAACATGCCCATTTTTATTGGGATCACGGATTTTGGACAAAGTTCATTGAATTTCACCATTAGGGTTTGGGCAAAGATTGAAGATGGGATCTTTAATGTGAGGAGCGAACTCATTGAACGCATCAAAAACGCCCTAGACGCTAACCACATTGAAATCCCTTTCAACAAGCTAGATATTGCTATTAAAAATCAAGACTCTTCTAAGTGATTGGTGTGAGATGCGTTGATTATGGTGATTGATTTTAAAGGATAACCCATGTCAAGCGATTTTAAAAACCTTTTCATCGGTGCTAATAATTCTAAACGCACCCAGTCTAACTTATTGGATAGCGAAAAAGGTCGTATCCATACTCATTCGTTATCATCTCTCATTGATGCCCGCCTTTAAGGAATACAAGGAAGCTAGAAGCCAACTATCTCTCTTTAAAATCTCTGTCAATTCTAACCAACCCCTATCAGCCCAACTAAAAGAGTATGATAAGAAAAAGTCAGCGTTAAAGTATAGTGCAAGTGGTAGAGTGGTTAGCTCTAGCAAATTGTTACTAAACTATGATTTTTAGAAAGAATTGAAGGCTCTAAAGTCAGAACCATTGATGAGATGAGTAAATAAGAAAAAGAAACCATTAAAAGCCGAGACTATGAGAAGCGGAATTTGAGTAAGGTATAGATTGAGCGCGAAACAAAACCTTGAAATCATTAAAATCTCTAACGCTCTATCACAAGGTAAGAGCGTAAGCGTTGGTCTTGTTGCGAGCGTGTTAGAAAACTCATAAAACTAATGAGCGAGAGTTTTTCACTGATGCGTGCGATTTCTTGAAAAAAGATTACCAAAGAAAGTGATGACTTGTCTGATAAAATCACTGCTATTATCAATTATTTTGATGGGAAAAATAATCTGTATTTGATGAGATGTGAAGCTCAATCAAAGTAAAAATGCATTGACTTACCAAATCTATAACGGAGTTTATGAATTTACGCAAACATTAAAGCTCTTGGTTTTTGCCAAATGGGTTTCTAGCGTTTCATTAACCAGGGGGTGTTTTTGGGATATTCCCCTCTAAGTGTTTTTAAAAACCCCCAAACGCTCTAAAAGCTAACACACCGAAAATCAAAGCTTTAAAATCAAAGCTTTTTAATTTGATTCTAAAAAATAGATGAGAGCAAACCCAACAAACCGCTTTATTATGACCCTATAAAAATAGGGGGAAAGCGAGATTTGCAATTAATCTTGCTGGATTCTTATGGCTGTGGGTGTGGATAGTTCTTCTTCAGTGGGGATTCTTAAAAAATCGCTATTACCCACTTTTCTTGTTTGTTTCACCACAGGCTGAGAGGGCGTAGCGATAGATTCCAAACCCGCTCCACCGCTGTTTCTTTCAGCACCGGTTGCAATGATAGTAACGCGCACATGATCAATGGGGATACTCTCGCTCGTGTGTTGGCCAAACTTAACATCAACATCTTGATTGGCTCGTTCTTGAATAGATATGCAAGCTTGAGAATAAGCATACATAGGATAATCAGGGTGGTGCTCAAAAAAGACAATAATGCTCTTAGCCCCATCAATAGAAGCGTCATCAAGAAGAGGCGATTGGATCGCATTTTCCACCGCTAATTTAGCGGATTCTTCGCCAGTGGCCTCACCAATACCCATTAACGCAAAGCCTTTAAAACCAAGAGCGCTTTTTAAATCGGAAAAATCAACATTAATATCACCGGGTTTAGTGATGATCGTAGAAATGCCACTCACAGCCCTAACCAAGACATCATCAACTTCCTTATAGCATTCTTTGGTGCTGGCGTTTTTTTTCATGGTCAAAAGAATTTTATCATTAGGGATAACCAAAATAGAATCGCTAGATTGCTCCAACTCCTTTAACCCCTCTTCGGCTTTCTTGCTTTTTTGAGACCCTTCGTATTTGAAAGGCTTGGTAACGATAGCAATCGTGAGCGCTCCCACTTCTTTTGCGATTTTAACGATAGTAGGGGTGGCTCCAGTCCCAGTCCCTCCTCCAAGCCCTGTAGAGACAATGACTAATTTGGCGTCCTTAATCGCTTCTCTAATTTCATTAGCACTTTCTTCAGCGGCTTTCCTACCAATATCAGGAACCCCTCCAGCGCCTAAACCTCCAGTAGACTCTTTGCCTAAAAGGATTTTAACCGGAGCGGGATTGTTTTTGAGATGTTGGCCATCAGTGTTCGTTGCAATGGGGGTAACATCTTGATGCACGCCGTATTCAACCAGGTGTTTAATCATGTTAGACCCCCCACCTCCAACACCGATGACGACAATCTTAGCCCCTTTATAAGCTGGATCGCTTACTTCTTCAATGCTCGCTTGACCAATATTATAATTTTCCATCTCTGATTGATGAACCATAGCCACATTCCCCTTGAGATACGATTTTTGCAAATCTTAAACTTTGATAAATAGCTAAAGGATTATACCATGTTTTCTGGCTTTTTAACTATCAAGGCGTTTTTATCGCATAAAGAAATGGCTGTATCTTAAAAGATTTTAGAAATCTTATCAAGGAAACTTTTAAAAAAACCTTTTTGTTCGGTGGGTTTTATAGGCAAGAAGTCATCGTTTTTAGCGGTGTTTAAAGGAGCGCTAGGGGCTTTTAAATCGCTCAAATTCCTTTCTGTGGGCGATGGATGGATATGGGGGGTAGGGCTTGATTGATGGGCTGTTCTTGTGTAATCATCGCTTTCATGGTAGCGGATAATCCCTTTAGAGTCTCTTTCATAATTGGTATGCCCCCCTGCTTTGTATAAAATCAAGCCAACCACGACTGAAAAGCGAGGATCTTTCAAGTCTTCAAACATGCCCATGATATTGTATTTTTCCACAGGGGCCGCCAAACGCACCGGGTAATTAGTGAAATGGGTTCTGGCTAATTCTTTGATCCCTTTCATTAAAGCCATCCCACCGGTTAACACAACGCCTCCGCCCAAATGCTCTTCTAAGCCGCTATCCTGAATGCTTCTGTGGATGATTTTAAAAGTTTCTAAAGCCCTTTCCCTCATGATAGTTTGGATTTCACTAAGCGGCACAATATGGCTTTCATGACCATCAGAGCCGGTGGTAGGGATTTGGACATTTTGATGGGGCGTTTCTTCTCCGCCTTCAAAAGAAAGATCCCCGTATTTGATCTTAACTTCTTCAGCGTAAGGGAATGGGGTGTTGAGCATGTGCGATAAATCCGTGGTTAAATGGTGAGAGCCTATGGGTAAGTATTTGTTATAGCGTATGGAATTGCCGCTATAAATCGTAAGGTTGCATGTCTCTCCGCCCATATCCACGCAAGCCACGCCCAATTCCCTTTCGTCATTAGACAAGGTGGCAATCGAGGCTGCATAAGAATTGATCACGATGTTTTCAATCTCTACTCCAGATTGGATCATGATTTTTTCTAAATTTTCAATGTTGTTTTTTTCTGTATAGACAATGTGGATAAAAACTTCCAAGCGAGTCCCGCTCATCCCTAAAGGGTCATTCACTTCTTGTTTGTCTAAAGTGAAGCGATAGGGGAGGGCATGCAAAATATGTTTGTCGTTATCCAAGCCTGCTTTAGCGCATGCGTTATTGATAGCGCGATTGATTTCATCAATGGTTACCACATTGTCTTTAGTGCTAGCTACACCGGTAACATCTCTAATGCTTTCAGTATAAGCCCCAGAAAAAGAAACAATCGCTTTAGTTTTAGGGTAATACGATTCTCTAAAGGAGGAAATGGGGTTATTCCTGTCTTCATCAGCGTTCAAACCTGCCATTTTTTTAGCGCTATTAATCACTTCTTTAATGGCGTTAGAAGCGTGAGCAAGGCTATTGATACGCCCTCTTTTAATGGCTTTTGAATTGATTTCTTTGGAGTCTTGATGGGCTGTGCCAATGATGCGCAAAATCCCTTCTTTAAATTCAGCCACTATCGCACAAATCTTTCTAGAGCCTATATCAACCCCTATAACGATTTCTTTATGTTCCATGATTTCCCCTTGCATTTATTGAATGTATTTGACTATCTTATAGCGTTTTTTCAATTCTTCTATCAACGCTTTATCAAAAAAATCCGTTTTAGTGTTATTGACTAAACGCTGTATATACTGGCTTTCTTCTGCACTAAAGGAGTGGTTGAAATTTTGCTCTGTGATTTGATAAAGCACCACTTTATTACCAATAGTAATAAACCCCTTTTTTTCTTGGCGGTTAAAAAGGGTGTTGATAAACTTAGCGCTTTCTTCTTGGTTAAGTTCGCTAATAGTGCCTCCAAAATTAGGGCTTACATAGCCCACGCTTTTGCCTTTAAAATCCTTAAGCTTTTCTTTAGCTAATGCCTGCAACGCCATAAGGGTTTTTTCTTGAGTCAAGCGGGTTTTAAGAGCGCTTTTGGCTTCATTAAAATTCTGCAATTCGTCTTTAATTTGAGAGATGAGCTGCACCACAATAAAACCATCTTTAAAAGGCTCTGGCTTTAGGATTTCAAGGGGCTTGAGAGCGGTGAGTTTTTGCGTGATTTCAGCAGTATAGGGGGAGTTGTTTTCTTCAAAATCTTGCGTGGTGTAGTTTTGCTCATTCGCTTTTTTTAGAGCGATATAGCTCCTTAAGGCTTTTTCATTCGCTTTTTGCATGCTTAAATCATGCTTGACTTGCTCTTGAACGCTTTTAAAATCCTGTAATTTCCCCTCTTTATCCAAATAAGACACCTTGTTTTTATGGTAGTATTCCTCCAATTCTTTCAAATCAGGTTTTTCCAAACTAGCGTCAAAATATAAAGAGCGTGTTTTAAAGCTCGTGGGCTTTTTAAAATCCTTTTTATGGGACTCGTAATATTTTTTCATCTCTTCTTCATTAAGAGAGATTTTAACATCATTAGGGTTCAGGATAAGAATGTCTAATTTGTCTTGCAATTTTGCCCAAAGCGATAAACTGGATTGCTCCAAAGGGGTAGTGGTTTTGGGGAAGAGAGCGCTGATTTTTTGAAGGATTAAAAGCCTTTCAACGCTTTCTTCAAAATGCTTGGGGCGGTAATGGCTTTGCTTTAAGATATTTTTATACAATTCTTCATCAAAAACACCATCTTTTTGAAAAACGCTCGTTTTTCTGATTTCTTTCGCCACTTCTTGCTTCGTAGCGCCAAGCCCTAAATCTAAAGCGAGATTCCTCAATAAGGCTTGATTAATGAGCGAATCTAGAGCACTTTTTTCCAAATGCATGGCTTTGATTTGATCTTCAGTGAGTTCCTTAAAATCAGGGATAGACTCAGCGTACGCGTCTTTAAGGCGGCGGTATTCTTGGGCTAATTCTTCTTGAGAAATCTTAATCTGTCCCACTTTGGCAGCGCTATCGCTATCTAAAGAAAAGCTGTATTGCCCCCAACCTATCATTCCGGCAGCAATAAAAGCGATCGTGCTTATCCATATTGTAACCACTAAATACTTTCTATGATTTTGCATCCATTCAATCATAAGAACTCTAATCCCTTTTAAAAAATCAAAAATATGAAATTCAAGTTTAAACAACCTTATAGTAAAATCAAATAACCTTATTTTAACCAAAGGTTATTAAAATTATCCTTATTATAGAGAGTTTTTAACATGAATTTTCAAGAAAATTTAGCCGCTTTGGATTTGGAGTATCTTTGGCACCCTTGTTCGCAAATGCAAGAGCATCAAAATTTCCCCATTATCCCCATTAAAAAGGCTCAAGGGATTTATCTCTATGATTTTAATGATAACGCTTACATGGATTTAATCAGCTCATGGTGGGTGAATCTTTTTGGGCATAATAACGCCTACATCAGCCAACAGCTCAAAAATCAAATTGATAGTTTGGAGCATGTCCTTTTGGCTTCTTTTAGCCATAAGCCCATTATTACGCTTTCTCAAAGGCTTTGCCAGCTCACTCATATGGACAAATGCTTTTATGCGGATAACGGCTCATCTTGCATTGAAATCGCTTTGAAAATGAGCTATCACGCCCATTTTTTAAAAAACCAAACACGCCCTAAAAAGCTTTTTTTATCGCTTTCTAATTCCTATCATGGCGAGACTTTGGGAGCGTTAAGCGTGGGCGATGTGAAACTTTATAAAGACACTTACACCCCACTATTACTCAAAAATCTCACCACACCCGTGCCTAAAAACGATAATGAAATAGAAAATAGTTTGAACGCTTTAAAGCGTTTGTTAGATAAGCATCATGAAGAAATTTGCGCCTTCATTGCAGAGCCTCTTTTGCAATGCGCAGGGAATATGCATATTTATAGCGCAAAATATTTAAAACAAGCCGTTTTATTATGCAAGCAAAAAAACATCCACATTATTTTTGATGAAATCGCTACCGGGTTTGGGCGCACAGGGAGCATGTTCGCTTATGAACAATGCGGGATTGAGCCTGATTTTTTATGCTTGTCTAAGGGGATTAGCGGGGGGTATTTGCCTTTAAGCACGCTATTGACCCATAATGAAATCTATAACCAATTTTACGCTCCCTATGAAGAAAATAAAGCGTTTTTGCATTCGCACAGCTACACAGGAAACGCCCTAGCATGCGCATGCGCGAACGCCACTCTGGATATTTTTGAAAAAGAAAATGTTATTGAGAAGAACAAGGCTTTAAGCGGGTTTATTTTTAGCGTGCTCCAAAACGCATTAAAACCCTTGATAGAGCAGCAAGTGGTGTCTGATTTAAGGCATTTGGGCATGGTCTTTGCCTTTGAAGTCTTTATTCAAACCAAAGAGCGTTTGAGTTTGGCGGTTTTTAAAAAAGCTCTAACCAAAGGTCTGTTATTGCGCCCTTTAAACAACACCATTTACCTCATGCCCCCTTATATTATCACGCATGAAGAAGTCAAAAAGGCGGTTGCGGGGTTAGTGGAAATTCTTGATGAGTTAAAAAAAGACTGAAAGCGTTTTTAAAAATAAAATAGTAAAAAGCTTGAATTGGATCAAACGACAGCTTTTTCTGTCTGTTTGATTTCAAAAGTTTTTAACTTGATATAAAACCCATTCAATAAAACCTATTCAATGATTTTAGGCACAACGAAGTAATGATCCTGGCTGTGTTTGTTTTGGCTTAAAATCTCATTGGCTATGTTGGGTTGGCTTTTGGGCACATCTTCTCTTAAAGGGGCGCATAGCTCTGTATCTGTTTTTAGCGCACTAGTTTCTAAAGCGAAAATGTTTTCTACAAAGCCTAAAACCTCCGCTAAATGGCCTTTAACGCTCTCTTTATGTTCGTCTTTAATCTCTAGCATGCTCAATTTTTCTAATCGTTGCAATAATGCGTCATCAATTTGCATTCTTTTCCTTTAGTTTAAAATAGGGGTTCGTCCATCGTTGCTGGGGCTTTAAGGCCCATGAGTTTTAACACGCTGCTAGCGATATTGTTTAAGGCTCCGTTTTTAATGGATTTGACTCCATTCCCTAAAACAAAGCAATACACGCTCCCAGCGGTGTGGTTGGTTAAGGGGTTTTGGTTTTCATCTTTCATGCGTTCGCAATTCCCATGATCGCTTGTTAAAAGCATGGCGTAATCCAATTTTTTCGCTAGTGAAAGGATCTCTCCTAAACATGCATCCACTGCTTCTACCGCTTTGATACTCGCTTCAAAATTCCCCGTATGCCCCACCATATCGCCATTAGCAAAATTCACAATGATCAAATCCGTGCCTAGTTTCATTTGCTCTAACACCGCAAGGGTTACTTCTTTAGCGTTCATTTCAGGCTTTAAATCATAAGTGGTAACTTTAGGGCTTTGGATAAGCACTCGGTTTTCATTTTTAAAAGGCGTCTCCACTCCGCCGTTGATGAAAAAGGTTACATGCGCGTATTTTTCAGTTTCAGCGATATGGCTTTGGGTCAGGTTGTGTTGAGACACCACTTCAGCGAGCGTGTTTTGAACGCTTTCTTTAGGGAATAAAACAGGGTAGGGGAAAGTGTTGTCATAAGGGGTCATGGTAGCGATATGGAGTTTTTTAAAAGCTTGACGCTTAAAGCTGTTAAATTCCTTTTGGCCTAAAGCGCTCACGATTTCTCTAGCCCTATCATTCCTGAAATTGATAAAAATAAAGCTTTCACCATCTTGCATGCCGCAATAATTTTCAAAACAAACGGGCATGATAAATTCATCGGTAATGTTTTTATCGTACTGGCTTTGGATATACTCGCTAGGGCTTAAAGGCGTGTGATTAAGCCCCATTAGGCTGTTATACGCAAGCTCAATCCTTTCAAAGCGCTTATCCCTATCCATCGCATAAAAACGACCGCTTACGGTAGCGATTTGAATGCTTTCATTGCAGATATTTTGCATTCGTTCCAAGTAGGTTAAAGCGCTTTTAGGAGCGACATCGCGCCCATCGGTGATTAAATGCAGACAGACTTTTTTATGGGATTTTTCACACGCTAAAGCCAGAGCGATAAAATGCTCAATGTGTGAATGCACGCCTCCATCGCTCATCAAACCCATAACATGCACCACAGGGCTTTTTTGGATCGTGTTTAAAAAAGCGGAGTTGTTTTTTAATCCATCGTTTTGAAGGCTTAAAGAAATTTTGACTAAATCCTGATACAGCACCCTACCAGCCCCAATGCACATATGCCCCACTTCAGAATTCCCCATTTGCCCTTCAGGTAAGCCCACGCTCAAGCCATGCGTATCAATCAGGCTATAAGGCAAGGTTTTAAACATCAAATCATAAGTGGGTTTTTTAGCATGAAAGAAAGCGTTATGATCGCTATCTTTACGATACCCAATGCCATCAGTGATAATCAAAAGAGTTTTTTGCACCATTTTTAGGACTTTTTAAAGCTCTTGCATGAGAGTGATGTGGTTGGCTAAAATCGCATTCCTTTGCCCTGGAGAGCAATTTTTGCACACTTCTTGTTTTTTGGAAGCGGTTTTGGCGTTGTTTTTTACATTATTTTTAATGTTATTCTTAAAGGAGCGTTTTTGGCTCACTTTAGCCGGTTTTTTGGGGCTTTTTTTAGCGGGCGCGAAATCAGCGTTATTGATTTGAGCGAAATACATGGGTTTATCTTTTTCTTTTTCTAGCGGCTTATTAATGGCTCGCTCGCTAGCTGCCTCTTTCATTTCTTGGGGTTTTTCTGCTTGGGTTTCCTCTATTTGAGATTTTTCTATTTGAGATTTTTGGGTGGCTAAAGTTTGGGGCATGGCGTTGCCGATAGGGTCTAAATCCAAGTTACTATTAGCGCTTTTTTGCAATTCTTGGTCATTACTGGACTGCGAATCAAAGATTTTAGATTCTTTCAAACGCCTGATCCTGTCTTGTATCTCTTCGTAATATTTTTCAGCTTCGGCGTTAGACTTCTCGTTTTTTTCCCAACGACTGCCCTTGTTGTAAGATTTAATCATGTCTTTTAGATTGTCATGGTAGCGTGTTTTCCAATAGAGCAACTCTTTTAAAGCCACTTCAGAAGCAAACGCATCGTCTTTGATGAGCAATTCCCCCATCACATTACGCAAAAAGGGGCTATCGTTATGCCCATAGCTTTTTAGAACGCTTGGGATATAAGAATGATACACGCCCGTGCTCGGATCGGAAAAATTGATTTTATAAACCCCTGCGCATGATTCTTTCCATGCGATGCCTGCCATTTCATAGCCTAAATTTTCTTTAGAGCCGAATTGATAAGCGGCTTTTAAGACTTCTTTTTGCTTAGCGTTAAAATCTTTAATGTTGTCGCAATTGGTCATCATGACTTTAGTAACGGGCGATTTGGGCTTATTTTTAACCCCCTTAGCGGGCTTAGGCTCTGTTTTAGTGGGGCTTTCTGCTGCAACTAAGCTTAAAGATGCACTTAAGGCTGCACCTAGCCATAAGGCTTTAAAAAGGGTGTGAGTGAGTGGGGTTAAATGTTTCAAAACGCCTACCTTGTTGTATTTAAAAAATAAACTAAACTAAAAATAAATTCAAGTATAATTCTAACATGATTTAGTCTTAATAGTGATTTTGTTTTTTAGGGAGAATTGAGATTTTGCATTCAGATGAATTGTTAGTAGAGATTTTGGTTGAAGAATTGCCCGCACAAGCGTTATTGAATGAATATAAAGAAATGCCTAAAAAACTCCACGCTCTTTTTCAAAAACGCGCTTTAGAAGTGGGAACTATAGAGGTTTTTTACACCCCTAGGCGCTTGTGTTTGTTCATTAAAGACTTTCCTCTTTTAACCCAAGAAACTAAAGAGGAATTTTTTGGGCCTCCGGTTAAAATCGCATGCAATCATCAAGATAAAACGCAAGGGTTGAACGCTCTAGGTTTAGGGTTTTATCAAAAATTAGGGTTAAAGGATCACCAGCATTTCCAAACAGCGTTTAAAAACAATAAAGAAGTGCTTTATCACGCTAAAATCCATGCAAAAGAGCCTACAAAAGACTTAATCATGCCCATTGTGTTAGAGTTTTTAGAGGGTTTGAATTTCGGGAAGTCTATGCGTTGGGGTAATGTGGAAAAAAGCTTTATCAGACCCATTCATAATATTTGCGTGTTGTTTAATGGGGAAAATTTTAACGATATTGAAGTCAAAGAGTATGGCTTTAAAACCAAGCAAGCCACGAAAGCGCACCGACAAGAGAGTTTTGATTTCATCCAAGTGGATAGCCCTAAAGCGTATTTTGAAGTTTTAGAAAAAAACCATGTCATTTTAGATCCTAAAAAGCGCGAAGCTAAAATCTTACAAGAAATTAAAGAGCTAGAAACAAAGCACCACATCATCGTAGAAATAGATAGGGATTTATTAGATGAGGTTGTAGCGATCACGGAATACCCTAGTGCACTTTTAGGGGAGTTTGACAAGGCGTTTTTGAAATTGCCCAGTGAAATCATCATCACTTCCATGAAAGAAAACCAACGCTATTTTGCAGTTTTTAGTCAAAAAAGCCAAGAAGAAAGCCCAACATTGCACAACGGCTTTGTTGTGGTGAGTAACGCTATCAATAAAGACAAGCAAAAAATCATTGCAGGCAACCAAAAGGTTTTAAAAGCCCGCTTGAGCGATGCGGTTTTCTTTTATGAAAACGATCTCAAAAAGCCCTTAGATAACGCCCCTTTAGAGAGCGTGGTTTTTGTGCAAGGTTTAGGGACTTTAAAGGATAAAATGGAGCGCGAATCAACCATCGCTCAATACTTGACGCAAAAATATCTTTCATCTTTAAACATGCCTTTAGAAAAAGCCCTTGAGTTAGTTGGCCGAGCCGTTCAAATCGCTAAGGCGGATTTACTTAGTGAAGTGGTGTATGAATTTAGCGAGCTTCAAGGGATCATGGGCTATTACTACGCTTTAAAACAAAACGAAAACGAGTTAGTCGCCTTGAGCTTGAAAGAGCAGTATTTGCCCGCAAGCGAAAACGCTCCCTTGCCCTCTAGCGTTTTTAGTGCGATCGTGGCTTTGAGCTTGAAATTAGACAGCCTGTTTTCTCTTTTTAGCGCGGGTAAAATCCCTAGCGGTTCTAAAGATCCTTTTGCTTTAAGGCGCTTGAGTTTTGGGCTGTTGAAAATCATCGCGCATTACGGGTTAGAATTTGATTTGAAAGCGGATTTGAAAAACCTCTTTGAAAAAGTGGGCGTTTATCAAAGCTTTGATTTAGAGATTTTAGAGAAGTTTTTACTGGAGCGCTTTCATAATTTAATAGATTGTAACCCCTCTATTATAAGGAGCGTGTTAAACACCAACGAGCGAGACATTGTTAAAATCATTCAAAAAGTCAAAGCCTTAAAACGCTTTTTAGACGATCCTAAGAACGCTCAAAAAAAAGAGTTGCTTTTTAGCGCTTTCAAACGCCTAGCCAATATCAATAAAGACAGAAACCCTAACGAATTAAGCGGGTTTTCTACGAGTCTTTTCAAAGAATCGCAAGAGCATGCCCTTTTTGAAGCGTTCAATGCGATCAAAACGAGCGCTTTTGAGAGTTTGGATAGCAAAATAGAGGCTTATTTTGGTTTGCATGCACCTTTAGAAGAATATTTTAAAAGCGTGCTGGTCATGGATAAAGACATAGAAATCCAAAAAAATCGTAAAAATTTCTTGTGGGGCGTGTATCAAAGTTTCTTAGAGATTGGGGATATTAAAGAAATTGCGATTTAATTTTTTCAAACGCAAAGTCCAGCGTTTTTGTTTGGGGGTAGCTTTTTTAATAAGCGGTGTGGGTGCACTTGATGCGAAAACCTTTACCCTACAAGAGTTTTTTAAAGAAGTGGAAACCAATTCTATGGAACTGATCGGTAAAAAAGCCGATTTTAAAAGCCGTTTGAACGAACAGCGTTCAATCAATGCATGGGATTTTCCCTATATTGATAATGAAACTTCTATGGTGAAAAACTTCCAAGGCATTATAGAAGCGCAACCCAGAACCCTTTTAATAGTAAGACCCAAGCTCCCATGGGTGAGTTCGCTTTTATCCAAAAGCCTTTCTATTAAAACCATTCAATACGATAAAAGCTATCAATTAAATAAAAATCTCGCTTTTATTGGCGCTAAACGCCTTTATTTGACTTACGTGATGACTAAAGAAAAGTATCAGGTGTATGTGCAACGAGAAGCGAATTTTTATTCGCAGCTCAAAATCGCTAAAGAAAAAGTCAAAGCCGGTAGCATGAGCGAAAAGGACTATATCAACTTTAATAATTCTTATTTGGAATCCAAACTCGCTAAAACCAATGTGGAAACCAAACTCATAGATTTAGAAAAAATGCTAGACACGATGCTAGCGATTGTGGAGCCGGTCAAAGAGGGGGCGCATTTTGACACTTATTTAAACCATTTGCATGATGTCAAGGTGATCGGTTTGGATTTTGAATACGTGCATTTAGAGCCTGAAGCTTTAAAGTTTAAATTGGATCGCTCGTTGTATGTGGATATTTTGGATTTGACGGCTAAAGATTATCAGGTGAATGCGAAATTGGCTAATAGAGATGTGTTTAATGCATTTGAATTCGGGATTGGCTCTGAAAGCTATAACTCTTCAACTAATCTTTCTGTAGAAGTGCGTATCCCTTTACCGGTAACGCCTAAAAATATCTATCAAAAGCGTAAATTCTTGGATTTGCAAAGCGGGACGCTCGCGCAAAATGAAGTGATGAAACGAAACATTAGAATCAACGCCAACTCCTACTTAAACCAGCTCAAAACCAAAGAAGCATACATTGAAACCCAAAAAGAAGCCATTGCCAATAAGAAGCGTTTGATGGAAATGGGGCGCATCGCTTATGAAGCTCAAAAAATCGGGCTTTTTGAATACTTGATTTATCAAAATTCTTACATGGACGCTCTTATTACTCTGGCGGAAGCGAAGATTGAATACATTGATATTAGCGCGCTTTTAGAAGAGACTTTAGGGGAGAGTTTGACCAGATTAGGAGAATTGCATTGAAACGAGCGTTATTGTGGCTTATGTTAATGGGCGTTTTTTCAATGGGTGTTTCTTTGGAGGCTAAAGAGTATCCAGAAATTGTTTTAGAAGAAAAAAACTTGCAACCCATGGGGTTAAAGGTGATTAAATTAGATAAAGAGATTTTCAGTAAAGGGCTTCCTTTTAACGCTTATATTGATTTTGATAGCAAGAGTTCTGTGGTGCAGAGCTTGAGTTTTGATGCGTCTGTGGTTGCGGTTTATAAAAGAGAGGGCGAGCAGGTGAAGGCTGGAGATGCGATCTGTGAAGTGAGCTCTATTGATTTGAGCAATTTGTATTTTGAATTGCAAAACAACCAAAATAAATTAAAAATCGCTAAAGATATCACTAAAAAAGATTTAGAGCTTTATAGGGCTGGAGTGATCCCTAAAAGGGAGTATCAAACGAGCTTTCTAGCCAGTGAAGAAATGGGCTTAAAGGTGGAACAATTAGAGAGCGCGTTTAAAAGCTTTGGCGTGGATCCCAAAAACCCTAAAGGGCATTATGGTTTTAGGATTGTGGCTAGCGATAGCGGTCTTTTGGCGTTAGCGCCTAAAAATGTGGGCGAGAAGATTTTAGCTTTCACTAGCTATGTGCGTATTTCAAAAAGCGATGATTTGATCGCTCAAATCAAATTGCCTGTAGGCGTTTCTAAATCCATTAAAAGAGATTCGCCGGTCTATAATGAAGAGGGGGAAAAAATCGGGAAGATCCAAAGCGTTTCGGTGGTTTTAGACAAAGGATCTAACACGATTTTAGCCACCGCCTTATTAGATGAGGGCAATTACCATGTGGGGGAAATGGTAGAAATGTATATTCAAGGCTCTCAACCCAAAGACTCGGTTTTAATCCCTTCAAACGCTTTAATCAGAAACGGAAAGGATTACCTGGTGTTTGTGAGAACGCCTAAAGGTTTTAGGCCTGTGGTGGTTCAAGTTTTAGAAGAACGCAGCAAGATTTTTATCGTGAACGCTCAAAATTTACACCCTAATGACAGCGTGGCAGTGGGGTCATTGATAGGGTTAAAAGGCATGATCAACAATTTAGGGGAAGAATAATGCTCGCTTCCATTATTGAATTTTCCTTACGCCAGCGAATAATCGTGATTGTTGGCGCGATTCTTGTTTTGTTTTTTGGGACTTATAGTTTTATCCACACTCCAGTAGATGCTTTCCCGGATATTTCGCCCACTCAAGTTAAAATCATTTTAAAACTCCCCGGCTCTAGCCCTGAAGAAATGGAAAACAACATCGTGCGCCCTTTAGAATTGGAGCTTTTAGGGCTAAAAGGGCAAAAATCTTTAAGAAGTATTTCAAAATATTCTATTTCAGACATCACGATAGATTTTGATGACAGCGTGGATATTTATTTAGCGAGAAACATTGTTAATGAACGCTTGAGCAGCGTGATGAAAGATTTACCCGTGGGGGTTGAGGGGGGCATGGCGCCCATTGTTACGCCGCTATCAGACATCTTTATGTTCACCATTGATGGCAATATCACTGAGATAGAAAAACGACAGCTTTTAGACTTTGTGATCCGCCCGCAATTAAGAATGATTAGCGGTGTGGCGGATGTCAATTCTATTGGAGGCTTTAGCAGGGCGTTTGTGATCGTGCCGGATTTTAATGACATGGCAAGGCTTGGGGTGAGTATTTCTGATTTAGAATCGGCTGTGAGAGTGAATTTAAGAAACAGCGGAGCGGGGCGCGTGGATAGAGATGGCGAAACCTTTTTAGTCAAAATCCAAACCGCTTCTTTGAGTTTGGAAGACATTGGCAAAATCACCGTTTCCACTAATTTAGGGCATTTGCACATTAAGGATTTTGCAAAAGTCATCAGCCAGTCTCGCACCCGTTTGGGGTTTGTCACTAAAGATGGCGTGGGCGAGACCACAGAGGGCTTAGTGCTTTCTTTAAAAGAAGCCAACACCAAAGAAATCATCACTCAAGTGTATCAAAAATTAGAAGAATTAAAACCCCTTTTACCGAGCGGCGTGTCCATTAATGTTTTTTATGATCGCTCAGAATTCACGCAAAAAGCCATTGCCACTGTTTCTAAAACCCTCATTGAAGCCGTTGTTTTAATTATCATCACGCTCTTTTTATTTTTAGGGAATTTGAGGGCGAGCGTGGCTGTGGGGGTGATTTTACCCTTAAGCTTGTCCGTGGCGTTTATTTTTATCAAGTTTAGCGATCTGACTTTAAATTTGATGAGTTTAGGGGGGTTGGTTATCGCTATAGGCATGCTCATTGATTCAGCCGTGGTGGTGGTGGAAAACGCTTTTGAAAAATTGAGTGCTAACACTAAAACCACTAAACTCCATGCGATCTATCGCTCTTGCAAAGAAATCGCCGTTTCAGTGGTGAGCGGGGTGGTGATTATTATTGTGTTTTTTGTGCCGATTCTAACCTTGCAGGGGTTAGAGGGCAAGATGTTTAGGCCTTTAGCGCAAAGCATTGTGTATGCGCTTTTAGGCACTTTAGTTTTATCCATCACTATCATTCCTGTAGTCAGCTCTCTTGTCTTAAAAGCCACGCCCCATAGCGAAACCTTTTTAACGAGGTTTTTAAATAAAATCTACGCCCCTTTATTGGAATTTTTTGTGCATAACCCTAAAAAAGTGATTTTAGGAGCGTTTGTTTTTTTAATCGCAAGCCTTTCTTTATTCCCTTTTGTGGGGAAGAATTTCATGCCCGCTTTAGATGAGGGCGATGTGGTTTTGAGCGTGGAAACCACCCCTTCTATTTCTTTAGATCAATCTAAAGATCTCATGTTAAACATTGAGAGCGCGATTAAAAAGCATGTCAAGGAAGTTAAAAGCATTGTCGCGCGCACAGGGAGCGATGAATTGGGGCTGGATTTGGGGGGATTGAATCAAACCGATACTTTTATTTCCTTTATTCCTAAAAAAGAATGGAGCGTTAAAACCAAAGATGAATTATTAGAAAAAATCATGGATTCTTTAAAAGACTTTAAGGGGATTAACTTTTCTTTCACCCAACCCATTGAAATGAGGATTTCTGAAATGCTTACAGGGGTTAGGGGGGATTTAGCGGTTAAGATTTTTGGAGATGATATTAGCACCTTAAACGAGTTGAGTTTTCAAATCGCGCAAGCTTTAAAAGGGATTAAAGGCTCTAGTGAAGTTTTAACCATGCTCAATGAGGGCGTGAATTATTTGTATGTAACCCCTAATAAAGAAGCGATGGCGAATGTGGGGATCACTAGCGATGAATTTTCCAAGTTTTTAAAATCCGCTTTAGAGGGCTTAGTTGTAGATGTGATCCCTACAGGGATTTCACGCACGCCAGTGATGATCCGCCAAGAGAGCGATTTTGCAAGCTCTATCACTAAAATCAAAAGTTTAGCCTTGACTTCCAAATATGGCGTTTTAGTGCCTATCACTTCTATCGCCAAAATTGAAGAAGTGGATGGCCCTGTTTCTATCGTGCGTGAAAATTCAATGCGCATGAGCGTGGTTCGCAGTAATGTGGTGGGGCGCGATTTGAATTCCTTTGTAGAAGAGGCTAAAAAAGTGATCGCTCAAAACATCAAGCTCCCTCCTAGCTACTATATCACTTATGGGGGGCAGTTTGAAAACCAGCAACGGGCCAATAAAAGGCTTTCTACCGTTATCCCTTTAAGCATCTTAGCGATTTTTTTCATTCTTTTTTTCACTTTTAAAAGCATTCCTTTAGCCTTGCTCATTCTTTTGAATATCCCTTTTGCGGTTACCGGAGGTCTTATTGCGTTGTTTGCGGTAGGGGAGTATATTTCCGTGCCAGCGAGCGTGGGCTTTATCGCTCTTTTTGGGATTGCGGTTTTAAATGGCGTGGTGATGATAGGCTATTTTAAAGAGCTTCTCTTGCAAGGAAAAAGCGTAGAAGAATGCGTTTTATTGGGCGCTAAAAGGCGTTTGAGACCGGTTTTAATGACCGCTTGCATTGCCGGTTTGGGTTTGCTCCCTTTATTATTTTCTCATAGCGTAGGATCAGAAGTCCAAAAACCTTTAGCGATCGTGGTGCTTGGAGGCTTGGTTACCTCAAGCGCTCTAACCTTACTCTTACTACCGCCTATGTTTATGCTCATCGCTAAAAAGATTAAAATCAATTAAGGGATTTTACATGCTCGCTTTAGAAATTTATATTGATATTTGCTTGAAAGACGCTTTAATAGATTATTTATTTGAAAAAGGTTTTGATGATTTTTTTTATGTGGAATGCTATAAATACGCCGCTTCTTCGCTGCTTTTAAGCCAAAAAGAGCAGGTGAGCGGGCGCAAGGATTACGCTAAATTCAAGCTTTTTTTAAGCGATGAGATCGCTTTATCTCTAGCCCAAGCTTTAAAAAACCAGTTCGCTTCTAAAGAAATGAAATTGTTTTATTCTCAAACGCATGGGTTGTAAAACGCATGGGTTATCAAACGAAATTCTAAGTAAAAACATGCTATAACACAAACCAATAAAGGAGTTAAAATGTATGCTGTAACTTTTGATCTTGACACCAATTGCTTGAATGAAAACGCAGTGAATCTGTCAAAAGTTTATTCTGATATTCGTAAATTCATGGAACAACACGGCTTTAAATGGCAACAAGGTAGCGTGTATTTTGGCGATGAGACCATCAACGCTGTTACTTGCGTCGCTACGGTGCAAATTTTAGCTAAGCAAGTACCATGTTTTGCGGATTGTGTTAAAGATGTCAGAATGTTAAAAATAGAAGAAAACAACGATTTGATGCCGGCTATTAAAATCGTTTTATAAGTATAGCTCTTGCGAGTTTTGACAAACAAGACAAGAGGATCTCACGCTATTTGACGCAATCAAAAATCATTCATTTTGTCGTATTAACTCTAACCCATAAAAATCAAGTATAATACCAACTATTAAATGGTGCTAGGAGTTTGTAATGACTGTTATTCTTACTTAAAAATCCGCTTTCTCTCTCTAGTCAGCCGTTTTATCTTTTCACCCTCATATAAACCCATATTTTAGGGATTTTTGCGTCTGATTTAGTTTTTAATTTTTAGATTTTAATTTTTAATTACAAAGGATTGGTAATGATTTTACGTGCACAGACAAATTTTGTGGAGTTTTTAGAACAGGTTTTAGAAGTTTTAAAAGAAGTGGAGATCGATAAAACAGAATGCTCCACTCTTTTAGCAAGCATTCAAAAACAACAGCTAGTGATACCCGTTGTGGGGAATTTCAGCACAGGCAAAAGCACGCTATTAAACCGCTTTTTAGGCAGTAGCGTTTTGCCTACCGGTATCACGCCAGAGACTTCTTTAGCCACTGAGTTGCACTATAGCGCTAACGAACGCATAGAGGCTTTTTCAAACAATGATGAAAAAGCAGAGAGTTTTGAACTGAATGAGCAAAGTTTTGAGGTTATTAAAGAGAATGCGTCTAAGTATTCCTACCTTAAAGTTTATTTGAATAATGAAGCTTTGAAAAACAGTGCTCCTTTAGTGTTTGTGGATATGCCAGGCTTTGATAGCCTTATTTCAAGCCACACCCATGCCATTTTGGAATATTTAGAAAGGGGCGTGCATTTTGTCATTCTTGCAAGCGTAGAAGAGAGCAATCTCACCAAACGCATGGTTAGGGAATTAAAAAACCTTTTAGAGTTTGACAAAGGCCTTAGCTTTATTTTGAGTAAAACGAATTTAAGAACGCCTTCACAAGTAGAAGAGGTTTCTCATTATATTGAAGAGCAAATCCAGGATCACCTTGATTTGACAACGCATCTTATTTATTCTAATAAAGACAACAACGCTCTTTTAGAGGTAGCGGATAAAATAGACGCTGAAAAGCTTTTTAGCGCTTTGTATTTGGAACGATTGAAGTTTTTAAATTCCCAGTTACAAAACAGCCTAAAAAGCGTGATTGAAAGCTTTGATTATTCTAAAGAAAAGGCTTTAGAAGAAATACAAGCTTTGGATTTGAGCGTTAAAGACATTGAAAAAACCTATGAAAAATTAAGGGCTAATTTAGAAGAAGAATATTCTAGCGTGGCTTGGGATCGGTGGTTAAAAAAGTAGTAGAAGAGGTCAGGGAGCAAAAATCCTATTTAGCCTCTTTAATCAACAAGCCTAACGAGTTCAATAGCGAAATAGAAAGCATCATGCAACAAAGCTTGATCAAAAACGCTAAATTAGAGATTGAAAAGATCAACCTTTCTTTTTCAAAAGATTTTTGCGCGGAATTTGAAAGCCTAAATAACACGCAGCTTTCTAGCGGTTTTTCTGTAAATTTAGAGCATAGCCTTGAACTAGGGATCAACGCCTTAAGCGTGATTTTATCCAAGAACCCGGTTACAAGACCCTTCGCGCTGATTTTGCAAGGGTTAAAACCTCTTTTAAAAGAATTATTGACTTTGTTGCCTAATATCATCGCTTCATTCTTTAGAAACGAGGAAAAAGAGCGGGCGAAATTAGAAAATCTGATTGAAGTCAAAGTGATACCAGAGGTTCAATACAATCTTAAAAAAGTTTTACCGGGCTTGTTTAATGAATGCTTGGAAAATTCCCTAAAAGGTTTAAAAGATCGGTGCGAACTAGAAATCACGCATAAAAAACAAGAAATCGCGCTCGCGCAAACAGAAAAAGAAAAACACCTAAACGATCTAGAAGTGCAAAAACAAATCTTAGAAAATAAGATCAACGCTTTAAGCGATCTAGAACAACAATATTTAAAGGATCAACAATGAACGCGCAAGAAATCATCAAAAAAAGCGCTTTAATTGAAAAAACGCTACAAGAACAAGGTTTGCAAGAAAGAGCGAAGCCTTTTATGAGTGATAACTCTGTGATTAAAACCGAAGAGCTAGAGAAAACGCTAAAAGAAATGCAGGCTGAAGGTAGGGATCTTAAAGTCGGTATCATCGGACGCGTGAAAGCGGGCAAAAGCTCGCTCTTGAACGCTTTGATTTTTGAGGGTGTAGAGGTTTTACCCAAAGCGGCAACGCCCATGACCGCTAGCCTTACTGTTTTAAAATACGCCAATACTCTGAACGCTGAAGTGGAGTTTTATAGCCCAAAGGATATTGCAGAGCTTAAAAACGAACATGAAAGGTATGTAAGGGAGTTTAACAGGATTGTTGATGAAGAAGTCAAAAAGCAAAAAGAAAAACAGAGTCTTTCAAACAGAGCTAAAGAGGGAATTAAGAATCTTAGCAACATGCTTAACATAAACAAAAGCCATGAAGCAGCGCCTAAAGAGAATATTTTAAGCGATGAAGAAATAGTAAAAAGGGCTGAAAGGATCGCTAAAGATAAATTAAAAGGGGACGAAAAACTCGTTTCATCACACGATCAATACGAAAAAATAAAAAAAAGCGGATTGTTCAACACGGAAAAATTGGATCCGCGCATTCAAGCCAACAGCCTACAAGAGCTGAATCAAAAATTGCTCCAATTCGTGGGCGCGGACGGGAAGTATATGCCCTGCACTAAAGCGGTGCGAATTTCTTTGAATAACCCCAATCTTAAAGATTTGGAAGTGATTGACACCCCGGGCGTGAATGATCCCATCGCTTCCAGAGAAGAGCGCACCAAAGCCTTATTGAAAGATTGCGATGTGGTGTTTATTGTAAGCCCTTCTAATCAGTTTTTAACAGATAGCGATATGAGTTTGTTTGACAGGGTTTCTAACAAAGAAGGCCTTCAAGAAATTTATTTTGTGGCAAGCCAAGCCGACAGCACCGTTGGCTCTATGAGTGAAGTGGAAAAATCTCGCCAACACCTCCCTACAGCCTTAGAAAACGCGCAAAAATCCCTTTCATCTCAATTAAAAGGTTATGCGGATGACAATAATTACCGACTCCAACTAGACTACTCTTTAAAAAACCTAATAGAGCTTAAAAGATTTAAAGAAGCAATGAATGAAAGTTATCAATCTGATTTAAACGATGAGAAGCTTCAAAACGATTTGCGGGAGTGGAGGGATCTAAAAAATACACCGGAAGAAGAAAACTACAGAGAGTTTGAAGAAATCAAAAAAATGGCACTGTATTTTAGGGATTATTACATGTTTTGCTTGGATTGGTATGATTTGAGCCAAGAAAAAATCCAAGAATATAGAGATTTGATAGATCGTCGTAATGAAATGCTCCAATTAGACTATTCTTTAAGAAATTTATCAATACTTAAAGGATACAAAGAAAGAAATGAGAAAGCTTATCAAGATTACTTAAACGATGAGGAGCTTCAAAACGATTTGCGGAAGTGGAAAAATGGCGATAAGCCAGGCTTTTTTGAAAGCCTTTTTAATGATTTGTTTGGCAAATAAGAAAAACAGCAATTAAGAATTTAAAAATGCTGAAAGCATTTTTTATAATCAAAATAAAAGAGCTTGCGTCAAGCAAGCGATAACCCCTTGAAGCGGTATTCTTGGGTTAGGGGGATACTTAAGGGGGTTAAGGGGGAGAGTTAAGTGCAAAATACCCCCCTATCCCCTTAAACAATGAGTTTAAGGTAAAGTAACCAAAATCCCATTTTTTAAAATTTAAAAAATTTTTTAAACTACCCTATTTTTAATCAAAGACAGCGTTTTGAATGTAAGGGCTATTTTAAACTTATTATTGTAAAATGGTGAGTTTTACAATCAATGAGATTAGGAATTTAATGGAAATTGCAGTATTTGGTGGCGGGGCGTGGGGGAGGGCTTTAGCCTTTGCTTTTGGAGAAAAGAATGAAGTCAAAATCATTTCAAGGCGCGATCTAAACGAGCCGTTAAAAAAGCTCAATGACGCCTTGATTTCTAAAGGTTCTGCCCCCATAGAGCAAGTGGATTTACAAAGAGGCTTAAAAGCCGCACTCTATGTGATCGCTATTAGCGTGCAGCACTTAAGGGAATGGTTTCAAAACGCTTCTTTACCCAAAAACGCTAAAGTTTTAATCGCTTCTAAAGGGATAGAGGTTTTAAACAGGGCGTTTGTGAGCGAGATCGCAAAGGATTTTATCGATCTTAATTCTTTGTGTTTTTTAGCGGGTCCTAGTTTTGCGGCTGAAATCATTCAAGGCCTGCCTTGTGCGTTAGTCATTCATTCTAATAATCAGGCTTTAGCGCTAGAATTTGCCAATAAAACCCCCTCTTTTATCAGAGCCTACGCCCAACAAGACATCATAGGGGGCGAAATCGCTGGGGCGTATAAAAATGTGATAGCCATTGCGGGGGGGGTTTGTGATGGCTTGAAATTAGGCAATAGCGCTAAAGCGAGTTTATTATCTAGAGGTTTGGTGGAAATGCAACGCTTTGGGGCGTTCTTTGGGGGCAAAACAGAGACTTTTTTAGGGCTTTCTGGGGCTGGGGATTTGTTTTTAACCGCTAATTCTATTTTATCCAGGAATTATCGTGTGGGCTTGGGGCTAGCCCAAAACAAGCCTTTAGAGGTGGTTTTAGAAGAATTGGGCGAAGTGGCTGAGGGGGTGAAAACGACCAACGCCATTGTGGAAATCGCTAGAAAATACGGCATTTATACGCCCATTGCGAGCGAACTAGCCTTGCTTTTAAAGGGTAAGAGTGTGCTAGAGAGCATGAACGATTTGATCAGACGCGCTTAATAAGGAAAGAGAGCATGCAAGATTTTTCAAGTTTATTATTAAAATTACAAGAGTATTGGAAAGATCAAGGCTGTTTGGTGATCCAGCCTTATGATATTCCTGCAGGAGCTGGGACATTCCACCCGGCCACGCTTTTAAGGAGTTTGGATAAAAAGCCGTGGAATGTGGCGTATGTCGCGCCCTCTAGAAGGCCAACGGACGGGCGCTATGGGGAAAACCCTAACCGCTTGGGGAGTTATTACCAATTTCAGGTGGTCATCAAGCCAAGCCCTTCTAATATTCAGGAACTGTATTTAAAAAGCTTAGAAGTGTTAGGGATAAACCTTAATGAGCATGATATACGATTTGTAGAAGACAATTGGGAGAGTCCGACTTTGGGGGCATGGGGGCTTGGCTGGGAAGTGTGGCTTGATGGCATGGAGGTTACGCAATTCACTTATTTCCAGCAAGTGGGGGGCATTCTTTGTAACCCTATCCCGGTGGAGATCACTTATGGCTTAGAAAGATTGGCGATGTATGTGCAAAAAGTGGAAAATATCCTAGAGATTGAATGGGCTAAAAACAATCATGACAGCGTGCGTTATGCGCAAGTGCATTTAGAAAGCGAATACGAATTCAGCAAGTATCATTTTGAAACAGCGAGCGTGAAAAGGCTGTTAGAAATGTTTAAAAACGCTCAAGCCGAAGCCTTGCATTGCTTGGAAAACAAGCTCCCCTTGCCGGCTTATGATTTTGTGATGCTATGCTCGCATTTTTTCAATATTTTAGACGCTAGAAAAGCGATTTCGGTGGCTGAAAGGCAAAATTATATTTTACAAATTAGGGATTTAGCCAAAGGGTGTGCGCTTCTTTATAAAGAGCAAGAAGAAGAGAGGGAAGAGCGTTTAAAAAACGCTTTAACAAAGGCTTAAAATGGCGTTAGTTAAGGAAGTGTTGGGAGTTTTGAATCGCCTTTCGCCTTTTGAACTTCAAGAATCGTGGGATAATAGCGGGTTAAATGTGGGGAGTGGAAATAGTGAATTTAGCGAGATTATCGCATGCTTAGAAATCACGCTTCAAATCGCTCTAAACGCTCCCAAAAACGCCCTAATCATCACGCACCACCCTTTAATTTTCAAGCCCTTAAAAACGCTAAATGATGAGGCTTATCCGGGGAATATTTTAAAAATCCTAATCCAAAAAAACATTTCAGTCATCAGCATGCACACGAATTTTGACAAAACGCATTTAAACAAGCATTTCGCTAGCGCGCTTTTAGGGTTTGATGGCTTGATGGAAAAAGGCCTTATGCTAGTGAAAGAAAACGCTAATATAGAATTTGATGCGCTTGTAGAAAGGATTAAATCTTCTTTAGGGGTGGGACAATTAGCATGCGTCAAAAGTTCTCAAACCATTAAAGATCTAGCGTTTGTGTGCGGGGCGGGAGCGTCCATGTTTTCTTCTTTAAAAGCGCAAAGCTGTTTAATTACAGGCGATGTGAAATACCACGACGCTATGATCGCTCAATCTTTAGGGATAAGCTTGATTGACGCCACGCATTATTATAGCGAAAGGGGTTTTGCGCTGATTGTGGCTGAAATTTTGCATTCTTTTAATTATTTGGTTACAATAGAGAATTTTAAAAACCCCTTGCAAATCATTTAAAGGAAAGCGATGAACACCCATCTCAAACAATTGATTGAAATTTCGCATTTGGATAAAGAAATTGACTCCTTAGAGCCATTGATCAGAGAAAAACGAAAAGACTTGGATAAAGCCTTGAATGATAAAGAAGCTAAAAATAAAGCGATTTTGAATTTAGAAGAGGAAAAATTAGCCCTAAAATTACAGGTTTCTAAAAACGAGCAAACCTTACAAGACACGAACGCTAAAATCGCTAGCATTCAAAAGAAAATGAGTGAGATCAAATCCGAAAGGGAGTTGCGCTCTTTAAACATTGAAGAAGATATTGCTAAAGAGCGATCCAACCAAGCTAACAGAGAAATTGAAAACCTGCAAAATGAAATCAAGCGCAAAAGCGAAAAACAAGAGAATTTGAAAAAAGAAATGCTAGAGCTTGAAAAATTAGTGCTGGAATTAGAAAGCTTAGTGGAAAACGAAGTTAAAAACATCAAAGAAACCCAACAAATCATCTTTAAAAAGAAAGAAGAACTCGTGGAAAAAACCGAGCCTAAAATCTATAGCTTTTATGAAAGGATCAGAAGATGGGCGAAAAACACGAGCATTGTAACGATCAAAAAACAGGCTTGTGGGGGTTGTTTCATTAGATTGAACGATAAGATTTATACCGAAGTGCTAACGAGTGGGGATATGATCACTTGCCCGTATTGCGGGCGTATTTTATACGCTGAGGGCGCGTATGAAAACAGCGCTCAACCTCCAAAAGAAAGCCAAGAAGAAAGCCAAGAATTAGTTTGATTGTTTAAGTTTTTCTACCTTTTATTTTTAACTTTGGGGCATCTTTTTGGTGCGCCTTTCATCTTTTTTTGGAGCTTTAAGGAAAAATACCGCCATTCTTTAAAAGCCCGTTTTTTTCTCAAAGACAATCTTTTAAAAAGCGAGCCGGTTTTTTGGTTTCATGCATGCTCTTATGGGGAGGTCAAATCTTTAGAGCCGATCATTCAAGCTTTGAAAGAGCCGATTTTAATTAGCGTTACCACTAATACCGGCTTTGAATTAGCCGCTCAAACTTATCGGCATTCTAAGCATATAGAAGTGCGCTACTTGCCTTTTGAAACCCTATTATTTGCATGGAAAAAAAACTTAAAACGCTTAAAAACTTTGGTGGTTACAGAAGCGGAATTGTGGTTTAATGTGTTTGACACGGCTCAAAAATTAGGGGCAAAAACCATGCTCATTAACGCTCGCATCAGCGTTCGTTCCTACCCTAAATACCAGCGTTTTTCTTTCTTTTATGCGCTTTTATTCAAACGCATTGATTTGATTTTAGCACAAAGCAAGGACGATAAAAAGCGCTTGTTGAATCTAGGGGCAAAAAAAGTGGTGGATTTTTTGAATATCAAGCGTTTTTCAAAGCCCCTAATCGCTTCGTTTTACCCTAAAAACCCAAGCGCTTTAAACATTGTTTTAGCCAGCACGCATGAGGGCGAAGAGGAATTAGGGTTAAAAGCGTTTTTGGAGTTCAAAAAGACTTTTAAAAACGCAAGACTGATTGTTGTGCCGCGCCACCCGGAGCGTTTTAAAAGCGTGCAAAATTTGTTGCAAGATATTTTAAAAACGACGCCTTTTAGTTTGGAGTGTTTTTCTTCAAAGGGTTTTGTGGAATGCGATATTTTGTTAGTGGATAGGTTAGGGGAATTGAATAACTTCTATGCGATCGCAGATATTGTCATTTTAGGGGGTTCGTTTGTCAAAATGGGGGGGCATAACCCTTTAGAGCCGGCGTTTTTTAATGTGCGCCTAATCACAGGGGAGTATCTTTTCAACCAAGTAGCGTTGTTTGAACTAGTCAAGCCTTATAAAATCGTTCCAAAAGAGGATCTGTTAGACGCTCTCTTAGATTACAAAAATTTAGGCGTGGCGCGTTTTTTAGAAAACGGGCATGATTTAAACGAATTGCTCGCTTTCATTAAACATTAAAAAGGATAAACATGGAAAAAGCTTATAAAATATTGAGCGTTCAAGAAAACATTTCGCATAAAAAAGCCAAAGCTTTGATTGATTTGGGGTTAGTGAGTATAGGGGGGAAGAAATTGATGGTCGCCAGAAAGGAATTACCTAAAAACACACGCTTTAATGTCCAAAAAATTGAAAAACCCAGCGTGATTTTTGAAGATGAAAACATTCTAGCCCTTTTTAAACCCCCTTTTATAGAGAGCTATGATTTAGTCTCTTTTTTCAAAGGTTGGGTTTTGTTGCACCGCTTGGATAAAGAAACAAGCGGGGTGATTTTATTGGTGAAAGAAAATTCAGAATTCCATTTAAAAGCTAAAAAGGCTTTTAAAGACAGGGTGGTTAAAAAGGAGTATTTAGCTCTCGTTCAAGGGATTGTAGAAGAAGAGCGAGAAATCAACGCCCCCATTCTTACGATTAAAACCACTAAAGCGTTTAGCAAGATCTCTAAAAAAGGGCAAGAAGCGGTTACGATCATCACGCCCTTAAAAATTATCAACAAAAAAACCCTTTTAAAAGTGGGGATCAAAACCGGAAGAACCCACCAAATCAGAGTCCATTTAAAGCATATCAACCACCCCATTATAGGCGATACGCTTTATAATAACGAGACAGGTTCCGCCAAACGCTTGATGCTCCATGCGCATAAAATCGCGCTACTAGGGTATGAATTTGAAGCGATCGCTCCTAAAGAATTTGAAATTTAAGGATTGATCATGAACGCTTGGAATACGATTTATGATCAATTTAACCCTATCGCTTTTAGTCTTGGCAGTATTGAAGTGCATTGGTATGGTTTGGCGTATGCGTGTGCGATTGTTATCGCATTTTACATGGCGTTACGAATGATCCAAAAAGACCCCAAGCGATTCCCCATTGAAAGGAAAGAATTTGAGAGTTATTTTCTATGGGCGGAGCTTGGCATTGTGCTAGGGGCAAGGATAGGATACATTCTCATTTATGAGCCTAATTCCAGCTATTATTTGACGCATTTTTGGCAAATCTTTAACCCCTTTGATAGCCATGGGAATTTTGTAGGCATTCGTGGGATGAGCTATCATGGGGGGTTGGTGGGGTTTTTGATCGCTTCGTATCTTTATAGCCGTAAGGATTTGAAAAAGCTTTTGATTTATTTGGATTTGATTGCGATCAGCCTGCCTTTAGGGTATGTTTTTGGGAGGATTGGGAATTTTTTAAACCAGGAGCTTGTGGGGAGGGTTGTCCCCAAAGACAGCCATTTAGGGCAAATCATAGGCATTATGGTGGATAATCAATTGCGTTATCCCAGCCAATTGATTGAAGCGTTTTTAGAGGGGGTTATCGTGTTTTTAATGGTGATGTGGGCTAAAAAACACACCAAAACGCATGGGTTGCTGATTGTGGTTTATGGCTTGGGGTATTCCTTGATGCGCTTTATTGCGGAATTTTACAGAGAGCCGGATAGCCAATTAGGGGTTTATTTTTTAAATTTGAGCATGGGGCAGATTTTAAGCTTACTTATGGTAATTGTTTCATTAGGGATTTTATTGTATGCTACAAAAATTCTAAAAAAATAAAGGAAAATCAATGAAATTTTTGGATCAAGAAAAAAGAAGACAATTGCTAAACGAGCACCATTCTTGCAAGATGTTTGATAGCCATTATGAGTTTTCTAGCGAAGAATTAGAAGAAATCGCTGAAATCGCCAGACTATCGCCAAGCTCTTACAACACGCAACCATGGCATTTTGTGATGGTTACTAATAAGGATTTAAAAAATCAAATTGCAGCGCACAGCTACTTTAATGAAGAAATGATTAAAAGCACTTCAGCGTTAATGGTGGTATGCTCTTTAAGACCCAGCGAGTTGTTGCCCACGGGTCATTACATGCAAAACCTTTATTCGGAGTCTTATAAAGTTAGAGTGATCCCCTCTTTCGCTCAAATGCTTGGCGTGAGATTCAACCACAGCATGCAAAAATTAGAAAGCTATATTTTAGAGCAATGCTATATCGCTGTGGGGCAAATTTGCATGGGCGTGAGCTTAATGGGGTTGGATAGTTGCATTATTGGGGGCTTTGATCCTTTAAAAGTGGGCGAGATTTTAGAAGAGCGTATCAATAAGCCTAAAATCGCATGCTTGATCGCTTTGGGTAAGAGGGTGGCAGAAGCGAGCCAAAAATCAAGAAAATCAAAGATTGCTGCAATTACTTGGTTGTGATTAAACAAAATCAAAAATTTTTCAACTATAATCAAACCTAAATAATTAAGGTTTAAGGAGTGGTGTTTTGTTTAAAAGAATGGTTTTAATCGCTCTTTTAGGGGTGTTTTCAAGCGTTTCATTAAGCGCTAAGAGTCTTTTAAGAGATGATGGGATTTTAGTTTCTGATTTAAAGGGCATGAAATCAGAACTCTCTGATGCTCCTGCTTGGGTTTTTGAAGATGCTAAAGTCCCCTACGAAGAAATGGGCGCGGCGTATATCCCTGTTAATAATAAATATTTAGGGATTGAGCAAGCGGCTTTAAACGCTAAATTGAGCTTGATTGTGGTTTTTCATGAAATCATGTTGAAGTATAAAAAACGCTTCATGGAGCAATTCCATGAGTCTGAGCAAACGGCTACGAATATCAGCTACGCTATCTATAATTACCTAGCGACTAAGATCCAGGTATCCGACACCTATACGAATTTAAAATCGGAGGTGGCTGTGGTGAAAATCAAGCTAGTGGGTTGTCAGATTGAGCAAATCAAAAGGTATTTAAAAGCGAGCGTTGAAAACCTTAACGATAACGAAATCGCTTACATCGCTAAGGTCGCTCAAAAAGAATTTGGTAGCGTTTGCACGTTAAGGTAGTTTTATAGCATTCTAGCGAGCATGTTTAGGGCATGCTCTACGCTTTTATTTTGAATATTTTCTCTGTCCCCTTCAAAAAAAACAGCGATCAATTAAAGCTTGAGTTCCTAACTTTTGTGCACCAATGTAAATCGTGCCTACAGGATTAGCCTTGCTCCCCCCATTAGGGCCAGCCACCCCACTGATCGCAAGTGCTAAATCCACTTTAAAATTGAAAAACACGCCTGATAGCATTTCTTTCACGCATTCTTCGCTATAAACCCCAAAGACTTTTAAGGTTGTGGCATTGACTTTCAGTAATTCGCGCTTCACCTCTTCATTGTAACACACAACACCCCCCATAAAAACCGCTGAAGCCCCGCTAATGGAAGTGAATGCATGCGATAATAATCCCCCAGAGCAGCTTTCAGCCACCGCAATTTTTAAATCTAAAGATTTCAAGCGCTCTATTAAAGCGTTTGCGCTTTTTTGATGATCGTCTAATTCCACAATATTGGAGTTAAAAAGCGTTTTAAGATAGATTCTCGCTTGTTGGATATTCTCGCCTTTTAATTCAATGCAATCTTCTTTGACTTGAGCGAGAACGTTCAATCGTTTCAATTCTTTTTCAATCAAAATAAAACCGCTCTCATTATCCATATTCAAAAATTTAAATTTCATTTTTAACCTTTCAAAACCCTAAATTCAGCGTGCGCCATAATTCTTCCACTTCTTCTGTTTCTAGATCAATCGTGCTTTGAGTGCGAAAAAAAGCTTGGATTTTTTCTAAATCTAAGCTTTTAGCTTTCAAACAAGAGGGGTGCGCTAAAATAAACCCTTGCGCCAAAGCGACAGAACGCTCTAATTTTGCCTCGCATAAAAAACAAGAATTGTAACTTTGCAAGCGCCCTTCAAAATTCAAAAGCGTGGCATACATTTCTAAAATCACTCTTAAGGGGTGCTGTTTGGCGAGTTTGTTAGCCCCATCATCTAAAGTGTCAAAATAGATGCTATCCAAAGAATGCACGCCTTCTAAATGTTTGAACAAGAGAGCGCAAAAGCGTTGCCAAAAAAACAAGCGCTCCATTTCTCTTTCCCAAATATAGCCTAAATGCAAAATATTCCTTAACTTGGGTAAAAATTTATCATCGTTTTCTTCTTCAAAATCAATTTTACGCCCCACATTCAGCACACTATGGCGTTTGCCATAGAAACGATAGAGGGTTTTGAGCTGGTTTTTGGTTAAAACGCGCACGATCAAATCTTCATCTCTTATGCTTTGTGTTTGTAAAAGAAACCCTTGCATCACTACTCTTAAGCTAATTTTGTTTATTATAAGCAAAACTTGGATACAATCCTAATAAAACTGCAAAATTAAGGAAAAACATGGGATTTGCAGATTTCTTTAAAAATTTTAAGATCAATAAATTGCGGACAGCGCCAAGTAAGGAAGAACAGCCAAGCCATTGGGTGAAATGCCCTAAATGTTATGCGTTAATGTATCATAAAGAAGTGTTTAGTAAATACAGCGTGTGTTTGAAATGCCATTACCATTTCCGCATGAACGCAACTGAAAGGATTGAATTTTTATGCGATGTGGGGAGTTTTGAAGAGTTTGACAAACATTTACGGCCTAATGACCCTTTAAATTTCGTGGATAAAGAGAGCTACAAACAACGCATTAAAAAATACGAAAAAAGGACTAACCGCCCAAGCTCCGTGATCAGCGGTGAGGCTAAAATCAACCGCATGCCTTTGCAGATCGTGGTGTTTGATTTTAGCTTTATGGGGGGGAGTTTAGGCTCTGTGGAAGGCGAAAAGATCGTAAGAGCGATCAATCGTGCAGTCGCCAAAAAAGAAGCGTTACTGATTGTTTCAGCGAGTGGGGGGGCTAGGATGCAAGAATCCACTTATTCGCTCATGCAAATGGCTAAGACGAGCGCGGCTTTAAACCGATTGAGTGAGGCCAAACTCCCTTTCATTTCGCTCTTAAGTGATCCCACTTATGGGGGCGTTAGCGCGTCTTTTGCGTTTTTAGGGGATCTCATTATCGCAGAGCCTGGGGCGATGATAGGTTTTGCAGGGCCTAGAGTGATTAAGCAAACTATAGGGGCGGATTTGCCTGAGGGCTTTCAAACAGCGGAATTTTTATTAGAGCATGGCTTGATTGATATGATTGTGCATAGGAAGGATTTGAAAAAAACTTTGAGCGATCTCATCGCTATGATGACGCATAAGACTTCAAAGATTTTTTAAAGTTTTAACATTGATGCGTTGCGTGGTGTATTCTATCGCTAAAAGTTCGCCCCTAGAGTTAGTGAAAATCTATCAAAAGCAATGCAAGCGATTTGATTGCGAGCTGGAATTAGTGGATTTATTCCCTAAAAATACCGCCAACGCTCAAAAAATCTCTAGAGAACTCGCTCAAAAAAGCTACTCTCTAGCCTTTGAGCCGTATTTAAACCCTAGGGCAAAAAACATTGCTTTACACCCTAAAGCTCAAAGGGGCGATAGTTTTGCGTTTAGTAAAATGTTAGAAAATCATCTTAATATTAATTTTTTTATCGCTGGAGCGTATGGGTTTGAAGAAAATTTTTTAAAAGATTGTCAAGCTTGGAGTTTGAGCGAGATGACTTTTAGCCATGAAGTGGCTAAAATTGTCTTATGCGAGCAAATCTATAGGGCTTTAAGCATTATTTTTAAGCATCCATACCATAAATAGGAGGTGCGCATGCGTTTTTACATTATTTTTACATTTTTGTTCATTGTGGGTTTTGGTGTGTTTGTTTATAGTATCGATCCGCAAGCTTACGCCTTCAATTTAGGGAGTTACAGCTTTAATCTTCCCATTGCGGTATGGCTTATGGGCGTTTTAGGCATGTTCGCTTTTTTTTCATGGGTTTTTTTATTCAAGCACAATCTCAGCCATAAAATCCGCTTATACCATGAAAAAAGGGATTTTGACAAATTGCTCAAACAAATCCTATCTCAAGACACCCAAAAGACTTTTTTAAAAACGAAATTTAAAAGCGATCTCGCTAAAAACCTCTCTCAAATCTTAGCCCGCTATGATTTAAAGGCTGATTTAAACACGCCAAATAGCGGGTGCGAAAAAGTGGACAACCTTTTTAAGCATTACCACAATATAGAAAATAACACCCTTGAGCCTAAAGATCACACCAAGCATTCGTTAGCTTATGAGCATGCTTATTTTTCTAAACGCTTGAAAGCTTTCATTCATAACGATTTGAAAAACGCCTTTGAAGTTTTAACAAACGCGCAAATCCCTTTGGAATTACGCCGCTACGCTTTTATGGAAATCGCCCAAAAAGGCAACAAAAAAGAGGTTTTAAAGGCTTTGAATGCGATGCAAGAGAACTTGGATAAAGAGTGCGTGAAGTCTTTTTTAAAAGCCTTTTTTGAAAAATCTTTAAACACAGACACTTTAAAGATCTCAGAGCTTTGCAAAAGGGTGGGTTATGACAAGAACGATTATTTACAGCTCGCGCAAAAAGCGCAAAAATTTCTTGTCCCCGATCAATGGTTCCAGTTTTTTGAGATTTTAAGCCAAGAAGACGATAAGGCGCAAAAAGCCTTTTTATTCGTGTTGTTAGAATTAGAAATGAACGATCTCGCTAAGGAGCATCTAGCGGTTTTATCTTTTGAAGAATACATGCTTTTAAACGCTTATATGGATTTGAAACAAGAGCATAAAAAAGCTTATAAATTAGAAGCGTTTTTGTAGGGGTTTGTTTGGCTTCATGTTTTTAGGGCAGATAGAAATAGATGATTGCAAAAAATTCAAGGAATGGGCTAATTGGGTCGCTTTTAGCGCCAAATGATAAGAGGAAAGACGCTAATGCTTTAAACCTTGATGAAACTAACCCTAAAAGAAACAATTAAAGCCAAAAATACGCTTTAACCCACCATAAAAAGTTTTAGTAACCCGTATTTGATGAAAACAGAGCTTTTTTATTTTTTAAATTTTTTATGAATTTTATCCGTATTTTAAAAATACTTTGCTCAATCAATACAACAAAAAGAGTTTTAAGAAGATTTAAAAAAAGGGCTAAAAAATAAATTTGTGCTTTTGAAAGATGATATTTTAAAGACGATAAGGGTATTAAAAGAATACCCCAAATAACGCTTTAAAAACGCACCACCATAGTGGCCATGTATGAACCTGATTTGAAGTTGCTAGGAGCGCCTTCAGGCAATTTGATATGGAAATACTTTTGACAACCATTAACCGCTTTTTCATAATTTTTAGTGAAAGAATGATGATGGCGGTTTTCTAAAGGCCCTTTCATGTGTTTGCTCATCAACGCAGAATGCTTTAATTTGACAAACAAAAGCAAGTTTTCACCAAACAACGATTTCATCGTGAAAGCGAACGCTCGTTTGTAAAATGTCCGTTTGTCAATATCAATCCCAACAATCCCACTTCCAGCCGAATAGACTAAAGGTTTTGAATACAATCTCAGATCATCGCCACTCAAAACGCTTAACAAAATCCCTAAACTTATTAGTGTCCTAACCCCATTTTCTTTCCTTAAGATATAACATTATCCGCATGTTTAACAGATAAGGAAATTTAACCTAAAACACCTTAATGGTTGATTAAAAAATTAAAAAAAATGTATTTTTTAAAAAAGCGTTACGATTTAGAGGTTTGTGAAGATTTTTATAATTGATGGTTATTTTTGAATAATTTTTTTAAATTAATTGATAATGAGATAAGACTCTTTTTTAATCCAGTAGGGATCGCTAAAACCTTAATTTTAATTTTAAAAAATGGGATTTTTAAATTTTTAGGTCAATGCCCAATTCAAGTTTTTAGATTTTCACCATAAAATTTTTTTAAAAGATAAAACACCCCCACAAGCAAAGCCACACCGATTACAAGCGCGAGCGAGCGCGAATGCATAAAACTTGCCACCCCCAAACTCACCGCGCTGCAAAGCATCGCAATAGTCGCATAAGGGAGTTGCGTGATAAAATGGCTTTGCACCGAACACCCTGCCCCAGTAGCTGATAGTATAGTCGTGTCAGAAATAGGGCTTGTGTGATCCCCATAAACCGCACCTGAGAGGATCGCTGAAACAATCAAAATAATATCGCTTTCATTGGCCATGCCCGCTCCAATGGGCAGCATGATCGCAAACGCTCCCCAGCTTGTGCCGGTAGAAAAAGCGATAAACCCAGAAATTAAAAAAAAGATTAAAGGCATATACGCACCTCCCCCACTATTTAAAAATCCCTTGCTGATGTGGGCCAAGTAAATCCCCGTTTGAGCGTCATCTCTAATCACAGGCCCAATAGCCCAAGCGAGCGTTAAGACTAGTATCGCCGGCCCCACACTCTTAAAGCCATCCAACATGAGTTTAAAAAAACTCCCTTTTTCTAAAAACCTATAAGCTAGAAGATAGGTAACAATGAGTGAAAACAGCCCCCCATAAAAGAGCGAAAAACTCGCATCAGTGTTTTTTAAGATCACTCCTGTATAAAAAATCAATGATGAAATGGACACAATCAATAATAAAATAGAAAGAGGCAACAAACTCAAGGGGGCTAATTTTGAAGAGCTTTCTTCTTGTTCGCTATAAAAATCCTTCACGCCTATGTTTTGATACTTTCTCATGCTAGGGAGGTTGATTTGCCATAAAATAGTGAGAAAGACTGCAATGAGCGCAAAAATCGCATAATAATTACTGCTCAAGCTTTGGACAAGCACCAAAAAACTATCTTTTAATAAGGGCGAGCTGTCGTTATTCATGATCCCCATAATATATGCCCCCCAGCTAGAAATAGGGACTAGCAAGCACACCGGTGCTGAAGTGGAGTCTATGATATAAGCCAAGCGCTCTCGTGTGGAGTTATGAGCGTCGTTTAAAGACTTTGAGATTTGCCCCACGGTCAGGGCGTTAAAATAATCATCTACAAAAATAATGATGCCTGAAAAAAAGGCGATAAATTCAGGGGTTTTAGCGTTTTTGGAGTATTTTTTAGCTTTTTTGACAAAGTTTTGCACGCTACCGGATTTTAAAATCACTTGGCTTAAGATGCCTAAAAAGATTAAAAACCCAAAAACATAGAGGTTGGAAAGATTGAAATTAAGCCCTTTTTTTGGCTCGTAAGTGTAAAAAACGGAAGTGATTTTGATATAGGCATATTCTACGATGTAAGAAAGGTGTAACGAATGCATTAAAACAGCGCTCACTAAAATGCCCACAAACAACGAGAGCGCGACTCTTTTAGTAAAAACCACCATTAAAATAACGCTAATAGGAACAATAAGGCTTGATGCTGACAATCCCACCGAATAAAATCCTTTAAACTAATCTTTAAATTTCAATTAAAAGAGACAATCAATATTCACAAAATTCTTTGTTAAAAGAAGAGATGAATTTGCCAAAACAAATCGCTTAAAAGATTTTAATCAAGTGGCCGGGAGAGAGGGATTCGAACCCCCGGAGGTATGACCCTCAACGGTTTTCAAGACCGCCGCTTTCAACCACTCAGCCATCTCCCGCTATTTTCATAAAAGTCCCTTACAAAAGTCCCTAAATGACTACAATATGGAGGCGACACCCGGATTCGAACCGGGGAATCAAGGTTTTGCAGACCCATGCCTTACCACTTGGCTATGTCGCCTTAAATTTAACAATAGTGCGTCTATTGAGATAACAAAATCAAACCATGTTTAATTTGGTTTAATTTGCAACGATGGTGCCCAAAGCCGGACTTGAACCGGCACGGTATTGCTACCGAGGGATTTTAAGTCCCTTGTGTCTACCAATTCCACCACCTGGGCAAACTAAATAGAAACCATGCTCTAGAAGTTAAATCAAAATATGGAGCGGGAAACGGGGATCGAACCCGCGGCCCCGACCTTGGCAAGGTCGTGCTCTACCACTGAGCTATTCCCGCGCTCTTTATTCAAAAAGACGATTGTTATTGTATCTAAACTCAATAATAAAAGTCAAGGGCTTATGAAAAATTTCAAAACTGATTTTAAAACCGATCAAAACAGCCAAAATCCCTTTTATTTAAAAAATGAACAATAATGTTTTGAGTTTCCATTCAAACAAAACCCGTTTAAGAATTTCTAAATATGGGTAAAAAATATACAATACCTTATAATAAGATGAAAATTCATGGCGTTTTGCGCTCATTTTTTATTTCTTTTTAATTTGATTGCATAATAATAGCTGACATAACACATCATCATAGGAGTTTCAATCATGAAAGAAGTCATCCATTCAACGCTAGCCCCAAAGGCTATAGGCCCTTACTCTCAAGCTATCGCTACTAACGATCTTGTTTTTGTCTCTGGGCAATTGGGCATTGATGCGAGCACCGGCGAGTTTAAAGGCACGGATATTCATTCTCAAACCACGCAGTCCATGGAAAATATCAAAGCGGTTTTAAAAGAAGCAGGGTTAGGGATGGATAGCGTGGTTAAAACGACTATTTTATTGAAAAGTTTAGACGATTTTGCGGTGGTGAATGGAATCTATGGGAGTTATTTTAAAGAGCCTTATCCGGCCAGAGCGACCTTTCAAGTGGCTAAACTGCCTAAAGACGCTTTAGTAGAAATTGAAGCGATAGCCATTAAGTGATTTTATTAAAGGGGCTATCAGCATGAAAAAAGAAGTCGTGGTCATAGGCGGTGGGATTGTAGGGCTTTCTTGCGCGTATTCTATGCATAAGTTAGGGCATAAGGTTTGCGTGATTGAAAAAAGCGATGGCACAAACGGCACTTCTTTTGGGAATGCCGGGCTCATTTCTGCGTTTAAAAAAGCCCCACTCTCATGCCCTGGTGTGGTGTTAGACACCCTAAAGCTCATGCTCAAAAACCAAGCCCCTTTAAAATTCCATTTCGGGCTTAATTTAAAGCTCTATCAATGGATTTTAAAATTTGTAAAAAGCGCGAACGCCAAATCCACGCACCGCACCATGGCGTTGTTTGAACGCTATGGGTGGCTGAGTATTGATATGTATCATCAAATGCTAGAAGACGGCATGGACTTTTGGTATAAAGAAGACGGGCTTTTAATGATCTACACTCTAGAAGAAAGTTTTGAAAAAAAGCTTAAAACTTGCGATGACAGCGGTGCTTATAAAATCCTTAGCGCCAAAGAGACCAAAGAATACATGCCCATTGTTAATGACAATATCTGCGGGAGCGTGCTTTTAACCGAAAACGCGCATGTGGATCCGGGCGAAGTGATGCGCTCTTTACAAAAATATCTACAAAACGCAGGCGTGGAGTTCCTTTATAATGAAGAGGTTGTTGATTTTGAATTTAAAAAAAACCTTATTGATGGCGTTATCACGCATAAGGAAAAAATCCAAGCAGAAACAATCATTCTAGCCACCGGGGCTAGCCCCACTCTCATTAAAAAAACCAAGAACGATTTTTTAATGATGGGGGCTAAAGGTTATAGCATCACCTTTAAAATGCCTGAAGAATTAAAGCCCAAGACTTCTTCTTTATTTGCGGATATTTTCATGGCAATGACCCCACGAAGAGACACCGTTAGGATCACCTCTAAATTAGAATTAAACACCAACAACGCCCTCATTGATAAAGAGCAGATCGCTAACATGAAAAAGAATTTAGCCGCTTTCACGCAGCCTTTTGAAATGAAAGACGCCATAGAGTGGTGCGGTTTCAGACCCTTAACCCCTAATGATATTCCTTATTTAGGGTTTGACAAACGCTATAAAAACTTAATCCATGCGACAGGACTGGGGTGGCTTGGCATCACTTTTGGCCCGGCCATTGGTAAAATCATCGCCGATTTAAGCCAAGACGGAGCGAATGAAAAAAATGCCGATATTATGCTTTTTTCTGCATTTTTTAGGGATTAAGGAATTTCTTTTTTAAACCCTAGTTTATTGAGGAGTTTTTATGGAAACGATTGATTCGGTGGTGCGTTTATTATCTAATTTTGTGTGGGGGATTCCCATGCAAATTTTATTAGTAGGCACCGGCTTGTTTTTAACCTTTTATCTTAGGGGTTTGCAATTCAGTAAGATTTTTTATGCGATCAAAATCCTTTTTGACAAAGAGTCCCAATCTAAGGGCGACATTTCGCAATTTTCCGCTCTCATGCTTTCTTTAGGAGCGACTGTAGGCATTGGGAGTATCGTAGGTGTAGCGACTGCTATCAGCATTGCAGGGCCAGGAGCGGTGTTTTGGATGTGGGTTACCGGGCTTGTTGGCATGGCGACTAAGTATTCTGAGGGGATTTTAGCGGTGAAATACAGGGAAAAAGGGGCGTTTGGATACAACGGAGGGCCTATGTATTACATCAAAAACGGCCTTAACATGCCCAAACTCGCCATGGCGTTTGCGATTTTTACGATTATTGCGAGCATTGGCACCGGTAACATGACGCAATCTAATGCGGTTTCTTCCATTTTAAGCGAACAAGCGAACTTGCCTAATTGGGTTTCAGGCTTATTGCTCACGATTTTAACCGCTTTTATTGTCATTGGGGGGATTAAATCCATTGGTAAATTCACTTCTTACTTAGCTCCTGTTATGGTGCTTTTGTATTTGATCGCTATCATTTATATTATTGTCAGCCATTTTGATTTAGCCATTCAAGCGATCAAACTCATTTTTGAAGAAGCCTTTAACCCCAAACCCGTTGTAGGCGGAGCGAGCGGTGCGTTGGTAGCGACGATGATAAAAACGGGCGTGGCTAGGGGGTTGTATTCTAATGAAGCGGGGTTAGGGAGCTCAGCCATTATTGCCGCAAGTGCTCAAACGCGCCACCCGGTGCGTCAAGCCTTAGTGTCCATGCTCCAAACTTTTATTGTAACCTTAATAGTGTGTTCGGCAACAGCGAGCGTGATTTTAATGGCGCCAGAATACAACACCTTGCTCCCTAATGGGGAAAAATTAAGCGCTAATTTGCTCACTTTAAAAAGCACGGAGTATTTTCTAGGCTCATTAGGGACGGTGGTGATTTTTTTAACCATGATCTTTTTTGCCTACTCTACGATTATTGGTTGGGCTTATTACGGGGAAAAATGCACTGAATACGCCTTTGGTGAAAAAAAAGTGAAATATTACCGCTTGATCTTTTTAGCGAGCGTGATGGTGGGGGCTATGGCTAAAATTGATTTTGTGTGGAATTTAGCGGATCTTTCTAACGGGCTTATGGCTATCCCCAATTTAATCGCTTTGATTTTATTGCATAAAGTGGTTTATTCTGAAACTCGTTGGTATTTTAGCAAGCATTCTAACAAGTAAGATGGCATGTTAAAAAGGGCGAGTTTTGTAGAAGTGAATACCGCTTCTTTAAGGCATAATTTTAGTGCAGTCAAAAGCATTGTCCCTAAAGACGCTTGTGTCATGGCGGTTGTCAAGGCGAACGCTTATGGGGCAGGGGCGATTAAAGCGAGCGAAATTTTTTTACAAGAAGGGGCTAATTATTTAGGGGTAGCGACTTTAGATGAAGCTTTAGAATTGCGCTCTCATTTCCCTAAAACCCCCATTTTGATTTTAGGCTATAGCCCTAATGCTAACGCTTCCATGCTGATTGATAACGATTTGAGCGCTATGATTTTTAGCCTTGAACAAGCAGAGGTTTTTTCTCAAATGGCCTTAAAAGCCAAAAAACGCTTAAAAGTGCATCTCAAAATTGATACCGGCATGCACCGCTTGGGTTTAGAGCCTAATTTTAAAAGCATAGAAACCATTAAAAAAATCCGCGCTTTAAAAGGCTTGGAAATAGAGGGGATATTCACGCATTTAAGCAACGCTGATGCTAAGATTAAAACCCATGCTAAAAACCAAATGAAAGCCTTTAACGCTTTTTTAGAGCAGCTTTTGGATCAAAAAATAGAGTTTCAATACCGCCATGCTTATAATTCCGCCGGCATCCTTTCTTTGTGTAACGGGAATGAAAACCGCTTCTTAAACCTTTATCGCCCAGGGATCATGCTCTATGGTTTTTACCCCTCTAATGAAATGAAAGAATCATGCCCAACCATCTTGAAAAATGTTATCAGTTTGAAAGCTCAAATCGTTCAAATCAGAAGCGTTAAAAAAGGCGAATTTATTGGCTATGGCGAGCATTTTTATACCAATGAAGAGACTTTAGTGGGTGTTTTAGCTCTAGGGTATGCTGACGGGTTAGCGCGCGCTTTAGGCAATCGCATTCAAGTAGCGATCAATAACCAATTAGCCCCCTTGATTGGCAAGGTGTGCATGGATCAGTGCTTTGTCAAACTCAATGATATTCAAGCCAAAGAGGGCGATGAGATTATTTTGTTTGGGGATAAAAGTGCTAAAGCTAATGACGCAAGCGAGATCGCTGCACTTTTAAACACCATTCCTTATGAAACCATAAGCACCCTATCCAAACGCTTGGAGCGCGTCTATATTTAAAATCAAACCATACAAAATTTTTATTTTGTGCTAGAATGCGCGAAAAATAATGATTAGGAATGATTATAAAATGAAAAAAGTTTTATTTTTGTTAGTAATAAGCTTTTTTTGGGGTTTTTTGAACGCTTCTAGCTTGTATGAAAAACTTATTAATAAAGAAACGATCAGCGTTGGCACAGAAGGCATTTACCCCCCTTTCACTTACCATAATAAAGAGGGCAAGCTCACCGGCTATGATGTGGAAGTGGCTAGGGAGTTGGCTAAAGAGCTTGGCGTGAAAATCAAATTCCACGAAACTTCATGGGATATCATGCTGACAGGTTTGAAATCAGGGCGTTTTGATATGGTCGCTAACCAAGTGAGTTTGACGACTAAAAAACGCCAAGCGGCTTTTGACAAAAGCTTGCCTTATAGCTATTCAGGAACGATCATGCTGGTCAGGAAAGATGAAAACCGCATTAAAGACATTAAAGATATTAAGGGCTTAAAGGTGGCTAACACCTTAAGCTCCACTTATGGGGAAATCGCTTTTAAATACGACGCTCAAATCGTTTCGGTGGATTCTATGGCGCAAGCCTTGCTGTTAGTGGCGCAAAAACGAGCCGATTTGACCTTAAATAGTTCTTTAGCGATCTTAAACTACCTAAACACCCACAAAAACAACCCCTTTAAAATCGCATGGGAGTCCAAAGAAAAAGATGGGGGTGCTTCCTTTGTCATTAACAAGCACCAAGAAAAAGCTTTAGAGCTTATCAACCAAGCGATGCAAAGATTGATCAATAAAGGGGTTTTAAAACGCTTAGGCGAACAATTTTTTGGAAAAGATGTCAGCCAGCCCTAATCTGTCTTTGTTTTTTGAATCTTTAGATTTAAGCAAGGAGCGTTTGGAATTATTATTAGAGGCTTTTTACCCCATGCTAAAAGCCGCTTTTTCTATTTCTTTGCCTTTAGCGATCGTCTCTTTTATTTTGGGCTTATTCATTGCTATTGTGGTGGCTCTCATTAAAATCGCACCCCCTAAACGTTTCATTCATAGGGCTTTATTGGCGGGCGTGAATTTCTATGTCTCGCTCATTAGAGGCACGCCTTTATTGGTCCAAATTGTGGTGGTGTTTTATGGTTTGCCCGCCCTTGGGGTTTATATGGATCCAATCCCGGCAGGCATTATTGCGTTTTCTTTTAATGTGGGGGCATACGCTTCAGAGACTTTAAGGGCGAGCTTTCTTTCTGTCCCTAAAGATCAATGGGATTCAAGCTTGAGTTTGGGTTTGAATTACTTGCAAACCTTTTGGCATGTCATCTTTTTTCAAGCGCTCAAAGTCGCCACGCCAAGCCTGAGTAACACTTTCATCAGTCTTTTTAAAGAAACTTCTTTAGCTTCTGTGGTAACTATCGCAGAGGTTTTTAGAATCGCGCAGCAAAAAGCGAACGCTAGCTATGATTTTTTGCCTATTTACTTGGAAGCCGCTTTGATTTACTGGCTTTTTTGCTTGGTTTTAGAAGTGATCCAAAAGCGCGTGGAAAAAATCTTAAATTAAAGTTGGCTCATTCTAATCTCTTTATTTGATTATAATACAGCCTAAATAATACAAAATAAGGGGATTCTCATGGGTGTGTTTTTGGATAAGAGCAGTGAAGTGCCCAACCGCTAAAGACGATTGGGCTTCCTAGGCTGATGTTGCCCGTAGGGAGAGTTTGGTTCTCACTCTGTGTCCCTATAGTAGGGATTTTACAGAGTTTGAGCTCCAACGCATTCCCT
>NZ_PHLZ01000016.1:0-43550 GCF_002832345.1 Helicobacter pylori
CTTCATTATATTTGCCATTTTCATCAGCCACGCCAATGAATTGAGCCACTTCTTCGCTTCTTTTCGCCACCACATTGATAGGCTTATCCCCATACACTTTAGGCACAAAGTGGGGGTTGTGCTTTAACCACCCAAAGCAGAAATCCCAAATATCTTTAGTGTTTGGGATGAATGCTACCAATTCATGGTATCATATCCCCATACATTCGTATCTAGCGTAGGAAGTGCGCAAAGTTACGCCTTTGGAGATATGATGTGTGAGACCTATAGGGAATGCGTTGGAGCTCAAACTCTGTAAAATCCCTACTATAGGGACACAGAGTGAGAACCAAACTCTCCCTACGGGCAACATCAGCCTAGGAAGCCCAATCGTCTTTAGCGGTTGGGCACTTCACTATCAGTGATAATACAGCTATTAGGCAAAGTCAATAAATTTGGCAAAGCCACACATGCAGTTTTTCCAGCACCAGGGGGTGCAACAATCATCGCTCCTAAGGGCTTGTCATAGCACACATTTCTAAGCTTTGGAAAACCAAATTTACCTAGAATAAAGCCATTATCAAATTGCACCCCTAATCTATGCACCACTTTACAAAAGCCCTCTTTGCTAAAAATTTTAAAGCATTCTATATCTTTAACATTAGCCCATCTCGCATAGCCATGCGAAGTTTCTGTGGTTTTTGGGAAATTGATATAAATCGTAGCCACAAAGGGCATTAAAGAGATTAGCATAGTAAGATAGACTTCAAATTTTAAATCAAAGATGCTTGCCCCATGATAAAGCCCTACAAACACGCTTTGAGAAAAGAAATAAGCCTGTCTCAACGACTTTAAGGCATCAAAAGTGTAATAATTTGCCAAGATAAAAAATAAGGGGATAAGTAAAATGCTGAAAAGCACGCAAAAAGCCTTCACAAATTGCATTTTCATGCGTTGTCCTTTTTTGGCTCAGTAGTAGATTGTTTTTCATTAAGAGCGTTGAGAATTTTTGAAATGGCGTTAAATTCTGTTTGGCTTTTTTGTTCTTTGTAAATTTGAAGTAATAATTCCAAAGAGATTTTTTTACACTCTTCTACATTTTTATTAAGTGTATCCATAACCTTAAAAATCTCTTTTAAGAATGCTAAATTCTGCAAATAAAAGGGTTTGTTATACTTAATGGCAATGTTAGTGTTTTTAGTTAATTGATTGAGATTATTACTATTAGCAATGAGTTCTCTATAGACATGCTGATTGATACTAATGACTTTAAACAAGCTTTCATAAAATTCTTTTGTTTTTAGCGTTTCTTTGCTAGGGTCTAGCCCTAATACAAGATTTTCTATACACTGCGTAACACTAAGCTTTTTGACCTTTAAATAGTTTTCTAAAATATCTTTACACTCATTTGAAATAAAGCAATTGATACGCTTACCCAGCTTTCGTTTGTTTTGATATTTTTTCATAGGCTATCTCTTAAATCTTTTGCTGGTAAGATTTCTTGAATGTATCTGGTGTTAGTGGCTTTATCTAATACAATTTGAACGACAATATCCACACTGCTTTTAAAGAATTTTTTTGCTACATTGACATCTAAACCACTTTTATTCATTTGTAAATTTAAAGCAATCGCCTCTATAACCCCATGCACACTATCTGCATGTAAAGTAGAAACCATGCCTTTATGCCCAGTGTTTCCAAATCTTAAAAAGAGCATGGAATTTCGTGTGTCAATCTCGCCTACCATAAGCCTATCAGGAGACATTCTCATTGCCATATTCAAGGCGTTTTCATAGGTAAATTTAGAGCTTTCAGCTTTATCCACTAACAAGGATTTATGATTTTCAAACGCTCTTAAATCTAATTCTTCGCTATCTTCCAACGCTTACTATTCGTGTGTGTTTGGGGATAAACTCAATTAGCGTTTAAAAAACTCGTTTTTCCACTGCCTGTGCCTCCACTAATGAGTAAGTTTTTGCCCTCAATCATTAAGTTTTGTAAATACTCATAATCGTATTGACAGATACTAGAAAGCTTGAAAGCTTTTAAATCAAACTTTTTATCACTTGGCACTCTAATATTCAAACTCAATTCATTATCCGCACTAATAGCAAAGTGGTTCATGCTCACTCTGTATCTAGAAGTAGGAATGGAAGTATTAAGGGTGGGGTAATTAGCATTAAAAAACAAATCTCTAAAACTCGCTAATTGTTCCCCAAACCCCAGAATAAAGGCTTTGTCTAAATTTTCATCAAAGACTTTTTCTCTTACTCCATTAAGCTTATAGAGCCAAATTTCTTTTTCTTTATTCATAATTAGCTCTGTAATACCGCTATCTAAATAAGGCAATAGCCTTAAAATAGCGTTTCTTAAAGCCCTATAATCTTTGAGTTTGTCTAAGTCCATAGAATTACTTTCTTTTTAATTCTTCAATATTGTTACTAAGCGTTTCAATCTTGTTATCCAAGTGCTTAATGCGTCTTCCAAACTCTCTTTGCAAGCTTTCACGCTTATTGATAGCCTTATCTAACTCATTAGTGCGTCGAACAATTAAATTGGCGTTGTTTTTTAATTCCTTAGCTTTTTGAATATTATTCAATGGCATTTTTTCTACTTCCTTTGGCTCTTGGTTTTGATTATTGGAGTTAATTTCTAACTCGTTTTCTTGCGTGATTTCATCTAACATCATTGGCTCCTTAAAATTAAAATAAATAAGCGTAGTTGAACGCTATGTAGCTAGAATTAGTCGCTTTGGTAAGAAAATTAGAAAACAAGACCTCGCCCTTAAAGTTCCCGTTTTGAACGACAATTTTGCTAGGCACAACTGACTGATAGTTAATTGCTCCTCCAAAGCGATAATTCACTTCAAATTGATGATGGTTTAAGTAATAATGTAGTCCAATAGTGGGATAAAAACCATGATTAAAAATATCTTTAGGTTTATTAGTGATAAACTCACTATGGCTGGTTTTTATGGGGTCTATTTTTGCAAAATAATATTGCATACGCCAGCCAAAGCCCACACTTAATCCTAGTGTATGGCGGTTCTTTTTAATGACATTTAAAAAATCAAACAAATACTTCACATCTATGCCAAAATTTAAAGGCGTGTAATTAGCGCTAACTTTAGATTTGTAAATTTTTATGTCTGTGCTTACATCACTAGGTGTGCCTCCATACAAATGGCTCAAGATTTTAATCCCATGCCTTTTACTAGCTCCAAAATAATGCTGATAACCTATTAATAGTCCCATATTAAAATTAGCGTTTTTAGAAGTCTTGCTATAAGTGAGTAAATCATTTGTAGCATTAGAAATAAAGCTTAAACTTTGTTTTAAACTTGTGTCTGTAATAGCAATTTCTGAGCCTAAGAAAAAGCCATTTTTAGTTTGCATAGCTACTAGGTGTTTTTGAGACTTTTTTTGCTCTTTAACTTCTCTTTTAACTTGACTTTGTAACAACTCAGCACTCTGTAAAGGAGCTGATTGTTGCTTTTTAAGGGTATTTTGTGGAGCAATTTTTTGCTCCATTTTGTGTTCTAATTTCTGTTCTTGAGAAATGTCTTCTTGTTTATTTTCATCAGGCATAATGGCTAAAAAGCCCTCATTAGCTTGCAAATAACCAAGAGTAGTTAAAAACAAGGCTTTCTTTAAATTAGTGTTCATTTTTTTCCTTTCTTAATTGTTTGGGACAACCCAATTGTTGTGCGAAGCGCATGAGTAATTAGCATTAGGCGTCTGTGCCCATGAGCAATATTTACCCTTAGTGCTAGATTTCCAAGCATTTCCAGAGCTAAAGTTATAACTCATACAAAGATTGCCATTCCCATTAGGGCGATAATAAGTCGCTTGCCAATTGGTAAATTCTTGTGTGTTAATGAGTTGTTTAACACCATTATTGAGATTAAGCTTTTGGCTTAATACAGTGAGTTCAAAATTTTTGCGATACTCATCGCTTAAATTAGGGGTATTCACATAGATAGTGGATGGAAAGCGTTTGAGTGTTTTTTGAGCTTGTGAGACATAGTAATACTTATAGGTGTCGTACACAGCATCACTATCGCCCTCATTTCTAGGGCGGATATATCCAATCGTAGTGCCTTGATTGATAGTCTGATATCGTGTAACCCACTTAGCTAGGGTGCGTAAATTACCTTGAGAATAGCCTGTATAGCTGTGTATTTTAGTCCAAGACCCCCATCCATCATTACAATAAGAAGTGGTTATCAATTGATTGCTATTTAAAGACATTTCTTGAATTTCAAAAGTGGTATATTGTTGCAAATCATAATTTGAGCCACTAATAGTGTCTAAATCGCCTACATCTTCGCCTTTAACGCTACTTTCTACATTGATTTTGGTATAAGGTTGGATAATTTTAGGCACTTTACCCATGTCAGAAGTATAATCACAGCCTGTTACGTTGTAGTATTGGTTAGACACCGTATCAAAGATACGAATTTGAGTGGGGCGATAAGCCTCTAATTTAGCGTTATCAAACTGCCATTTACCGCACACATAAGTTTGGTAGCTAAATTTTAAAGGACTAACCACATCATGACTGATAAAGACTTTTTCTTTAGTAATGGGGTTAATATAGTATTGATTAATCACTCTTTGAACAGTGCGAGTGCTTGGGTCATTATTGTATTTAACTAATTGTTCTTGCACATTTGCAAAATCAGTGCAAGGTTTAGCTACATGGATTAAGTTATCAAGCCCACGAAATAAAATTTCTGTTTGAAAAAAACTTGCCATGCCACTTCCATAGCCTTTATTAGTGGTGGTATCTAGCTTGCATTTATTGGCATCTTCATACATAGGAAATTCAAATTGCTCCCCATATAAATCCACACAACCCCCAATGTTAATACTTTTGTTTTCTCTGTTGATAAAATAAAATTGTGTTTGCTTAATGGCTTTCATATTTTCAAAGTCGTAGTTGTATTGACAGACATTGTCATTTCTAAAAGCTTGCATTTTAAAGAAAGAGCCATTTCTATCCACAATGTCTATATTCATCGTATTGCCATTTCTAATAGGAGCGGTGCAAAATTCATTGGTATAATGGCTATCTGCACTAGCAGTGCCTCCATTAGCACTATTACTCCCATTAGCTCCGCTTGTGCCATCAATTCCATTAGTGCCATTAATTCCATTAGCACCACTACCATTTTGAAGTCCGGGGGAATAAGGGAAAGGAATAAAGCCCCCTCCCATACCTCCTATACCTCCGCCTCCACTCATAAAGGGGGTATAGCCACTATTAGAACTCCCACTAGAGCCATTTCCACTCCCAGCAATTGGGGGGAATGGGTTAGAGCCTACGCCTTGATAACCACTTGTGCCATTAGCTCCATTTGCTCCACTACTTCCATTTTCCCCTTTAGCCCCATTATTACCAGAAGTGCCATTAGAGCCAGCGTTATTGCTTGTGCCTCCATAACCACTTGCATATCCCATGCCACTTGCCCCACTCCCACTAAAACCTTTGCCATTTTTACTAGAGACATACGCACTTTTACTCACCCCTATGGCATTAGACATCTCACTATCGTTTTCACCGCCTAAGACAATCCTTGTGCCTTTTTTAAGAACCAGTTTGCTTTTAATTTCTTTAATGGCGTTTGGGGGGCTTTGTAAGGTCTTATAATCATTGCCCTTTTTAATATGAGTTACACTAATAGAAAGATTAGCTCTGTTTTTAGAAACCTTGTAATTACCCATAGCAATGGTATTTTCTTGCACCTTATTACCCACAACAACTAAAGCCTTAAATTCGCTATTTTTTCTTAAATTCCAATCTTGCATAGTCTGAATGACAAGAGCATGGCTATTTGAAAGTGCTACACATAAACTCATTAAAATTTTAAACACATTAGATTTCTTCTTCATTGTTAATTTCCTCTTTTGTTTTGATTGGGGGTTTTTTCTCTTTAAAGAACTCCGCTAAAACCTCCCCATCTTTTGGTTTAGGGATAAAGATGTCTAAATTAGGGCTAATAAACACTCTGCTCCCCTCTCTAATGATGATAATGGGGTTTTGCGCTCCATATTGCCTTAGCATTTGATTGATAACTTGATTGATGCCCATGCCTGTATTTCTAGTGAGTTGCATAAGCAAGTAATCCCCAAAAAAAGGGTTGCCATCACCCTTTCTATTTTGCCTATTAGCTAAGGCTGAAGTAATTCCTATTAAAAGACCATTAGAGAGCGTGTTAGTGAGTAAGGGGATACCATAGCGTTGAAAGTTTCGGCTAATGTATTTGCCTACTAAGCCATTATAACCCTTCACATCAGCCCCCCTTGCGTTAGTGAGCATGATGTTTATGCCTTGAGGCGTGATAATTCTAGTCCAAGCAATGTTAAGGCGGTATTGTCCAATTTGATTGTTATTATTGTAATAGCCTATAACCTTAGAACCTTTAGGGATTAGCACCGCTCTACCCATAGAAGCAAATATATCGCTCTCTACTTGGGCGGTTACTTTTCCAGCAATTTGAGAGCTAGTAGGCGTGATTAAAAAGGCTGGTATCATTCTATCAGCGGTTATGGTTCTTAAAAGCTTATGCTCATTAGTGCCGATGTCTTTATATTTTAAATTAGTAAAACTATCCACGCCATATTCCGTCTCAGGCTTAGTGGCTGGTTTAGTTGGTTCTAAAGGTTTAAGGCGTGTGTTTAAAAATTCTAATTGCTCTTTAGTATGCTTTGGTTTAGGCTTTATTTTAGAGAGGCTTTGTAAAACTTGTTGTAAATGCGTGATAGTATTATTTTGCTGATTAAGATTGTTGTTAAGATGACTATAATCTTTAATGTTAGGATTAGCTGAAACACTAGGATTGGGGCTAGTTTGTGTTGTAGGCTCTTGGGTAGTTACTTCTGGTGTTTCTTTGGCTTTTTCTTTTGGCTCTTCTTTGACTTCTTCAAAGAAATAATCACTTAAAGGGAATTTACTCTCACTTACTTGAAAGATTTCTTCTTTATTGTTATTGTTTGAGCCTTTATTAGCAAGCAATCCTAATGCCATTAAAACAACAAAGCCCCCAACACCTAAGCCTATCTTTTTAAGCAAGGATTGTTTCATCTTGCCCTCTTTGCTATCTTTTCTATACAAAGATAGGCTTTACCAAGCTTTAAATTCCATTGATTTGAGACATCTTCAGCGATTAAGTAATCGCCTACTACTCTGCTATTAACAGGATTATCATAGCCATCTATAACTTTATAAACTACAGGGAATTTACTTCTAGCATTAGAGCGGTTAAATTTAAAATAGGTAAATTGCTCATCATTAAAGATTTGAGTGGGTAAATCATCTTTGTATTTGGATTTGACAACCTTTTTACACATCCATAAGCAATACCATTTGCGTTTTTTCTTGTCTATAATGACATAGCCATATTCCATTTTTTTCTTGTTGATATAGATGTGATTGACATTGTCCCCAATTTTAATGAATTTGCCATCATCTTTGATTTTGGCGGAGTAATCCACATATTTCATTTCATCTTGGCTGTGTCTATGCTCTTTGAAAGTTTTAGTTTGATTGCTAATCACTTTAAAATTTTCTGAAGCCTTTCTAGAATTAGCTAAAGCGTTACTAGGTGGATAGCTAGGGGATTTGAAACGATTTAAAGAAATGGGAGCATTTGCTAACGCTATTTTAGTGGTAGTAGGGTTTTTAGATTTTGTAAGTGGGTTTTGCTCTTTAATATTTGGTGATTTTTTAGTTATCTTTTTAGGGACATTATGGCTTGTTTTAATGTCTTTGTTTTGGGTGCTATGAGTGGGTTTATTTTCTTTGTTGATTTCTTTCTTAGTGGTAGTGAAATTTTTAAAATACTCTTTAGAAGAAATATACACCATTAAGGCTGGGTTTTTAGAGCTAGTATATGTGGTTGAAAACATATAAAAGCTATAGACCTTACCGCTTTTTCCAATAATAGTTAAATTGCTATCTACGCCAATTTGCAAGGGCTTAATGAGTAAGATATTAGAAATTAAATGCTCTTTATCTTCGCCAAGCATTTTAGTAGAAAAGCCTATATCATCGCCTAGAACCACTTGTGCGATTGGCTCATCAAAAATAAAAGTGGTTGTCATAGCATATCTTAGGCGAATATTGAAAGTATCGCCTATGGTGTAGTGGATAAATTGGGCGTTATCTTTGATAGAGCGATTTTTAGCAAAAAAATTGGCTTGGATGGCATTGAAGTTTGTCATAGGTTTTAAAGAATTATCTTCATCGCTATTATCATCGCTTAAAACTTCATCGCTCTTTTGAGTTTGTTTGGAGTTTTCTTTATTTGCATAAGGGCTATTAGCACTAAATGCACTAATAGGCGCATCATTAGGTTTTGAGGTGAGTTTATCATTAACATAATTAGTGGCGTTAGTGATAGTTTGCTTGGTGTTATTAAGAGCGTTATTAGTGAATTGCTTGGCGTTATTTAGCATTGTTTGAGTTTGTGTGTTATTTGGTTGGTTATTTTGTATAGGTGTAGTGGGTTGTGAATAAGGGTTTTGATTTGGCATAGGTGTTTGCATAGAATTAGGCTGTGTGTTGTAGTTAGTGCTAGGTTGTGTTTCTTGGTTAGTCTGGTTATTAAAGGGTTGTAAGGAAACATCGCCTTTTGAATAATCCATAGGCTCATTATAATTTTGAATGTTATTTTCTGCTAATAAGGGAGCTAAGAGCGATAAAGTAAAACTAATTCCCCTAAATGCCCTAATCATTGTTCTTCCTTATTATTAGGCATATTAGCTGGGTTGTTTTGGGGGTTAGTTGGATTTTGTTTTTTGTATTCAATTTTAGAATGGGGTCTTTCCACTTTTTTATAAGTCTTATCTAGGGCTTTAATGCTTGCGATTTCACTCAAGGAATATTTATCTACGATAAAGCCTGTAGGGTTTTTAGGCATAGAACTATAATCAAATTGAATAAGGGGTTTGAAGTGATAGATTAAAGACACTCTGTAGCGTTTTTCAGAGATTAAATAGCCTTTATCAAAGACCTTAGCTACAATATCTGCTACAGCGATATTTTGTTGTTTGCCTTGCTTATAGATAGAAATATTGATGATTTTAATTTCTCTATCCATATTAGAGTTAGAATAGATACTGCCCTTGCCTGATACTAACTGCTCTAAAGTTTTCCACACTTCTTCAGAGCTTTGATCTCTTATGGTTTCATTCAAGCGGATTTTGTCATCAATATGATTGATAGTTTCTCTAGCTGTAATGTAAGAGCCGACTAGATTTCTTAAAAATGCCTCGCCATAATCTACTTTGGTATCCGCTCTTTGCACCACAGCAAAATGCTTATCGCTATTAGCAAAGTCTATAAAATAAGGCGTGTTTTCTTTTAAGGGCATCATAATAAAAATGGCTATACTTAAAGCAATGATACCTATAAGCCCCCCTATAGCTAATCTATACGCTATTTGAGTGTTCTTTCTTTGGATTTCAAACACGCTAGATAAATCTAACTCATCTTTTTTAAAACTCTCTAATTGCGTGTTTATGCTAGATGTGATACTTTCTTGCAACTTATGCGTAACAATGCGTTTTAACTTATGCAAAACCCTTTCTTGAATTTTATTCTCCCATTTTTCAAAAGAGATTTTTTCTAACTCTTGGTTTTTAGCAATGCTTGTTTGAATGCTTTTAATGAGCTCTTCTTGATTTTCTTTGGTATCTTGCTCTAAAAACTCTTCTTGTTGGTTTTTTTCTTGTTCTTCTAAAAACATGCTTAAACTCATAAAAAAGCATTTAGCGTATTCTTTAATATTTTCTTTAGTAAAAGAGCCTATTTCAAAGGAATTTCTAATTCTTTTAAATGCTCTCTAAGTTCTTGCAAATTAGACATGTGTCCCCCTTAAAAAAGAGTTGTTTAAGTCCTTTAACGCACAAGGGGATTTTTTCATTTCTATGAATTTCTCTGAGCATGCACATAGAAACATAGCCACTATCACAAAAACTAAACGCATGATGTTTTTCATTTAAGCACCTTTTCTAAGTGTTTTTTGTCATCAAAATTTTCGTGTTTGTTACTCACAAAGACTTCTCGCCAAGTTTTAGGGTAATGCTTAATGAGATTATCAATGTGTTCTACCATGCTAGAATTAGAGCTAAAGATTTGTAGGTAATTACCCAAAGAACTTAGGCTCACATCTATAATGTTAGATGAGCCATCATTCATGTTTTTGAGTAAGACTTTGTATTCATTAACGGCGGTGTTTTCTAAAAAATGTTTTTCTGTATCGCTTAGTCTAATGCCAAATTTATCGTTTAAATCTCTGGTATCGATATTTCTTTGGGGATACAAAATCAATTGCCCCATATTTTTTATAAAGCTTTGAGCGTTTCTCACTTCGCTTAGTTGGTTAATGTCTTGTAAGGCTAGAACAATCACCCCATTAGCCTTTCTAGCTTGAGTAATGATTTCATTGATTTTTTTATTCATCATTTCATTTTGAGCGTAAGACTTAAACTCATCAATAAAGCATAAAAACCCACGATTGATTTTTAAGGCTCTGTCAATCATCTTATGAAAGACATAGTAGGCTAAAAGCCCAGCGTCATCATCATTATGTAAAATGCTATCGGTATTTATGGTGCTAATACGGGTTTTAAAATCTAGACTATCCATTCGGCTAGAAAATAAGGAAGATTTTAAATAGTCTTCAAAACTACTATCTAAAATGTCTGTATTGGTTTTAACAATGGCATTGACAAACTCTTTTAAATCAAAAGGAAGGGGTAATTCTTGGTTGCTAAATTTGGCTTGTTTGACTTCATCGTTATAATTTCTATACATCGTATCAATAGCATTTAAAAGGGCTGTTCTATCTTCTACTTTATCCTTATGGTCATCATAACTATCCACTTTTGCCATTTGGGCATAAAAATGCAATAAAAAGGCTCTATTAGTTGCGCTATCTTCTAATGAAAAAGGGTTAATATGAAAGTTTTCGCCTTGATTATAAATCCCATCAAAATACTTGGTAAAGGAATACAAACCATTTAGTCTATCAAGAGCTAAAATATCAATGTTAGAATATTTTAAGGCACTCATCATCAAATAGCTAATGAGTGTGGTTTTACCAGCACCTGTTGCTCCTATAATCATGGTATGTCCCACTACTCGTGCGACATTGTGGGCTAACACGCCCTTATGTTTGACTTCTTGATTATGAAAATTAAACAAATAAGGGCTATGGTCTAGGTTCTTAAACACAGATAAGGGCATATCCCCCCAAGAATTTGCTCTAAAACCTGTATTATTTTTCTCAAACAAAATCAAAGATGCTATGACTTGGGAAGTTTGATGTCTCATTCTAGGGTTGATATTGGCGTTATTTGGGAAGAATGAAAAATAAGATGGTTTTAGCCCTATAGTTTCTGTAACACTGCCTAGTCCAGCATTATTAAGCAAGGATAAAATCTCTTTTAAAGACTTGTCTAATTTAGCTTTACTTTTAGCCCTTATAACTAAGTTTAAAGCACACTATTGCATGCTCAAACGATTGGCTTGCACTAATTCTATATAATTATCAATATCAGCTTTTACTATTTTAGAAAGCGTGAGCTTTTTCTTAGTTTTTAAAAAATTCAGGCTTTCAAATTGCCCTAAAAAGCGGATATGAAAGATTAAATCTAGTTCAATTTGGGTGTGTAAAAGAGTAGATATAGGGAGCGAAGAAATTTCTTCGCTCTCATAAGCCTTAATCCCCACACACGCACAAAAGGTGTTTTGATTTTGAAATTCAATGACAAAGTAATCTTTCTTAAAATGCACATTAGATGCAATATAGCTATCGCTTAATCGCTTTAATTTAGGATTAAAGGCGATGTATTTGCCATTGATGTATTCTGCGTAGAAATTTAATACTTCTTTAGAATTTAGTAAAGTGGGTTTAAATTCTTTAAGAGCGTTTTTTACTCTTTCTATGGTTTGAATGAGTAAGGCTCTTTTACTTGTGGTGCTAAAGGTTATCTTTTTTTTTGAACTTGTTTTTCTTGTCTTTTTTAGAGCTTGTGTTTGAATGAGTTTCATTGGAGCTATTTTCATTCTCTTGTTTATCTTCTTTAGAGCTTTCTTCTAACTCTTCATTAATTGAAGTAGTCATTTCCAATTTCTTTTTTTCAAAGAAAGACTTGACATTAGAAGTGATAGTTTCAAACACTAAAAAATACTCTGTTTTATAGATTTCCTTGCTTTCAAATTGTGTGATAATAGCTTTGGCATAAATATTGTCAATATTTGGACTTTGATTGATAAATTCCTTACGCCTTTTAGCCACAATTCTTAATTGAATGTCTTTACTAATGGTGTTGAGAACATTTTGTCTAGTATCAAAATAGCCCTCTAAGTCTTTTTGCATTAAATTAGAATAGCTTAGTCCTTGTAAGGATATAATGCCTACTAGATTTTCTTGTTTGGTAATAATGAAAGTATCATCATACAAGCCTAAAATATTGCACTCCTGTGCCATAGAATAGGTTTTTGGCACAAACCCTGCTAAAAGGTCTATGGCTTTTTCCTTGCAATATTTAAGGGCGCTTTCTAACATTAAGAAGACTTTCTTTTTCTTTTAGGGGTGTTTTATTGCTTTGATTAGCTAAAACAACTTCTTTATGCAACTCATCTACAATATTTCTAATATTAGTAACAAGAATATAGGCATCTAAATAAGCTTCTTTTTTCATTAACGCATTCACACTTGATTTTAAGCTAGAGATAGCTTGTTCTAAGTTGTAAGAAATGGTTAATGGATTAGGTTTTTCTACTAAGACTTCTTTTTGCATATTTTTTCCTTTTAAGCGTAAAATGAATTAGCTTTGGTTTTAATTTTGGAATGAGCGATTAAAATGTCACTTATATCTTCATCAAAGAACTCCGCTATGCTAAAAATTAAGAGAAAGCACACATAAAGCACAAAAGAGTTCAATATATCTAGCCAAGGTATCATAATAAAAGGCACAAATCCTGAGAGTAAAAAACTCTTAGCATTGAGCCAAAGAAATTTTTCTTTGGAGCTGATTTCTTTGAGATTAGAAACTGAAATACCAACTAATTGCATGGGGACTTCTTTTAAAAAATACTCATAAACCAGTTAGCTAAGGCTGGGGCTTTAAAAAAGATTGCAGCACCAATTGCAATAGCAAGCACGGTCATTAAAATTTCTTTCCATCTATCTAAGTTTTTCCATATAAAAATAGCAAGTCCTAAAAAAATAACCATTAAAATGCCTTTAGCCGTAGGGCTAGTGAGCTGTTGTTCAATGGAATTAAAAAAGGTAGTCATATCCGCTTGTAATAAAAGAGGTGAAAAACCTAAAAAGGCGATAAGCTTTCTAAAATGCCTTAATTTTTTCATGCAATGTTCCTTTCTTTTTTAATCACGCAAAATTTCGCTAACACTTTGTAAGTATTTTGATTGAGCTTAAAATCTAAGTGATAAATAACAAGTTCTTCATCAAACTCTAAATTTTCTTCATTGACAACTTGCGTTAAATGAATGATTTGATTTTTTAAGGCTTGTGTCATTTCATAGGTAATAACCTTTAAAACACCGATTTGTTTGATTTGAGCTAAATTCAAAGGCTCTTTGTCTTTTAGTAGGGCAAACTCACTCTCAAAAGTAAAATGCCCTAAGCTATTTTCTAAATGCTTTTCTAGCAATAAAAAATCTTTATCCCATAAATAACTGCAAGTAAGCTCTGTTTGGCTCTCTAAGGTTTTTGCGATTGTCTCTTGTTCTTTGTTTGAATAAAACTTTTCTAAATGCTCTTTTACATTCAGCAATGTTTCATCAATTTGTATGGACTTCTTGTGTAAGATTAGTTTAATCATTGTTTTCCTTTAGTAAATTTGAAAACTCTTCTCTTGTTAATTCATTCTTAGTTTCAGTTGTTGTTATCCAATAAGCTTGTGGATTTTTTTGTAAAGCTTTTTCAAACAAATCCGCTAAAAACTTTTCTTGTGTTTCGGTATCCATTTGCGAAAAATCAATTTGTAAAATCAGTTTGCTGTTTTTCTTATTGAAACAAATATTTAAAGTTGTGCTTGGTGTCATTCTTAAGCACTCTCTTGAAAGTAGTTTGAAACTTTGGGTGAGTTGTTAATAGGTTCGCCTACACATTCTTTGTCTTTTAAAGCCTTTAAGAGATTTTTCTTCACAATGGCTGTTTGATAGAAACAAAGATTAGAAGGAATGTCTTTGTTTGTTAAATCCTTGTAGGATAAAGTGTAAGTGGTATTAGGATTAGAAATAGGCGTGAATTTTAAAACAACATTATTAACTCTTTGCATAAGCTCTTGGCTAGGAATATGCATAACACATTCTTTGTTGTTAATTTTTACTCTCTTAATTTCTTTGGCAAACTTTTCTAAGAAACGCATAATCTGTAAGAAAAAAGGCGATGGGATATTGTTCTTTTGATTAGCTCCTACGTAGTTATAGCCCTCTAATTCTCTGTAATCTTTAAGATACACATACAAGTATCTTTGTTTTCCTTTAATGACTTCAATAAAACCTTGCTCTTCTAATATATTGACATTCTTTCTTAGAGTTCTTGCTACAACTTGCAAAAACATTTTGGCGTAATGTCTATCTAGGGCAATCTTATTAGACTTAGCATTAAATGCGAGCTTGTAGAGTATGTCTAATAATCTTTTAGCTCCTTGTCCGCCTACAAAGCTTATAGAACCTTGCTCATGCATAATGCTAGGATTAAAGAGTTTGTAGTCTAAATCTTTTTTAAATTTGAAATAATGCTCATGCGTGTTTTTAGCATAAGCAAGATTTGCCTTATAAAGTGTGTTTAACTCATCTTTATCTAAATTAGGTTTTAATGTCTTTGCCATAGTTTTCAAGTCTCTTTCTATGAGACTTAGAGACAGAAACTAACATTCTAGTAAGAATGTAATTTATAAAAAATCAATAATAAGGAGCCTATTTATAAAAAAAGAATAAAAAGATATATATAATATAGTAATTGCAACTATAAATATATATTCTCTCTCCCCCTATTAATATTAAATTGTAAAGAAAAATTTTTCCGATTTTTATTCTATAAACAAAAATTTCAAAATTTATGGTAGAATACAGAAATAGTTTTTAAAAAGTTAGTATTAGAAAATTAAGAAGCTTAGAGCTAGCTAAATAATTACATTCTTTTTCTATAAAGATGTATTCTAAGTGCCGCATTGCTAAAAAGTTGCTTTTAGAGAGTAAGGTTCTTTGGATTTAAACGCTCTTTTTTAACTTTATTAACTCCGCATGCAAAAAACGATATGAGATTGAAAAAATTAAAAACATTAAATAATTTGAATTGTAGAATAAAAGATTGGGTTCTTATAAGAGAGAAAGCAAATTTTTTAAGAATGCATTTCATTGTTTCACGCTCCTTAAGTCTTTAACAACCCATTTTAGCCAAAAAAGTTAATACGCATCTAATATCCCATTATTTCGCATTCAAAAGGCGTTTTTTCTTGCTTTAAAAAAGGGCTTTTAAGCTACCAACGCAATTTGCCTGTGCGATTTGGGTTTTCAAGCACCTTTTGCACATCTTGCATGCTTTTAATAGAGAGCGTGCCACCAAAGAGTTGGCAAACACCCTCTAAGGCGTTGTAAATTCGCTCGCCATCACAATAGGCATAAGCCTTTTTGTAATATTCAAAACACGCACCTAATGCCATCAAACGCTCTTTTTGTGTGCTATTAATCAATTTTTCTAACTTTTCTTTTTTTTCCATTAGGGCTGGTAAATGGTTTTCTGCTAGCGAAGCGATCTCTTCAGCACGCATTTTGGCGCGATCTCTAGCCGCAAACACTCCAAAAAGAGAATCTAGCACCATATCAACACTTCTATGACTCACCACCACCGCAAAGGCTGCAGATACGATAGCCAAAATAGGCGCGATAAAGGGAGCTAGAGGGGGTGCAATTAGAGTTAATTTGGCCTCTAAACTCTTTTCTATCCCCACAGCAGCGACAACCCATGCCGCACTAAAAAGAGATTTTAAAATGACTTTGAGCAAATCCCTAAAACTTTTAATCTCTCCTTTAACATAAGAAATAATACCATTGTAAATGGATTTAGCGGAGTTCCTTATGGCTTGCCAAAGCTGACGCAGTGAGCCTGCTACGCTTTTAAAGATTTGCTCTGCAATCCCTACGATCACATCAATCGCCCCAAAGCCTGCCCCACGCTTAAAAGCCGCCTTAAAAGCTTCTAAGGTTTTATTTAAAAGCCGTTTGATTCGCTCCAAAATGCTAGTGTTTGTATCGGTTGTGCGTTGCATATACATGTCTTTAATCTCCCACACAATGCCACCGGCTAAAGTGGAGAGACTCACTACAATCGCATCGCTCAAACCCGCTTGGGCGATATGCCCGCTAGCTACCACACTTTGAGTCATTAGTGTGCTAACTCTAGGGTTTTCACACATCCAGTAGTTAGTCGTGTTGCTAGCATTGAGCTTGTCTAAGGCTTGCTTAGCTCTTTGCCCTTGTTCTCCCCCCTTTATGATCATTTTTTCCAAATTTTCCTTATGGTGCTTGTAATCTTCATTAAGGTATGCGTAAATCCACTCCACTTTCTAAATAGCGTTCTTCCAACAACCCTTTTGTATCTTTAATCACCTTGAGTTGGTCGGCGTTTATCACATTGTTATTTTTATCTAGGGTTACTGTGTCTGTGGTGTTGTGGTTGGTGCGAGCTAGTTCGCCCAGTTCGCCTCTAAAGTCCATGTTTTGCACTTCATCGCCATAAAAGGCTAGAATATGTTCCACTTTGGCTTGATCTTTGGGATTGAGATTTTCTATTTTCTTACCACTCCTTAAAATGCCCTGAACTTTTTTAATGTCACCTAGCGTGTCTATAGTGTAAGTCTTATGCTCCGTGTTTAAAAACGCGTCTTGAATATTGCGTTGCCCTGTTTCTAGCTCTTCAAAGGTTTGTCCATAGTAGTGTGGGTTTTTCTGGTGTCTCTCATAAGCCCTAAAGGTGTCCGCACTCATCCCTACGCTCGCTCCATAAGCCTTATAGGTGTTAAGACTAAAGATATTAAGCCCCAAACGGGCTAAAGTCTGCGTGCCAATTTCTTCGATCACTCTTCATAAAATTCTTTAGTTGCCATGCCTTGCTCCTAGCCTTACTCTTGTAATTTTTATGCGATCAACCCCATCTCTCTTGGATTTTTTTCATCAACTCCGAACACTCTTGTTGGTGTTTTTTGAGTTCTTGCGTGAGCGGGTCAGAATCGTGCATTAAAGGAGTGCTAATAGTGATCGTTAGAGTTTCTGCCTGTTGCATGAGAATTTTAACTTGATTTTTTTCTTCTTGACTCCAAGTATGCACATTAAGCCCCTTGGTTTGCATGCACCTCTCCACGATCCCTAAAACCTCTTGAAACTACTCATCTAAATGATGCAAACCATACTCTTTCTCTTGGGCTTTGCAAACGATGTTACACCAAGTGAGCCCTTCAGATTCCATGCACACAAACGGCATGCACGCTATCATAATAACTCTTTGCATCGTATTTTCTCTCCTTTGCCTTGCTGGCAAAAACAGAAGCTGCTACCGCAATCACAGGTGCGGCCACAATCCCCCCTAAAACCCAAGCCCCTCCAGCCATGCCAAGACCCCCAGCTGCCAAAGAACCTCCTCCAAACCATTCTAAAGTAGCATTAGTCGCTGCTACCCCCTAAAGCACTAATAGCTGTGTCTGTAGAAGCACTACCTACCAATCCTGCAAGCCCACAAGCCCCAAAACCTGCCATTGCCCCAGCTGCTACAGAACCCACCACAGAGCCTAGCGCTGTCCCCAAATCCACAATGGCATCACGGACGCTCACCAAGCGCCGTAAGCTTTCTTTCCCAACAATTTCTTGCCAACTCGCTCTGTCTTCGATATTGAGCTTATCAACAATGCCCTTATAGCGTTCCAAAGAAGTATTGACAATTTTTTCTTGTAACGCTCCTAGACTCTCAAAGGCATTTTGTGCAATCTCTTGCTTTTCTTTAAGTTCTATTTCAGCTTCTTTATAGCGATTTTGTGCTTGATTGTGCAAATCCTCTGCTTCCTTGTTATCATCATAGGCCTAAGCCTTTTTTAACCCCATAACCCGCAACAGCTAATGCAATCCCTCCTAAAATGAATGGTAAAGGCATTGGCTCTCCTTATTTAATTTGGAATGGCTTTGATCTTAAAACCTTTCTTGCGCGTTATTTCGCATTCAAAAGGCGTTTTTCTTTAAAGTCTTGGTATTCTTTGATCGCATAATTCACAAAGGGCTTGATCGCAATCCCACCCCTAGAGACAAAATCCCCATACACTTCCAAATACTTTGGCTCTAGCAATTTGACTAAATCTAGTAAAATCGTATTGATACAACTCTCATGGAAACTCCCATGGTTTCTGTAACTGAATAAATAGAGTTTTAAAGACTTGCTTTCTACCATTTTATCTTTAGGGATGTAGCGGATAAAAATCACGCCAAAATCCGGCTGGGAAGTGATCGGACAAAGGCTTGTAAATTCCTTGCATTCTAGAGTGATTAAGGGGTCTAAATTGGGGTTTGGGTTAGGGAAAGCTTCTAGTAAATCGCTGTTGTATTCAAAAATATAGGGCGTTTTAGCGCCTAAGGATTTGAGGTTTAGTTCAGGGGTCATTAATCTTTCCTTGATTTAAGTTATAATAAGGCTATTTTAACCCATTTTTTAGGAAACTCATGAACAAACGCATAGAAACGATTACGGCTTTATTAGATGAGAAAAAGGCTTTTGATATTACGCATATTGATTTGTCTAAAACCCCCTACTTGGTAGAAGATGTCATTATCGCCACCACGCTAGCGAATAAGCATGCCCTTTCTTTATTAGACGCACTTAAAAACACCCTTAAGCCTTTGGGCGAAGTCTTTTACCAGATAGATGAGTCTAATGAAGAGTGGATTATTTTGGATTTGGGGGATTTGATGATCCATCTATTCACAGAAGAATGCCGTAAAAAATTTGATTTAGAAGGGTTTTTGAACGCTTATAAAAGGGAGATTCCTTATCAAAACGCCTAAGAAACTCATCGCACTTTTAGGGCCTAGCGGGAGCGGAAAAAGCACTCTTTCCATTGAATTAGCCCAAGAATTGGACGCTGAAATCTTTTCTTTGGATTCTTTGAGTATTTATAAAGACATTAATATCGCTTCGGCTAAACCGAGCTTAAAAGAGCGAAAAAATATCAAGCATTACGCCCTAGACTACCTTAACATTGATGAAAAAAATAACGCCCTCCTTTTTAAAACCCTTTTAGAGGACGCCATGAGAGTATCCCAAAAAGAGATTTTACTCATTGTGGGAGGGAGCAGCTTTTACCTCAAATCCATTTTAGAAGGTTTGAGCCGCATGCCAAAACTGAGCAGTGAAGAGGTTGTAAAAATAGAGCGAGAAATCAGCACCCTAGCTGACCCTTACGCATTTTTAAAATCCATTGACCCTAACATGGCTTTTAAAATCCATCCAAACGACACTTACCGCATCCATAAGGCTTTAGAAATCTTTTATGCCACCCACACGCCCCCAAGCGAGTATTTTAAGGCTAACCCTAAAAAACCCTTTGAGCATGCCATCTCAGTATTCGCTCTGTCTATTGAAAAAAACGCGCTCCATAACAACATCAAACAGCGCACCAAAAACATGCTCCATTTAGGGCTTATTGAAGAAATCAAAGCCCTCTATACTCAATACCCTAAAGATTCGCAGCCTTTTAAAGCCATAGGCGTTAAAGAGAGCGTTCTTTTTTTAGAAAAACAACTCACTTTAAAGGAGCTAGAAGAAGCGATTATCTCTAACACCATCAAATTAGCCAAGCGCCAAAACACTTTCAATAAAACCCAATTCAATAACCTTTACACAGGGAGCGTTAAAGAAGTTAGGCATGCGATTTTAAAACACTCAAAAAGCGGTATTAAAGGATAATCTAATGGATACGCAAAACTTACCCGATCAAATTATCCCTATTTTTATGAGTTTTGATAAAAATTACGCGCTAGGGGCAGGAGTTTGCCTTTATTCGTTACTCTCCCATGCGAGCAGGCACACAAGCACGATAGACTTTAGCCCCTTAAATCAAAGCAACCAACTTTTAGGCGCTAACATCGTGTATAAAATCCATTGTTTGGTTAAAGGGGTTACTTTAGAGCAGCAAAACAAGCTTTTAAAAACCATTGAGCCTTTTAAAACATTCGCTTCATTAGAGTTTATCCATATCAATTCGCTGGATCATTCCATAGAAAGCTATCTCAATGAGTCTTGCTCCAAGCGTTATGGCGGGCTTCTTGTTTTGTGCCGGCTTTTGCTTGCTTCACTCTTCCCTAATTATTCTAAAATCATTTCCATAGATGTGGATACGGTGTTTTTAGGCGATGTTGCAAGCGCTTATTTTGCGCTAGATAATGACCCCACTAAATCACTTGGCATGGTGAGAGACACTTTTTCCCACCTTCCTTTTGAAGCCTTTTGTGATTTTTGCGAGCGTGCTTGTAAGAATTTTAAGATTGATTTTTCACGCTTTAGCCCAAACGAGTTACAACGCATCCATCAAGGCTTTAACATGGGCTTTTTGGTAGCGCATCTGGATCGGTGGCGCCAAGACGGGTTTGAAAAAACCGCCTTGGAATTTCTAAAAACTAGGGGGAAAGACCTTTTCTACCCTGAGCAGTGTTTAATCAATATGGTGTTTTGGGAGCGCATTTTAGAATTGCCTATTTATTATAATTGTTATTCTGATTTTTTCAACCAACACTACCCTAAAAACATCATCATGCTCCATTTCATCAAATACAAGCCGTGGCGTTCTGTCAGTTCTTTAAACGGGCGTTTGATTTGCTATGAAGCTGAAGCGGGTTTTTGGCTCGCCAACCTTTTTTGCACCCCTTTTAAAAACGATTTTTTTAAAGAACGCCTTGAAATGGCCAAAGACCAACAAATGCAATCTTTTAAAACCCACATAAGATCGCAAACGATTAGAAATTATTTGGGTTTTAGGGTAAAAAATATTTTGAAAAAAGTTTTCAAACCCACTTAAAGGACGGAAAAACGATTGAAGTTTTTAAAATTCTTTGCAAATAGCGTCATTTTAGATGAAAAATTTTTAATGTTTCTCTTGTGTAACGCTCTTTCTAACACTTACAAAAATAGCGATTTGTTTTCTTTCTCTAAAGGTTTTTTAGGCGCTTTTTTAATCGGGTTTGTGGTGTATTATGTTGCCGTGCTAATCCCTAAAAAGCGCTTGCAACATTCATTAGAATGGCTGTTTATAGGAAGCGGTATTGTTTTTAGCGTCGCAGAAATTTTTACGCTGTTTATGTTTAAAATGCCTTTTTCCAAAGGATTGATTGACACACTTTTAGCCACAAACAGCTCTGAAACGATGGCGTTTGTAAAAAGCTATAAAAATTATTTGTTTTACTACGCTTTGATTTTGATCGCTTTGTTGATCGCTATTAAAATCATTCGTTTTAGAGTGCTTGTGCCTAGTGTGATAGCGAGCGTTTTAGGGCTTTCTATCCTTACAATAGGGAGCGTTCGTAACGTTAAACACCTTACAGAGAATGATGCGATTTTAAAAAGATCATTGTTTTCTCTTTCCTTAACTAGGGGGTTTTATTCCGCCTATTTGAGCTTGTTTGATCGCCAACAAGCCATAAAATTTTATAGCTTTTTAAATAACCTTTATTTACCAAACGGCTATCTTTCTAGCACGGGTGATGTTGAAAATGTCGTCTTAGTCATCGGTGAAAGCGCGAGCAGAAATTTCATGCAACTCTATGGCTATAACGCCCCTAATAACCCCTTATTGAGCGAACTCGCCAACGAGAGAGAGAGAGAGTAACAACCTGTTCGTGTTTTCTGACACGATAAGCAAAGAAGCCCACACCTCTGATGTCTTTGAAAACTTGCTCAATTATAGCAACGCTGAAATGAATAAGCCTTGGTATCATTACCACAACATGATAGACATTTTCAAGCGATCCCATTATGAAACTTTTTGGTTAGAAAAACAAATCGTCGATGAATGGGGGATCACACAAAATCTAGTCTCTAATCGTTCTAAAAACCGCTACTATATTTTAGGAAACTATGGTGCATACGATGAAGAGCTAGTGAAATTTTATTCTAAAAATGTCCAGCCAAAATTAAAAAGCAAGAATTTTATCGTGTTCCATTTGCTTGGCTCTCATTCTTGGTATGCCGATCGTTTCCCTAAAAGCTTCGCCAAATTCAAACCAAGCGATTTGTCTTTTTCTAATTTGCATGCGAGCAATGATAGAGACAAACAAATCGTTGCCGATTATGTCAATTCGCTTTATTATAACGACTTTGTTTTGAATGGGATTTTTAACCTCTTTAAAGATAAAGACGCTATTGTGTTTTATTTGAGCGATCATGCTCAAGATATTTTTGAAAGCGGCCCTACTTATGGGCATAGCTGTTCTAAAGCGGGATTAGAAATCCCTTTTATGATTTATGTGAGCGATATTTTTAAAGAAAAACACCCCGAGAAAGTGAAGTTGATTAAAAACGCTTTAAACAAACCTTTCATGAGCGATGATTTAATCCATTCTCTTTTGCCTTTGGTGGGCATTCACACTAAAGATGAAATAGAGAGTAAAAACCTTTTTAGCCCTAAATTTGACTCTCAAAGGAAAAGGGCTGTTTGTTATGGCAGCATGAATTATGATAGGACTAAATAATAATAAGGCTCTGTTCTCATTAATAGGGATAAGCTTGATTCCACATAAAGCCTTTCAACCCTACCTTAAAATCTTCACTTCTTCTTCTAAATGAATGCCGTATTCTTGTAACACTCTGGCTTTAGCGAGTTCTATCAAATCCAGCGCTTCTTCAAATTCTGCACCCCCCAAATTCACCAAAAAATTCGCATGCTCTTTAGCAAAGCCCACTCTTTTTAAGCGATAACCCCTTAAGCCCGCACCCTCTAAAAGCCTGCCCGCATAATCGTTAGGCGGGTTTTTGAAACAGCTCCCAAAATTAGGCAATTTGGGATGGCTTTTGCGCATGCTTTTACACGCTTTTAAAACTTCTTGTCTAAAGCCATGCGTTTTTTTAAACCTCGCCCTTAAAACAACGCCATTGAATTTGCTGCTGCGATAATCTAATCCTAGCGCTCCACTCCCTAGCCATTCATTATTAATGCAAGCGCTTTCTAAAACATTTTTGATTTCAAATTCTTTCATGCCGGCATTCATTTTAACTAACGCCCCTAAAGTGCCAGGCAATTGCCCTAAAAACTCCAAACCCTCTAAATCATTCGCCCTAAAATAATTAAAAATTTTAGAAGAATTCGTCGCTCCCCCTATTTCAACGCATTCGCCTTTATCGCAAATGTAATCGTAGTTTGGGCCTAAAAGGGCGAGATTTTTCGCGCTAGGGGCGATTAAAAGGTTGTTCGCTAAACCGATGATCTGGTGTTCTTGAGAAATTTCATTATCGTTTTCTAAAACGCTCACTTTTAAAAGCGCGCCGATTTTCACGCTGCTGTAACGAGAAAAATCAATGGTTTTTTCTAGCATTTGCTAGCCTATGATTTTAGGAATGAGCTTGATTAAGGTTTTGGTGTAATCTAAAAGCATGTTCGTCATCCACGGCATGGTTAAAATCAGCACCCCAATCACGGCTAAAATCTTAGGCACAAAAGACAAAGTCATTTCATTGATTTGAGTGGTCGCTTGAAAAATACTGACTAATAGCCCCACCACCAAGCCCGCTAGTAATACCGGTAAAGAAATCATCAAAGTGATTTTATAAGTCTCAATGGCGAGTTTCATGAGTTGTGATTCCATAACATTCCTCTTATCTTAAGATTTCTTCTAATTGCTGAAAGCTTTGTTCAAAAGGCTGCAAAGCGTTTTCATCTTGCACTAAAAACTGCTCCATTAAAGCCTTTTTCTTAATCGCTTCATCAAGCTCTTTATCGTTCCCCATTTGATAAGAGCCGATGCGAATGAGCATTTCATTTTCTTTCAATAACGCATACAAACGGCGGAATTTTCTCGCGCAAAGGTTTTGAGACTCGCTGATGATGTCTTTAGCCACCCTTGATGCGGAGTTTAAAATATTAATAGGCGGGTAGATCCCATAATCGGTTAATTCCCTGCTTAAGACAATATGCCCATCTAAAATACTCCTGGCTTGATCGGCTATGGGATCGCTCAAATCATCGCCCTCTACTAGCACGCTAAAAAAAGCCGTGATGCTCCCCTTATTTTCTTCCTTGCCCGCTCTCTCCATTAATTGAGGCAATAAGGAAAGCGCGGATGGGGGGTAGCCTTTGGAAGTGGGCGGTTCGCCTAAAGCTAAACCGATTTCTCTTTGAGCCATAGCGAAACGAGTCACTGAATCCATGATAAACAACACGTCTAGCCCTTGGTTTTTAAAATACTCCGCCACGCTCATCGCGCAAAAAGCCCCGTATTTGCGCATTAAAGGGCTATCATCGCTCGTAGCGACCACTAACACGCAAGAGCTTAAATCCCCTTTTAAGTTTTTCTCTATAAATTCAGGGATTTCTCTGCCCCTTTCCCCAATCAAAGCGATCACTTTAATGGGCGCTAAGCAACCCCTAGTGATCATGCCCATTAGCGTGGATTTACCCACCCCAGAGCCGGCAAAAATGCCCAGTTTTTGCCCCTTACCGCAAGTCAAAAGCCCATCAATGCTCTTCACCCCCACGCTAAAAACCTCATCAATCAAGCCTCTTTTTAAAGGGGCTATAGGCGTTGTAATGACAGGCGCTAATCGTTCATAATCTAGCGCCCCCTTATTGTCAATGACTTGCCCTAAAGGGTTAAGCACCCTCCCTAAAAGATTGCGGCCCACAGGGAAATTCAACCCCTCTTTTAAAAATAGCACCTTATCGCCAGCCCTAGCCCCCTCTATAAAATTAAAGGGCGTGAAACCAAACTGCTCTTTTTCTGCCACCACCACCATCCCCACGCATTCGCTGCCATCGCTTTTTTCAATCTTCACCACATCGCCCACAGACGGGTTAAAACCATCCGCATAAACGATATTGGGCATGATTTTTTTCACGCTCCCGTAGCGAGGCGATAGATCAAAATGCTGATTCAAGCGGTTTTTTAAGGATTTTAGGGGCATTTAAAGCTCTTTAGTCCATAAGACTTCAGCGATTTGGCGCTCATTGTTGATTCTATTCACATGCACGATCACATCAATCGCGCTTTTAAAATACGCTCGCATCAAATCCTTATCTAATGAATGCGTATAACGCATGCTTAAATTCAGTGAAAGGGCTTCTAAAGTGTTTTGAGCGCTATTGGCGTGAATGGTTGAGAGCATGCCCTTATGCCCGGTGTTTCCTAAACGCAAAAAGAGCGCTGCATTCCTGGTGTCAATCTCGCCCACAATGAGCCTGTCCGGGTTTAAGCGCATGGCCATATTGAGAGCGTCTTCATAATTAAAGCGCGTGTTTTCTTGCTTGCCCACTAAAAGCCCTACGCAATTACTAAACGCTTTTAAATCCAATTCTTGGCTGTCTTCAACGCTCACCACCCTTTCATCTTTATTGACGCAATCTAAAAGAGCGTTTAATAGGCTAGTTTTACCGCTTGAAGTCTCCCCGCTAATGAGAATGTTATACCCTTTTAGCGCTAAATCTTTCAAACCCTTTGGATCGCTTGCTTTAAAAGTGAAATCGTCTAAACTTAAGGGCTTAAGCCTAGGCACACGGATATTGAGCGTGATTTGATTATTGGTAGTGATGCTAAAATGATTCGCGCTCACCCTATAGCGCGTGAAAGGGATAGAGCAATTTAAGGTGGGGTGCTCTTCATCAAAAAACAACCCCCTAAAACTAGCCAATTGCTCGCAAAACCTCAGCAAAAACGCCTTATCAAAAAGCGCATGCCCTCTTTTTTCTCGTGTGTTATTGATTTTATAAAGCCAAAGCTCCTGCTCGGTGTTGATGATTAGCTCGGTGATCCCGCTTTCTAAAAAAGGGGTAAAATGGCCGATTAGGGCTTGTAAAACTCTATGGGTTTGTAAAGTTTCCAAAAGCCCTATCCTTTTATCATCGCTCTTTTAAAACCTCTTCGCAGCGCTTGCAAGGGGTGTTTTCTAACTCGCTTTTAAAACGCCAACACCTGGGGCATTTATAAAAGGGGGCTTTAAAGAGCGTGAATGTTGGCGTTTTGCTTAATTTTTCTTTTGCAACCCCTACAAAGCTCACCATGAGCAATTCTTCTACTAAATTTTCACGCAACGCTTTTTCTTTCACTTCAATAGCGCATTCCAACGAATTTTTCACCACGCCTTCTTTTTTCAAGCGATCTAACTCTTCATTAAAGGCAGAACGCAAGGCTAAAACGGCTTCAAAATTTTCTGGTTTTTTAAACTCTTTAAGGTGGAGTTTTTCTGAAACGCTAATGCCTTTTAGATCAAACACATCTTTAGCTTGTAAAAACGCACAAAGCACCTGGCTATGCTCTAAAACTTCTTCAATCGTGTGCGTTAAAATCGGGGCTAAAAAGTAGCATAATTTACTGGCCACAGCGAGTAAGACCATTTGAATGGCTTGGCGTTTTTCATTGTTTTTGCTATCGCAATACAAGCTATCCTTACAAGCGTCTAAATAAATCCCGCTCAATTCATTGGTAACAAACGCCATTAAAATATTCAAGCCTTTCACAAAATCATGCTCTTCAAACGCGCTATTGACTCCAGCACTTATGGTTTCTAAAGCCTCTAATATAAAATGATCTAAAGGGCTAAAATCATGGGAGCGTTCTAAATTCTTAAGATCCATATCGCTAAAATTGGCGAGTAAGAATTTTAGGGTGTTGCGGAATTTTTTATAATGCTGTTCTGTTTGAGTGAAAAAGGTTTGAGAGACCCTCAAATCGTTTTGATAGTCATTAAACGCTACCCACAAACGCACCACATCGCTCCCATGCGTTTTGAGCAGCTTGTCCAAAGACACCACATTGCCTTTAGATTTACTCATTTTCTCGCCCTTTTCATCTACAATGAAGCCATGCGTAATGACCTTTTTAAAAGGGGCTTGATTATTTAAAACACAACCGATTAAAAGCGAGCTTTGAAACCACCCCCTATGCTGATCGCTCCCTTCTAAAACCACATCGCTAGGACTTTGCCCCTTTGCTCCATGATAGTCTTCTAAAACCGCCTTAAAGGTGCTACCGCTATCAAACCACACGTCTAAAATGTGCATGACTTTTTCGTAATGCTTGGCGTCCTCTTGATAGCTAGGGGGCAATAAATCTTTCACGCTAGACTCCCACCACACATCACAGCCTTTTTTCTCAAAAAGATTCGCCACATGCTCTAAAACTTCGCTTTCAAAACAAGGCTTATTCGTGCGTTTGTCTATGAAAAAGGCCAGTGGCACGCCCCATTTTCTTTGCCGGCTCAAGCACCAATCAGGGCGGTTTTCTATCATGGTTTTTAGGCGGTTTTTCCCGTTGCTTGGCACAAATTCCACCTTTTCAATCGCGTTCAAAGCCACTTCTCTTAAGGTTTTTTGAGAGCCATCATTTTGAATGAAAGGCTCATCCATTAAAATAAACCATTGCGTGGTCGCTCTGTAAATCACAGGCTTGTGCGTCCTCCAGCAATGCGGGTAGGAATGCTCAATCTCTTGCTCTAGCAATAAAGAATCGCCCAATTGCTCTATAATGCGTTTTTGAGCCTTAAAAACATGCTCGCCCAGATAGCTTTCATCTAATAGTTGGTTATGGATAATGCCCTCATCATAGCAACCTTTTTCATCTACAGACATTAACACTTCTAAATTATATTTTAAGCCTAAATAATAGTCCTCTTCACCATGCCCGGGAGCGGTATGCACGGCTCCTGTGCCATCTTCTAAACCGACATGCTCTCCTAGAGTGATTAGGGAATCTCTTTGGTTTAAAGGATTGGTGGCCTTCAAATATTCTAAATCATTGGAATTGAATTCATGCGTGATCGCATTATCCACCACCCCTAAAGCGGCTAATTTTTCATGCAAGACTTTAGCGACTAAATAGCCTTTTTGGGTGAGCGCATAAAGGGCGTCTTTTTTCAAAGCGATCGCTTCATTCGCATACAAAGTCCAGGGCGTGGTCGTCCAAATCACCAAGCTCGCTTTTTTGACTTTTAATTTTTCTAAACTCTCCTTTTTCAAACCAAACGCCACGAAAATGGAGGGCGATTTTTTCACCTTATATTCCACTTCAGCTTCCGCTAAAGCGCTCTCGCATGCATAACTCCAATAAATAGGCTTGTGGCGCTCTTTCAAAAGCCCTTTTTTAGCCACTTCCACTAAAGCCCTATAAATGCTCGCTTCAAATTTAAAATCCATGGTTTTATAAGGATCTTCAAAATCCCCCAAAACGCCTAATTGCAAAAATTCATTCTTTTGAATCTCTAAAAACTTTTTCGCATGATCTCGGCACTTTTCTCTAAACAGCGTGGGGTTTTCTAGGCTTGTTTTTTCTTTTTCTAATCGCTCTAAAATTTGCTGCTCAATGGGCAAGCCATGGCAATCCCAACCGGGCGTGTAATAGATTTTCTTCCCTTTAAAATATTCTCTTTTAACGACAATGTCTTTTAAAATTTTATTTAAGGCATGCCCTAAATGCAAATGCCCATTCGCATAAGGCGGCCCGTCATGCAAAGTGAAATCCCCATGGTTATCTTTCCTAGCTTGCATGCGTTTGAACGCTTGCTGTTCTTGCCATTTAGCGTAAGTTTTAGGCTCATTAACGCTCAAATTCCCTTTCATAGAAAAGGTGGTTGTGTTTAAGTTTAGGGTGTCTTTGTATTCTTTCACTGATTGATCCTTAGTCTTTTATCTTTATTTTTTTGTTTTAGGAGCGATATAAAGGTGTGTGTCTTTTCGCGGCACATTTTTTAAAGTGGGGATTTGTAAAATCGTGTATTCTTCTATCCCTTTTAAATAGTGCAAGCTAATCGCATCGCCAATTTTCACTTCTTTACTAGCCTTAGCACAACTCCCATTGAGCCACACCGCCCCCACATTGCACATATCTGTCGCTAAAACGCGCCGCTTCACTAAACCCACTGATTGTAAAAATTTGTCTATTCGCATGCGTTTATTTTACCCTATTCTTTAAGTTTTTATCCATAACTTATAAGGGTTTTAGTTTTAGCATGTTAGCATTCAGCCACCACTCTTTTTAAGGAATTTGCTTGAAGTTTCAAATTGTGAGTTTGTTAGCCGCTCTTTTATTAGCCTCTTGCTTGCCTCCTAAAGGCCATCATTCTGGTTTGGTGAATATGTATATCGCTCACCAAGGCCAAAGCGTGCGCACTTATTGGCGCAAAATAGATAGAGGAGTTGTCGCCAAACACAATGAAGCGCTTAAAAAAAACCCTAAAGCAAAGCTCAAAGACCCTAGAGGGCCTTTATTCATGCTAGGGAGTGAGCGCTTCATGCTTTTGTGGAAAAACCGCTACCATTTAGCCAAAGTCCAATCGTTCAAGCTAGAGCCTGGGTTTTATTACTTGGATTCTTTTAGCGTGGAAACTCAAAAAGGCATCTTGCAGAGCGCCCCCGGCTATTCATACACCAAAAATGGCTATGACTTCAAAAACAACCGCCCCTTTTTCCTAGCCTTTGAAGTCAAACCTGACAGCCAAATCATTCTTCCTAGCGTGGAATTGAGCCTGATTAAAACCCCTAGAGGCTTTTTAGGAGTGTTCTTGTTTGACAACAACGAAAAGGGGGCCAATACCCAATGGATTGAAGGGAGCTTGAATTTAAAGCTTAAAAACGCTTCTTTTAAAGACGCATGGGAGTTGGAACAATAAAGCATGAAGCGATCGCTCGCTTTTCGTAAGCTCTTTATGATTAGATTGTAAAAAATGCTTAAAGCATTTTTTAGATTTTGTTATCCCTATTCAATTGGAACAAAGCCATTAAATTTTTAAAAACTTTTAAAACCGATAAACATAATCCGCGCTCCAAGTAACATAGCTTTCAAAAATGCCCCTAGGGATTTTTGCTTGTAAAACCCTCACGCTTTCGCAAGTCTTTAGCTTTTTTAAAGAACAACTAGGAGCGTCGCCATGGATGCTCGTGCTCAATTCTAGCGTGTGGCGCTTATCGCCCATCCTTAGCCCTAGTGAGCCATAGCCCTGAAATTGCACCAATTGTGCTAATATATTACCAAAATCTTTAAGAACATTGGCTGTTACGCTCTCACCCCCTAACCCAGCCCCTATAAAATAACCGATGAAAAACTTCTCATTTTCATACACATTGTGTAAAAAATCCATAAAAAAGCTGTAAGTTGACATTGTTATCATACCACCATTAAAAAAAGAAACGGGACTTATTGTGTCTATGGGTATCACTCCAAATAAGTATTGTTGGTATTTATCTTTTTCCATGTAATTACCCGCTTTATAGGAATATTGAACCCTCCCCTAACGCCAAAACCCATTTTTTTAATCTTAACAGGAGCGGCATACTGATACCCCACCTTAAAATTAAAGCCGTTTAAGATGGTGCTAGGATCTTTTCTTTCTAAGAGTCTTCCACTAAAGTAGTGAGGTAGCAAAACAAAACTATCTTTATAAGCTAAATTCCATGAAAACATCCCGCTATAGCCAAGACCGGCAAAAAAAGCGCTTTTATCCACTCTTTGATGTTTAGCCTTAGCTTTTTCTTTCGCTAAAGCTTCTTGAACCTTCTTTCCAACGAGTTTATTAAGCGCGCCCTCATCTATAGCGTGGCTAAAATGAAACCCTAGCACAGAATACAGAGTCAAAAATAAAAATTTCTTATTGGGTTTTAAAAAATGGGGGGGGGTAACTTGCATACCCTTTCCTTGATTGAAAAATTGTTTTAATATTTTGAATATTGTAAAACATTGAAGCTTATTAAAAGTCTTAACAATATTATTGGATAAAAAATTACTTTTTATAGGCATTGGTGAGTATTTTTAACATTAATGAGCGTTTGTAAAAATAAAAATCAAGCGTGTTGCGGTGGTTGGATTGGATTTAATGGGTTAGAATAGAATGATTGTATCTTAAAGTCAAAGCCAGAGACAACCCTAGTCAAGTTGCCCCTAGCCACACCGATATTACTCGTGATGCCCGTGGCAACAACCTTCTTCTTGATGATGACTATCGCTAGTGCTGCAACAACCTTCTTCATGATGAGAGCTGTGGTGGTGATGGTGGTGTTCACCGCCATGATAGTGGTGGTGGTGTGTGTGGTGATGGTGGTGGTGGTGCCCGCCGTGTTGTTCTTCATGGTGTGCCATGATGACTCCTTTGATTAAAAAATTAAATTCTAGCTCACTGGCTAGGATTTCATTCTACAATATAAAATCTAATTAATTGTTAATGAAAGAAAATTTAGCGCTAATTTTTAATCCATAAATTTTAAAAAATCAACACCCCCCATTAGAAAAAAGACAAAACCTCACAAAAAAGAGTTTTCAAATTTGCTGAGAGAGTTTTTTCTCCCTCAATTGCCCGCAAGCCGCTTCAATATCCAAAGCTTTAGATTCTCTAATGGTGCATAATAAGCCTTTGGAGTTTAAAAAATCCGCAAACATTCTAGCGCTCTCCAAGATGGGACGCTCAAACTTAGAGCCTTCATGCGGGTTGAATAAAATCAAATTCACTTTGGATTTAATGCCGTTTAAAAGTTTTAAAAGTTTTTTAGCGCAGTTTAGGCTATCGTTTAGATCTTTGATCAAAAGGTATTCAAACATCACTCTTTTGCGCTGCTCTAAAGGCCATTTCCTCACTTCATTCAAAACGCATTCAATATTGTATTTTTTATTCAAGGGCATTAAAGATGAGCGCGTTTTGTCATCTACGGCGTGTAAGGATATGGCTAATTGCACGCCTAAGTTTTTGCCCGCTAAAATAGGGATTTTATCGGCCACGCCACTCGTGGAAATGGTGATCCTTTTAGGTGAAATTTGCATGCCGGTATTAAAAATCTCAACCGCTTTACACACCTCATCTAAATTGTTCAAAGGCTCGCCCATTCCCATAAAAACAATGTTGAGTGCTTTTTCAATGGGGAGGTTATTGTCTTCTTTAATGAGTAGGGCTTGCTGGATAATCTCGCTCGCTTTGAGATCCCTCACAAAACCGCCTTTTTGAGTGAAACAAAACGAGCAACCCACTTGACAGCCGATTTGACAAGACACGCACACGGTGTATTTTTCCCCCTCTAAAATGGCATTCGTCTCTCCATCAATCTTTTTGTCTTTCATTTTCAACAACACCGCTTCAAAAGTGTGGTTGTCCCTTAAAGATTTAAAAAGGTATTTTTTAGAGCCATCAACACTCTCCCTCACATGCGCGATTTCTATCGTGCGCAAAGTAAATTCTCGCTCCAAATAAGCGATAAAATCTTTTGAAAAATTATTTTGCATGTCTTTAAAGCTTGTTTTATACTTCGCATAGAGCCACAAATAAAGCTGTTTAGCCCTAAAGCTTGGTTTTAAAAGTTGGCTCAATTCCTTTAGAGTGAAATCATAAATACTCGCTTTCATGCTTTAAGCCCTAATTCTAAAAGTTGGTGCAAGTGCAAGACCCCTAAAACCTTATTGTAATCATCTACGCACACCAAAAGCTGGATCTTATGGCGCTCTAAAAATTCTAACGCTTCTAAAAGAAGAGCGTCCAAATTCTTAAAGCTTTTAGGTTTTAAAGTGGCAAAATGCTTCACCTCACTCTCCAAGCTAAGCCCTTTTAATAGCGCCCTACGGATATCGCCATCGCTTAACACCCCCACAAGCTCGTTAGCTTCATTGACTAAAATCGCGCTGCCTAGGCGTTTTTCACTCATTTCTATGAGTGCGTCTTTAAAACTTGTATTAGGAGCGATTAAGGGGAGGTTCGTGGTTTGTAATAAGTCTTTAACCTTGACAAAAAGTTTTTTGCCCAAAAGCCCGCCCGGATGAAAGGAAGCAAAATCTTCTTGGCTGAAGTTTTTCGCTCGCATCAAGCATGCCATTAAAACATCGCCTAAGGCTAGAGTTAGGGTAGTAGAAGTCGTTGGAGCGGTGTTGATCGGACAAGCTTCTTTTTTGATTTTCAAGCTCAAATAATAATCGCCGAGTTTAGAAAGCGAGCTAGTGGGGCTTTTAGTGAAAGTGATGATTTTATGGCTTAAGCGTTTTAAATGGCTCACCAGATTCAATAATTCCAAAGACTCGCCCCCATAACTAATCATTAAAATCACATCGTTTTTTTCCACCATGCCCAAATCCCCATGCATGGCTTCTGTGGGGTGTAAAAACGCGCTCCTGTTACCGGTGCTTAGCATGGAAGCAGCGATTTTTTGCGCCACTAAAGCACTCTTACCCACGCCCACTATCACAAGCTTACCCCCTTTTTCTTGGCTTTTTAAAATGAGTTTGACAATGGCTTCTAAATCGTTAAGTTCTTGGAATTGCTTAACGCTTTCTAAAAGCGCGCTCGCTTCATCTTTTAAGACTTGTATAGCGGTAGCGTTACAATCAAAAAGCATGGGCATGACAAACGATAGCCGGGTATTTTCTAAACTTTTTAAAGAGCGCTTTTCTGATGAAATTACGAGTGTGATCTTCTAATTTTTTAGGGTTATTCAAAATTTCGGCGTTGCTGGATTTCAATAACACCTCTAAGCCCCCTTGAATTTCTTTGATCAAATGCTTTTCATCTTTAAAGCCCACAAGCCCTAAACTGGAAAATTGAGAGCTTTCTAAAAGCGCTTGTTTGTTTTTATTCACAAAAATCGTAGCCACAAACACCCCTAAGCTAGCGACTTCTTCTCTTTGTTGGACGATGCTAGTGTCAATACTTAAATTGCTTTGGTTATCCACATAGCTTTTCCCGCTTTTAATGGTGCCGACTTTTTTAATGAACGCAGGGCCAACTTCCACTTGATCGCCATCTTCCATTAAATAGATATTTTTTTCAGGCACCCCGCAAGCAATAGCGGTTTGTTTGTGGCGCGCGACATGGTTGTATTCCCCATGCACGGGTAAGAAAAACTTAGGCTTAATGAGTCTTAACATGAGCTTTTGCTCTTCTTGGGCGGCATGCCCGCTCACATGGATATTGTCAAATTCTTGATAAGCCACTTTAGCTTCTTTTTTGATCAAAAAATTCAACACCGCTGAAACGCTCGCTTCATTGCCAGGAATGGCTTTAGCGGAGATGATGACTAAATCGTTGGGTTTGATAGAGATGTGGCGGTGCTCATCTGTCGCCATGCGATAAAGCGCGCTCATGGTTTCGCCTTGTGAGCCGGTCGTTACGATTAAGACTTCATTATCCGGGTATTTAGCGACTTCATTGGCCTCAATAAAAGATTGGTAAGGCAAATGGATATAGCCTAATTCTCTAGCGATGTCTAGGTTTTTTTCCATAGAGCGCCCGATCACAGCGATCTTGCGGTTGTATTTAATGCCGTATTGGATGGCTTGATAGACCCGGTGGATATTGCTAGAGAAGGTGCTCATAATCACCCTCCCTTGCGCTTCTTTAAAAAGGGTATCAAAAGTCGGCGCTATGGTGCTTTCACTCGGTGTGGTTCCGGATTTATGGGAGTTAGTGGAATCGCTTAAAAGAAGCATCACCCCCTTTTCGCCATAGTGCGCCAAACGATACAAATCAGTGGGCAAATTATCCACTGGGGTGTGATCGATTTTAAAATCGCCGGTGTGGATGATTGTTCCGGCTTTAGTTTGGATCGCTAAAGCGCTGCTGTCAATGATAGAATGCGTGATGTGGATCCATTCAATGATAAATTCGCCCACGCTAATGGGGCGGCGCTTTTCTACGATTTTAAAATACGAGCGGTATTTTTTCAAACCATGTTCATCAAACTTGCTCCCAATCAGTCCCAAACTCAAAGGCGTGCCATAAAGGGGGAATTGCAACTCTTTAAACAAATAAGGCGTGGCCCCTATGTGATCTTCATGGGCATGGGTGATGATAATGCCAGCGATTTTGTCCTTGATTTGGTGCAAGTAGGAAAAATCAGGGATTAAAATATCCACGCCAAAAAGCCCTTCTTTAGGGAAGCTCATGCCCGCATCAATCACGATCGCGCTTTTTGGGGTTTCAATGACCATCATGTTCCCCCCAATCTCGCCCAAGCCCCCTAAAGGCGTGATTTTAACGCTCGCTTTAGAGTTTAGATTCATCTTATAATGCGGGTTTAAATGCTCCACTTGGATCTTGTTATTCGCTTCAACGCCCTTTTTGAGCTCCTTATGAAAGCCTAAAGTCCCTCTCTCATTCACATGCAAAATTTCCGTAACGCCCTCTACTTTGTTGTTATCCAATTCTTCTTTGGCGTAATTTCGTGTTTTGGCGTGTTTTTGTTTGTGGTGGTGGTTTGGTTTTTTGTTAGGGCGATGCTCTTTTTTATGGTGTGAAGGCGCTTCATGGTTTGAAGACTCTGCGTTTTTTTGCGCGTTTTCTCTGAAACGCTTTTTGCGGTTGGTGAATCGCTCAAACGCTCCGGCTCGCATCTCATGGTGATCTTTTGAGTTTTCACTGCTGTTTTCATGGTTTTCATTATTTTGGTTGTTATCAGTCATAACGATTATTCCTTTATTTCAATTTTTTAAAAAGGCATTAGCCTTTTAAAAGGTAATTTAAGAGCTTGAGATAATCTTTTATCTCAGACGCCCTCACGCTTGTTGGTTGGTTTTCTAACGCTAAAAAATCTAACACCTTATCAAGCTTTTCTTTATAAGAAACGCTTTTTTTAAGATTGTTTGAAAGCGTCTTCCTAGGAGATGAGAAACAAGCTTTCAAAAAATCTTCTAATGTTTCAAACCCTTTTTGTAGGGCTTCTTCAAAAAATGGCGCTTGGAGCAATGAAGCTAACGCCTTTTCTTTTAGCGGCTCTTTAATCACTTCAAACACGCTAGAAAACACCTTTGGAGGCGGGCTAAACGCACTAGGTGGCACATCAAACAAAAGGGTAGCGTTCCCTATCGTGTGTGCTAAAACGCTTAAAGCGTTCTGTGAATCTTTAGCACAAAACTTGAGTGCCACTTCCTTTTGCGTCATCACCAATAAGCCCCTGCATTTAGGGTCTTTGAGCGCGTTTAAAACAAGCCTGGTAGCGATATAATAAGGCAAATTAGAGATCAAAAAATAAGGCTCTTCTTCTTTTAAAAAAAGAGCGTCTTTTTCCACTAATTCTAATTTAAAAGGCTTTTTTTGCGCCTTTAGCTTTGATCGCATTTTCTCGCACAAATTGCTATCTATCTCATAAGTCTTTAAAGGATAGCGATTCAACAACTTAAGAGTCAAATCCCCTAGCCCCACGCCAATTTCAATTAGCTTTAATGGGTTTAAGGGGGGCAAAGCATTAACAATTCTGTCTAAAAACGACTCGTCCGTTAAAAAATGCTGTCCTAAAGACTTTTTAGCTACTACCATAAGAAGCGCTTCTAAAACTCCTCATATTATACCTTAAAAAGGGGATTTGTCTTTCCTTTTTAATGCAACTTCCTTATTATAGCTTTTTTCATTCAAAGATGTTGGTAGTTTTGACAATAGAAACGCTTAAATTGGCGCTCGTATTAAAAATTAGTATTAAAATCTTTTTCGTTAATAATTGGTTAGATTTTGCATTATAAAATGAAATCCTAGCCGATGAGCTAGAATTTAAATTTCAATTAAAGGAGTTATCATGGCACACCATGAACAACAACACCAAGTGCAACAACAGCAACAACAACAGGCTAACAGCCAACACCACCATCACCATCACCACGCACACCACCACCATTATTATGGCGGCGAACACCATCACCATAACGCTGAACAACACGCCGAACAACAAGCAGAGCAACAAGCTCAACAACAGCAACAACAACAAGCACACCAACAACAACAACAAAAAGCACAACAACAAAACCAACAATATTGATTGGGGCGTTTGTGTGGGTGGCCTTAGGGCTACTCCTGGCTTTTAACTCTTTCTTTTAATCTAGTAAATTTATCCATTTAAACTAACTTTTTTAGCTCCGTTAGATTTTTAAACTTTTAAAATCCCTCTATTTGATGCTTGACAAATGGCTCTGTTTTTTATCCAATAAAGATAAGCTTTATTAATTGAGTGGTCATTGGGGCGTAAAACTTTGCCATGCGTATCTGGTGCGATCTAGGGGTGTTTTAAGGGGGTTTGTTGTAGGATTTCATCACGCCCCATAGTTGCGATATGGGGCAAATCACCTTAAAAGGAGCATGTTATGCCTAAGACACATAACAAACGCTCTTGGAAAACATTATACTTTGAGTTTGCTTTTTTGGGGCTTAAAGTGATCGTTTCTGTGAAACGCTGATTTTTCTAAGAGCGTTCCCCTAAGTTTAAAAGCTTAGGGGTTTCCTTTATAAGCGGGTTTGTCCTTGACTTTTGGGGCGTTTATTTTTTTAAAACCCTGATTTTAGCGCTCATTAAATCGTGGTTTAAGGCTTTTTTGATGTTTTCAAATTGGCGTTTTTTGTTTTTAAGGCTTGTGATCTCATTATCTAAAGTGCTTAAAACGTTAGCGATAGCGATTTGTTCGTTTAGAGGGGGTAGGGGGATTTCAAAATCTAAGATTTTATCTTTTGAAATGCTATAAGGTGTAGCATTTCTATTTGAAATTTCATATAAATAATTTTGATTAACTTTCAAAAAATAATACAAGAAAATATTTTTTATAATATCCTTATTAGGGTATATACAAAAACAAACATCATTAGCCCAAAATTTATTTTTTTGAAAATTAACATAACCAGCCGTTCCATATTGAGCGATAGTAATTGTATTTTCATATCTATTGAAGTTATTTGTGTAACCCAAAAATCCAACTCCACCTGAAACCACAGGGTATTTTCCAAATACATCTAATTCATTTTTTGTTATGCGAACACCCCTTTTAATCTCGGCAATATCCCCAAGCTTTACTTTTTGCCAAGCTTGATTGAAGCCTTTCAAGCGTTTTCTTTGGCTCAATAGTTCAAAGCTCAAAGCTTTTTTAACGCTTTCTTTTTTAAGAATGAGGGCGCTCAAAGAATAAAGATAACGATCCACATCGCTTAAAATGTCAGCGATAGCGCTCTGTTCGTTTAAATCTTTAGGGTAAAAAACTTCTTTATTTTTAATTAAATCTACATTTAGATTTACTTGTGAGCCTTGTTGCCCACTTTCTAGCCATTCTTTTTCTATATAACATAGAAAATAATATAAGTAATTTATTTGGATTTTCAAAAACTACAAAACCATCATGAATACAAGTATCAATTTTAGTGATAATAGGCTTACCAATTGTCGCGCACATGCTCATAATCAAACTATTTTGTTTAACAAATCTGCTTTTTTCAATGCCTTTTTTAGAAAGTTTTTGGGCTGTTTTGTATAGAAAACGGCTATTTTTTGAAATATCTGAAATTCTTACCCACCCTACATTAGAATTAGCACAAAACCATTTAGGATTTTCAATAGGTCTAGGTGATGCCCCTCTTTTAATCTCGGCAATATCCCCAAGCCTTACTTTTTGCCAATTTGATGGCGTTGTTAATGCGTCCATGCGTTTATCCCAATAATCCTAAAGCACACTAATGGAAGCATTCAAAACACCACCGTTTTGTTTTCATGCACAAACACCCGATCTTCTAAAACGAGTTTTAAAGCTCTAGCCAAAACCAGTTTTTCTATATCCTTACCCGCTAGGCGCATTTTTTCCACGCTGTAATTGTGGTTAATGGGCAGAGTGTCTTGTAAAATAATCGGCCCGGCATCAAGGCTTTCATTCACAAAATGCGCCGTGGCCCCGATGACTTTCACGCCCCTTTCAAACGCTTGCTGGTAAGGGTTAGCCCCGATGAATGCGGGCAAGAAACTATGATGGATATTGAGAATCTGATTTTCATAGCGCTTCGTAAAATCATGGCTTAAAATACGCATGTATTTGGCTAAAACGAGCAGATCCGCGCTCACTTTGTGTTTTAATTCCAGGTTTTTAATGATTGTTAAAACTTCTTTTTCATGCAAAACTTGATTGTCGCAAGGTGCATAAAAATAGGGGATGTCAAATTTTTCCACTAAAGGGCGTAAAATCTCGTGATTGGAAATAACGCCTAAAATTTGAGCGTTCAATTCCCCCCCATACACCCTTAAAAGCAAATCCCCTAAGCAATGGCTCTCTTTAGTGGCGAGTAAAATAATGTTTTTTTTATGCGTTAAAATGACTTCAATGGATAGTTCGTTAAAGTTTTCTAGGGCTTTAAAAAGAGCGGTTTTTAAGGATCGCTCTTCTTGCTCTTTAATTTCAGTATTCAAGGGCTTGATTTCTTTTTGGATTTTTAGCCGCATGAAAAAGCGCTGTTTTAAGGGATCAACAAATTCATCGTTTTTGACGATGTTATAGCCCTTGTTAGCGATAGTACTACTTATCGCGCTCACCAAGCCTTTAGAGTCTCTAGCTTGAATTTTTAAAATAAATTCTAACATCTTCATCTCATTAATAATTGATAGCCAAAGGCTTGCGTGATGATGCTTGTAACTGATTGCGTGGCTTTTTCAATGAAACGCTCCATAGGGCTTTTTTCCAGCCAATAAGCTTTTTTAACCTTACTCAATTCCATTAAGCGATTTTGCGCTTGCTTGATCGTGCTGATTTTATCAATGAGTTTTAATTTTAGAGCCTTTTGAGCGCTAAAGACCTTCCCTTCAGCAAAATCCTTATAATCCTTAGCGTCTAATTTTCTGGCTTTAGCGACATCATTCACAAACATTTGGTATTGCTCATTGACTAAATTTTGCAAAAATTCTTTTTCGTTAGGTTTCCACGCTCTGGTGAAAGTGCCTATTTCTTTGTATTCGCCCGCATGCACGCCTTGAGTGGCTACGCCGACTTTATTGAGCAAATTTTCCACATTCGCGCCCGAAAAAATCACCCCAATGGATCCTATCAAGCTCGCTTTAGAGGCATAAACTTCGCTCGCTTGCATGCCCGCATAATAGCTCCCGCTCGCCATAACCCCCCTAGCATACGCTAAAACGGGCATTTTTTGCTTCAAATCAGCGATTTTTTCGCTCAATTCCACGCTCGCTGACACCGCCCCACCAGGAGAATCAATCAACAATAAAACGCCCTTAATGCTAGGGGTTTTTAAGATTTTATCCACTTCTTTGTCAAAATCCTCGGTGCTAAAAATCGCCCCATTTAAATAGAGTTTAGCGAGATTGGGCGGGGCGCTTGGCGCACTTTCTTTGGCGCTAAAAAAGATTAATACAATCAACAACAGCACAAACGACTTGAAATACTTCGTGATAAAATCTAAAGGCATAATGATTAAAGCCTTAAAGATTTTTTGAATGAAACTCCACATGCAGCTTTTCCTAAACTTAATATTTGACCATAAGAGTGTATTATACTTCAAATGTTTTAAGGATTAAATCATGGCGTGTAAATTTTGCCCTAAGATCAGAAAAACAGATTGGATTTTTATTTTAATCGCTGCTTTAGGCTTTTATGCAGTCAATAAACTAGGGTATGCACCCCAATTCAATACCCCCACTTCAAAGATTTCACACTCTCTTTCACGCCCTCTTCCACACCCTATTGAAAAGCCTGACAATATGACCGAAGAAGAAAGGAAAAAGCGTTTTATAGAGCTGCAAAAAGAATGCTTACTCCATAAAGACAAAAAAGCATGCGAAGAAGTTTTTTAGATTGCATTTATTGTTTTTTGCACTTTTAAGGTCTGCCGCTTGTAAGTTTTAACGCTCTTTTTGTTTGCAAAAAGGCTTTTTTTAGCGGTGGTTTTTAGTTATTCCAACACCCCAAGATTCAAGCACTCCTAAGCTAAGTCTAAGTCTACTATAATCAAAAGATTTTAAAGGGAACTTAAATAAAAGGCAAAAATATTTGAAAACTTATATCATTGATGCAGATAATATAGATGGGGATTTATTTTTCTATAATCTTACTAGAAACAGCAATGATTTTTCCATGTTGCCCATTTTTGAACTCGATCGCATTGCCCAAAAAATTAGAAATATTCTTAAAAAACATGGCAGTAGAAAAGACATTATTTTAAATCATAGAGAGTTACAGGAAGCCTTTTTTAGCCCGTTCAAACCGCAGCTAAAAAACGCTCAAGTGTTCCTATCGCATTCGCATGCGGATAAAAATAAGGCTTTAAAGGTTAAAGGCTATTTGGAAGAAGACCTAGATGCAGAATGCGTATTTATAGACTCGCTTTTTTGGGATTATAAAGACGATGTCTTAAACAAATTGGCAGAATACGATAATATAAGTAGGATTGAAGACGCTTTCACGCTCATTCTCAGAGAGTCTTTAGAATATATGATCAAAAAATGCCCTTACTTCGTGTTTTTACAAAGCAAGAATAGTGTTTCTCTTAATCAAGATCTATTAAAAATCACTTATTCCGCATGGATTTATAAAGAGTTGAAAATCGCTAACACTCTTATAGCTGACACCACCATAAAAGAATCACACATTAAAGCCATGCGTATTTCTTACGATATCACAAACTTATTAGGGAGGTTTAAACCTATCTCTCTTGATAGTTTGTGCAAGAAAATCGCTTTTAATCTTATAACAAAGGATGCAAAATGAAAACTTACCAAAAATTATTGGGTGCAAGCTGTTTGGCGTTGTATTTAGCGGGCTGTGGGAATGGTGAATCGCCGGTTGAAATGGTTGATTATGGAAGCCAACTGCAAATAAACTCTAAGGTAGATAGCGTTACTCTTGAAAATCTCAATCTTAATCGTGGGAATTGTGAATATTCCACCTTACAAGTCCCTGTAAGTTTAGAAAGGCTCATACAAGAAAAAGAGAAATCCGAAAACGCCAAACAAAGCCTTGAGAAATACTCAAACGAAACCCAACAAGCAATTGCCCTTAAGCAACAATCCCTAAAAGAATTTGAAGACAAAATGAAAGAATTGGACACCATTGAAAAATTCTATGGTTGGAATTTCAACACAGAGAATAAACTTAAAACCCTGGATGAAAATTCTAAACAATACATACAATTACAACAACAAAGAACTTTTATTTTTGACCATCTCAAAAAATCACTTTCAAGTGAAGCGTCTTATTATATTAATAATGATACACTCAAGTTCTTTTATTACCTTCAAAAAGATATTAAAAATATATTTACTGCAAATATGAGCGGAATTAAAAAGGATATTGTAAGAAAAGAGGGACAATGCTTGGAAGGATCACAAGGGATTGATAAGTATACATACCTTGGTTGGTGTTCTTATTATCTTGGTATCAATGATGGTGATTCTGTAGACTTGAATGAAAGGATAAAGTTAGAGCTAGAAATCTTAAAAGGCTATGCTGACTCCATCAATAACCAAGAAATTTCCAAAATAGCATCAGATCTTATTGCAAGCTATGGCAAAATAGATAGATTCAAATTTAATCCATCCTTTATAAGATCTGTAAATGAAAAATTACCCACTATAACCAACTTTATTTTTAAAGAAATTGTGAGCAGTGCTCCAGAAAAACTTAAGGTAATAACAGATAAGGAGTTACAACCTTTGACAGAAAACTTGCAAAAATACCAAGCTAGTTTAAGTGAGACAACAAATAAGATCCAATGGATAGAACAAAAAGTCAAAGAATTGCAAGATAAACATATCCCTATGCAACAAGAATTGAAATTTGGGAATTCTGTAGTAATCTCTTATAGATGCTCAAAACTTTTGGAAGCCGAACTCCAAACCAACAAAGGCACTTACAAATTTAATTTTGAGAAAAAATAAGCCTTAAACATGGAAAATACCCCAAAAGACAGAGCAAAAATCCTTATAGAAGAGCTTAAAATCTTGCAAGGCATTATCAACAGAATGGCACAAAATTCTTTGGAGTGCAAAAAATGGACTCTCGCGCTCGCTGTGGGTGTCTTATCCCTCAAAGTAGAGGCGATCTCTCATCTTTATGGGTTATGCGTTTTAGGGGTGTTGTTGGCATGCTTTTATCTTTTAGACGCTTATTATCTCATGCAAGAAAAATTATTCAGGGAGCAATACCAATGGCTCATAGAAAACAGACTTAAAACCGATGAAAGGTTATTTGAAGTCTTTCCTGCTCATCAAACTTGCCGGTGCGCGCAATTCTTATGCTCCATGTTTTCGTTTAGCCTTTTCCCTTATTGGGTGTTAGGTTCTTTGCTTGGTGGGCTATGGTTTTTGTTTTTGATTCTGTTTCAATGGAGTGTTGGCTATAAAATAACTTAACTTCAATCAAACGATAACTTTTGAAGCGTTTTAGGATTTAGGGTATCGCAAAATAACCCCTACTCCCTTATGATTTTCACTATAAAATAAAACTTTAGACAAAAAGCAAGATCTAAGAAACCAACACAAGCAAACTAAACACATTAAACATTAAATATAAAGACACTAACAACTAAAAATATAAGCATTAAGAAATAACAAACAATAAGCAAGCAAATATTAAAAACAATCAAG
>NZ_PHLZ01000017.1:0-43110 GCF_002832345.1 Helicobacter pylori
CCCTACAAACAACTCCCTTTGACTTCTGGCGAGTGCGTTATTGTCATTTGATTTTTTCATAAAAGTCCTCTTAATATTAAATTTTTTAATAGAAATTAAAAAGAATGTAATTTATAAAAAATCAAAAACAAGGAGCTTATTTATAAAAAAAGAATAAAAAGATATATATAATGTAATAATTGTAATTATATATAAATCTCTCTCCCTTATTAATAATTAAATTGTAAAGAAAAAATTTTCCGATTTATAAAAAAAACAAATTTTTAAAAATTTATGGTAGAATACAGAGATGGTTTTTAAAAAGTTAGCATTAGAAAATTAAGAAGCTTAGATCTAGCTGAATAATTCCATTCTTATCGTTCAATGATTATTGCATAATTTTTGATATTCAATACAGATTAGTTTAAAACTATAATTATTAGTTGTTAGGCTATAGCCTGTCTTAATGATAGACTATATATTTATTAAAAACTAAAAGTTTTATTAGCGCATAAATTAGTATAAATACCTATATTTTCATCTTTATCTTCTACTAATAAATAATGATGGCTTTGCTGATACCTTTTTATACTAATTGGTTTTGATTATCCAATAAGGTTTAAGCAAACTCCCTAATCTCTTTCTCTAAAGCGTTAATAAAAACGCTTGAATAGGATTTTTCCTTAGGGAATTTGGCTAAAAAATCATTCAATAGCCCAAGGTATTGCTCTTTATTTAAAGCCCCTTTTAACACTTCGTATTTTAAAAAAAGCCAGTAAGTGTTAAGCACATCGCTTTGGCAATAGCCATCAATAATGCCTTTTTTCTCCTTTTGGCTTAAATGCGGGTTGTAATAAATCGCATGCACTAAATCCCCGCTCACATCAAATTTACCAGGAATATTCATCATAGAGCAAACGCCATTTAGATTCAACCCCCTAACGGATCCATAATGGCTCAAGCTATCCATTAAATCCAAATGGAACTGCTCGCTATAACGCGCGCGGTAATTTTCCCATTTGTTTTCTTGGCTGTAAAAAGCGTCTAAGGTTAAATTGTATTTAAGGGCTTTGAGCGTGAGTAGAGGCATATCAAAGCCTCTGCCATTGAAGCTTATTAGGCGCGGTTGCTTTTCGTTAAAGTATCTAAAAAAGTCTTCTAAAAGCTCTTTTTCGCTTGTAAAATCCTCTTTATTTTCGTGTTTTTGACCAAAATTCCCCACTTTGATAAATTGCCCGTAATCATCGCCAATGACTGCTGCAATAGAGATGATCTCATGCAAATAAAGAGGCAAAAACTCGCTCCCGCTTTTTTCTTTTTGCTTTTCAAAACTCCGTTCACAGATTTTTAGTGCATCATTTTCTTCTAATTGAAAATGCTCTTTACACAAACTCACGCTAGGAATGGTTTCTATATCAAACACGCACAACATCACACGCTCCTTTCGCATTTTAATATTCTTGTCTCGCTTTTATTATATAACAATTAGTCTTATAGCGCTATAGTGCCAACTTTTAATATCAAAACGATATAACTAAAAATTAAAAAACTTATTTGGAGAATTGGAAGTGAAAGAAATCACTATCGCCCTTGTGGGCCAGCCTAATGTGGGGAAATCATCCCTCATCAACGCTTTGAGCAACGCCCATTTGAAAGTGGGGAATTTTGCTGGGGTTACCGTGGATAAAATGGAAGTGGGTTTGATACACAAAGAGCATCAAATCACTATCATTGATTTACCTGGCACTTACGCGCTCAATGACTTCACCACTGAAGAAAAGGTTACTAAAGATTTTTTAGAAAAAGGGCAATACGATCTCATTCTTAATGTGGTGGATTCCACCAATTTAGAGCGTAATTTAGCCTTAAGCACACAGCTATTAGACACGAATAAAAAAATGCTTCTCGCACTCAACATGTGGGATGAGGCGCAAAAAGAAGGCATTAAAATTGATACAGGAAAGCTTTCTAAAGAATTAGGGGTTGTGTGCGTGCCTACAAGCGCAAGATCCAAAGAAGATCGCTTGAATACCGAGCTTTTATTAGACGAAATTGTCAGGCTTTATTCTCAAAACACTACAAACAATGAAAATATAAAAGTCCCGTCTCAAAGCTTTAAGGAGTCTTTAAAATACAGCCAGAGCGCTCAAAGAATCGCTAAATTAGTGATCAGTGAAAACCAACAAAACGCGAGTTTTGAACACACTTATAAGATTGATAAGATTTTAATGCACCCGCGTTATGGGATTTTCATTTTTTTAGGGTTCATGTTTATCATTTTTTCCTTGAGCTTTTTAATAGGAGGGGGAGTGCAAAAAGCACTTGAAACAGGGTTTAAATTTTTGAGCGATGGCATCAAAGAAAATGTGGCTAATGAAGATTTAGCGTCTTTGGTGGGCGATGGCATTATTGGGGGAGTGGGAGCGACGGTTTCATTCTTGCCTTTAATTGTGGTGTTGTATTTTGGGATTTCTTTACTAGAGACGACAGGATATATGAGTAGGGTAGCGTTTTTATTGGATGGAATCTTGCATAAATTTGGCTTGCATGGGAAGAGTTTTATCCCTTTAATCACCGGTTTTGGCTGCTCTGTGCCTGCTTACATGGCGACAAGAACTTTACAAAATTATAACGAACGGTTGATCACGCTTTTTGTGATCGGGTTTATGAGCTGCTCGGCAAGGCTGCCTATTTATGTGCTGTTTGTAGGCTCGTTTTTCCCTTCTTCAAGCGCGGGGTTTGTGCTGTTTTGCATTTATATTTTGGGGGCGGTTGTGGCGTTAGTGATGGCCAAATTACTCAAATTAAGCGTGTTTAAAGGGCAGACCGAATCCTTTATCATGGAAATGCCCAAATACCGCTTTCCCAGTTGGAGAATGGTCTATTTCAGTATCTACACCAAATCGCTTTCCTACCTAAAAAAGGCCGGGACTTACATTTTAGTGGGAGCGATTTTAATCTGGTTTATGTCTCAATACCCTAAAAGCGATGCAGCTATGAAAACTTATAAAAAAGAAAGCTTGTTAGTGGGTAAAAACACCACTCTTTCAAGCGAAGCTAAAGAAGAAAAATTAAAAGAATTAAAAGCAGAATTGGATAAAAAGAATTTAAAAAATAGCATTGTAGGAAAAGGTGGGGCGTATTTAGAAAAAGTCTTTAGCCCTATGGATTTTGATTGGCGTTTGAGTGTGTCGCTTGTAACCGGATTTATGGCTAAAGAGGTGGTGGTTTCTACTTTAGGCGTGTTGTTTTCTTTAGGGGATCAAAATGAAAAATCTGACGCTTTTAGAGAGATTTTAAGAAAAGAAGTCAGCGTGCCAAGCGGAATCGCTTTTATCGTGTTTGTGATGTTTTATATCCCTTGTTTTGCAGCGACCATTACTTTTGGTAGGGAAGCTGGGGGGATAAAGTTTGTGGCGTATTTATTCATCTTCACAACCGTTGTAGCGTATGCGTTTTCCTTGATAGCTTTTTATGCGACTCAAATTTTGGTTTAAAGGCCAGCTATAAAAGGGTTTTTAAACCCTGTATTTGTTTAAAATCCACCCTATTAGAAATATTAAAAAATTTTTATTTTTCTTTATATCCCAATCTTTTCTATAAACATTCGCATTAATCGGCATTTTTGACAAAAAAAGCTATTAATTTAATTTAAATAATAATTGTCTCAAAATTTAAGCTAAAACTAATAATAGTTATTATAAATTACACCTTGTTGCAAAAAAGAACATTTTTCATAAAAGGTGGTAAATGAAAAGAGTTTTAGTCTCTTTGGTTGTTTTGAGTCATAGCGCGCATGCTGTCAAAACTCATAATTTGGAAAGGGTGGAAGCTTCAGGGGTGGCTAACGATAAAGAAGCGCCTTTAAGCTGGAGGAGTAAGGAAGTTAGAAATTATATGGGATCTCGCACGGTGATTTCTAACAAACAACTCACTAAAAGCGCCAATCAAAGCATTGAAGAAGCTTTGCAAAATGTGCCGGGCGTGCATATTAGAAACTCTACTGGTATTGGAGCTGTGCCTAGCATTTCCATTAGGGGGTTTGGTGCGGGAGGCCCAGGGCATTCTAATACGGGAATGATTCTAGTCAATGGGATTCCTATTTATGTCGCGCCCTATGTTGAAATTGGCACGGTTATTTTTCCTGTAACCTTTCAATCTGTGGATAGAATCAGCGTAACTAAAGGTGGGGAGAGCGTGCGTTATGGCCCTAACGCTTTTGGCGGTGTGATCAACATTATCACCAAAGGCATTCCTACCAAGTGGGAAAGTCAGGTGAGCGAGAGGACCACTTTTTGGGGCAAGTCTGAAAATGGGGGCTTTTTCAATCAAAATTCTAAAAACATTGATAAAAGCTTAGTTAATAACATGCTTTTTAACACCTATTTAAGAACGGGGGGTATGATGAATAAGCATTTTGGAATCCAAGCTCAAGTCAATTGGCTCAAAGGGCAAGGGTTTAGATACAACAGCCCTACCAACATTCAAAACTACTTGCTAGATTCGTTGTATCAAATCAATGATAGCAACAAGATCACTGCTTTTTTTCAATATTACAGCTACTTTTTAACAGACCCTGGGTCTTTAGGTATAGCTGCCTATAATGAAAATCGTTTTCAAAATAACCGCCCTAATAATGATAAAAGCGGGAGAGCGAAGCGATGGGGAGCTGTGTATCAAAACTTTTTTGGGGACACGGATAAAATAGGGGGGGATTTCACTTTCAGTTACTATGGGCATGACATGTCAAGGGATTTTAAATTTGATTCTAACTATTTAAATGTCAATACCAATCCTAAATTAGGCCCTGTTTATACCGATCAAAATTATCCAGGATTTTTTATTTTTGATCATTTAAGGCGTTATGTGATGAACGCTTTTGAGCCTAATTTGAACTTAGTTGTTAATACCAATAAAGTTAAGCAAACTTTTAATGTGGGCATGCGTTTTATGACGATGGACATGTTCATTAGATCCGATCAAAGCACGTGCGAAAAATCAGATATTATTGATGGGGTGTGCCATATGCCCCCATATGTTCTTTCTAAAAAGCCTAGTAACAATCAAGAAATGTTTAACAACTATACAGCGGTATGGTTGAGCGATAAAATAGAACTTTTTGATTCTAAATTGGTGATAACTCCAGGGCTTAGATACACCTTTTTGAACTATAACAACAAAGAGCCAGAAAAGCACGATTTTTCCGTATGGACCAGTAAAAAACAGCGTCAAAACGAATGGAGTCCCGCCCTTAACATCGGCTATAAACCTATGGAAAATTGGATATGGTATGCGAACTACCGTCGCAGTTTTATCCCCCCACAACACACAATGGTAGGCATTACTAGGACTAATTACAACCAAATTTTCAATGAAATTGAAGTGGGGCAACGCTATAGTTATAAAAATCTATTGAGCTTTAATACCAATTATTTTGTGATTTTTGCCAATCGTTACTATGCTGGAGGCTATAGTCCACAGCCTGTGAATGCTAGGAGTCAAGGGGTGGAATTGGAATTGTATTACGCGCCGATTAGGGGTTTGCAATTTCATGTGGCTTACACTTACATTGATGCGCGCATCACTTCTAATGCTGATGATATTGCTTATTATTTTACAGGCATTGTCAATAAACCCTTTGACATTAAAGGGAAGCGTTTGCCTTATGTGAGTCCTAACCAATTCATATTTGACATGATGTATACTTACAAGCACACGACTTTTGGAATCAGCAGCTATTTTTATAGCCGTGCTTATAGTTCTATGCTCAATCAGGCCAAAAGCCAAACCGTGTGCCTGCCCTTAAATCCAGAATACACAGGGGGGCTAGAGTATGGTTGTAATTCAGTAGGGTTATTGCCCTTGTATTTTGTGTTGAACGTTCAAGTAAGCTCCGTTTTATGGCAAAGCGGTAGGCATAAAATCACAGGAAGCTTGCAAATCAATAACCTTTTTAACATGAAGTATTATTTTAGGGGGATTGGCACAAGCCCTACAGGAAGAGAGCCTGCACCAGGGAGATCCATTACAGCGTATTTGAATTATGAGTTTTAAATTAGTTTCAAGCTTTTATAGCTTGAATGTTTGATATCAAACCATTTTAAAACTCGCTACTAAATTTTCTGTCAATAAATTAAACCCATCTACCAGAATAAACACTAAAATTTTAAAAGGCAGAGAAATCATTACAGGCGGGAGCATCATCATGCCCATCGCCATTAAAATAGAGCTGATCACCATATCAATCACCAAAAAAGGCAAGTAGAGTAAAAAGCCGATTTGAAACGCTGTTTTCAATTCGCTTATCATAAATGCCGGGATCAAAACGCTCAAACTCACCTCATCAGGGGTTTTAGGGTTAGGCAGGTTTCTGATCCTAAAAAAAAGCGCTAGATCCTTTTCTCGTGTGTTTTTAAGCATGAATTCCTTGAAGGGCAGAGCGCTTTTTTCAAACGCTTCGGTGTAAGAAATTTTTTTATCCATATAAGGCTTAATCCCTGTATCATAAGCCTTTTTCAAACTAGGTTCCATGATGAAAAAAGTCAATATCAAAGAGAGCGAAACTAAAATTTGAGTGGGTGGGGTTTGTTGCGTGCCTAAAGCGGTCCTTAAAAAAGAAAACACCACGATCAAACGGGTGAAACTCGTCATCACTAAAATCAATGATGGGGCTAAAACTAAAAGCGTGAGCAGGGCGATGACATTAAGGGTGGTTACAAGCTGTTTGGGATCATTAGGAGCGTTTAAAGAGAGATTGACGCTGGGCAATGCGCTATCAGCGCTCATTAAAGGGCATATTAAAGGGCAAATGAGAATGAAAAAAATGAAAAAACGCAAAATTCTAGCCTTAAATCTTTGATGAAACGAAGTCAAATTATAAGATAAGGCATGTTAAAATTCCCTAAAAAAAGGATTTTAATGCTTTCTGTAATCATACTAGCCGCTGGCAAAGGCACTCGCATGCATTCTAGCCTGCCTAAAACTTTGCACACGATTTGCGGGGAGCCTATGCTGTTTTACATTTTAGAAGTGGCTTTTTCAATCAGTAATGATGTGCATCTTATCTTACACCACCAACAAGAACGCATTAAAGAAGCGGTGTTGGAGCGTTTTAAGGGCGTCATTTTTCACACTCAAATCGTGGAAAAATATTCAGGGACAGGTGGGGCTATCATGCAAGAAGATAAAACGCCTATTTCTACGAAACATGAGCGGGTTTTGATTTTGAATGCGGACATGCCCTTAATCACTAAAGACGCTCTCACCCCCTTATTAGAAAGCAAGAATAACGCCATAGGCTTACTGCATTTAGCTGACCCTAAAGGTTATGGGCGCGTTGTTTTAGAAAACCATCAGGTTAAAAAGATTGTAGAAGAAAAGGACGCTAATGATGAAGAAAAAACCATTAAAAGCGTGAACGCTGGCGTGTATTTTTTTGAAAGAAAGTTTTTAGAAAAATACTTGCCCAAGCTTAATGACCAAAACGCCCAAAAAGAATACTACCTCACGGATTTAATCGCTTTGGGTATTAAGGGGAATGAAACAATTGACGCTATTTTTTTAGAAGAAGAGTGTTTTTTAGGGGTGAATAGCCAAACAGAAAGAGCAAAGGCTGAAGAAATCATGCTAGAAAGACTGAGGAAAAACGCCATGGACTTAGGGGTAGTGATGCAATTGCCTGGTAGCATTTATTTAGAAAAAGGCGTGAGTTTTAAGGGGGAGTGCGTTTTAGAGCAAGGGGTGCGTTTGATTGGGAATTGCTTGATAGAAAACGCGCATATTAAAGCTTATAGCGTGATAGAAGAGAGCCAGATTGTTAATAGCAGTGTGGGGCCGTTTGCCCATGCGCGCCCTAAAAGCGTGATTTGTAATAGCCATGTGGGGAATTTTGTAGAGACTAAAAACGCCAAACTTCAAGGCGCTAAAGCAGGGCATTTGAGCTATTTGGGGGATTGCGAGATAGGGAAAAACACAAATATAGGGGCTGGCGTGATCACTTGCAATTACGATGGTAAAAAGAAACACCAAACGATCATCGGTGAAAATGTCTTTATAGGGAGCGATAGCCAGCTAGTCGCCCCCATAACTATCGGCTCTAATGTTTTAATCGGCAGTGGCACCACCATCACTAAAGACATTCCTAGCGGTTCGTTAAGCCTTTCACGCGCCCCTCAAACTAACATTGAAAACGGGTATTTTAAGTTTTTTAAGAAGCCTTAAAGAGCTTGAAAAGAATTGCCGTTTTAAAACTTCATTGAGCGTATTTTAATGGATTAAAAAGTTCTCTTTTTATCCTTTTGGATTTGCTTCAATAATGAAAAATCCTAAAACTACTATAATTATTTACTTTAATCCTGTAATTTGTGAATAAATAAAACACTTATTGAGCTTCTTGTGATATCTGGCTGATCTGTAACAACGCTTTTAATAGGGTTGTGGTATAAATATTCTTATCAAGGTGTGCCAAACATGCCTTGAATCTCCATTTTATGAAAGGATTTGTTATGAGTGGATTAAGAACATTTAGTTGTGTAGTGGTTTTATGCGATGCAATGGCTAATGTGGCTATAGCTAGTCCTAAAATAGAGGCAAGGGGCCAGCTTGGCAGAGATATAGGAGAAGGTGTTGGAGCTGGAATGGGTGGTGCAATGGGTGGAATGATTGGGGCTCTTGGAGGTCCGTGGGGTACTGTGTTTGGTGCAGGCATTGGTGGTGGAATAGGGGCATATTCTGGGGCTGAAATAGGCGATAGGGTAGAAGATTTTATCCGTGGCGTTGATAGAGAGCCGCAAGCCCCAAGAGAACCCACCTATGATCATCATTTCGTGTATGATAGGTAGCTTTGGGCAAGAAAGGAGAGAGCATGAATATCAAAGAGCGTTTGAGCGATTGGGAATATCGATGGGCAATGGCTCTAGTCTATGGAGGATGTATCTCCATAACCACTAGGATTTTTTATGACATAAATGGTTCAGCTAGCGATCCACTTTTTGACCCTAAATACAGCTATTATGTGTGGTTAGTGGGTCTAATAGCGGCTTTATTGTCTAACCTCTTGTTCAACCCAAAAGGCAGGTCGGTAGGTTATTTAATGATTGAAACTTGGCAAGGATTCCCCAAGTTTTTTAAAGCCATTTTTAAGGCTAGGTTTTTTGGCGCGTTTTATGACGCTGTGTTAGGAGCAAGACTAAGGGATTTTTATGTGATGCTTTTAACGATACCCTTTATTATCGCTATGCATGAGATTTCGGCGTATTGTGGGCATCCTAGCAATCTCCTTATAGAGGGTTTGGTCATTTTGGGGTTTCAATGTTTTCTTAAGCTTTGCGCTAAATGGGGGTGGTGATTTAACCCAAATGTCATTAATAATATGGAGGGGGGGAGTAAAAAATTAAAAAACTTTAAAACTCATTCTCATTAATAGAACAAATCCAACTTGAACTTCTCTCTTTCTTAAGTCTTAAGTTTTTTATTGATACAATGCCAAATTTAAAAGAAAACGATTTGATTTAAAGGAAAAATTTTGATTACGGTGGTTAAACGGAACGGGCGCATTGAGCCTTTGGACATTACCAAAATCCAAAAATACACTAAGGACGCTACGGACAATTTAGAGGGCGTGAGCCAAAGTGAGCTGGAAGTGGATGCGAGGTTGCAATTTAGAGACAAGATCACTACTGAAGAAATCCAACAAACTTTGATTAAAACCGCTGTGGATAAGATAGATATTGACACGCCTAATTGGAGTTTTGTCGCCTCAAGGCTTTTTTTGTATGATTTATACCATAAAGTGAGTGGTTTTACAGGGTATAGGCATTTGAAAGAGTATTTTGAAAACGCTGAAGAAAAGGGCCGCATCCTTAAGGGCTTTAAGGAAAAATTTGATCTAGAGTTTTTAAATAGCCAGATCAAGCCTGAAAGGGATTTCCAATTCAATTATTTGGGGATTAAAACCTTGTATGATCGCTATTTGTTAAAAGACGCTAACAATCACCCTATTGAATTGCCCCAACACATGTTTATGAGCATTGCGATGTTTTTAGCGCAAAACGAACAAGAACCCAACAAAATCGCTTTAGAATTTTATGAAGTTTTGAGCAAATTTGAAGCGATGTGCGCGACCCCCACTCTAGCGAACGCACGCACCACCAAGCACCAACTCAGCTCATGCTATATTGGCAGCACGCCGGATAATATTGAGGGGATTTTTGACAGCTATAAGGAAATGGCGCTATTGTCCAAATACGGCGGGGGGATTGGCTGGGATTTTTCTTTGGTGCGCTCTATTGGGAGTTATATTGATGGGCATAAAAATGCGAGCGCTGGCACGATCCCTTTTTTAAAAATCGCTAATGATGTGGCGATTGCGGTTGATCAATTAGGCACACGAAAGGGCGCGATTGCGGTGTATTTGGAAATTTGGCACATTGATGTGATGGAGTTCATTGATTTAAGGAAAAATAGCGGCGATGAAAGGCGAAGAGCGCATGATTTGTTCCCGGCTCTTTGGGTGTGCGATTTATTTATGAAAAGGGTTTTAGAAGACGCGATGTGGACTTTGTTTGACCCTTATGAGTGTAAGGATTTGACTGAGCTTTATGGGCAGGATTTTGAAAAACGCTATTTAGAGTATGAAAAAGATCCCAAGATCATTAAGGAATACATTAACGCTAAAGATTTATGGAAAAAAATCTTAATGAATTATTTTGAAGCCGGCTTGCCTTTCTTAGCCTTTAAAGATAACGCCAATCGGTGCAACCCAAACGCTCATACAGGAATCATTCGATCCAGCAATCTGTGCACGGAGATTTTTCAAAATACCGCACCCAACCACTACTGCATGCAAATAGAATACACTGATGGCACCATAGAATTTTTTGAAGAAAAAGAGTTGGTAACCACAGATAGTAATATCACTAAATGCGCTAACAAGCTCACTAGCACGGATATTCTAAAAGGCAAGCCAATCTATATCGCTACTAAAGTCGCTAAAGACGGGCAAACGGCGGTGTGCAATCTAGCGAGCATCAATTTAAGCAAAATCAACACTGAAGAAGACATTAAAAGGGTTGTGCCGATCATGGTTAGGCTTTTAGACAATGTGATTGACTTGAATTTCTACCCTAACCGCAAAGTCAAAGCCACTAATTTACAAAATAGAGCCATAGGGTTAGGGGTTATGGGTGAAGCGCAAATGCTCGCAGAACACCAAATCGCTTGGGGGTCTAAAGAGCATTTAGAAAAAATTGACGCTTTAATGGAGCAAATCAGCTACCATGCGATTGACACGAGCGCGAATTTAGCGGAAGAAAAAGGGGTTTATAAGGATTTTGAAAATTCAGAATGGAGTAAGGGGATTTTCCCTATTGATAAAGCCAACAATGAAGCCTTAAAGCTCACCGAAAAAGGGCTTTTCAATCATGCTTGCGATTGGCAAGGTTTGAGGGAAAAAGTCAAAACTAATGGCATGCGTAATGGCTATTTAATGGCGATCGCTCCCACAAGCTCCATTTCTATTTTAGTAGGCACAACCCAAACGATTGAACCCATTTATAAGAAAAAATGGTTTGAAGAAAATTTGAGCGGGCTAATTCCAGTTGTAGTGCCTAATTTGAATGTAGAAACTTGGAATTTTTACACATCAGCCTATGATATTGACGCTAAAGATTTGATTAAAGCAGCAGCCGTGCGCCAAAAATGGATCGATCAAGGCCAAAGCATCAATGTGTTTTTACGCATAGAAAACGCTAGCGGTAAAACCTTGCATGAAATTTACACGCTCGCTTGGAAATTGGGACTCAAATCCACTTATTATTTGCGCAGCGAAAGCCCTAGCATAGATGAAAAAAGCGTGTTGGATCGATCGGTGGAATGTTTTAATTGCCAATAATATAAGCTTAAATAAGCTAATCTTTGCTAAAATGAGATTCAAAATTATTTAAGGAAGATGAATGCTTTTTGCGATGATTGGTTCAGGGGGGGTTATCGCTCCCAAGCACTTGCAAGCGATTAGAGATACAGGGCATTTTTTGGATTGCTCTTTTGATGTTCATGATAGCGTGGGGGTTTTAGATGAGTATTTCCCGCAATCAGAGTTTTTTACCAATATTGAAGATTTTGAAAATCATTTAGAGCAATCTAGGGCTATGGGTAAAGAAATCAACTATTTGAGTGTTTGCACGCCCACGCACACGCATTTTGATCACATCCGTTTCGGGTTAAGAAACGGCATGCATGTGATTTGTGAAAAACCCTTAGTTTTAGACCCTAGCGAAATACAAGAATTGAAAGATTTAGAGGTGAAACACCAAAAAAGGGTGTTCAGTCTTTTGCCCTTGCGCTTGCATTGCGACACGCTGGCTTTGAAAGAAAAAATTAAGAGCGAATTAGACAAAAACCCTAGCAAGGTGTTTGACATCACGCTCACTTATATCAGCGTTCAAGGGAAATGGTATTTTTCTTCATGGCGAGCGGATGTGAATAGGAGTGGGGGGCTAGCCACTCAAATGGGAGTGAATATCTTTGACACTTTATTGTATTTGTTTGGAGGCGTTAAAGACAAGGTTATCAATAGAGAAGAGCCTGATTGCGTGTGCGGGATACTCTTTTTAGAGCATGCCAAAATAAGATGGTTTTTTTCCATCAATCCAGAACACATGGGAGTGGCTAAAGAAAAAGTTTATCATAAAATGATCCTAGAGGGCGAAGAAGTCAATCTCACGCAGAGCTTTGATAACCTGTATATAGAAAGCTACAAACAGATTTTAGCTCAAGGGGGGTTTGGTTTAGATGACGCTATGGCGTCTATTAAATTGGCTTATGAATTAAGAAACCTCTCAGTCAGCGAACCCAATGAAGATTCGCATGTTTTGTGTTGCAAAAACAAAACAGACCAATAAAGGCATCACTTTTAAAAGCGTTGTTTAGGGGGTTTGGTTATTGGTGTTTGATTAGAATAGGGTTGTTTTTAATTTTCTTTTAGAGAGATTTATAGGGGGTTTTTACTTTTTTAAGGGTTTTTATGGATATTTATGCGTTATACATAGCGATAGGGCTTTTTACTGGCATTCTATCAGGGATTTTTGGCATTGGTGGGGGGTTGATCATTGTCCCTATCATGCTCGCAACCGGGCATTCTTTTGAAGAATCCATTGGTATTTCCATTTTGCAAATGGCGCTTTCATCGTTCGTGGGATCTGTTTTGAATTTCAAAAAAAAATCGCTTGATTTTTCTTTAGGCTTGTTGATAGGGGCAGGGGGGCTGATAGGAGCGAGTTTTAGCGGTTTCATTTTAAAAATCGTTTCCAGTAAAATTTTAATGGTTATTTTCGCGCTTTTAGTCGTGTATTCTATGATCCAATTTGTTTTGAAACCCAAAAAAAAAGATTTGATAACGGACACTAAACGCTACCATTTGCAAGGTTTAAAATTATTTTTAATTGGCGCGCTCACAGGGTTTTTTGCCATCACTTTAGGGATTGGTGGGGGGATGCTCATGGTGCCTTTGATGCATTATTTTTTAGGGTATGATTCTAAAAAATGCGTGGCGCTAGGGTTATTTTTTATTCTGTTTTCTTCTATTTCAGGAGCTTTTTCTTTAATGTATCACCACATCATCAATAAAGAAGTGCTAGTAGCAGGGGCGATTGTGGGATTAGGCTCTGTTATGGGCGTGAGCATTGGGATCAAATGGATCATGGGGCTTTTGAATGAAAAAATGCATAAAATTTTGATTTTAGGGGTGTATGGTTTGTCGCTGTTGATTATTTTATACAAACTCTTTTTTTAATTGATGGTTTTATACCACTACTATTTTAAGACCCCTAAGAGCTTCCCTTTAGAGTATTTGCATTTGTGCGCTAATGAGAGCCATTTGTTGAGATTGGATTTTGATACGACCAATTTTTCTCATAACACCCCTATGAATACCCCATTAAAACTCAGCGTTCAAGCCTTAGAGCGTTATTTCTTGGGACAACTTTTTGAATTTGATGCGCCTTTAGATTTGATAGGGACTTCTTTTCAAAAACAAGTTTGGTCTGCGTTATTAACTATCCCTTATGGTAAAACAAAAAGTTACGATGAAATCGCAAAGCTCATTAATAACCCTAAATCTTGCAGAGCGATTGGCAACGCTAATCATAATAACCCTATTTCTTTGATCGTGCCTTGTCATAGAGTGGTGCGTAAAAATGGCACTTTAGGGGGGTATAATGGGGGCATAGAAGTCAAAAAGTGGCTGTTAGAATTTGAAAGCAAAATTTTAAATGAGCAAGCTAAAAACTCTTTAATTTCTTAAAAAATGGGGTTTTAGTTGTTTTATGGTAAAAATCATTTTTTTAAGGGAGTAGGGGGTGTTTTAATTTTCTTCCCAAATGCTCGCCGCTTCTTCTAAACGCTGTTTGTCAAAATGCGTATAAATCCTGCTCGTATTCAAGCTCGCATGCCCTAGAGCTTCTTGAACCAAAATCAAATCATGGCGTTTTTGATAAAGCAAGGTCGCAAAAGAATGCCTTAACATGTGCGCCCCATTTTTCTCTCGCCTGAGTCCTGCAAAATTGATGATGCGCTCCACCTGCTTATACAAATACGCTTGCGTTAAAGCACTGCCTTTTTGGTTGCAAAACAATAAATCGTTTTTAACAGGATACAATTCCCTTTCTATGAGCCATTCTTTCAAAAGACTCTCAATGTGGAAAGCTTTGAGCATCACCGCTCTGTATTTATCGCCCTTACCTTTAATCAAAATCGTATAACAGCCATTTTCTAAAGTAAAATCCTTTATTTTAAGCTGCAAGGCTTCGTTAGAGCGCATGCCTGTAAAAACGATGATTTTAATGAGCAGGCGGTTTCTGGCACGCACTTTAGCGGACATTTCTATTTTATCAATGCCCTCTAAAAATTTTTCTAATTCTTCATTATTCAAATGAGTAGGGAGCTTGTTGCCCGCACTTTGATTGACTCCGCTGATATTTTTAAGCGTGATATTATAAATATAAGATTTTTCATTTTCATCTTGATTTTGCTTGTCTATATAGCTAAAAAGCCCTAATAGAGCGATCCGGTAATTTTTCTTGGTGGCTAAACTCAAACCACCGGTATAAATACTCAAAAATTCAGCCAGCATGACTTCATCTATATTTTTGAGCGATTTTAAAGAAAGCTTTTGAGCGTATTCGTAAAATTTGAGTAGGGGCAGTGCGTAGGTATTGATACCTAGTAATCCGGCATTACGGGCTTTTTTGCAAACTTTTTCCAATTGGCTTGAGCTGATGAACGCATGATTGAATTCGTTCAAGCATTCAAAAACCTTGTTTTGATCTTTCACTTGGGAATTAGACAGGCTTGTGCATTTGTAACGCAAAAAGCGCCCAATCCATAGTAAAAGATTTTCTATGGGGTCTTTTAATTCTTCTAGGGGGTGTTTCATTTAGGGTTTAGTCATCTATTAAGTGCAAATCAATGATATAAGAACCTTGATTAAGATGACATATTAAAGAATTTTCGCTACAAACACTATGAATTTCGCTACAAAAACAAACACGATGGGACGATAGCGTATTTTTAATAAGCCGATCAATATTCTCTAGATCCAACGCTTCTCTAGGCACTTCAATAATTAACTGACTTGACTCTTTTAATAAAGGATTATCCACATCAAAGATAAAATGGAATGTGTTATCAAGCAAATTATACTTAATATCATTTATTAAGATATGATCGAACGCTTTTCCCTTTTTTTGATTAATAACATGGGTAATATCAATATCTTGCTGTATAAATAATCGTTCTTTTAATAAATTCTTTAAATCATCAGGAGTAATAAAACAATATCCAGCATTTAGATCGAACGCATTAGCAATAATCTTTTCACCAATTATCTTACCACTTTTTAAACCCTCAGCAATTTCATTGATCTTACGGTTTTGTTCAGAGCTTACTCTATGATTACAAAAAGAAGGATCTAGTTTAATTTCTTCATTCACTTGCTCTTGTATTTTGGCTATCCTTTTCTCTTGTGGAATTTTAGAATAACCATGCCAGCAATAGCAATCAAAGGTATCTCTTACTTTTCTGTTAAATGCTGCATATGGAGAAATTGATGAATTCTTATTGCTTGTAAAATTAAATGAAATTTTTTCATTGGGGCTTTTTGAATTTTTAAAGTTTGCAAGAAATTGCGGTAATTCATTAGGGGATAAGGATGTAATTTGTGAAAATTCAAGCAATACCCCTTTAAAATCAGAATCATTACTAATCAATTCAATTTTATGTGTGTTTGCGTTTTCGCAATAAAAAATACCCGTTGGCTCAAACCCTAAGTTTACTTTCAATCCTAACAAGTATTGCTTTAAATTGAATGGTCTGTCGTTCTTGTTTGGCTCGCATTGGAATACAAAACAGCTTTTTAGATTATCTAAAATTAAATAGTCCTCAGTTATAATTGGGAAGTAAGAAAAACGACTATTCTTATCACTACAAAAACATGATTGTAACTTTTTGGTTTTATTATCAATATCAATAGGGTCGTCAGAGTTGCTAGCGATGAATATAATCCCAAAAGGCAATCCGTTGTATTGCGGACAAAGTTTTCACAATACCAAATATTTCTACTGTTATTGAAATTTTTGGATAACACTAGCAAGTAGTTTTTTAAATTTAATATTGCATCTGATTCGTCTGTAAATACCACAAATGCGGTAATTTCAGTAATGCTACTATATAATTCATAAAACTTTATAGAATTACACTTTTTCTTGCGCTCTAAAATTGATCTTAATTGTTTGTTTTTATCATCAACAGAAATAGCTCTAAGAAAATCAACGATAAAGATAACTCCAAATCTTATTGCCATTTATTATTCCTTAAAATCTATTTTAGTTATGAAAACTGCACTTTTCAAACTTTTAAGTCAAGCCATTATACCACGCTATGCCACTAACACAATATCAAATTCCAAACAAGATTAAAATCCCCCTTTTTTTTAAATACCAATTTTTTTACCCATTTGATTTGACAAAGCGAGCGATGCGTTCAATCCCCTTTTCAATCTGTTCTTCTGAACATGCAAAAGACAAACGGACATAACCTTCCAATCCAAAAGCCTTTCCAGGCACTAACGCCACGCCTTCTTTTTCTAACAATTCATGGCAAAAACGCATCGAATCCCCCCCACAAAGACTGCCAATATTAATAAACAGATAAAACGCTCCATCAGGTTTTAAAGCGTTCAGCCTTTCAATCGCATTGATTTTTGCGTGGGCTAAATTACAGCGTTTTTCAAAAGCCTGACGCATCGTTTCAATTTCCTTATCCACCAACCCTTCAAGCGCCACAATAGAAGCCATTTGCGTGATAGAATTGATATTGGAAGTGCATTGGCCTTGTAAGTTATTCATCAATTTGACTAATTTTTTATCCTTGCTCGCCGCATAGCCCATACGCCAGCCTGTCATCGCCACTGACTTGCTCAAGCCATTAATGGTAATGGTGCGTTTTTTCATCTCTTCACTCACCGCCGCGCAAGAAACAAACTCCCCCTTATAGACAAGCTTTTCATAAATTTCATCGCTAAGCACCCAAATTGGAGTGTCTTTTAAAACTTCGCCTAAAGCCTCTAACTCCGCCTTACTATAAAGCATGCCGGTAGGGTTTGATGGGGTGGTGAGAATGAGCATTTTTGTTTTGGGGCTTAAGGCGTCTTTAAGTTGCTTAGGGGTGATTTTAAAATGGCTTTTTTCATCGGTTTGAATGAATTGACTCACCCCTCCGCTGTATTTCACAAGCTCAGGGTAAGTTACCCAAAAAGGCACAGGGATAACCACCTCATCGCCCTCCCCTATCAAGGCTTGAATCGCATTGAACAGGCTTTGCTTAGCGCCATTACTCACTAGAATTTCACTCGGCTCATAATCCAAGTTGTTTTCTTTTTTCAATTTAAAAGCGATCGCTTTTAATAATTCAGGGATCCCAGCCACTGGAGTGTATTTTGTAAAGCCGTCATTTAGAGCTTTTATAGCCGCATCTTTAATCGCTTGCGGGGTGTCAAAATCAGGCTCGCCCGCTGAAAAACTTAAAATATCTTTTCCTTGCGATTTCAATTCTTTAGCGAGTGTGCTGATAGCGATCGTTGTGGATTCTGAAAGGGATTGGATTTTAGAGGAATATAACATGCTTAATCCTTGTTAAATTTTTGAACTATCATAACATGATCAAAAAGATTTTAATTCTAATTTTCAAAAAACTTTAAAAAATGTTTCAAAAGAAAGCGGTGGCTTATGCAAGAAAACTCTAATTGAAAATCCAATTAGAGAAAAACAAGCGTTTTAAATCAGAAATTGTAACGATACCCTACATAAAGGCTGTATTGACGGCGGTAAGTGAAGCTCAAATTCCCATGGTTAAAATAATAAACATTGATAGTAGGAATCTTCACGCCAAAGTCAAATTCTTGATGCTGGCCAATATGGGTGCGGATCCCTAAATTAAAAAGGAACTGGAAAATCGCCGGATCAAGGCTATAGGAAGTGTGCTTATAAGGGCTTTTAGTTTCCAAAAAGGCCCCTGTCGTATTACCCCAAGAGTTGCCCGCGATTTGAGCCCCAAAAAAGAAACCAAAACTCGCATCTTCTTTATTAATGACATTGTATAAAGTGTCAATACCCACACCATAAGTGAACATGTCAGACAGATTGCCCATTGTCCCTACTTTGGTCGCACATGGCTCATTGAGTTTGCATGCCCCACCGTTATCTGATGTCAAAGCGTTCGCTCCAAACACGGCATGCCCATAATCCATAAAGCCGTAATAGCGCGCACCAAACCATCTCTTCTCCCCGAAAAACTGCTTATAACCCACAGTAAGCCCTAAGCCTTGCATAACGGCCAGATAGTCGGTTTTACCCACAGGGAACTTAGGGTAGTTAAATTCGCTACTCTTTGGGGGGTTTTTAACGCTTTGTGAAGCCTGACCGACTTGATAGCTAATCCCCAAATACCAAGCGTTTTTCTCGCCTTTCACTGCTTTATACTCTTTTGGCTTTTCCAATTGTTTTTGCACTTCTGTGCTACCTTCTGCTGCCACAAGACTATGACCTAACACTACCGATAAACAGAGCGTTTTAAACACTACAAACTTTTTCATACAACATTTTTCCTTCTAAAAGTCTACATTTCGTATAATAATAACATAATAATCTATAAAAAACCTAAATTCTTAAGAAAAACACCCCTAAAACTTAAAATTTTAAATTTTCTAAGGGGTTTTAGCGGTTTGGCTCGGTGATTTTTTCTGTTTTTGGGGGGATTTTGGGATAAGTCGTTTAGGATAGTTGGAAAAATGCGTTTTTTAATTTGAGAAAATCAATTAAAGTGGGTGGTTGCATGAATACAAGAGAAAATCTTTTGGGAGATCAATTTTTAGTTGTTTAAATGTGTGGTTGAGTGGCAAACTAAAAGTGTAATCGTTGATCCAAAAATATTCCCCCAAATCTTGCTGATTTTCATTGCGGTATTGGGATGCGCTTTTATACCATTTTTCTATTAATTCCAAACATTCATCTCTATGGTTTTCCATAACTGCCCTTAATGAAAAATGAGAGTTATAATTAAGAATTCTAAAACCAAAAATATAAGGGAAAGCTTTGAGATTGTCTTTATTTTCAAGAAAAAACTCAATTGATGCCTCTTCAAAGTCTTTGCTTGTTTGACACTTTTTTAAAAAATCATTGTGGTATTTTGTATCTTGAATGATTTTATTTGTCATGTTTTTAAGGCAATTTTGGAGTTCTTTTGGATTATAAGAAGCGTTTGTTTTTATGCTCTCTATACCATTTTTTATTGTTGGTGCTTGTTGCTCCATCACTTCTTTAAAGATTGTAGAGTTTGGAGAGAGAAGATCTATTGTATTTCCTTTTAATTCTATAGGAAGTTTTATAGGAAATGAATTAAATGAAGTATAATATTTATCATATAAATCAAAATAACATGCATAAACTATTGAATATAGTAAGTATTGGTATATTTTTTTAAACTCATCATCATTTGGATACTTTTTTAGTTGCAATTCATCATATATATTATTTAATTTTTGAAATGTTCTAAGATTGGTTGTGTTATCATCAATATTGAAAGTATCTTTCATATAGGGATAAGCTTCAAAATCAGTTTCAATTGGATGACCACCCATTACTTCAATTTGTTCTTTTGCACAAGGAGAAAAGTTAAACATTCTGTCAAAAACTTTTTCACAATAAACATTAAATATTTTCTGTGTCTCATCAGTAAAGAGCTTAAAGTAATTGCAAATCACAATAACACAACACCCCTTATGTTCCTTGAGTTCAGAAATCAACCCCAAAATATCTTGCACTGGGATCTTATCAGATAGTCTTTCAAACTCATCAATGCACACAATGGTATTTTCCATATGCTCTTTTTTAAGCATTTTGAATAAAAAATCAACATTAACATTTATTTTTACTCCAAAATGCATGCTAAGAAATGAAAGTATCCCATTAATGATGTTTCTTATTGGATTAGTTTTTTGTTTTTCAGCGCTTAAAAATTGAGCGACTAGATCTTCAATGATCGCTTGCTCATCTTTTTTCCCAAAAACAGAAGTGTAAATGGGATTTTTTTTAAACTTGTCTTTAATAAGTGGAGCTAATTCATTTTTCCATAAATAGGTTTTTCCTATCCCCCACTCCCCATTAATGGCAATAGCGACAGGCTTATTTTGATCCTTGCTCTTTTTTAGAAGCTCAATAATCTTTTCTTTTAAGATCTCTCGCTCTTTAATTTCTATGATACTATTTTTGCTCACTCAAACCTCTTCATGCTGATCTTTTCAATCAAATCCACGCTTTTTTCAGAGAGTTTGATGACCCTACAAAGGAGTTCAAAAACGTATTTTCCGCCGGCGTAATGATTCGGGTTGTTTTCAATCAAGCTGTCTTTATCGGTAGTCTTTTGGTAGCGTTCGATCACCCAGTCAATCGCGCTTTTGCCATTTACCACATAGTCAAAGGCTTTTTGTGGGATCTTAGTGATGGTGATGTTTTGGTTATAAAGATGCTATCCCCTTTTTTTGTCATTTTAACCACATCATAATAGCCCTCCATTCCGGCGTTCATCAGTGTGGTGTATTTAACGCTCTCATGCATTTCCCCGCTCTCATAGTTCAAATGCAACTCTCCTAATTCTTTGCCAAGCATAGAGAGTTCTTTAAAATCCTCGCTCAAAGCGATGCGCGGCGCTTCTTTGGCGAGGGAATTTTTGTATTTTTCCAAATAGCCTTTATGGTGTAAAACCGCATAAATGTAATAAAAAATCTCTTCTTCAGTGATGGAGTCATCTCCATAATGCTTCCTGAAGAGGTTGAGCGCATAGCCGCTGATAGCGTTATAGCGGTTCCCTAGATCATCGTAATAATACAAGGGGTAAGCTTGGGTGTGTGAGATCAAATCACAACTAGAAATAAAATCGCTTACAAGAGCGCTAAAATCCTTACCATTTCCCACACCGGTATTGATCACCACATTTCTCTGAGTGCTTTTATCCGGGAAAATTTTTTTCATTGAGTAAAAACTCCAAGCAAGCTCTCGCTCGTAGTAAAAATATTGTTTATTAAAAGGGCGATACAAACTAACAGAGATTTTTTCTTGCGAGAAATCATCAAGCTTTTTCCCTTTTATCAGTTGCGTTTTAAGATTTTGAACCCAAGCGATTTTCGTTTTATCGGTGGTGATTTCTCTATCGTTTAGGTGTTTATAGAGATCGGCTTTTTTAACGCCTTTGGTGCGTTGTTTGAAAGCTTCCCTGAAACGCTCATTGAAGCGCTTCAAATCAGCGTTATAAGTTTCAATGCAGTTTTGCACCGATTGCATTAAAGTTTTTTGAGAAAAGTTATACACCCAAGGATCACGCCCGATCACCACGTCGCCAGAATTGATGTCAAAAATGCTGTCGTTTTGGAGTTTTTTGTCTCTTTTTAAAGGGATGAGTTTTTCAAATTCTTCATTCCTTTGGTTGATCCAATCGCCTTTAGCATTCGGGGTAATTTCCTTAAAAGGCACCGATTCCAAATTTTCAAAATTGGCGAGCAAGTTGAGTTTGGCTTCTCTTTTCAAATAATCCCCAATATCGTAGTAATGGATTGTGTTGTTGGTAACGCTATTGTCTTTCACAAAAAAGATAATCGCTACCGTCGCCCTAGATCCGCTATCAAATATTCCATCGCTTTCTTTTTTTCGCTCTTCCCCCGAAGTCCTAGCATTCCCCCTCAAATTCAGCACATAAAGATGCGCAAAATCTTTCGCCACGCATTTCCTGAACCTGTCCGCGCTTTTAGAGTCAATAAAACTCCCGTTCACCACAAAGCCTAGCACCCCCCTATCTTTTAAAAGCTCGCTAGATAGATAAATGCTGTGAATGAGCGTGTCTCGTGTGGTGTTCCCATTTTTAGCACTGGAATTTTTTCCGTATTTTTCAGTAACCCTTTTTTCAAGCTTAGGGTGTGAAAGGTTTTGGTTGTTATCGTTTTCGCTCTTTGCACCGGCTGAATAAGGCGGGTTGCCGATGATGACTCTAATGTTTTGCTTTTCTATAGTGTCTTTGATGTCTTTGTTTTCTTTCAAATCTTCATATAAAGGGAGCGCCCCTTTATTTGTTTTTTCCTCCAAATAATCCAAGCTGTCCGTGAGCGCGATGTTTTTGAAATTTTTTAACGAGCTGTCCCTATTTTGCGCGGCTTGAGTGATATTGATTAAAGCGATGTAATAAGATAAAAGCACGATGTCAAAAGCGAATAAATTTTTTTGAAATTTTTCTTTTAAGGCTTCATCGCTAATGAGCGCGTTTTCTTTAGAAAGCAAACGAGCGATAAAACTCCCGGTGCCAGTGAAAGGATCAAAAATCGTGATGTTTTGATCGTTAAAATCCGTGTTGAAATGCTTTTTCAAAATGCCGTTAGTGGCTCTTAAAATGAAATCCACCACCTCTATGGGCGTATAAACGATCCCTAGTTTTTCACTTTGCTTTTTAAAGGCTACTTTAAAGAAAGTGTTGTAGAGGTTTTTAATGAGTTCTTGTTGGCTTTTTTGGCTTTTGGCGTGCAAGGCTTCGGTTTTCACGCTTTCATAGAGGTTTTTAAGATCTTTAGTTTCCCCTTGTAATCCCAGAGTGGAGAGTTTTTGAACCATTTTATCCAACGCTTTTGCGATAGGGTTTTGGATATTGTCCCCAAAAAGCGCATCAAAAATGGGCTTAGTGATGATGTGGGAAGTGATCATATCCAAGGCTTCATCTTCTTTGATGTTTTGATGGATATTGCCTCTTAAAGAATCCAAAAAGTCGGAAAAAATTTCAGGGTTTTTTTCAAAAATCATTTTTAGGCGGTTGTTCAAGGTCTTTGCGATATTGCCCGTTTTTTTAGTGAAATTTTCCCAATAATTCCTATCCCCTAATTTAGTGGGCATGACATTATACACAGCGTCCGCTAGATCTTGCAATAAGATAGCGTCAAAAAGGGTTTTTTGGGCTTGTTTGGGATCTTGCTCTGTTTTATCTTTTTGCGGCTTTTCATCGCACACCTCTTCATCGTCTTGGTTGGTTTCATCGTTGCTCCCAAAGATTTTGATTTTTTCTTTAAAAGTGGCTTCATCAACCAAGCTTGGGTCATGGCTTCTTAAGGCTTTTATCACTTTCCAAATGTTTTTGAAATTGGTGTTATTGACGGCTTCATCGAGGTTTTGGATCTCACTCTCTTCTAAAGCGATAGGCAAAATGATATAGCCTCTTTTCTTGCGTTTGGCTTTGCGCATCACCCTACCCACCGCTTGGATAATATCCACCATAGCGCTCTTGCCATCAAAAAAGATAACGCTATCCAACGCTGGGACATCCACCCCTTCACTCAAACACCTAGCGTTACTTAAAACCTTACAAGTGTTAGGTTGGAATTGATTGAGTTCTTCTAATTTTTCAAGCCTGACCTTACAATTCATGGTGCCATCAATGTGATCGATGCTGATTTGCAGGTTTTTAAAACTCTTTTTCTTCAACTCTTCATCATAGCATTCCATAATCGTTTCAAAGGAGTCTTTAATGTTCTTGCTCGTGTTAATGCTTTTACAAAAGTTTATGGCTCTTTGAGAAGGAGCGGTGTCGTATTGGTTTTGCAAGTTGTGATCTTCTTTGTTTTCACCATCTAAAACGATTAGATCCTGCTTGGCTAACCCTTTATGAGTGCCGACAATCTTACAAACAAATTCGTTATTGATGAGCTTTTTATCTAATTTAGTGCCTTCGGCTTTGAGCTGGCTGATTTTCTTATTCACGCTGTTAGTAACGCCGCTTAAATTTTCTTTTCGCACCGCTAAAATGATGACTTTATAATCGGTTAGGAGATCCAAAGCGATCGCTTGTGAAAAATTGAGCGTATAGATTTCTTCGCCAAAAATCTCTTCATCGTCCATAGAATAGATAACATTATCTTTCTCTTTGGCTTTAGCTTTAGAGCTTTCGCTATAAACTTTAGGCGTGGCGGTCATATACAGGCGTTTTTTCGCTTGGATATGTTCATCGCTATGGCAAAGCGTGAAAGCGTTTTTATCGTCCCTTTCATTACTAGAATACATAGCCCCTACCGTTCTGTGGGCTTCATCGCAAATGATGAGATCGATTTCGCCCAAACCCATTCTTTGCGCTTCTTGGATACGCAACGCGCTTTGATAGGTTGAAAAAATAATGAAGCGCTTGTTTTCTTTTTGTGCTTTTTTGTGAACGCTTAAAATGTCTTCAAGGCGGGTGGAGGGCTTTAAGGGGAGCTCAGAAAAATTGATATCATCGCTGTTATCATCGTTTTTATTTTTCTTACCTTTCCCGACTTTATCATCGCTGCACACGATAGAAGCGTAAAAAGGCTCGCTTTTTTCTTGCGCGTATTCTCTAAAAGTTTGAGAAAGCAAAGCGATGCTTGGCGCTAAAAAAAGCGTGATCTTGGGATCTAAAGCTTCCATGATTTTTAAAGAAGTGTAGGTTTTGCCTGTCCCGCATGCCATAATGAGCTTGCCTCTAGTGTTTTTAGGGTCAGAAAAATACTCTTTAGTGGCGTTTATCGCTTCTGTTTGGTGAGGGCGTGGCTTTTTCTTATCGCATAAGGGGAGTTCGCTTTGCGTGGTATCCAACTTTTCCCAATCAATCTGAGAATAGATAAAATCCTCTTCAGTGATTTCATCAATATCAATACCCATTCCGTTGCTTCTGATTTGTTCAATGGCTTTAAGAGCGTTAGAGCTTAAGTTAGAAGTGGAAATGATGATCCCTTTTTTAAACCTAACCTCCCCTACCCCGCTTTGCAATTGGGTTAAAAAAGTCGCAATGTCGTTAAGCGAGATGTTGTTTTGATGGTATTTGCATTGCACGGCGATGTATTCTTTTGAAGTCGTTTGAATGACTATATCAATCCCCCTATCGCCTTCCTTCCCCCTTCCTTCCCACTCGCTCCAAAGCTGAATAGACTCGTATTCGTTAGCGCTGTCATGCTCTATTAAAAAACGCTTAGAAATTTTTTCAAACAAGCTCCCTTTTTGGTTGGGGGGTATGGCTTGTAATTTTTCTTTAATGAGTTTATAGGTGCTGATTTCTGACATGTTACATTCCTTAAATAGCGGTGTTAAAGTTTTGTATTATATAAAAAAATAGGATTTTAATTAACTTGCTTTATCGTTTTAGATTTCATTTTATTGTAAAACTCTTAAGGGATAGGGGGGGTATTTTGAAATAATTCCCCCCTTAACCCCCTTTAACAACCCCCTAACCCAAGAAGACCGCTTTTTTCAATAAGCTATCGCTTGCTTTTTGCAAGCTCTTTGATATTTTAATTGTTAAAAATGCCTTTAAGCGCTTTTTAACCTCTATTCAGTGCTTTTTAAAGCTTTAGCGATGAGTTCTAAAGGGTGTGAAAAAGAGGGGGTGTTAGGATCATCTAAAGACTTTAAAGCGTTGTTAAGCTGCATGTGGCATGCCCCACATTCTGCGCTCAAAATTCTAGCTTTGGTGTCTATGATTTCTTTAGCCCTAAGAAGCCCCACTTTTAGAGAAAACTCCGCCTTTTCGGTTTGCATCGTAATCCCCCCAAAACCGCAGCAATTGTCCGGCATTTCTTTAATTTCATAATGCGAATGGAGCAAGTTGCGCACTTCTTTGTGAGCGTTTAGGGTTTTTTTGGCATGGCAAGGGTTATGATAGGTGATAGCCTCTTTTTTCCCTTTAGGGATTTTTTCTAAAAGACTTTTTAAAGGGGTGTGTTTCTCTAAAAACACGCTCGCAAGATAGATTTTAGGCGTGATTTTTTCCAAGCGCTTCACATACAAATCCTTATCTTTTTCGCCTAAAAACACCTTGTAATAATCGTTAATGAGCATGCTAGCGCATGTGGCTTCAGGCACAATGATCGCATCCACTTCCTCTAAATAGCTTTCAAACCATTCTATGTTTTTTTTCACTAAAAAAAGCGTGGTGTCTTTATCGCCGGTAAAATACGCAGGCGCTGAACAGCATTCTTGCTTAGGAACGATCGCTTGAATGTTGAGCTTTTCTAAAATATACAACAAGCTTTCCCCCACTTGCTGGTAATGGTAATTGCTCAAGCACCCTATAAAAACCGCCACTTTTTGAATGGGGTTTTCTAAAGGCTTCATTCTTGCATGCTTTTGTAAAAAACTTTTTTGATTTAAAGGAGGCAGAGCGCTTTTTTTAAAGCGTTTGAACAAGCCTTTAAACGCCACTCTAGGCTCTAAGCTATCATTGCCTACTTGCTTGAAGATACAAGGGGCTAAAAAATGCGCCACCGAAAACACTCTATCCATTTTTTTGCGGTTTTTTAAAAGGGAAAAATAGGATTTTTTATACCAAGCGATGCCATGCTTTTGAGCGATTTTTTCTCTGGCTTTTTCTATTAAAGTGTCTATGGGCAAATGAAAGGGGCAGGTTTCTACGCAAGTGGTGCATAAAAAACAAGTTTCTAAAAGATGTTTTAAATTTGCGTCTAATTGGAGCTTGTTTTGAGCGTTTAAGCGCATCAAATCTAAAAAGCCCCTAGGCGAAGTCGCCTCGTCTTTATGAATGCGATATATCGTGCAACCTGGCACGCATTTAGCGCATTTAACGCAAGCGTCCCCTACTTCTTCAAAAATATTTTCATTAATATTTTCATTCATAGCGTTTTACTGAAATGTTTTTCGCCCCCACGCAAATACGCGTCAAACTCCATGGCCATGTTTCTTACGAGCATGCCCCCTGTTTTTGTCATCTCAAAGCCTTTAGGGTTGAAAGAAAGCAAGCCCGCTTCTTCATAAGGCTTTAATTTTTCTAATTCTTTTTTAAAATGCGCTTTAAAATCAATAGAAAATTTTTCTTCAATCTTAGAGTAATCCAATTTTAAATTACTCATCATGTGCATGATGACTTCCTTTCTCAACGCATCTTCTTGGCTGAGCGCTACACCCCTTTCTACCGGTAAATGCCCCAAATCAAGGGCTTTTTCATAGTGGTGCAAGTCTTTATAATTTTGCGTGTAATAATCGCTCCCTTCGCCAATGCTCGTAACGCCAATGCCAATGGTTTGAGTGAATTTTTTCGTGGTATAGCCTTGAAAATTACGGCGCAATTCCGCTTTTTGAAGGGCCAGATACAATTCATTATCGCTTTTAGCGAAATGATCCATGCCTATCATTTGGTAGTTGGCTTTTTCTAAAAAACTGATGAGGGATTCTAAAATCTCTAGCTTGTCTCTAGGGCTTGGCAATAAGGTTTCATCAATTTTACGCATCGTTTTTTTCACCCAAGGCACATGCGCGTAATTAAACACCGCTAATCGGTCCGGATCCAGTTTCAAAACCCATTCCAAAGTTTTTAAAAAACCCTCTTTAGTCTGGTTGGGTAAGCCATAAATCAAATCAAAATTAATGGATTTGATGCCGTAATCTCTAGCGAGCTTCACGGATTCTTGAACCATTTCAAAAGGTTGGATCCTATGAATGGCTTTTTGGACTTCAAAATCAAAATCCTGCACCCCAAAACTCAAGCGGTTAAACCCCCTATCAAACAAGGTTTGCATGTGTTCTTTAGTGAAATGCCTAGGATCAATCTCGCAACTCATTTCAATATCTTTGCTGAAATTAGGGAAAACTTCTTGAATGCTTTGCGTGATTTCATCTAATTGAATGGGCGAAAAAAAGGTCGGCGTGCCGCCTCCATAGTGGAATTGCGCCACTTCTCTGTTGGTATTCATGGCGTTTTTTAAAAGGGCGAGTTCTTTTTTAAGGTAGCTGATATAGCGGGTTTTTTTCTCTTCTAAACTGGTGTAAATGACTGAACAAGCGCAAAAATAACACGCGCTCCTGCAAAAGGGCAAATGCGTATAAAGCGATAAAGGCATGGGGTTTTTGAGATTATCATGGTTAAAAAACGCCGTTTTCAAGCTCTCTTCATTAAAATTTTCTTTAAACTCCACCGCTGTGGGGTAGCTGGTGTATCGTGGGCCGGGCTTGGAGTATTGTGAAAATTTTTCAAAATCAATGGTTTGCATTAAAAATTTTCCTCATCGCTATTGTCAAAATTTTCAAAATGATTTTCATTAAAAGGGGGTTGTTTGAACATGTTGTCAAAATTAAAAAATAAATTCGGGTGTTCTTTTTTGATTTGTTTGACAAAGTTTAAGGTGTTGATATTGGGCAAATTCCCATCTTTTTGGCGTAAATTTTCTAACAATTGCAAAGAAACTTCGCGCACGTCTTCAAAATCAATCGGCGCTTGGGTGATAATATCCCTTTCTAATTCCGCCCTAAGCCTGGCTTCAAAAGCCTTTCTGGCGTTTTCTGCCAAAAGAGAGATCACATTGTCCGGCACTAAAACATAATTTTTATCTTCTTCATCAGAAATAAAGTAAGCTTCATTTTTTTTAAACGCCCCTTTTTCTAACTCTAAAAGCATTTCATTAGCGCTGATTTTTTTGAGAAAGGCTCTGTTTTTTTGGGTGGTTAGGCTATGGATAAGTTTTTGCGATTTGGTTTTAGAAACTCGTTTTTTAGGTAATTTTTCCATTTATATCCTTTTTAAGCTGATTGTATCCAATTTCGTTTAATTCTCATTATAAATCGTTTTTAAATACTCTATTTTTGAAGTCAAATTGAGTAATACCATATCGGCTAACACCAACGCTAACAAACTCTCGCACACCACGCTCCCTCTAATCGCAATGCAAGGATCATGCCTACCCTTTAACAAGCATTCGCATTCATTATTGTTAATGTCTATGGTTTGTTGAGGTTGGAAAATGCTTGGCGTGGGTTTGAAATGCACCTTAACAATAATTTCTTCCCCATTGCTCATGCCCCCTAAAACCCCTCCGCTACGATTGCTCAAAAACCCTTTTTGACTCATTAAATCGTTATACTCTGAGCCTTTTAATAAAGAGCTTTCTACCCCCTTGCCTATTTCAACCGCTTTCACCCCGTTAAGCCCCATCATCGCTTCAGCGATTTTAGCGTCTAATTTAGCGTATAGCCCTTGACCTAAACCAATGGGGAGTTTTTGATTGGTTTTTGCGCTCCTCGCTCTAATCAAAGCCACGCCCCCTATGCTATCGTGGTTTTTGATAGCGTTTTGAATGGCTGTTTTTTGAGCTTCTTCTTGATCTTTGTCTAGGGCAAAAATCTCGCTTTTTAAGGCGTGATTGAAATCGTAATTTTTGGCTTCAATGCCCCCAATTTCAATAATCCCGCTTTCACAAACAATACCAATTTCTCTTAAAAGCATTTTAGCAAACGCCCCAGCAGCCACTCTTATAGCGCTCTCTCTGGCCGAACTCCTCCCCCCACCCCTAAAATCTCTGATGCCGTATTTATGAAAATAAGTGAAATCCGCATGGCTAGGCCTGAAAAGGTTTTTAATGTTATCGTAATCCCTGCTCCTAGCCCTTTGGTTGTGGATTAAAAACCCTATGGGCGTCCCTGTGCTAAAATCTTCAAAAACCCCGCTTGTTATTTCCACTTTATCGTCTTCTTTTCGTGGCGTGGTGAAAACATTCCTCCCCCCTTGGCGGCGCTTCATTTCATTTTCTAATAGCACATAGTCTATTTTAATCCCGCTAGGCATGCCGTCTAATACCCCCCCTATCATATCCCCATGCGATTCCCCAAAAGTCGTGAGCCTTAAAAAACGCCCCAAAGTGTTCATTTTGCTTCCTTCAGTTTTTGCAGCGCTTGATAAGCGCATTGCTGTTCGGCTTCTTTTTTGCTTTTGCCTTTAGCGGTCGCATACATTTTATCTTGAATGTATAGAGCCATTTCAAATTCTTTATGGTGATCGGGGCCTTTTTCTTGGAGTAATTGGTACGAAGGGATCACGCAAAATTGCGCTTGGGTCAATTCCTGCAAAGCGGTTTTATAGTCCATAAACAAATGCTCCAAATCCAAACGCTTGTAAGCGCGATTGAGTAATTTTTGTATGATTTTACGCACCTTAGCTAACCCTGCTTCTAAATACACCCCGGCCATTAAAGCCTCAAAAGCGCTTGACAGAATAGAGGGTTTTTCCCTCCCATTAGAAATTTCTTCAGAAGAAGAGACGCGCAAATAATCTTGTAAAGCAATCGCTTTCGCTAATTTAGTAAAACCATGCGTGCTCACAATAGAAGCCCTTAATTTAGAGAGTTTGCCCTCATCGTATTGGTAGAATTTATGGTATAGCAACTCTCCTATCACCAGACCCAACACCGCATCGCCTAAAAATTCCAAGCGCTCATTGTTTAAAGCGAGCTTGCATGATTTATGCGTTAAGGCTTGTTCCAATAAACGCTTGTCTTTAAAAGAATACCCTAAAGCTTTTTCTAGCGTTAGATAAGAGCTATTAGGCGTTACATAAGGGCTATTTTGAGAGCGTTTGTTTTTCATCATGTTTCCCTTTAAGTGGTCGTTTTGACCCGTTTTTGCGCCTCTAATTTAGCGAGGCTGTCGCATCGTTCATTCTCGGCATGCCCATTATGCCCCTTGATCCAAACAGCCACAATCAAATGCCCTTTAGAGACTTTTACAAATTCTTTCCATAAATCCACATTTTTAACTTTAGAAAAATTCTTTTTTTGCCAGTTAATCAGCCACACATTGATCGCTTGGCACACGTATTGCGAATCGCTATAAAGCGTGATATGGCATGGGCGTTTCAAAATTTTTAAGGCTTCATTGAGCGCTCTTAATTCCATGCGGTTATTCGTGGTGAAATGTTCGCCCCCACTGATAATTTTTTCTTTATCTTTATAGCGTAAAATCGCCGCATACCCGCCTGGCCCAGGATTGCCTAAAGAAGAACCATCGCAAAAAATTTCAATTTCTTGCATTTAATCCACTCCCATAGCTTTCTTTAGAAATTTTAAGCACCATATCCATAAACGCTAACTGGTAACACACAGGACACCTGTGGCTTTCAAAAGGAAAGATTTGTTTGCAATGCTTGCAACGGTATTCAAAAGTCAGACGCGCTTTCATAGGGCTATGCAATAGAGCGCGTAAAACCTCTAATTCAAAAATTTGGCAAGGTTTGTTGTCCAAAAGCAGCCCTTGGGATCGCGCGATGTCTTGCAAAAGGGCGTGTTTTTCTAAAATAAAAGCAGGGATATTCATATCCCATAAAAGATCGATCATATTTTCTAAACGCTCGGTCGCGTCAATTTCTTGCCAAAAAAGATTTTCATCATGCGATTTTAAGTGATTTAGGGCGATTTTTTTCAGATCTAACGACGCCTTTGAAACATGCAAGATTTTAGCCGCATCTTCCTTATTCTCTATTAAATGCATGAGATAAAGGTAATTTTTAATCGTTTCAATTTCCGCCACTTCCAATTCTTCCAAACATTCCAAAGTTTCTAAAGCCTTTGAATAATCTTTTTCTAATTCATACGCATGCAAAAGTTTCAATAACGCTTCCACATTCCTTGGGGAAAAGCGCAGAATTTCTTTCACGGTGTCTTTTGTTTTTTGCAAATACCCCACGCTAAAATAATTTTTGGCTAATAAATCTAAAACAGCGATTTTTTCTTCATCTTTTAAGGAGCGATTCAAAAGCCCTTTTAAGATTTCAATACTCATTTGTACATCCGCTTTAGAATACGCCCTAGCTAAAAACATCAAACTGGAAATTTTAGCATGCTTTAAAAGCTCGTCTAAATTCTCACTGCCCGCATAAGCGTTTTGATTTTGGGCGAATTTTTGTAAAAATTTTTTGTTTTTCTTTTGGGTGAAATACGCTCTAGCCTGTTCTAATAGAATCACAAGAGCGATAATGAAAGTGAATAAAGCGATAGAAAATAAAGAATCTTTATAGAGGAAATTGAAGTGTTGCACAATCTAAAAATCACTCTCTAATCATCACAATCCTAGACTTAACGCGCAATTTTTCAAAATGCTCTTCTAAAATCTTATCTTTAGATTCTTCCACTAATTTTTGAGCGATGAATTGCTTGGCCTGACTGAAGCTCACTTCGTTTTTACCTTTTTTTTCCTTGATATAAAAGGTGATGAACTGCCCCCCACCCCCATTCATAACGGGCGTGAAAGAGCCTTGCTCATGCGAGATAAAGACTTGAGCGATTTGAGGGTTTAGGGTTTTCATCTCTATTTTTTCATTAGCCTTACTCACCCCTGGAATTTCTAAATTAGGATCTGCCATAGCCCTTTCTAAATCTTCTTGATTGGTGGAAGTGTAGCGCACGGTTTCTATTTCAGTGGGGATGCTGAATTGCTCCTTGTGTTTGTTGTAATATTCGCGCATTTTGGTTTCAGAGTTGGTATCCACATTGGTGAGTAAGATATTACGCAACAATTCTTGCATTTCTAAATGCTCCTTAAGCTGATCTCTATAGAGTTTATAATGCCCCTCAGCCATAAGCATTTGTTTGAAATGGTCTAAATCCATGCCTTGTTGTTGCGCCATCATCGCCATTTCCTGGTCTAGCTTGTCGTCATCTACATGGATTTTTAAGCGTTCAATTTCTTGGTTTTTAATGCGTTCAGCGATCAAACGATCCCTGGCTTGAGCTTTGCTCACTTTAGATTTTTCTTGCTCTTCTTGGATTTGATACAGCGTGATAGGCGAACCATTAACGAGCAAAGAAATGCCTCCTACGACCTTATCTTCAAGTGTGTTTTTGGTAGCGTTATTAGGATTACCAAAAATAGAATTGAATTGAGAGCTAGGGCTTGCTCCTTTATTTTTTTCAAGAGTTTGAGAGATTGTCTCTTTTTCTTCAAGTTTTGGCGCGTTATTTTGAACGCCTTGATTTTGCGTGCCTTGATTTTGAACCCCTTTAGCGCCCTCTTTGATTTTAGAAGGCGTTATTTTTTGAGTAGGATTTTTGGCATCCCCATGATGGACTTCTGCTCTGGGTTTTCTTTTGGCTTTTGTTTCTTTCTTTTCTTCAGTGTTTTTCTTTTCTTCTTTTTTATTTTTCAATTCTTTATTTTTCAAATCCTTATTCTTTAATTCTTGGCGGATTTTTTTATCCAAAGAAGACTCTTGCTTCCTCCCTTCTAAGGCTTCCACTTTAGATTCCGGCTCTGCATAAACGATCCCAATAAACAACAAAGCCTTCAAAACATAAGAAAAAATTTTCCTCATCAACCCAATTTCTCTTTCAAAATAGCATTCACCACGCTAGGATTAGCGCCTTTTAGATTTTTCATCGCTTGCCCTACAAAAAACCCAAAAAGCTTGTCCTTACCGCTTTTGTATTCAAGCACCTTATCAGCGTTGTTTTTAAGCACCTCTTCTATCACTTTAACAATCGCTTCTGTGTCATTGACTTGAGATAAGCCCATTTGTTCAATGAGCGCATCCACATCGCCCCCTTGCTCTTCTAAAAGCTTGTCTAACACATCTTTAGCGCTCTTACCTGAAATCTTGCCCTCATCAATGCGTTTGGATAAAATGCCTAACATATGAGCGCTAACTCCGCAATTTTCTAAAGTGGTTTCGGCTTTCAAGCGCCCTAATAATTCCACGCAAAGCCATGTTACGCTCGTTTTAGCCTTAACCCCAAGATTGAGCATGCTTTCAAAATACTCCGCCAATAAAGGATCGCTCACCAATAAATTCGCATCGTCTTCTTTAAGGTTAAAATCTTTCATGTAGCGGATTTTTTTCGCGCTAGGCAATTCATTGATCTTTTGAGCTTCTTTTAAAAGCTTCTCATCAATAAAAACAGGATACAAATCCGGATCTTTAAAATAGCGGTAATCCGCCGATTCTTCTTTATTGCGCATAGAAAGGGTGATCCCTTTGGCGGTGTCAAAAAGGCGCGTTTCTTGAACCACCTCTTCGTTATAACGCCCGCTTTCCCACGCCGCGCTTTGGCGCTCTATCTCGTATTCAATCGCTTTAGCGATGAATCTAAAGCTATTTAGGTTTTTAATCTCCACCCTCGTGTAAAGCTTTTCATCGCCTTTGGGCCTGATGGATACGTTCGCATCGCACCTGAAATTCCCCTCTTGCATGTTCGCATCAGAAATCCCTATAAAACGCACGATAGCATGGAGCTTTTTCAAATACGCTATGGCTTCTTCACTATTTCGCATGTCCGGCTTACTGACAATTTCTAATAAAGGGGTGCAAGCGCGGTTCAAATCCACTAAAGAACAACTGCCCTCATGGATATTTTTACCAGCGTCTTCTTCCATGTGGGCTCTTTCAATACGCACGATTTTTGCGCCTTTTTTAGTGTCAATCTCTAATTTCCCATCGCTCACAATGGGGACTTCAAACTGCGAAATTTGATAAGCCTTAGGCAAATCAGGGTAAAAGTAATTTTTCCTCGCAAAAATGGAATACTGGTTGATATTGGCTTCAATGGCTGTGCCTAATTGGATGGCTTTTTTAACCACTTCTTTATTCAATACCGGCAAAGCTCCCGGTAAGCCCAAACACACAGGGCAGGTGTTAGAATTGGGGGTTTCTCCAAAGCTTGTAGAACAAGAGCAAAAGATTTTGGTTTTGGTGTTGAGTTGGACATGGACTTCTAGCCCGATTACAGCTTCAAATGGCATTATTTGTCCTTCTTTTTATTGCTCACAATGGCAAAAGTCAAGTCGTTGATTTCGGTGTGTGCTTTAATGAAATCATTGATTTCTTTCAAACTCATTTTTTGGATTTGATCCAAGAGCGTTTGGTTGAAATTTAAAGGCAAACCTAAATAAAAATAATTGTAAGTGGTGTTCAAGCGGCTAGAGATCGTTTCATTCCTTAAAGGCTCAGAGCCTAGTAAAAACTTTTTAGCGTCGTCTAATTCTTGTTGCGTCATGCCTTTTTCTATAAATTCTTTGACTATTTTTTTAACTAAAGCAACGCTTTTAGCTTGAGTGCTGAGCTTGGTTTGCAAATACCCGCTCGCAAAATGCGCCACTTTAGAAAAATTAGAGCGGATATACACGCTATAAGCTAAGCCCTCTTGAACTCTGATTTTTTCCATCAAACGAGAGCCAAACCCTCCCCCAAGCACAAACATCATGACTTTAGATTTCGCTAAATCCTGTTTTAAATCCTTGATTTTAAAGGGCGCGCCAAAATACACGAAAGCCTGCTCAGTGTCTTTATAGAGGACTTTTTCGCTTTTTTTATCGCTCGTTTCAAAATAAGGCTCTTCATACGCTTTACCTTGCGGCAAGAAATTAAGAGCGTTATCTAAACGCTTAAGGGTTTGATCGATTTTCAAATCGCCCCCAAGCACCACCACGAGTTTATTGAGTTCAAAGACCTTAGAAAATTGCTGTTTCAAATCCTCTAGCTTGATTTTTTGAATACTCTCTTTAGTGCCTAAAGCCGCATTAGCTAAAGGGGTGTTAGCAAAAAGTTCTTGCTTTAAAGTCAATTTAGCCAAATAATCAAAATCGCTTTCTTTTTGTAAAAGCGCGGCTAACATTTGGGTTTTGACTTTTTCTAAAGCGTTTTGAGTGAAGTTAGGGGATTTTAAAAGCTCTTTTAAGCGCGTTATGGCTTCATCTTCGTATTCTTTTAAAAATTCTAAAGTGATTTGCAAATCTTCTGTGCTGGTATCCACATTCAAACTGATCGCTTTTTGCTCTAAAAGTTGCGCAAACCCCACCGCGCCAAGCTCTTTAGTGCCTTCGTTTAAAACTTGCGCGAACAATTTCGCCAAACCCAACTGGTTTTTATCGCTTAAGCTCCCACCCCCTCTAAAAGCTAAATGGATAAACCCCATAGGCAATAAATGGTTTTCTTCATAAATCACAGGGACTTTAGCTTGATTGATTTCTTGGTGTGTCAAAGCACTCGCTTGTAACCCCATAAAAACTCCTAATAATAAAGTGATTAAAAATTTTTTCATGCTCTTTATACCTTTGCTTTAGCCGGATAACGCTTTAAAATTTCATAAGCGGTGTTTCGTTTAGCCGCCACGCTCCCAATGTCTTCAATAAGCTCTATCATTTCCGCTTCATTCATGCAAAAACTCGTCCCGGCTGCTTTCACTACATTTTCTTCCATCATCACACTCCCTAAATCATTCGCTCCAAATAATAAGGCTAACTGCCCTATCATAGAGCCTTGAGTAACCCATGAGCTTTGTATGTTTTGAATGTTATCCAAAAAAATCCTACTGCATGCCAAATAGCGTAAATACCGATTGGAACTCGCTTTTTTAATGCTTGGGATTTCTTCTTTTAAGGGGGTGTTGTTGGGCTGAAAACTCCATAAAATAAAAGCCCTAAAGCCGCCGGTTTCATCTTGCAAATCGCGCACCCTTTGTAAATGCTCTATTACATCTTCTTCATTATCCACGCTCCCAAACATCATGGTAGCCGTGCTTTTAATCCCGCAAAGGTGTGCCATTCTATGCACTTCAATCCACCGATCACTGCTCAATTTTTTAGGAGCGATGACATCGCGCACCCTATCGCTTAATATTTCTGCTCCCGCTCCTGGAATGGAGCTTAACCCGGCGTCTTTCAACCTTTCTAAAACTTCTTTTAAAGACAATTTAGAGATTTTAGAAATGTAATCAATTTCAACCGCGCTAAAACCATGAATGGTAATGGTGGGGAATTTTTGGGCGATATGGCTGACTAAATTTTCATAATAGTCTATTTTGAGCTGCGGGTGCACCCCCCCTTGAAAAAGGATCTGCGTGCCACCAATAGCGAGCAATTCTTCAATCTTTTGATCAATTTCTTCATAGCTCAACACATAGGCGTCTTTTTCTTTTAGGGTGCGTTTGAACGCGCAAAACTTGCAATCCACAAAACAAATATTGGTGTAATTGATATTCCTATCCACAATAAAAGTCGTCAAGTTTTCAGGGTGCAAGCGTTGCTTTATTTTTAAAGCCCTTTGCCCTAATTCTTTCAAGGGTGCGTTTTTCATTAAATCCAAAATTTCTTCTCTGTTGGTGCGCATTTTAAAACCTTGTTCCCATAGAAAATTCAAAGTGTTGCGTGTAATCGTCCATGTTAGGGTTGAAGCATAGCCCTTTACAGTTCTTGCCATTGCCATTCCCCCATTGGTTGAAAAACGCTATAGGGAATATGAGCACCAAAGGCCCCATGGGCGAAATCCATTCAATCTGTAAGCCTGTAGAAGCCCTCCAAGTCGCTCTTTCAAACCCAGCCCCTATAACGCCATAATCTTTAAAATTCGCTGTCGTGGTGGGAGCGTTATAGAAGAAACTCCCCCTAGTTGGGGTTTTAAAGGTTAAGAAACCAAAGTCAAAAAACCACGCTAAACGCATTTTAGCCGCTTTTAACACCCCATAGCTCAATTCAGTAGAAGCGGTAAAAATCCCATCGCCTCCAAGCCACAAGCCAAACTCATCTTTAGGCGTGATTGAGCCGTTCCTAAAGCCTCTTACCGTGGTTACACCCCCCATGTAGAAAGTGGAGTTTAGGGGCAAGTAATCCTCGGTGTTATACCTAAAGATATAGCCCCCTTGCGTTTTAAAGCGAGCGATCAAATCTATCAATAAATATTTTTGCAAATGGTGGTAAGCGGCGAATTTACCATAGACTTTGGTGTTACGGACATTCCCGCCTAACCCGTTCCACGAATTGAGCGTGCCAGAGCTTGGCAAACCAGACATCGTCGCATAGGAGCTAAAGATAACCCCATTTCTAGGGAAATAATAATCATCAGTGTTGTCATAACTCACATCAAGAGTGAAAGAGCTAGTGATAGGCGTATGGTAATCCCTATCCCAAAGACCGGTAACCGGTGGCGTTTGCCCTACCCTAGTCGATCCGGGTGTAGAACAGCTTTGCACCTGACGGAGCCCTAACAATAAACCAAGACTAGACACACACACAGGCTGAGAGGGGATGATTATTTGCTTGGTAGAAGAATAGTAGCGGTTGTATAAAGGGCTGCTGAAACCAAGGAGCTTGGTAACATTCAAGTTATACCCTAAGCTCACATGGGTTCTGTTACCCAGCATGCGCCCGACATTCACCCCAAAGCCCCCGCCTTGTTGGATGTATTGGTAGCTTATCCTATAATCCGCATAAAGATTGATCGTAGAGCTATACCAGCTGTCAAAAATCCTTGGATTAGTCAAGCTCAAATTCCCCGCAAACATACGCCCCGCTCCTCTTGGCATGCCCGGATAAGATCTGCCCCCCCCTGTAGCGATGTTGGCATACAAGCTCATGCTTTGGCCTGTGCCAAAAAGGTTTCTTTCGCTCACGCTCCCATTAAGCATAAGCCCTCCATAAGAGCCATAGCCTAACCCAAATTGCAACTGCCCAGTGCGCCCCTCTTCCACGCTCACTAACAAATCCATGAGTGAGCTATTAACCCTTTTTTCTTCAATTTTGACTTTAGAGAAGAATCCTAAACGCCTCAAAGAATTTTCGGAATTTCTCAGTTTGGTCAAGTTGTATTTATCTTTAGGCCCTAGTAACAATTCCCTTCTAATGATCCTATCGCTCGTGCGTTGGTTCCCTGAAATGATGATATCATTGATATACACCATATCGCCCACTTCAATACGATAAATGACTTTCACAAGCCCGTTTTTTTCATCTTTATCCAAGTCTGGCTTCACCACCGCAAACGCATAACCCTTATCAGCAATTTCGGTTTTTAAAATTTGCGCATCCGCTCTTAAATGTTCAATATTAAAGACATCTTTTCTTTTAACTTTAAGCGCTTTTTCTAAGGTTTTTAAGGGGACTACCGGGTTGTCAATCTCTATTAAAATGTCTGAAATCCTGTATTGGATCCCCTCTTTGACTTTATAATGAAGCTTAGCATCATGGGTAGAAAAATCCGTTTTCAAAAAAGGCGAAGAAATGTGAGCGTCCAAATAACCCCTACGCATATACACGTCTTGGATACGCAAAGAATCGTATTCTAATTGATCTAAACGCAATTTCCCATCATTCAAGCCCCACATCCAGCCCATGAAATCTCGTTGCTTGTTCGCACTCAAAGATTCAATCATGCGGCGTTTTAATTTCGCGCTTCCCTCATAAATGGATTGTTTGATATAAATACTATCCCCCCTATTCACATCAAACACGATTAATAACGCGCCCTCACTGACCTTTTCTGTGCGCACCTCCACCACGCTCCCATAATAGCCCTGCCCCTCTAAAGCTGTTTTTAAAGCCGTTTTAGCATGTTCTAATTTTTGCTCATCAAAGGTGTCGCCCTTTTTGATCCCCATTTGGGATTTTAATTCGCCTTTTTCCTTTTCAGTCCCATAACCCTTGATTTCTACCCCGGCAATTCTGGCTTTTTCATCAAAATGAAATTCTAATATGCCGCTTTCAAAAGTGGCATAAACGTCTTTAAAATACCCTTGATTGAACAAAGCCAAAACAGCGGTGTCTATTTTTTTAGAATCCACAATATCGCCCACACGAATCTTTACAATCTCATTAGCGAGCATGTCAGACATGTAAGAAAGCCCGATATACGAAATGGACTTGACTTTCATTTCTTTAGGCGTTTGACTTGATTGAGGGGTTTCTTTTTGAGCTTCATTTCTTTGAGCTTCATTTTTTGGAGCCTCATTTCTTTGAGATTCTTGAGAGGCTTCTTTTGGTGGAGTCAAATCGTTTGGTTTAGAGCCGTCATTTTCTAAAGCTTCAACGCTGGTATTGATACATGCGAAAACAAGAGAAGATAGAATAAATTTTTTAATACTGATTTCCTTAATAGATTTTAGCTTGAGTGTTGTTAGTAGCATTATTATAACTAATCATTCTTAAAAACGCTAAAAATTATTAAAATTTCTGTATAAAATTATACAAACTATCCCTTTCTACCGCAACAAAACCAGCATCCTTGATTTTAAATACCAAATCTTCTTTTTCTAAACCATGCCGGCTCTTCGCGCCAGCCGCGCTTTGAATGCTCTCTATTTCTATCGTGCCGTCTAAATCGTTAGCGCCAAATTCTTGAGCCACTAAAGCCAAATTCAAGCCCAAAGTCGCCCAATAAGCTTTAATGTGAGGGACATTGTTTAAAAGAATGCGAGATATAGCGATGGTTTTTAAGATTTCTATCGCACTAGGGGATTTTTCCACTTTCAAATAATTGTTTTCTTTTTGATACAACAAAGGGATAAAAGCGTTAAAGCCCCCTTCTTTATTTTCTACTTTATTTTTAGGGCTTTGGATTTTTTTGATTCTTAACATGTGATCGATGCGATGGATTTTATTTTCAATATGCCCAAAAAGCATGGTAGCGTTACTCATTTTGCCTAATTTGTGCCAATAAGCATGGATTTCTAACCACCGAGAAGATCCCACCTTACCATTACAGATTTTACGCCTAACTTCTTCATCAAAAATCTCAGCCCCCCCACCCGGCATGGAATCCACCCCGGCTTTGAGCATGTCTTCTAGCACCAATTCAAAAGGTTTGTTGAATTTAACACTTAAAAAATGCACTTCTGCGGCGGTCATGGCCTTTAAGTGCAAGTTAGGCATTTCTTGTTTGATGGTTTCAAACACCTTTAAATACCATTCATAAGAGTAATTAGGGTTATGAGCGCTCACGATATGGACTTCTTTAATCCCCTTGTTGTAGGAATTTTTAACCTTTTCTAGGATTTCTTCTAAGCTCATTTCATAAGGGTTAGGGTTTTTTCTGTGGGCTGAAAAAGCGCAAAATTTGCAAGCGTCCGTGCAAATATTGCTAGGGTTTAAATGCCTATTCACATTAAAATACACGATTTTTTGGTGCATGTTTTGGCGCATGTGATCCGCTACTTCCCCTAGCGTGTATAAATCATAATCATAAAGCTTCACTAATTCTTTACTTTCAGTAACTTGATTGTCTAATACTTTTTCCAAAAAGTCCATGGTTAAATTGCCTTTCATTTTAAAGATAAACATTATAGCATTTTTAGATTGAAGAATGCTTTTTATATATTTATTATATAAAAATATCCCTTTTAATCCCCCCCCTATTGATACCAGCCCTTTTTTGACCTAATTCTCATTAAATAGATTTTTATGATAAAATCTAAGCTTTATCAAGCCATTGGCTGGTGTTCTTTCTTATTTTTATAAATTTTTAAAAATTTTCATACTCTTGTTTACTTTTTCATTATCATTTATGCTATAATTATGGGACAACTTAAACCAACACAAAGGAGATACTATGTTATCAAAAGACATCATTAAGTTGCTAAACGAACAAGTGAATAAGGAAATGAACTCTTCCAACTTGTATATGAGCATGAGTTCTTGGTGCTATACCCATAGCTTAGATGGCGCGGGGCTTTTCTTGTTTGACCATGCGGCTGAAGAATACGAGCATGCCAAAAAGCTTATCGTTTTCTTGAATGAAAACAATGTGCCTGTGCAATTGACCAGTATCAGTGCGCCTGAGCATAAGTTTGAAGGTTTGACTCAAATTTTCCAAAAAGCCTATGAACATGAGCAACACATCAGCGAGTCTATTAATAATATCGTCGATCACGCCATAAAAAGCAAAGATCATGCGACTTTCAATTTCTTGCAATGGTATGTGGCTGAACAGCATGAAGAAGAAGTGCTTTTCAAGGATATTTTGGATAAAATTGAGTTGATTGGTAATGAAAACCATGGCTTGTATTTGGCTGATCAGTATGTCAAAGGGATCGCTAAAAGCAGGAAATCTTAATTTTAGGGTATTGGGTGCAAAAACTAGCCGTTTTTGATTTTGACTCCACGCTAGTCAATGCTGAGACGATTGAGTCTTTAGCGAGAGCGTGGGGGGTGTTTGATGAAGTGAGAGAGATCACTTTGAAAGCTATGAATGGCGAGACAGATTTTTATAAAAGTCTTATTTTAAGGGTTTCTAAACTCAAAAACATGCCCTTAAAACTAGCCAAAGAAGTTTGTGAAAGTCTGCCTTTGTTTGAGGGGGCGTTTGATCTCATTAACGCCTTAAAAGAGAAAAATTACAAAGTGGTTTGCTTCAGCGGGGGCTTTGATCTAGCGACCAATCATTACAGGAATTTATTGCATTTAGATGCGGCTTTCAGTAACACGCTGATCGTGGAAAATAACGCCTTAAACGGCTTGGTTACCGGGCATATGATGTTTTCACATTCTAAGGGCGAAATGCTCCTCGCCTTACAACGCTTATTAAATATCAGTAAAGATCGCACTCTAGTCGTGGGCGATGGAGCGAATGACTTGAGCATGTTCAAACATGCCCATATTAAAATCGCTTTCAACGCTAAAGAAATTTTAAAACAGCACGCCACGCATTGCATCAATGAGCCTAATCTAGCCCTAATCAAGCCTTTGATTTAAAAAAATTTTTTTGTAAAATACTCCTTTAAACTATAAGGATAGCCATGTTTCAGCCCCTGTTAGACGCTTATATAGACAGCACCCAAATAGAAGAGACAACCCATAAGCCCCCATTAAATATAGCCCTAGCCAATTGGTGGCCTTTGGATAAAAGAGAAAGCAAAGGGTTTAGAAAAAAATTTATTTTACATTTCATTTTAAGCCAACGCTACACAATCACCCTCCACCAAAACCCCAACGAACCCTCCGATCTCGTCTTTGGCAGTCCTATTGGCTCAGCCAGAAAAATCCTATCCTATCAAAACACTAAACGAGT
>NZ_PHLZ01000018.1:0-43082 GCF_002832345.1 Helicobacter pylori
TCACGCATAAATATGTATCGCAAATTTATTATAAAAAACTTTTAGTGGAAAACGCGAGCGGTATTTTGAGCTTGTATCATGGGTATTTTTACGGGAATATCAATTATTTTAATGAAGCGATTATAACGATCATATCAACAAAGAAGGCTTTAAAAGGGTTATAATTAACTCTCATTGAGCGTATGGGTGTGAGAAAAATAAGCCTCAAATCCGTTTAAATCTTGGATCGGTTCTCATCAAACATGAATGGCTAAAACTTTTTGACTAACGCCAAGCTCTTTGCTATTAATTATAAAAAATGTTTTTAGCATTTTAGATTTTATTATCCATATTTGATGAGAGCCAAGCTTTTTTTATTTAAAAAGGGCTGTATCAATCACAATGAAATGTAATCCACTTCTTTGGGTCTTTGATGGTTAGCGATGAGTTGCTTACAGGTCGCAACGCCTTCTGAAGTGCCAACCATTAATAGCTTGGCTTCGCTTGCAATGATCGTTTCTCCATCGGGCATGGGGATGTATTTGCCATCTTTTTGAGTGATGCCAATCACAAACGCTTTAGCGATCTCTTTAAAATGGGCTTCTTTTAATTTCCTTAACACAAGCCAGCTGGTTTTAGGGACAATCACTTCCTCTAAGTCTAAAAGCGTGTCTTTTTTATTGATAAAGCGCTCTAAGATGTTTTCCATATCCGGACGCACCGCCATAGCACTCACTCTCTGCGCCATGAGCTTTGTAGGGGAGACCACCATATCAGCCCCTAATTTTTTTAATTTTTCTAAGCCTTCATCGCTATGCGCGCTCGCAATGATGTAGTAAGGTTTGCGCTTCAATTCCTTTTCAAACAAGCGCACGCTCACCATTAACGCCACATTCACCGGTAAAATCTTAGACAACGCCACAACGCCCCTAGCGCTGCTTAAGTGGGTTTTTAGCATGGCTAAATTGGTGTGCGGATCGCCTATGATGTAGTAGGGGTATTTGTGCTTAATGGCTTCTTCTTCAAAACTAGGGTCATTATCCACGACCACAAAAGGGATTTGAGCGGAGCGGAACTGCTTGCTCAATTCAATGGTGTATTCATTGTGGTAACAAATCACATAATGATCCTTAAGGCGTGCGATTTTATAAATCATACCTTTCTCCTTAATCAATCTGGTAAGCGTGCCTTTATTAACCACGCTAACTAAAATAGCCACGCTAAAGGCAATAATTCCTGCCCCAAAAAACATTAAAATGGAAGTTAAAAAAATACTTATAGGCCCGAACTGGCTTTCATTTAAAGCACCAAACCCTGTAGCTGTCATGGTGTAAGTCGTTTGAAAGAAAGCTTGCATAAGGCTATAATTTTCTAGGGCGAAATATCCTAGAGTGCCTAAAAGCACAAGCAATTGGATTAAAATAAGCGGGAGTCTAAAGACCTTAAATTGCTCATAGATTTCAGAATTTAAATTGACTTCTGGCTGATTTTCATCGTCTTTTTTGATTTTAAAAAATTTCAACTTTTCAAACAAAACCAATTCCTAGATCAAAATAAATTCTTTTGAAAGCGTTTACCTCTAAATTTAATCAAAACGCTAAACCTAAGCTGTGTTTTAATCCCAAAAAGAAGTTTAGATTTAAGGGGAGTTTTAAAAAGGTTATCAAAAACACCAAAACCACCCCTACAATCAAAACGGACAGAAATTCTAAAAACTAAGCCCCTTTACGCATGGTTCTTAAAGTGGAAGCAGCCACTTTAATGCGTTTAGTCGTGCCGTCGTCTAATTGGATCTTAATCGATCGCAAGTTAGGGAGTAAACGGCGTTTGTTTTTGTTGTTCGCATGACTGACATGGTTGCCTATCATAGGCCCTTTAAAAGTTAAAGTGCATCTTTTTGCCATTGTGTATCCTTAATATTGAAATAAACTTTGCATTATACTTAAAATAGCCTTTAAAAAGACTGATTTTAAGGCTAATTTTTAAATGGTTCGTTTAAGAACTACTTTTTTTGAGGCATAGAACTTTTAAAGCCTTTCATTCTATCAATAGCGTCTCGGTATTTGGTAATATTTTCTCCTGTAAGTTCTGTTACAGCTTTTTTCATGACAACCGCATACATTCTGTTTAAGATCTTATGTATCGCATCTTCTTTATTCTTTTCCAAATCTTCATGGATAATGCTGTCTGAAGAATCAAACCCTCCAGAATTACTGTGTTTGTAAGTATAGGTCATTGCCTGAAAAGTCCCTACTTCCACAGCAAAATCATGGACTACACGATTGCTTTCTGGCTCATAAAAATTAAACCACACAGAGCCTGAGCTTTGATCCACTAGCGTGTCTAAATTAGGATTATTGGGATCTTTTACATTCATTTTCAAATCTTCTAAGATTCCTACCCACCCTTTCAAATCCAAAACAGAAAAAATCTTTTTCTTATCTTGCGCATTTAAAGCTTTTTCATCTTGAAAACGCAACACTTGATAGCCTCTTTTTTCAAAAATAGTTTGGATTTGATTGGCCAAAGCGTCTTGAAACTTATCAATATAGGGTTTTAGATTATCGCTCACTTGAATGCGTGGCGCTAAAATACCTACAACATGGTGGTTTTGTGGGGCTTGAGCAATATGTATCGGATAATTAAAATCTAGCGGCGTAACATGTTCAGAGCTTGTTTGTATTCTTTCATGAGTTTGAACTTGATTTTTGGCGTCATTTGGTGTTTTTGTTTCAGCGCTTGGATTCACCGCACAACCGATCAACACGCTTGAAAGCCCTAAAGCAACTAACATTTTAGAATAAATTCTAACTTTTTTAAAAATAAGCGAACGCTCCATAAAAAACTCCTAAAAATTAAAACAAGCTCCCATTTTACTCTATTCATGCTATTTTTAAGTAAATCAATTTGCGCTACAATTTTTTCTAAATTTCAAGCATGGCGGTTTTAGGGGATTTTATGCTCTATTCTTTACTATATGGCTATTTTAATATCAATCTTTTCCAGTATTTGACCTTTAGAGCAGGGTTAGGGTTTTTCATAGCCTTTTTCCTCACGCTTTTTTTAATGCCTAAATTCATTCTATGGGCCAAGGCTAAAAAGGCTAATCAGCCCATTTCAAGCTTTGTGCCAAGCCACCAGAATAAAAAGGATACCCCTACGATGGGGGGGATTGTGTTTGTTTTTGCAACCATTGTTGCGAGCGTGTTGTGCGCGTCTTTGGGTAATCTTTATGTGTTGTTAGGGATAATCGTGTTAGTGGGCTTTAGTTTTGTGGGTTTTAGAGACGATTACACTAAAATCAACCAGCAAAATAACGCCGGAATGAGTGCGAAAATGAAATTTGGCATGCTGTTTGTCCTTTCGCTTGTGGTGTCTGTTTTATTGAGCCTTAAAGGGTTAGACACTTTTTTATACGCGCCTTTTTTGAAAAACCCCTTGTTTGAAATGCCCACGATGTTAGCGGTTGGTTTTTGGGTGTTGGTTTTTTTATCCACGAGCAATGCGGTGAATTTAACCGACGGGTTAGACGGCTTAGCGAGCGTGCCTAGCATTTTCACCCTTTTAAGCTTTTCTGTCTTTGTGTATGTGGCAGGGAATGCGGAATTTTCTAAATACTTGCTCTATCCTAAAGTCATAGATGTGGGGGAATTGTTTGTTGTCTCGTTGGCGTTAGTGGGATCGCTCTTTGGCTTTTTGTGGTATAACTGCAACCCGGCAAGCGTGTTTATGGGCGATAGCGGGAGTTTGGCTTTGGGGGGGTTTATCGCTTATAACGCTATTGTTTCGCATAATGAAATCTTACTCGTTTTAATGGGATCTATTTTTGTGGTAGAAACTTTGTCGGTGATCTTGCAAGTAGGGAGTTATAAAACCCGTAAAAAACGCCTTTTTTTAATGGCACCCATCCATCATCATTTTGAGCAAAAGGGTTGGGCAGAAAACAAGGTGATCGTGCGTTTTTGGATCATTTCTATGCTGAGTAATTTAATCGCTCTTTTAAGCTTGAAGGTGCGTTAAAATGAAAATCTCTTTATTGGGGCATGGCAAAACCACTTTAGCCCTAGCGCGTTTTTTTAAAAAAAACCACAACGAAGTCAAATTTTTTGATGATCAATTCACTTCATTTTTTAAGGATAGAGAGGGTTTTCTTTGCTACCCCAGTAAGGATTTTAACCCTAATGATTCCCAACTGGAGGTAGTCAGCCCTGGCATTAGTTTCACGCACCCTTTAGTCATGAAAGCCAAGCATTTAGTGAGCGAATACGATTATATTGACAGCTTGTTTGATTTGGTTTTCACGCCTACTATAATCAGTATTAGCGGCACTAACGGGAAAACCACCACAACCGAAATGCTCACCATGCTTTTAGAAGATTTTAAGGCTGTGAGTGGGGGGAATATCGGCACGCCCTTGATTGAATTGTTTGAAAAACAATCGCCCTTGTGGGTGTTAGAAACAAGCTCCTTTTCTTTGCATTACACCAATAAAGCTTACCCCTTAATCTACTTGCTCATCAATGTCAAAGCCGATCATTTGACTTGGCATTGCAATTTTGAAAATTATTTGAACGCTAAACTCAAGGTTTTAACATTGATGCCCAAAACTTCGCTCGCTATCCTCCCTTTAAAATTCAAAGAACACCCCATTATTCAAAACTCGCAAGCGCAAAAAATCTTTTTTGACAAAAGCGAAGAGGTTTTAGAGCGTTTAGAAATCCCTTCTAACGCTCTTTTTTTTAAGGGAGCGTTTTTATTGGACGCGGCCTTAGCCCTTTTAATTTATGAGCAATTTTTAAAAATAAAGAATTTAAAATGGCAAAATTATAAAGAAAACGCCCTTAAAAGACTGAACGCTTTTAAAATCGGATCGCATAAAATGGAAGAATTTAGGGATAAACAAGGGCGTTTGTGGGTAGATGACAGCAAGGCCACGAACATTGATGCCACCTTACAAGCTCTAAAAACCTTTAAAAACCAAAAAATCCATTTGATTTTAGGGGGCGATATTAAAGGGGTCAATTTAACCCCCCTTTTTGAAGAATTTAAAAACCATGAAGTAAGCCTTTATGCGATAGGATCAAGCGCTTTTATCATCCAAGCCTTAGCGTTAGAATTTAATGTTTCTTGTCAGGTTTGTTTGGAGTTAGAAAAAGCGGTTCAAGAAATTAAAAGCGTTTTATTGCAAAATGAAATCGCTTTGCTTTCACCCAGCGCGGCCAGTTTGGATCAATTTTCTTCGTATAAAGAAAGGGGTGAAAAATTTAAAGCGTTTGTTTTAAAGGATTAAAGCGTTTGAACCACTCCGTCTACTTGTGAAATTCTTTGAAAAATCTCGTTCCGTTCTGCTTCGTTTGAAACTTCCATAGAAACATTAAAGCTATAAAATTTAGCGTTTTTAGAAGTGTTCTTTAATTCCAATTTAAAGGGGCGTTGGTAGGTTTCTAAAAGCTCTTTTAACACGCTTTCATCTTTAGTGGTCATAATCACCCTATAATCCCAAAGGCAAGGGTAAATAATGGTGGGTTTTTTTAAATCAGACGGCATTGAATAGATCCTTAAACAATTTAGGAATGGCAATAGGGCTGTATGTGGAGCGATTGACAAAGCCAAACTTGATTTCTGAAGCAAAGACTTTAAAAGGCTTCATAGGCTCTAAAGAAGCGTTTTGGATACAATAAATTTCTTGAAAAAGCACCACAAAAACCTTTCTTAATTCTTTAATTTGCGTTCTTATTTCTAAGACCTGGCCAAGGCTTGCGGGGGTGAAAAAATCCGCTTTGATAGAGCGGATAACAAACACGCCTTCTTCATTTTCGGGCAAGACATTCTGTTTAAAAAAAAACTCGCTCCTAGCCCTTTCGCAATATTTCAAATAATTCGCATGATAGACCACGCCTTCAGAGTCGGTATCTTCGTAATATACCCTACAGCGCATTAATTCCCCTTACTTAAATAATGAAATTTTCTTAAAATTATACAATATGTAACTTAATTATAGTATAATCTAGGGGCGTTGCTTTATAATTTTAAGGTATTTTTGAAGCGGGTTTTTTCTTAAATCTTAAGATCTTTAAAGATTTCAAAAAACTAATACAGCAATAGTTGGACGATTAAAGACATTGCTCCTTAATTTTAATCATTGACAAGGAGTTTGGTAGTTAAGATATGGGTAATCATTTTTCTAAATTAGGATTTGTTTTAGCGGCTTTAGGGAGCGCGATAGGTTTAGGGCATATTTGGCGTTTCCCCTATATGACTGGGGTGAGCGGTGGGGGTGCTTTTGTTTTATTGTTTTTATTTTTATCCTTAAGCGTTGGCGCGGCGATGTTTATCGCTGAAATGCTATTAGGACAAAGCACGCAAAAAAATGTAATAGAAGCTTTTAAAGAGCTTGACCTTAACCCTAAAAAACGCTGGAAATACGCAGGGCTTTTGCTTATTTCTGGGCCATTAATACTGACTTTTTACGGCACGATTTTAGGCTGGGTGCTTTATTATTTGGTGAGTGTTAGTTTTAATTTGCCTAACAATATCCAAGAATCTGAACAAATTTTTACTCAAACTTTGCAGTCTATAGGGTTACAATCCATAGGGCTTTTTAGCGTTTTATTCATAACCGGATGGATTGTTTCTAGAGGGATTAAAGAAGGGATTGAAAAACTCAATCTAGTCTTAATGCCCTTACTCTTTGCCACTTTTTTTGGTTTGCTTTTTTATGCGATGAGCATGGATTCTTTTTCTAAAGCTTTCCATTTCATGTTTGATTTCAAACCAAAAGATTTGACTTCTCAAGTGTTCACTTATTCCTTGGGGCAGGTTTTCTTTTCTTTAAGCATCGGTTTAGGGATCAATATCACTTACGCTGCGGTTACTGATAAAACGCAGAATTTGCTTAAAAGCACGATTTGGGTGGTTTTATCAGGGATTTTAATTTCTCTTGTGGCAGGGCTTATGATTTTCACTTTTGTGTTTGAATACGGGGCGAATGTCTCACAAGGCACAGGGTTAATTTTCACTTCTTTACCGGTGGTTTTTGGCCAAATGGGAGCGATAGGCGTTCTTGTTTCAATTCTTTTCTTGCTCGCGCTCGCTTTTGCTGGCATCACTTCTACGGTGGCTTTATTAGAGCCAAGCGTGATGTATCTTACCGAAAGGTATCAATACTCTCGTTTTAAGGTTACTTGGGGTCTTGTAGCGCTCATTTTTATCGTAGGCGTGGTGTTGATTTTCTCGCTTCATAAAGATTATAAAGACTATCTCACTTTCTTTGAAAAAAGTCTTTTTGATTGGTTGGATTTTGCATCAAGCACCATTATCATGCCTTTAGGCGGGATGGCAACCTTTATTTTTATGGGCTGGGTTTTGAAAAAAGAAAAATTGCGTCTTTTAAGCACGCACTTTTTAGGCCCTAAATTGTTTGCAACTTGGTATTTCTTGCTTAAATATATCACCCCTTTAATTGTGTTTTCTATTTGGTTGAGCAAGATTTATTAAAACATTTAGCATGGGAAAATTTTCTAAATTAGGCTTTATTTTAGCCACTTTGGGTAGCTCTATCGGTTTAGGGCATATTTGGCGCTTTCCTTATATGGTAGGTCATAATGGGGGGAGCGCGTTTGTGCTTTTATATCTGGTGCTAACCTTGAGTTTAGGCATTGCTATGCTTTTAGTGGAAATGCTGATTGGGAATTTGGGTAAAAAAGATGTTGTTTCTAATTATCAAATCTTAGATCCTAAAAGGAAAAAATATTACCCTTTCACTTCTTTTTTTATTTTAGGCGGCCCTCTCATTTTATCCTTTTATGCGGTGGTGTTAGGCTGGGTGCTTTACTATCTTTTTGTAGTAACTTTTGATTTGCCTAAAGATTTAGAGCAAGCCAAAATGCAATTTAGCATGCTCCAAAATGGCAGTTTAATTTGGCCTGTTATTGGCTTTAGTGCATGCTTATTGCCGACAATATGGTTTGTTTCTAGGGGGATTGAAGAGGGGATTGAAAAATTAAATGTAGTGCTGATGCCGTTGTTGTTTGTTATTTTCATAGGGCTTTTAATCTATGCGATGACTTTAGAAAGCATGCCTAAGGCTTTGCACTTTTTGTTTAATTTTGAGATTCAAAAGATTGATTTTAAGGTTGTTATGGACGCTTTGGGGCAGATGTTCTTTTCTTTGAGTTTGGGGGTAGGCACGATTATTACTTATTCAGCTTTCACGCCCAAAAAAGAAAATCTATTCAAAAGCTCTTTATTTATTGTCTTACCCGGTATTTTAATCTCTTTGATTGCTGGGGTGATGATTTTCACCTTTGTGTTTGAATACCATGCAGATGTGTCTCAAGGGCCAGGGCTTGTTTTTATTTCCTTGCCTTTGACTTTCGCTAAAATGGGCATGAGCGGGCAGATTGTCTCGCTTTTTTTCTTTATGGCACTTGTTTTTGCCGGGATCACTTCCACGGTTTCTTTGATAGAGCCTTTAGCGCTTTATTTAATCAATCGTTTTAATTTTTCGCGCATTCAAGCGTCGCTATGGATAGGGGTTGTTGTGTATGTTTTAGGCGTTTTAGTCATTCTTTCTATGAATGAACGATACGCTAAGTTTTTAAGCTTCGCTCATAAGAGCGTGTTTGGGTGGCTGGATTTCATCACTTCTTCATTTTTAATGCCTTTGGGAGGCTTGTTTTCAGTCTTATTTATAGGATGGATTTTAAATAAAAAGCGTTCTTTTTTAGCCACGAAGCATTTCTTTAATGCAAACGCTTTCAAAGCGTGGCATTTTAGCGTTCGTTTTATCGCGCCTGTAGTGATTTTAGCGATTTTCATCTTGCAATTTAAGTGAAATAAAGATACTTGATGAAAAGCATTTTGATCTTTATGATTTTTGTAGTTTGTCAATTAGAGAGCAAAAAATTTTCACAAGATAATTTTAAGGTGGATTATAACTACTATTTGCGCAAACAGGATTTGCACATCATTAAAACGCAAAACGATTTATCTAATTCTTGGTATCTCCCTCCACAAAAAGCCCCCAAAGAACATTCTTGGGTGGATTTTGCTAAAAAATATTTAAACATGATGGATTATCTAGGCACTTACTTTCTGCCTTTTTATCATAGTTTCACCCCCATTTTTCAATGGTACCACCCCAATATCAACCCGTATCAACGCAATGAGTTTAAGTTCCAAATCAGTTTTAGAGTGCCTGTATTTAGGCATATTCTTTGGACTAAAGGCACGCTGTATTTGGCTTATACCCAAACTGACTGGTTTCAAATTTACAATGACCCCCAATCCGCTCCCATGCGAATGATCAATTTCATGCCTGAACTCATTTATGTTTATCCTATTAATTTTAAACCTTTTGGGGGTAAAATAGGGAATTTTTCTGAGATTTGGATAGGTTGGCAGCACATTTCTAATGGCGTGGGAGGCGCGCAATGTTACCAGCCTTTTAATAAAGAAGGTAATCCTGAAAACCAATTCCCAGGAGGGCCTGTAATCGTTAAAGATTATAACGGGCAAAAAGATGTGCGCTGGGGGGGGTGTCGTTCGGTGAGCGCGGGGCAACGCCCTGTGTTTCGTTTGGTGTGGGAAAAGGGAGGCCTAAAAATCATGGTCGCTTATTGGCCCTATGTCCCTTATGATCAATCCAACCCTAATTTGATTGATTATATGGGGTATGGTAACGCTAAAATTGATTACAGGAGAGGGCGCCATCATTTTGAATTGCAACTTTATGATATTTTCACGCAATACTGGCGTTATGATCGCTGGCATGGAGCTTTCCGCTTAGGCTATACCTATCGCATTAACCCTTTTGTGGGGATTTATGCGCAGTGGTTTAACGGCTATGGCGATGGCTTGTATGAATACGATGTTTTTTCCAATCGTATAGGGGTAGGAATACGCTTAAACCCTTAAAAAAGCGTTCTTTTATGCTATAATTAAGACCAAAAATTCAAGGGGATTATTCAGCTATGAAAATCAGTGTTAGTAAAAACGATTTAGAAAATGCTTTGCGCTACTTGCAAGCTTTTTTGGATAAAAAAGACGCTTCTTCTATCGCTTCACACATCCATTTAGAAGTCATTAAAGAAAAGCTTTTTTTAAAAGCCAGCGATTCAGATATTGGGCTAAAAAGCTATATTTTTACGCAATCCACCGATAAAGAGGGCGTAGGCACGATCAACGGGAAAAAGTTTTTGGATATTATCTCATGTTTGAAGGACTCCAATATTATTTTAGAGACTAAAGATGACAGCTTGGTGATCAAACAAAATAAAAGCTCTTTCAAACTCCCCATGTTTGACGCTGATGAGTTCCCTGAATTCCCTGTTATTGAGCCAAAAGTGAGTTTGGAAGTCAATGCCCCCTTTTTAATAGATGCGTTTAAAAAGATCGCTCCTGTGATTGAGCAAACTAGCCATAAAAGGGAATTAGCCGGTATTTTAATGCAATTTGATCAAAAACATCAAACCCTTTCAGTGGTAGGCACGGATACCAAACGGCTCTCTTACACGCAGTTAGAAAAAATCTCTATCCATTCCACTGAAGAAGACATCTCTTGTATTTTGCCTAAAAGGGCTTTATTAGAAATCCTTAAGCTTTTTTATGAAAATTTCAGTTTTAAAAGCGATGGCATGCTAGCGGTGGTTGAAAACGAAACGCACACTTTTTTCACCAAGCTTATTGATGGGAATTACCCCGATTATCAAAAAATCCTCCCCAAAGAATACATTTCTTCTTTCACTTTAGGCAAGGAAGAATTTAAAGAGAGCATTAAGTTGTGCAGTTCTTTAAGCTCCACCATTAAACTCACTTTAGAAAAAAATAACGCTTTGTTTGAATCTTTGGATTCTGAGCATAGCGAAACGGCTAAAACCTCTGTTGAGATTGAAAAAGGTTTGGATATTGAAAAAGCCTTTCATTTGGGCGTGAACGCTAAATTTTTCCTTGAAGCCTTAAACGCTTTAGGGACAACGCAATTCGTTTTAAAATGCAATGAGCCTTCTTCACCTTTTTTGATCCAAGAGCCTCTTGATGAAAAGCAAAGCCACTTGAACGCTAAAATCTCCACTTTGATGATGCCAATCACACTATAAAGGCTTGATTGAATGCAAAATTACCAGAGCCATAGTATTAAGGTTTTAAAAGGCTTAGAGGGGGTTAGGAAACGCCCTGGAATGTATATTGGCGATACCAATGTGGGTGGGTTGCACCACATGGTGTATGAAGTCGTGGATAACGCTGTAGATGAGAGCATGGCGGGCTTTTGCGATAGGATTAATATCACTTTGACTAGTGAGGGGTCATGCGTTGTAGAAGATAACGGGCGAGGCATTCCTGTAGATATTCACCCCACGGAAAAAATCCCCGCTTGCACTGTGGTTTTAACGATTTTGCATGCGGGGGGTAAGTTTGATAATGATACTTATAAGGTTTCAGGCGGTTTGCATGGCGTGGGCGTTTCGGTTGTGAACGCTTTGAGCAAACGCTTGATTATGACCATTAAAAAAGAGGGTCAAATCTATCGCCAAGAGTTTGAAAAGGGTATCCCCATTAGCGAGCTTGAAGTCATTGGCAAGACTAAAAGCGCTAAAGAAAGCGGCACGACTATTGAATTTTTCCCTGATGAAAGCGTGATGGAGGTCGTTGAATTTCAAGCGGGTATTTTGCAAAAGCGCTTCAAAGAAATGGCGTATCTTAACGACGGCTTAAAAATTTCTTTCAAAGAAGAAAAAACCCAACTGCAAGAGACTTATTTCTATAAAGACGGCTTGAAACAATTCGTGAAAGACAGCGCTAAAAAAGAATTGCTCACCCCCATTATTGCGTTTAAAAGCATGGATGAAGAAACGCGCACTTCTATAGAGGTCGCTTTGGCGTATGCTGATGATTACAATGAAAACACTTTAAGCTTTGTGAATAACATTAAAACTTCTGAGGGCGGCACGCATGAGGCGGGCTTTAAAATGGGCTTGTCTAAGGCGATTTTACAATACATTGACAATAATATTAAAACTAAAGAGTCGCGCCCCATCTCTGAAGACATTAAAGAGGGCTTGATCGCTGTTGTGAGCTTGAAAATGAGCGAGCCGTTATTTGAAGGGCAGACTAAATCCAAACTCGGCAGTTCGTATGCGCGCGCGTTGGTTTCAAAATTAGTCTATGATAAAATCCATCAGTTTTTAGAAGAAAACCCTAACGAAGCTAAAATCATCGCTAATAAAGCCCTACTAGCCGCAAAAGCCAGAGAAGCCAGTAAGAAAGCCAGGGAGCTTACAAGGAAAAAAGATAATTTGAGTGTCGGCACCTTGCCTGGAAAATTAGCCGATTGCCAGAGCAAAGACCCCTTAGAGAGTGAAATCTTTTTAGTGGAGGGCGATAGCGCGGGCGGGAGCGCTAAACAAGGGCGCGATAGGGTTTTTCAAGCGATCTTGCCCTTAAAGGGTAAGATTTTAAATGTGGAAAAAAGCCATTTGTCAAAGATCCTAAAATCAGAAGAAATTAAAAACATGATCACGGCTTTTGGGTGTGGCATTCAAGAGAGCTTTGATATAGAAAGATTGCGCTATCATAAAATCATTATCATGACCGATGCTGATGTGGATGGGAGCCATATCCAAACCTTGCTGATGACTTTTTTCTATCGTTATTTACGCCCGCTGATTGAACAAGGGCATGTTTATATCGCTCAAGCCCCTCTTTACAAATACAAGAAGGGCAAAACAGAAATTTATCTTAAAGACAGCGTCGCTTTGGATCATTTTTTAATTGAGCATGGCATCAATTCGGTGGATATTGAAGGGATTGGCAAGAACGATTTGATGAATTTGTTAAAAGTGGCGCGCCATTACCGCTACGCACTTTTGGAATTAGAAAAACGCTACAATTTGCTAGAAATTTTACGCTTTCTCATTGAAACTAAGGACGCCTTAAGCCTTGATATGAAAGTTTTAGAAAAAAGCATTTTGGAAAAATTAGAGGGCTTGAATTATCAGATCTTACGCTCTTTTGCTACTGAAGAAAGCTTGCATTTGCACACGCAAACCCCTAAGGGCTTGGTGGAATTTAACCTAGATGACAACCTCTTTAAAGAAGTGTTGTTTGAAGAAGCGCATTACACTTATCAAAAGCTTATGGAGTATAATTTAGATTTCTTGGAAAATAAGGATATTTTGGCGTTTTTAGAAGAAGTGGAAAATCACGCTAAAAAGGGAGCGAATATCCAGCGCTATAAGGGGCTAGGCGAGATGAACCCTAATGATTTATGGGAAACGACCATGCATAAAGAAAACCGCAGCTTAATCAAACTCAAAATTGAAGATTTGGAAAAAACCGATGCAGTCTTTTCGCTTTGCATGGGCGATGAAGTAGAGCCTAGAAGAGCCTTTATCCAAGCGCATGCTAAAGACGTGAAACAACTAGATGTGTAAGGGATTTTAATCGCCACTCCCAAACATTTAACCAAACAAGAGAGCGTGAATTTAGGGGCTTACTACACGCCCCCTTATTTAGTGGATTATGCTTACAGGCTTTTAAAAAAGCATGTTGGTATTGAAAACTACACGCTTTTAGACACCGCATGTGGCAATAAAGAGTTTTTAAAACTCCACCACCCTAAAAAAATAGGAGCGGATATTGACCCTAAGTGTGGTGCTTTAATAATAAACGCTCTAGCCAATCCTAAAAGAGAAAATTATGGCGTTAGCCAAGATGAGCCTTTAATCATCGTGGGCAATCCCCCCTATAACGATAGAACTTCCTTTATCAAACAAGATATTAAAAATAAAGATTTCATTTTTGAGATAGACAACGATTTGAAATCTAGGGATTTAGGGATAAGTTTTTTAAAATCTTTCGCAATTTTAAAGCCGGCGTTTATTTGCGTGTTACACCCTTTATCTTATCTCATCAAAGAGGCTAATTTTAAGCAATTAAAGCTATTTAAGGATCATTACAGGCTTTTAGACGCTTTGGTTGTTTCTTCTAAATCTTTCACTAAGAGTAACGAATTTCCTATTGTGATAGCTTTATATGAGCGAGGGCGAATGGACTATGCAGGTATTAGGCGTTTTATTTTTCCAACTGATTGCGATACGACGCTATGCTTAAACGATTTTGACTATATAGCCAATTATGTGGATAAATACCCTAACGCTAAAAAGGTTGGGGCATGCGTGGGCTATTTTTTCCCTATGCGAGACATTAACGCTCTCAAACGCAACAAAACTTTTTTAAACGCGCCAAGCGCTAATGCGGTGCGAATCAGTCAAGATAAATTGATTTATTACCAATATATCCATTATTTTAAGGAAATCGCCCCTAAAATCCCTTATTATTTTGGTAATTTGGATATTATTATTGATCATTTTGCTTTTTTAGAAATTAAAGACGCTTTTTTAAAAGATAAAAGAGTGCGTTTAGAATACTTTAAAAAATTGTTTCAAGGACACCCTTGTGAGTTTGATTAAAATTAACCATGATGAAAAAGTGATTGAGGTTTCCATTCCTTTAACTTCAATTTCAGGCAAAGTGCGTGTGAAAATCAGACATGCCTTTAGCGATTATGGTGTTTCAACAGCGACTAGAAAAATCCCTTTTAGCTTAAAGCATTATGTAGAGTGGCAAATCGGTTATGATGTCCCCATTAAAGATAAAGAAAAATTTGAACTCACTACTTTAAAAGATGAAAAATATCATTTTTTAGGGGCTAATAATAAAGTAAAAACTCTTTATGAATTGAGCGAAATGATTTATTACGCTAAGCAATTAGGTTTAATCAGTTTAGAAAATTTAGAAAATACTTTAAAATATTTAGAAAAACAAAAACAATTTATAGAAGATAATTTTATGATTACAAGAGAAAGATTTAGATCGCATCAATTTGGTGGCATGGATTTTGAACTTTCACGCATTTCTTACCCTTTACTCATTCATTCTTTCAACGATAATCAGTTGAGCGAAATCGTTATTAGAGAGCAACAATATGGCTCTAAAACTCAAGCCATGCTGTATTTTTGCTTTTCTATTTTGGAATTAAAAACCGCTACTCCCTTATTAAATAGAACGGCTATGCTCAAAGAACATGCTTTTTTAACCATCAATAAAACCAACGCTCTCATGTTTTTAGAAATGCTTAAAATTTTTGGACTTTTAAGCCAAGCGCACCATAAAGATGTGTTAAAGATTTTAGAAAAAATACTTCAAAATTAACAATGATACGGATTGTTAGAAAGGGAATATCCAACGCTATAAAGGTCTAGGTGGGATAAAACCATTTATGAGAAACCACCATGCATCAATAAAACGCGCTTCATAAAGCTATAAAAACAAGGTTAGGCTTTAAACTTGTCGTTTTTCTTTAATGGCTTATGTTATACTAATAAAATACAGATTCAATTGAAGGCATTAAACAACTGCATGGTATTTTTTCATAAGAAAATTATTTTAAATTTTATCTATTCTTTAATGGTTGCTTTTTTATCCCATGGGGTTCTTTTAAAAGCCGATGGAATGGCTAAAAAGCAAACTTTATTGGTGGGTGAAAGGCTTGTATGGGATAAGCTCACGCTGTTAGGGTTTTTAGAAAAAAACCATATCCCCCAAAAACTTTACTACAACCTGAGTTTTCAAGATAAAGAATTGAGCGCTGAAATCCAAAGCAATGTTACCTATTACACTTTAAGAGATGCTAACAACACGCTCATTCAAGCCCTTATCCCTATAAGCCAGGATTTACAAATCCATATTTATAAAAAAGGGGAGGATTATTTTTTAGATTTTATCCCCATTATATTCACTCGTAAAGAAAAAACTTTGCTTCTTTCTTTACAAACTTCGCCCTATCAAGATATTGTCAAAGCCACCAATGACCCCCTTTTAGCCAACCAATTGATGAACGCGTATAAAAAAAGCGTGCCTTTTAAACGCTTAGCAAAAAACGATAAAATCGCTATCGTTTATACAAGAGATTATCGTGTGGGGCAAGCGTTTGGCCAGCCGACTATCAAAATGGCAATGGTTAGCTCTCGCTCTAACCAATACTATCTCTTTTCCCATTCAAACGGGCGTTATTACGATTCAAAAGCGCAAGAAGTGGCAGGGTTTTTACTAGAAACCCCGGTGAAATACACCCGCATTTCTTCGCCTTTTTCGTATGGGAGATTCCATCCTGTTTTAAAAGTCAGACGGCCTCATTACGGCGTGGATTATGCGGCTAAACATGGCAGTTTGATCCATTCTGCTTCAGATGGTCGTGTGGGTTTTATAGGGGTTAGGGCGGGGTATGGGAATGTGGTTGAAATCCATTTGAATGAATTGCGCTTGGTGTATGCTCACATGAGTGCGTTCGCTAAGGGGTTGAAAAAAGGCTCGTTCGTTAAAAAAGGGCAAATCATAGGAAGAGTGGGAAGCACCGGTTTAAGCACCGGACCGCATTTGCATTTTGGCGTGTATAAAAACTCCCGCCCGATTAATCCTTTAGGCTATATCCGCACCGCTAAAAGCAAATTATACGGCAAGCAAAGAGAGGTTTTTTTAGAAAAAGCTCAGCATTCTAAGCAAAAATTAGAAGAACTTTTTAAAACCCATCCTTTTGAAAAAAATTCATTTTATCTTTTGGAGGGTTTTTAATGTCTTATTTTAAGAATGCTTTCAATCAAAAATCTTTAATAGATGATTCCAGTGTGTATTTAGAGCCTTGTTCTAGCTCTAATTTCATAGAATTAAAACGCATGCATTATAATGAAGAGAATACTAAGAAAACATGGGATATTATTAAGTCTTTAGACAGCGTGGCGGTTTTACTCTATGAAAAAGAATCCGATTGCTTTGTGATTGTGAAACAATTCCGCCCAGCCATTTATGCGCGCCATTTTCATTTTAAGCGCGATCAAGATCAAAATATTGACGGATACACTTATGAATTGTGCGCGGGGCTTGTGGATAAAGCTAATAAGAGTTTAGAAGAAATCGCTTGCGAAGAAGCGCTAGAAGAATGCGGTTATCAAATTAGCCCTAAAAATTTAGAAACCATAGGCCAATTTTATAGCGCGACTGGGCTGAGCGGGAGTTTGCAAACGCTCTATTACGCTGAAGTGCATAAGAATTTGAGGGTTTCAAAGGGTGGGGGGATTGATACAGAAAAGATTGAAGTGCTGTTTTTAGAGCGATCAAAAGCTCTTGATTTTATAATGGATTTTCAATACGCTAAAACCACCGGATTGTCTTTAGCTATTTTGTGGCATTTAAAAAAGTTTAAAAATGTTTAAAAGGAATTGTATGTTAAGGCTTTTGATAGGACTTCTTTTAATGAGTTTTATAAGCTTGCAATCAGCCTCTTGGCAAGAACCCTTAAGAGTGAGTATAGAATTTGTGGATTTGCCTAAAAAAATCATTCGTTTTCCGGCTCATGATTTGCAAGTGGGGGAGTTTGGTTTTGTCGTTACTAAACTTTCAGATTATGAAATCGTTAATTCTGAAGTGGTCATTATCGCCGTTGAAAATGGCGTCGCAACGGCTAAATTCAGAGCGTTTGAGTCTATGAAACAAAGCCATTTACCCACTCCAAGAATGGTCGCTAGAAAGGGCGATTTAGTCTATTTTAGGCAATTTAATAACCAAGCGTTTTTAATCGCTCCTAATGATGAAATCTATGAGCAAATCAGAGCGACTAATACTGATATTAATTTTATTAGTTCCGATTTGTTGGTTACTTTTTTGAATGGGTTTGACCCAAAAATCGCTAATTTAAGAAAAGCGTGCAATGTTTATAGCGTTGGGGTGATTTATATTGTAACCACGAACACGCTCAATATTTTAAGCTGTGAGAGTTTTGAAATTTTAGAAAAAAGAGAGCTGGATACAAGCGGCGTTACTAAAACTTCCACGCCGTTTTTTTCTAGGGTTGAGGGCATTGATGCAGGCACGCTGGGGAAACTTTTTTCAGGCAGTCAGTCTAAAAACTACTTCGCTTACTATGACGCTTTAGTGAAAAAAGAAAAACGCAAAGAAGTAAGGATTAAAAAGAGGGAAGAAAAGATTGATTCTAGAGAAATTAAACGAGAAATCAAGCAAGAGGCTATTAAAGAGCCTAAAAAAGCCAATCAAGGCACAGAAAACGCTCCTACTTTAGAAGAGAAAAACTACCAAAAAGCAGAGCGAAAACTTGATGCTAAAGAAGAAAGGCGCTATTTAAGAGATGAAAGGAAAAAAGCCAAAGCCACCAAAAAGGCTATGGGATTTGAAGAAAGAGAAAAAGAGCATGATGAAAGAGACGAGAGAGAGACTGAAGGAAGAAGAAAAGCTTTAGAAATGGATAAAGGCAATGAAAAAGTCAATGCCAAAGAAAATGAGCAAGAAATCAAGCAAGAAGCCATTAAAGAGCCAGATAATGGAAATAACGCCACCCAACAAGGCGAAAACAAAAACGCTCCTAAAGAGAACAACGCTTCTAAAGAAGAGAAAAAACCAAATTCTAAAGAAGAAAAACGCCGCTTGAAAGAAGAAAAGAAAAAAGCCAAAGCCGAACAAAGAGCGAGAGAATTTGAACAAAGAGCGAAAGAGCATCAAGAAAGAGATGAAAAAGAGCTTGAAGAGCGAAGAAAGGCGCTAGAAGCGGGTAAAAAATAACATGTTAGAGAAACAACACATCCAATACTTTAAAAACCTAGTAGGGGGAGAGGATTTTTTCACTGATTTAGTGCATTTGAACGCTTATTGCTATGACGCTACCAAAGAAAGGCATTTGCCTAGCGGTGTGATTTTCCCTAGAAACGAGCGAGAAATCAGCCAGATTTTAAAATATTGCAACGAGCATCGCATCATCGTTGTGCCTAGGGGGGCTGGGAGCGGTTTTACAGGGGGGGCGTTGAGCGTGAGCGGAGGGCTAGTTTTAAGCGTGGAAAAGCATTTGGATAAGATTTTAGAGATTGACACTAAAAATTTAATCGCTAGAGTCGAACCGGGCGTGATTAACAAGCATTTCCAAAACGAAGTGGAAAAATTGAATCTCTTCTACCCCCCAGATCCAGCGAGTGAAAATCAAAGCACTTTAGGGGGGAATGTCGCTGAAAATGCCGGTGGCATGCGCGCGGCTAAATACGGCATCACTAAAGACTATGTCATGGCTTTAAGGGTGGTTTTAGCGAATGGTGAAATCATAAGGGCAGGCAAAAAAACGATCAAAGATGTCGCCGGCTTTAATGTTGCAGGGCTGATGATCGCTAGTGAGGGGTGTTTGGGCGTGATTTCTGAAATCACTTTAAAGCTTTTAGCCAAACCGCCCCTAAAACAAAGCGCAATGGGGGTTTTTAACCATATTGAAGACGCCATGAACGCTGTTTATAAGACAATGAGCAGCGGCGTTACGCCTGTGGCGATGGAATTTTTGGATAATTTGAGTATTAAAGCGGTTGAAGAGCGATTTTCTAAAGGCTTACCCAAAGACGCTGGAGCGATACTCATCACTCAAGTGGATGGCGTGGTTAAAGAGCAGATTGCATGGCAACTCAATGAGATAGAAAAGCATTTCAAAGCCAATGGTTGCGTTGGTTTTAAGATCGCTCAAAACGAACAAGAAGAGCAAGATTTATGGTTTTCAAGGCGTAACGCTTCTCAAAGTATTAGCGTTTATGGTAAAAAGAAATTGAATGAAGACGTGACCGTTCCTAGGGCTAGTTTGCCGAGTTTGTTACAAGAAGTCGCTAAAATAAGCCAAAAATACGGCTTTAAAATCCCTTGCTTTGGGCATACGGGCGATGGCAATGTGCATGTGAATATCATGCTAGAAGATCCTAAAAAAGATTTAGAAAAAGGCCATAAGGCTATGGAAGAGATTTTTCAGGCCGCCATTAGTTTGGAGGGGACTTTAAGCGGGGAACATGGCATAGGCTTGTCTAAAGCCAAATTCATGCCTTTAGCGTTTAATCATAGTGAAATGGAGCTTTTTAGGAACATTAAAAAAGCCCTTGATCCTAATAATATTTTAAACCCTTTTAAAATGGGGCTATAAAATTTAAAAGCAAGGAAAGTGCATGAAAATCGGTGTTTATGGAGCGAGCGGTCGTATAGGGAAACTGCTTTTAGAAGAATTAAAAGGGGGGTATAAGGGATTAGCACTATCTAGCGTGTTTGTCAGACAAAAATGCGAAACAGATTTCAGCTCTTTTTCACACGCCCCTTTAGTAACCAATGATTTAAAAGCGTTTGTGAGGGCTTGCGAATGCGTGATTGACTTTTCTTTACCTAAAGGCGTGGATCATTTGCTAGAGGCTCTTTTAGAATGCCCTAAAATTTTAGTTTCTGGCACAACCGGTTTAGAAAAAGAAACGCTAGAAAAAATGCAACAATTAGCCTTAAAAGCGCCGCTTTTGCATGCGCACAACATGTCTATAGGGATTATGATGCTCAACCAATTAGCCTTTTTAACTTCTTTGAAATTAAAAGATGCGGATATTGAAATTATAGAAACGCACCACAATCTCAAAAAAGATGCCCCAAGCGGCACGGCGTTGAGTTTGTATGAAACTTGCGCTAAGGCTAGGGGGTATGATGAAAAAAACGCTCTCACCACTCACAGAGAAGGTTTGCGCTCTAAAGAAAGCATTGGCATAGCCGCTTTAAGGGGGGGCGATGTCGCCGGGAAGCACACGATAGGGTTTTATTTAGAGGGCGAATACATAGAGCTTAGCCATACGGCGACTAACCGATCTATTTTTGCTAAAGGGGCTTTAGAAGTGGCCCTGTGGCTTAAGGATAAAGCCGCTAAAAAATATGAAATCAGCGAAATGTTTGGTTGAATGTTTTAATTCTTTTTGTATAGATGCACGCTTCTATAATGAAATCACCGCCCTTTATTAGCCTTATTAAAGGGCTTTTACTGCTATAAGGGATATTGCTGACAATCAAGCTGTATTGGAAGAGTTTGTTTTGTAAGGATTATCTTGCCTTGGGTCAGTAACATATTTGGCATTTTTTCATTAATATTGAAAAAAGCCCGATCGTTGCAGGCGTCTAAAGGCTAGGAACGATTCACATTTTACCCACAATTAACAAAAATTTGCTAAAATGAACGAATTTTAACAAGAACAAGAAATAAGAAATGAGTCTTTTTGAAGAAATCAAATGCAACGCTAAAGATGGTTGGAGAAATGGTTGGACAAGGTGAGTGCATGAAGCGTTCTAAAAATAGTTTGGTTTGTGTGTGTCATGCTTACCATTAAGTATATATTTGCAATTAAGCGTTTGTGATCCACATTGGGAAATAAAATGGAAAACAAATCAATAGGACAGATTTTCAAAGATAGTCTCAAAAAAAGTTTCTTTAGTGGTCTATGGAGTTGCTTGAAATGGAGCTTTATTCTCACTCTGATCAGCTTGGGTTTGTTTCTGCTTGTTTTTAGGTTTCAACCTGAGACGATTAAAAAATACATCAAAGATCCTAAAGATCTGCAATTCTACAACGACTTGAGAAAGAAAAATGGTTGGGACAAGTAGGTTTATTGTTCCTGAATGATGTCAATTGTCAAACAAAAGCGTCGGTTTTGATTTAAATTATGAAGTAGCACTTGTATGAATAGTATAAAAATACTTTTTTTTGGTATACTCAAGCGATTGATTTCAATTTGAAAGGAAACGCATGAAATTTTTTACAAGAATCACTGACAGCTACAAGAAAGTTGTAGTAACTTTAGGGCTAGTGATAACGACCAATCCTTTAATGGCGGTCACCAGTCCTGCAACAGGCGTTAGTGAAACTAAAACTTTGGTGATTCAGATCATTTCTGTTCTAGCGATCGTAGGTGGTTGCGCTCTAGGGGTCAAAGGCATAGCAGATATTTGGAAAATCTCTGATGACATCAAAAGAGGTCAGGCGACTGTTTTTGCTTATGCGCAGCCCATAGCTATGTTAGCGGTGGCAGGTGGCATTATCTATTTGAGCACTAAGTTTGGCTTCAATATTGGCGAGAGTGGAGGAGCTAGCTAAATTGATCAACAATAATAATAGTAATAAAAAACTAAGAGGCTTTTTTTTGAAAGTTCTCTTAGGTTTCGTTGTTTTCAGTTCGTATGGGTCAGCAAATGATGATAATCAAGCCAAAAAAGAAGCGCTAGAAAAAGAAAAAAACACTCCCAACGGGCGTGTTTATACGAATTTAGATTTTGATAGTTTTAAAGCGACTATCAAAAATTTGAAAGACAAGAAAGTAACTTTCAAAGAAGTCAATCCCGATATTATCAAAGATGAAGTTTTTGATTTCGTGATTGTCAATAGAGTCCTTAAAAAAATAAAGGATTTGAAGCATTACGATCCAATTATTGAAAAAATCTTTGATGAAAAGGGTAAAGAAATGGGATTGAATGTAGAATTGCAGATCAATCCTGAAGTGAAAGACTTTTTTACTTTCAAAAGCATCAGCACGACCAACAAACAACGCTGCTTTCTGTCATTGCGTGGGGAAACAAGAGAAATTCTATGCGATGATAAGCTATATAATGTTTTATTGGCCGTATTCAATTCTTATGATCCTAATGATCTTTTGAAACATATTAGCACCGTAGAGTCTCTCAAAAAAATCTTTTATACGATTACATGTGAAGCGGTATATCTATAAAGAGAGGGGTGTTTGTGGCAAGCAAACAAGCTGACGAACAAAAAAAGCTAATCATAGAGCAAGAGGTTCAAAAGCGCCAATTTCAAAAAATAGAAGAGCTTAAAGCAGACATGCAAAAGGGTGTCAATCCCTTTTTTAAAGTCTTGTTTGATGGGGGGAATAGGTTGTTTGGTTTCCCTGAAACTTTTATTTATTCTTCTATATTTATATTGTTTGTAACAATTGTATTATCTGTTATTCTTTTTCAAGCCTATGAACCTGTTTTGATTGTAGCGATTGTTATTGTGCTTGTAGCTCTTGGATTCAAGAAGGATTATAGGCTTTATCAAAGAATGGAGCGAGCGATGAAATTTAAAAAACCTTTTTTGTTTAAGGGCGTGAAAAACAAAGCGTTCATGAGCATTTTTTCCATGAAGCCTAGTAAAGAAATGGCTAATGACATCCACTTAAATCCAAACAGAGAAGACAGGCTTGTGAGCGCTGCAAACTCCTATCTAGCGAATAACTATGAATGTTTTTTAGATGATGGAGTGATCCTTACTAACAACTATTCTCTTTTAGGCACAATCAAATTGGGAGGCATTGATTTTTTAACCACTTCCAAAAAAGATCTCATAGAGTTACACGCTTCTATTTATAGCGTTTTTAGGAATTTTGTTACCCCTGAATTCAAGTTCTATTTCCACACTATTAAAAAGAAAATCGTTGTTGATGAAACCAATAGGGACTATAGCCTTGCTTTTTCTAATGATTTTATGCGGGCCTATAACGAGAAGCAAAAGAGAGAAAGTTTTTATGATATTAGTTTTTATCTCACCATAGAGCAAGATTTATTAGACACTCTCAATGAACCCGTTATGAATAAAAAGCATTTTGCAGACAATAATTTTGAAGAGTTTCAAAGGATTATTAGAGCCAAGCTTGAGAACTTCAAGGATAGGATAGAGCTCATAGAAGAGCTATTGAGTAAATACCACCCCATTAGATTGAAAGAATACACTAAAGATGGCGTTATTTACTCCAAACAATGCGAGTTTTATAATTTTTTGGTGGGAATGAATGAAGCCCCTTTTATTTGCAACAGAAAAGACTTGTATCTCAAGGAAAAAATGCATGGTGGGGTGAAAGAAGTTTATTTTGCCAATAAGCATGGAAAAATCTTAAATGATGATTTGAGTGAAAAATATTTTAGCGCGATTGAGATCAGTGAATACGCCCCTAAATCACAGAGCGATTTGTTTGATAAAATCAACGCTCTAGACAGCGAATTCATCTTTATGCATGCTTATTCGCCTAAAAACTCACAGGTTTTAAAGGACAAACTGGCTTTCACCTCTAGAAGAATTATTATTAGTGGAGGCTCTAAAGAGCAAGGCATGACTTTAGGTTGCTTGAGCGAATTAGTGGGTAATGGTGATATTACGCTAGGCAGTTATGGTAATTCTTTAGTGTTGTTTGCTGATAGCTTTGAAAAAATGAAACAAAGCGTTAAGGAATGCGTCTCTAGTCTTAACGCTAAAGGTTTTTTAGCCAACGCAGCGACTTTCTCTATGGAAAATTACTTTTTTGCCAAACATTGCTCTTTTATCACGCTTCCTTTTATTTTTGATGTAACTTCTAATAATTTTGCTGATTTCATCGCTATGAGGGCTATGAGTTTTGATGGCAATCAAGAGAATAACGCTTGGGGCAATAGTGTGATGACGCTAAAAAGCGAAATCAATTCGCCTTTTTATCTGAACTTCCACATGCCTACTGATTTTGGTTCAGCTTCAGCGGGACACACTTTGATACTTGGCTCAACCGGTTCAGGTAAGACAGTGTTTATGTCAATGACCTTGAACGCTATGGGACAATTTGTTCACAATTTTCCTGCTAATGTCAGCAAAGACAAGCAAAAACTCACTATGGTCTATATGGATAAAGATTATGGCGCTTATGGGAATATTGTCGCAATGGGTGGGGAGTATGTCAAGATTGAGCTAGGGACAGATACGGGATTAAATCCTTTTGCTTGGGCGGCTTGTGTGCAAAAATCCAATGCAACAATGGAGCAAAAACAAACAGCTATTTCTGTTGTCAAAGAGCTTGTGAAAAACTTAGCAACCAAAAGCGATGAAAAAGATGAAAATGGCAACAGCATCTCTTTTAGCCTAGCAGATTCTAATACGCTTGCAGCGGCAGTAACCAACCTTATCACAGGAGATATGAACCTAGATTATCCCATCACTCAACTTATTAATGCTTTCGGAAAAGACCACAATGATCCTAATGGGCTTGTTGCGCGATTAGCGCCTTTTTGCAAATCAACCAATGGTGAATTTCAATGGCTTTTTGACAATAAAGCAACAGATCGCTTGGATTTTTCAAAAACGATTATTGGCATTGATGGGTCAAGTTTCTTAGACAATAATGATGTTTCGCCCTTTATTTGTTTTTACCTTTTCGCTCGTATTCAAGAGGCAATGGATGGGCGTAGATTTGTCTTAGATATTGATGAAGCTTGGAAATATTTAGGCGATCCAAAGGTCGCTTATTTTGTAAGAGACATGCTAAAAACTGCAAGGAAAAGAAACGCTATTGTCAGGCTTGCGACTCAAAGCATCACTGATCTTTTGGCTTGCCCTATTGCTGATACTATTAGAGAACAATGCCCTACAAAGATTTTTTTGAGAAACGATGGGGGCAATCTTTCTGATTACCAAAGATTAGCTAATGTTACAGAAAAAGAATTTGAAATCATCACTAAGGGACTAGACAGGAAAATTCTCTACAAACAGGATGGAAGCCCTAGCGTTATCGCTAGTTTTAATTTGAGAGGCATTCCTAAAGAATATTTGAAAATTTTATCCACAGATACTGTATTTGTCAAAGAAATTGACAAGATTGTCCAAAACCATAGTATCATAGATAAATATCAGGCCCTAAGGCAAATGTATCAACAAATAAAGGAGTATTAAAATGAAACAAAGTTTGCGTGAACAAAAATTATTGAAAATTTTAGAAAATGATGTCTTGACGATTTTGGATAGTTTTTCTAATTATCTTTTTGAACTGAAAGAAGAATTGGACTTCATAGAAGAAGAAATGGAGGGCGAAATCACTGAACAAAACCTTACCACTCTTTATGATTTTTCCAATTTCTTAGAAGACCATGTTAATGTGTTTTATGAGAATGTTTTAAATATAGATGATGTCAAAACAGAACACCTTTATTCAGGTCTCATAGATAGTCTCAATGCTAATCTCCATTTTGTCAAGTCATTTCTCAGTAATCAGGATCTAGACTTCCGCTTTTTTAAAGAAATAAACGATGGGCAAGATCCCCAAAAAACATTATCAAGATTAATTTCTCTTCAAAGTGGGAAAAATGACGCAAGCTCATTTAAAGCCAATAATTCTTTTGTCTCATTAGTTTATGTTTATGTTTACTTCATGCTAGAAACTATCATGCAGTCGTATAGGATTCTCAGATTACTAGAAAAACCTATCAATAACAACATAAGCGAGGATATGCAGAGCGATATAGAGAATTTTTTTGTTCAAGCGAATTTTTTAGAATACTATGTTCAGAACAAAATATACCCAACCAATCATGCCTATGACTTCACGCATTTAATCATGGACTCCATTATTCCTAATTGGATTCAAATTGATATGAGCGTTGAAGCTAAAAAGAAAGAGCTTTTTGAAAAGTATTTTCAAAACATTGATGAAGTAACAAACAAAATGCTCGATCAAAAAAATCAAAACAAAAACAACGATTGAGTGGTGTTAATGCGCTAGAATAGTGCTAAAAATAAGAATAAAGGAGTCAAAAGTATGAAAACGAATTTTTATAAAATTAAATTACTATTTGCTTGGTGTCTTATCATTGGCATGTTTAATGCTCCGCTTAACGCTGACCAAAACACTGATATAAAAGATATTAGTCCTGAAGATATGGCACTAAATAGCGTGGGGCTTGTTTCTAGAGATCAACTAAAAATAGAGATCCCTAAAGAAACCCTAGAGCAAAAAGTGGCCATACTCAATGACTATAACGATAAGAATGTTAATATCAAGTTTGACGACATAAGTTTAGGGAGTTTTCAACCTAATGATAATCTAGGTATCAATGCGATGTGGGGCATTCAAAATCTTCTCATGAGCCAAATGATGGGCGATTACGGTCCAAACAATCCTTTCATGTATGGTTATGCACCAACATACTCAGATTCATCGTTTTTACCACCGATCTTAGGGTATTAACTAGGGGGTATTAACATGGCAGGTACACAAGCTATATATGAATCATCTTCTGCAGGATTCTTATCGGAAATTTCCTCAATCATCTCAAGCACAAGTGGTGTTGCAGGGCCATTTGCAGGAATAGTAGCGGGTGCTATGTCAGCAGCGATTATTCCTATTGTTGTGGGATTTACTAATCCGCAAATGACCGCTATCATGACCCAATACAATCAAAGCATCGCTGAAGCCGTAAGCATGCCTATGAAAGCCGCTAACCAACAATACAACCAATTGTATCAGGGTTTTAACGATCAAAGCATGGCTGTGGGGAACAATATCTTAAATATCAGCAAATTAACAGGGGAATTTAACGCACAAGGCAACACGCAAGGTGCACAAATTAGTGCTGTTAATAGTCAGATTGCAAGCATTTTAGCGAGTAACACCACCCCTAAAAATCCTAGCGCTATTGAAGCTTATGCGACGAATCAAATCGCTGTTCCTAGCGTGCCAACAACGGTTGAAATGATGAGCGGTATCTTAGGCAATATTACAAGCGCAGCACCAAAATACGCCCTAGCTCTACAAGAGCAACTGCGTTCTCAAGCAAGCAACAGCTCAATGAATGATACAGCCGATTCCCTTGATAGCTGCACCGCTTTAGGTGCACTTGTTGGCTCATCAAAAGTGTTTTTTAGTTGCATGCAAATTTCTATGACGCCCATGAGTGTTTCTATGCCCACTGTTTATGCCAAATACCAAGCGTTAGCCACTAATGCCCTAACTTCAGGCACTAATCCTATGACCACTCCTGCATGCCCTATTGGGGACAAAGTTCTTGCTGTTTATTGCTATGCTGAAAAAGTAGCAGAAATTTTGAGAGAATACTATATAGAATTTGTGAAAAACAATACCAATTTGTTGCAAAACGCTTCTCAAATGATACTTAATCAATCAGGATTAGCTACTAGCACCTATGACACTCAAGCGATTTCTAACATAAGCTCGCTATATAATTACAATATAGTAGCGAATAAATCTTTTTTGAAATCGCATTTGACTTATCTTGATTACATCAAAGACAAACTTAAGGGGCAAAAAGATAGCTACTTAACAGAAAGGGTGCAAACTAAAATAATCGTGAAGTGAGGAAAGAGATGTGAAATGTTTTTTAAGCATATTTTCTTTCTTAACTTTTTGTGGCTTGTCTTTAAATGGTGCAGGGGCAGTAATAACGCTTGAACCCGCCTTAAAAGCCATTCAGGCGGATGCACAGGCCAAACAAAAAACCGCTCAAGCCGAATTAAAAGCTATAGAGGCTCAATCTAGTGCCAAAGAAAAAGCCATTCAAGCGCAAATAGAGGGAGAATTGAGGACTCAGCTTGCAACCATGAGCGCTATGTTAAAAGGGGCTAATGGCGTTATTAATGGTGTCAATAGCATGACAGGGGGGTTTTTTGCAGGTTCAGACATCTTGCTTGGCGTCATGGAAGGGTATTCAAGCGCGCTTAGCGCATTGGGAGGGAATGTCAAAATGATCGTGGAAAAACAAAAAATTAATACCCAAACAGAAATCCAAAACATGCAAATTGCGCTCCAAAAAAATAACGAAATAATCAAGCTCAAAATGAACCAGCAAAACGCTCTCTTAGAAGCGTTAAAAAATAGCTTTGAACCAAGCGTTACCCTAAAAACACAAATGGAAATGCTTTCTCAAGCTCTGGGAAGTTCTTCTGACAACGCTCAATACATCGCTTACAATACGATTGGTATCAAGGCGTTTGAAGAAACCTTAGAAAGTTTTGAAACATGGTTGAAAACAGCTATGCAAAAAGCGACCCTTATTGACTATAATTCCCTAACGGGTCAGGCTTTGTTTCAAAGTGCCATCTACGCGCCTGCTCTTAGTTTTTTTTCAAGCATGGGCGCACCATTTGGAATCATTGAAACATTCACTCTAGCACCCACAAAATGCCCCTATCTTGATGGGCTAAAAATTTCAGCATGCCTTATGGAACAGGTTATTCAGAATTACAGAATGATTGTAGCCCTTATTCAAAATAAACTGAGTGATGCAGATTTTCAAAATATCGCTTATTTGAATGGGATCAATGGAGAAATCAAAACCTTAAAAGGATCAGTAGATTTGAACGCGCTCATAGAAGTTGCTATCTTAAACGCAGAAAATCATTTAAACTATATAGAGAATCTTGAAAAAAAAGCCGACCTTTGGGAAGAACAACTGAAATTAGAAAGAGAAACGACAGCAAGAAACATTGCTAGCTCTAAAGTTATTGTCAAATGAAAACACTCGTGAAAAATACCATATCTTCTTTTTTGCTCTTGTCTGTTTTGATGGCAGAAGATATAACAAGTGGCTTAAAGCAACTTGATAGCACCTACGAAGAGACCAACCAACAAGTGCTCAAAAACCTAGATGAGATTTTTTCAACCACTAGCCCTAGCGCTAATGATAAAATAGGTCAAGAAGATGCTCTAAACATCAAAAAAGCGGCCATTGCTTTGAGAGGAGATTTAGCGTTATTGAAAGCCAATTTTGAAGCGAATGAGTTATTTTTCATCTCAGAAGATGTGATTTTCAAGACTTATATGTCTAGCCCTGAACTTTTATTAACCTATATGAAAATCAATCCCTTAGACCAAAACACTGCTGAGCAGCAATGCGGAATATCCGATAAAATTTTAGTTCTTTATTGTGAGGGGAAGCTGAGAATCGAGCAAGAAAAACAAAATATAAGAGAGCGTTTAGAAACTTCTCTAAAGGCATATCAGAGCAACATTGGAGGTACAGCTTCCTTAATCACTGCTTCACAGACGCTTGTAGAAAGCCTAAAAAATAAAAATTTCATCAAAGGAATCAGAAAGCTTATGTTAGCTCACAACAAGGTCTTTTTAAATTATTTAGAGGAGTTGGACGCATTAGAAAGATCCCTAGAACAAAGTAAGCGGCAATACCTACAAGAAAGGCAATCAAGTAAGATCATTGTTAAATGATTTTTCTGAGACGATAGGCTATGATTTCTAACCTTTGGGATTTGTTTCTCTAGTTGTTTTTTGAGCTAATAATTTGGATCGCTATTTTTTCCATGAGCGATACTTTGTTCTATTTGATTAATGACGCTATTGGGCAGTTCAGATTTAGAGCGATTGTTTGAGAATGCTGCATCTTTTGCTTCATTTTCTTTTGTATCAGTAGCTCCAAACTCACTTGCATTTGTAGTATCTTGGTAGTTATTTTCTTGCTCCATTTCTTTTTTTCTCTTCTCACAAATAGCACACGAAGCTATAAGAAAAGTTCTATTGTTGCTGTTATTAAGAGCGAGTTTTAAACCACTCAAGTGTTGTCTAGAAAACTTGTTATTTTCTGTCTCTATTTCTTGAATTTTTTCTAATAAGGGGGTAAGAATTTTTTGATCCTTGATGCCTTTGATCAAACACTTTCTTAACCCATCGTAATCGTTGCTTGAAATAATACACTCATTGATAATGATTTCAATTTCAGGCGTTCTCCACTCATCAGGCACAAGCGGAGCAACAGGTTTTACAAAAGATTCATTCACCTTATTGATCATCTCATCAAAGTTATCATCTTTATTAGATTTGGTTTTAGTGGAAGAATTGCCATTAGGGTTGTCATTCAAAGGGTTAGCGTTAGTTTCGTTTAATTCTTGCAATCCTCTGTGCTTAGCCGCTTTTTTTTGAACAGAAGAGTTGTTCTTTTTTTCAAACGCTTCAATATTCTTTTGAATTTGCTCTGCTCTCGCCCTATCATTCCGTAATTTTTCTCTCAAAGCGTTAGTGGCGAATTCTTTTTCCTCTTTTGTAATTTCTTTGCCGTCATGTCCTTGATGGAGTGTTGTGATTTTTTTAAAGCCTAAAGCCACCAATTTTTTGTATTCACTCGGTAACAATGCTGTATTGATAGCGTTTAAGCCCCCATAAACAACTAAAGAATAAAGAGCGACAGAACCTAATTTTTTGAAGATACTTTTCAAGAGCGTCTCCTTTCTTATTCAAAGGGGTTATTCTTGGCAACATTGTTTCGGTATGCAGAAACCACTGTTTTGAAGAAATTAAATATCTTGTAGTGTTCTTTTTGCATAGTGGTTTTGTCATGCATCATAGGATCGCTATCTACAAAGATATTGTATTCATTAGTCTTTTTTAATATAGATTTTTTGGATTGGGTATCAAAATTGAAGCTGTCTAAAACCAACAAACACAATTTTTGTTTTTGTGCGAAACTCAATTTTTGGTTGGTGAAGTTTTTAGTCAGAGTATTCAATTCCACATCATCTTTGACATTTTTCAACAAGTTAGAAAAAGCCTCATAGCCCCTTAAGTATTTCTCATTAATCTTATCAATCGCCATGCTAAACGCCAAGCGTTCCGAGTTAAAAATAAGCGTGTTAGTAGCTTTTTGAGCAATATCTTTTGCTTTGGAGTCAAACTTGTTTCTTTCAAGCTGTAAGTAATAATCTATATTATCCAATTCTTTTCTGCTCAATAAATTAGAAACGTTATTGGAATATTCTTCAATCGCTTGCTTGTAAGATAAAGCTAATCGGCTCGCTTTTTTGTTTTGTTCTTCATCTAAAGAAAACACACCCATTTGAAGCAAAGCCTGAGCCTTATCTTTAGTGGTAGCGGTGGTTTTTTTAAAAATACTGCTCGTTTTCACCTGGGGGTAGTAATAACTCAAACGATCCTTATCTTCTTTGGTGAATGTTTCTTGGTTTAAAACATAGGCATAAGGGTTAGGAAGAAGTTTCCTATAGAGAGGGTTATCTTTTAAGGCTTGCTCTAGATCCCCATAAGCCTTTGACTTAGCAGTAAGGATTTTACCTCTTGTCTCTTTCTCTAGAGCCTCTTTTTCTTTTTTGTATTTGTTTTCTAAGTCTGAAAGAACTTTAGCTCTATGATCCATAAGCTCTTTGATTTTTTGTTTTCTAAAAATCAAGTCTTCTAAGAAATCATGCGTATTGTTTAAGAGCTTCTTGCGAGCCTTAAGAGCGTCTTCTTTTGCAGCCACTTCTTCTTGTTCTTTTTTTATCTCGTTAAAGAATGAACCAAACTGCTCCACATTAGCCGACAAAACTCCAAACGCAACCAACGAGCTAAAAACGATTTTTGCAAGCATCTTATAGTTTTTGTAACCTTAAAATTTCAAAAAATATCAATACATTTTACCACAATTTTTACAAAACTATGAATCAAAATTTTTCCATATCCAAAAGGTAAGTAAAATCTAGGTTTTATGGTGTTATGTTTTTCTTGCTTGTATGCGGCTTGTTGGTATTTTTTAAGTTTCTCTTAAGATTATTTCTATATAATAGATTTGTGTTTTTTAGATGGAAAACTCCTTTATTCTTTAACAGATGTTTTCTGTTCTTTTTTTGGCATAAACAAACAAATCGTTGGTTTGTGCTATACCGCACGTTAGTATCAGCAAGTGGGGTATTCTTTGAGATTTGGAGTTAGATTAGGGTGGTTTTGTAAAATACTTATTGTTTCCTATGCTCCTTTATAGGTTCACCGCCTTGAATTAGTTCTTTCAAAACCAAAATGAAACGACCGATTAGCAAATTAAGCAAATTAAAACAAAACTTTTTACAATTCAAACATTCTTTCAACAAACATTTAGATAAATACAGCCTTTATTATAGGCTGTTCAATATCAGCTCTATCGTTATAGGTTTTTTAATAGCGCTTTTTTCTTATGGGGCAGGGGTGATTTTAGTTTATCCAATATTATTCTTGTTTGCTCTTATAATAAAACCTAGCTTTTTTTATTACACTACTTATCTTTTGCTACTCGTTTCTCTCAGTATAATAAGCAAATACTATCTCTTAAGCCACGCAAATTTCACAATGAAGCTAATCATGCTTATGACTCAATGGCAAAATTGGTTCTTATGATTCGTTCAAAAATTTCTCAAGACTTGATCAAGACTTGATCTAGAGAAATTTCCTTATTTCCAAACATTAGCATAAAACCTTACTGACTAAAAACTAAAATCTTTTTAAGCGCATACCCAAAGCTAGCTTATTTGAAAAAACAATCGATTTTTGGTATTCAAATCCTAAAACCCCATGATTTTAAATTTAAAGGAGTGTTTTTTAAAAATAATTCTGCATCTAGTGTGTTAGTAATTTGTTTTTGATATGGTGGTGGTTTTCCAAATTAATATTGAGAAAAATTTGCTATAATTAGGAGATAAAAACAAAAAGGATATGGCTTGTTTGGTGGCAAAATATTTGATTTGTTTGCGATTGGTTGTTACTTATCGCTTGATTTCATGAGTAATCTTAGATTCAAGAATTTTCTTAGTAGCTTTAGGTGTGCTATTGTGAAATGCTTCCTACTAAAACACGCATTAGAGATCCGAACAAGCAAGAACTTACACAACCAAAAATAAAAGGACTGATCATGGGAAAAATTTTAGCTTCTTTGTTGGGTGGCGGAACAAATCTTTTTACAAGTTTATCCAGTGATTTGTTTTCTATGATATTAAATTTTTTGTTCTTTCTGATGTTAATGATGGGACTTAATGAAGCATTAGGGAAAAAATTTAATTTGCCTATGGACAATATCAAGAATTTTATGGCAGAAGTGCTGAAAAATGGATTCGATAGTATCAAAAACATGGGATCTGCTTTGGTTGGTAATAGTTTTGGTAGCAGCAAATCAGACAAAACCGCTAATAAAATGAGTGTCTCTCAAGTAAGACTCTAGTGGTGTATTAACTATCTAAAGGTGAAATTTTTTCATCTTTCACGCAGAGCTTTGTTTGATCAACAAGGCAATAGATTACTAGCTGAACATTATGATTTTATTACTTAAGACTCCTTTTTGAAAGTTGAGTTATCTTGACCATTTAGTTGTAACGCATTTTTACGACCGATCTTGCTTTTTAAAAATAATATATAGCATTAAAACTTTTTTAAATCGGTTTTTAGAGCTATTTGTGAAAGCGTTTTTTGTAGGTTTTGAAAAATAGATATAGGAGTGGTTGAAACAATATTTTATGGTTAAAAAATAGTTTCTTGCTCTTTGAATTATGACCGCTCTGAAATTTTCACACAACAGATATTGTATAATTTCAATATAAACTTTTACGATCTGAACAATCTAAAGAGAAACCAAATCCATTGAAAGGATCAAGAGCGATATGAGTAATAACATGCGAAAACTCTTCTCAATGATTGCCAACTCAAAAGATAAGAAAGAAAAACTTATTGAGAGCTTGCAGGAGAACGAACTTTTAAACACTGATGAAAAAAAGAAAATCATAGATCAAATAAAAACCATGCATGATTTTTTCAAACAGATGCATACAAACAAGGGAGCGTTAGATAAGGTTCTAAGAAATTACATGAAAGATTATCGCGCTGTTATCAAAAGTATTGGTGTTGATAAATTTAAAAAGGTTTATCGATTGCTTGAGAGTGAGACTATGGAGCTGTTGCATGCCATTGTAGAGAATCCTAATTTCTTATTCTCCAAATTTGATCGATCAATTCTTGGAATATTTCTGCCTTTCTTCAGTAAGCCCATCATGTTCAAGATGAGTATTAGAGAAATGGACTCGCAAATAGAATTGTATGGCACTAAGCTCCCGCTATTAAAATTGTTTGTGATGACAGATGAAGAAATGAATTTCTACGCTAATCTAAAAACCATTGAACAATATAACGACTATGTTAGGGATTTGCTGATGAAATTTGATCTTGAAAAATACATGAAAGAAAAAGGAGTGCAAAATGCTTGATGCAGAAAACGAACAAAAAATCTCGGTGTAACTAACAAAATTCAGTTTGAAAAGTATTCGTCTCAGGCAGAGACAGGATTAAAAAATGATGAGTGCTTTAAAAAGATTACCTAATTGATCGCCTTACCTATCAAGTAAGGCTAACGCCTATTGGCGTTTCTCTCTACCCTTAGAAAAATCTACTCTCTCCTTTTCTTTCAATCACTTACCACTGAGCAAACTTCTGATCTGATTGCGCAAGTATTCATTCTCTCTTTCTTCTTGTAGCTTCTCCCTAACTTCTTCCTCTTTGGCTTGCATGTTCAAGTTGCCATTCTTAAAAATCTCAGAACTAATCACATTCTGTCTCATTTGATAACCTGCACGATTACTCAATGTTTCTAAAATTTCTCGTTGGTTATTTTTCCTAGTGGTATATTCTTGTTCCTTGTCTTGTAAGAGAGTTTTGTAATACTGATTGATTTTTTCCAGCTGGGCTTTTTCTCTTGCCACTTCATTGATCACTTGCTTGTTGTTTGCTCCACTCACATCATAGCCATGCAAGTTTTTTGTGTTAGCTCCTAGCATTGGCTGACTTCCTTGCAACACATCAAAGGTCTGTGGTTGTTCTTTGTTGTTAGGATTATCATTATAGTTACTCGCTATCATCACCACACCCTTTTGATTTAAAGTAGGCTGCAAGTAAAAATCAATGTCAGATCTTGCTCCATTAGCTTGGAAGTAATTCTTGTATTGAAGGATCTTATTGGCATCGCCTATGAGCGTAATCTTTTTAGAATGATGAACAAGTTTGAAAGTTAGTACAACTTGTTTATTATCCAACAAATAGTCCTTGTAATTTGGCAACTTCACTTGCACCATGAATGGTGTGTCTTTGAGTTTGTCATTTAAGGGTATCTCACTATACTTCTCTATCAGTTCATTATACACAGGCGTATAAACATGGTTCTTTTGTTTCACCACTTTTTTCGCATAATTACTGCACGCGCTTAAAGTTAAGCACAGAATTGTCGCACCGATTAAAACACTTGCTCTCAGTTTCATTGTTGTTTCTCCTTATTGCTCTTGTTTCTTTGAAGTGAAAAGACCATTGATAAAATTTTTTATACCAATAACCTTAATAACTTTATAAATCAAATAACCCATACCTATGAAGCAAATGTTTTTCAAAACAAAGAGCACCTTGTCGTTAGTGCTACCAATTCCTAATATATATAGTTCATAAATAGATCTAATTGTTTCTAATCCAAAAAACAAAACCGCACCTACACCAAAGGCATAGTAAAAATACTGAAGTTTTAGTTTTGTTTTTAGACTTTCCACTAGCTCCATGTTTTTGCTAGTTCTTAAAAATACAAAATAGATTGCAAACAAAACAAATATCCCACCCATACACAATCCTAACAGATGCTCTAGTCCCCCTATATATCCTAAGAATGAATGAGCGTATGCTTCCATTATTCTTTGTTTGGCTTGTCCTATCTGCATCAGAAGTTCATACCTTTTTTCTTGCGGTAGCTTTTCTATTTCTATCAGGATATTTTTCAACTCTTCTTGATTCTTTAAAGCTTCGTGAAATCTTTGCTCCCCTAAACTCCCTTTGGGATATAACGAGTCTAGCAAATTTAAAAGATCATTGCTCTGTGAGTTGCTAGGTAATGGGGCGTTTAGCGCATTGGATCCATGATGCTCTGTTGTAGCGTTCATGAAACTCCTTTCAAGAATTAAATTGAGAAATTGTTTTGTTATTATACCATTCTCTCTCTAGAGTTGTGATTGTCTTATCTCTTTAAATTAGGCGCTTCTAAAATTTCATTACTGAAAGGTTTTTTCAAATATATGTTTTTACAGAAATTTTGCTATAATCGAGATTATTTTAAGGGGTTCTTAATGAAAAAATTTCTCAAGTTCTACAACCAACAAACTAATAACTAAACAATAAAGCTGTCGCATGTTAGGGAAAAAAAACGAGGAAGTCTTGATTGATGAAAATTTGGTTGGGGGTGTGATAGCCCTTGATAGATTGGCAAAACTCAATAAGGCCAATAGAACTTTCAAAAGGGCTTTTTATCTCTCTATGGTGCTCAATATCGCCGCTGTAACGAGTATTGTGATGATGATGCCTTTGAAGAAAACGGATATATTTGTTTATGGCATTGATCGATACACAGGAGAATTTAAAATTGTTAAACGCTCCGATGCTAGACAAATTGTCAATTCTGAAGCTGTTGTGGATAGCGCAACTTCAAAATTTGTCTCATTGCTGTTTGGTTATAGCAAAAATTCCTTGAGGGATCGCAAGGATCAACTAATGCAGTATTGCGATGTGAGTTTCCAAACCCAAGCAATGAGAATGTTCAATGAAAATATCAGACAATTCGTAGATAAAGTCCGAGCAGAAGCTATCATTAGCTCTAACATACAAAGAGAAAAAGTCAAAAATAGTCCCTTAACGAGATTAACATTTTTCATTACCATCAAAATCACACCGGATACAATGGAAAATTATGAATATATTACTAAAAAACAAGTGACTATTTATTATGATTTTGCTAGAGGTAACTCTTCTCAAGAAAATCTTATCATCAATCCTTTTGGATTCAAAGTGTTTGACATTCAAATCACAGATTTACAAAACGAACAGACGGTAAGCGAAATTTTGAGAAAGATTAAAGAAGTGGAATCAAAAAATAAGGCGTTAAAGCAATAAGAGCATGTTTAATATTAAAAGGACTTTTTTAGTAACGATCATAAGTTTTTTTCTCATTGTTCCTAATTGGTTAAAAGCTATTGATTTGCCCATTGTTTCAAATCTCAAAATTTACCAAACAGTTTATTGCATGCTGATACCGAGTTATGTTTTAACCAACAAAAGTTTTGCAGATATTTTGACGGGCTATACATCTATTGGTGCATCAGGGAGTGGAAAGAGTTCAGGGCAGGGTGTGATCGAAGCGCTTAGCACACCATTAGCCACAAGTTTAGCCGCTAGCAATCTGGTGAAATATTTGAATACTTTAGGTCCTTTATGGGGATCGGCATGGGCAAGTGTTGCTACGGCTATACAAGGTTTTGCTCTAACGCCATCAAGTGGCTGTAATTTTGGTTGGAACGCATTGATAAATAAAAACATAGATGTATCCATGGATAGCGTGCTAGACAATTTGAGCAACAAGATTCAGAATTTTACCAAAGGCGGTGTTGAGGACAATGTGAAAGGCAATATTCTTTTACAAATAATTAGCTCAATAACCGCTCAAGCTTCTACGAATATTACAGCTGATGGTTTAATTTGGCTGATTGGTAAAGAATTCACTGCAAATAAACTGCAAAACAACACTACAGCCATGCTTGCTTTTGCCGCATTAGAATCTGTTGTCAAAGGAGCGGACGCTGCTGTTCTTCCTGCATATGGTGTAGTCAATCTGCCTGATATTATCATAGGGCAAGGGTCATATCTTGATTTTGTTTCTTACCTGATTTATATTGTTTTTGGGATTTTTGTTTTTATTTCTTTTATGAAATTGAGGGATATTTCAAACGGCATTCAGCTTAACATAGGTTTTGAATACATGCGATTTATTGGGGGGACATTATTCAAAATGGCGATGGTCTCTTTTATCGCCTATGCAGGTTTTGGTTATCTTTATAAAATCTCTTATTCTATTTATTTTGGTTTAGCAGGCGCTTTTGGACTGAATCAAGTTCTTTTTTGGGCTTTAGATTTAGTGCTGAATTACACTGTTAATTCAATTTTACCTGCAGTAAGAGCTGTTTTTTCTAATGTTGGCAACAACGCTCCTAGTTTGTTACAAGGCTTGCAAGTGGCAGGTATTTCTTTATTCGCCATTTTCATGCAAGTAACTATCATTATGAGAATAAGCACTGTGGTTGTGAAACCTTTGATAGCGGGGGCTTTTAGCGGTATTGTGTTCCCTATTGCGGTATGTTTGATTGTGCTAGATTGGTTCAAAGATTCTATGAAAAATATATTGATATGGTTTATTAATAATTTGTTTATCTTGGTTCTAGCCATTCCTATTTTGCTCTTTGGTGTTTTGGCATTATTGGCATTCAATTTGACCATAACGCCCTCTGTTGCTATACAAAACATCAATCAAGGGGGACTAGGTATCGATTCAACTATTGCGAGTTTGATCACTCTATTTATTTTAAAAGGTTTCATAGAGACGATTATTGAGAGTATCAATGCGATCGTTAATACCATTTTCAGCTCTGTCTCTATAGATGGTAGCAGGATGGACAGAGAAAGAGATACCTTAATGGTGGGAAGAGTTGGTGGAGCTATGTTTAAAGGATAAGCCACTTTATTCTTGTGTTACAATTACAAATATTTTTTAAGAGGAATTGTTGATGGAGCAGGCATTTTTTAAAAAAATTGTTGGCTGTTTCTGTCTTGGTTATTTATTTTTATCTAGCGTAATAGAAGCAGCAGCACCTGACATTAAAAATTTTAATCGTGGTAGGGTGAAAGTGGTGAATAAGAAGATTGCTTATTTGGGCGATGAAAAACCTATTACGATTTGGACTTCATTAGACAATGTTACTGTGATCCAACTTGAAAAAGATGAAACTATTTCTTACATCACAACAGGTTTCAATAAAGGTTGGAGTATTGTGCCTAATTCTAATCATATATTCATTCAACCTAAATCGGTAAAAAGTAATCTCATGTTTGAAAAAGAAGCAGTGAATTTTGCCCTAATGACAAGAGATTACCAAGAATTTTTAAAAACAAAAAAACTTATCGTAGATGCGCCTGACCCTAAAGAATTAGAAGAACAAAAAAAAGCTCTAGAAAAAGAAAAAGAAGCTAAAGAACAGGCGCAAAAAGCACAAAAAGATAAAAGAGAAAAAAGAAAAGAAGAACGTGCAAAAAATAGAGCCAATTTAGAAAATCTCACTAACGCTATGAGTAACCCACAAAATTTGAGCAATAACAAAAATCTTAGCGAATTGATCAAGCAACAACGAGAAAATGAATTAGACCAAATGGAACGACTAGAGGACATGCAAGAACAGGCTCAAGCTAATGCGCTCAAACAAATTGAAGAACTCAACAAGAAACAAGCTGAAGAGACAATCAAGCAAAGAGCCAAGGATAAAATCAGTATTAAGACAGATAAACCTCAAAAAAGCCCTGAGGATAATTCCATAGAATTATCTCCTAGTGATAGCGCTTGGAGAACCAATCTTGTTGTGCGGACCAATAAAGCCTTGTATCAATTCATTTTGAGAATAGCTCAAAAAGATAATTTTGCTTCAGCGTATCTAACAGTTAAATTAGAATACCCACAAAGACACGAAGTTTCTAGCGTTATTGAAGAGGAATTAAAAAAGAGAGAAGAAGCAAAGAGGCAGAGAGAATTGATTAAGCAAGAAAATCTTAACACCACAGCCTACATTAATAGAGTAATGATGGCGAGCAATGAACAGATTATCAATAAAGAAAAAATAAGAGAAGAAAAACAAAAAATTATCTTAGATCAAGCAAAGGCGCTAGAGACCCAATATGTGCATAATGCGTTAAAAAGAAACCCTGTGCCTAGAAACTACAATTACTACCAAGCGCCTGAAAAACGCTCTAAACATATTATGCCCTCTGAAATTTTTGATGATGGCACATTCACTTATTTTGGTTTCAAAAACATCACTCTCCAACCTGCTATTTTTGTGGTTCAACCTGATGGGAAATTGAGCATGACTGATGCTGCCATTGATCCTAACATGACCAATTTAGGATTGAGATGGTATAGAGTCAATGAAATTGCAGAAAAGTTTAAGCTCATTAAAGACAAAGCCCTTGTAACAGTGATCAATAAAGGCTATGGGAAAAATCCATTGACAAAAAATTACAATATCAAAAATTATGGTGAATTGGAGCGTGTGATTAAAAAGCTCCCTCTTGTCAGAGATAAATAAAAAGGCGTTAAGACATGAATGAAGAAAACGACAAACTTGAAACTTCTAAAAAAGCCCAACAACATTCACCCCAAGATTTATCCAATGAAGAAGCGACAGAAGTCAATCGCTTTGAAGATTCTTCAAAAGAATCCAAAGAAAGCTCAGATCATCATCTTGACAACCCCACAGAAACTGAAACCAATTTTGATGAATACGAATTAAAAGAAACCCAAACTCAAATAGATTCTGGTGGTGATGAAACTTCAGAATCTAGCAATGGCAGTCTAGCAGACAGGTTATTCAAAAAAGCCAGAAAATTAGTTGATAATAAAAGACCTTTCACTCAGCAAAAAAATTTAGATGAAGAAACCCAAGAACTGAACGAAGAAGACGATCAAGAAAATAATGGGTATCAAGAAGAAACTCAAATGGACTTAATTGATGATGAAACTTCTAAAAAAACCCAACAACATTCACCCCAAGATTTATCCAATGAAGAAGCGACAGAAGTCAATCATTTTGAAGATTCTTCAAAAGAATCCGAAGAAAGCTCAGATCATCATCTTGACAACCCCACAGAAACTCAAACCAATTTTGATGGAGACAAGTCAGAAGAAATAACTAACGACTCTAACGATCAAGAGATTATCAAAGGAAGCAAAAAGAAATACATTATTAGTGGCATTGTAGTCGCTGTTCTTATCGTGATTATCTTATTTTCTAGAAGCATTTTTCACTACTTCATGCCTTTGGAAGATAAAAGCTCTCGTTTTAGCAAAGACAGGAATCTTTATGTCAATGATGAAATCCAAATAAGGCAAGAGTATAACCGATTGCTGAAAGAACGGAATGAAAAAGGCAATATGATCGATAAGAATCTTTTCTTCAATGACGATCCCAATAGAACCTTATACAACTATTTAAATATTGCAGAAATTGAGGACAAAAACCCATTGAGAGCCTTTTATGAATGCATTAGTAATGGCGGCAACTATGAAGAATGTTTGAAGCTTATCAAAGACAAAAAACTTCAAGATCAAATGAAAAAGACTCTAGAGGCTTATAATGACTGCATCAAAAATGCTAAAACTGAAGAAGAAAGGATCAAGTGTTTAGATTTAATCAAAGATGAAAACCTGAAAAAAAGCTTACTGAACCAACAAAAAGTTCAAGTGGCGCTGGATTGTTTGAAAAACGCTAAAACCGATGAAGAACGAAACGAGTGCCTAAAACTCATAAATGACCCTGATATTAGAGAGAAATTCCGTAAGGAATTAGAGCTTCAAAAAGAGCTTCAAGAGTATAAGGATTGTATCAAAAACGCCAAAACAGAGGCTGAGAAAAATGAATGCTTGAAAGGCTTGTCTAAAGAAGCTATAGAAAGATTGAAACAACAAGCGCTAGATTGTTTGAAAAACGCTAAAACCGATGAAGAACGAAACGAGTGCTTGAAAAATATTCCCCAAGACTTGCAAAAAGAACTACTAGCTGATATGAGCGTCAAGGCTTACAAGGACTGCGTTTCAAGAGCTAGGAATGAAAAAGAGAAACAAGAATGCGAGAAATTACTCACGCCTGAAGCGAAAAAAAAGTTAGAACAACAGGTTCTAGATTGTTTGAAAAACGCTAAAACCGATGAAGAACGAAAAAAGTGTTTGAAAGATCTCCCTAAAGACTTACAAAGCGATATTTTAGCTAAAGAGAGTCTGAAAGCTTATAAAGACTGCGCATCTCAAGCCAAAACTGAAGATGAGAAAAAAGAGTGTGAGAAATTACTCACCCCTGAAGCGAAAAAACTTTTAGAAGAAGAAGCCAAAGAGAGCGTTAAGGCTTATTTGGATTGCGTATCTCAAGCCAAAACTGAAGATGAGAAAAAAGAGTGTGAGAAATTACTCACCCCTGAAGCGAGAAAACTATTAGAAGAAGCTAAAAAAAGCGTTAAAGCTTATTTGGATTGCGTATCTCAAGCCAAAACTGAAGATGAGAAAAAAGAGTGTGAGAAATTACTCACCCCTGAAGCGAAAAAACTTTTAGAGAATCAAGCGCTAGATTGTTTGAAAAACGCTAAAACCGAAGCTGAGAAAAAAAGGTGTGTCAAAGATCTCCCTAAAGACTTGCAGAAAAAGGTTTTAGCTAAAGAGAGCGTTAGGGTTTATTTGGATTGTGTATCAAGAGCCAAAAACGAAGCTGAAAGAAAAGAATGTGAGAAATTACTCACGCCTGAAGCGAAAAAACTATTAGAAGAAGCTAAAAAAAGCGTTAAAGCTTATAAAGACTGCGTATCTCAAGCCAAAACTGAAGATGAGAAAAAAGAGTGTGAGAAATTACTCACGCCTGAAGCGAGAAAACTATTAGAAGAAGCTAAAAAAAGCGTTAAAGCTTATTTGGATTGCGTATCTCAAGCCAAAAACGAAGCTGAAAGAAAAGAATGCGAGAAATTACTCACCCCTGAAGCGAGAAAACTTTTAGAAGAAGCTAAAGAGAGCGTCAAAGCTTATAAAGACTGTCTCTCCCAAGCTAGAAATGAAACTGAAAGGAAAGC